>RDXN01000105.1 GCA_004292855.1 Cytophagales bacterium
ACCGTTGCTGCTTCATCTGGCAAAGCTATCAAAAGTGAGTAGCAAATAAATTCTTGCCCTAAAGGGCATAGTTTCAACTAGCGTACTTTAAAAATGAAAGAAGGTAATGCCAAAAAATTCAGTGCGACGGGCGGTATTGGCCTGATTGCTTCGCGCCTGACGGTGGAAGGGCCACTGCGGGGCAAGCGCGACGAACCGGCTCGCGGTAGCTTTATCGTATCGGGTCGTCGGACGTATGCCGACGCGTTTTTGAAGCTCTCGAAAGACTCGACAACGAACCAAAGCAGCCTGTTTTTCTATGACCTCAACGCCAAAGCCAACTACAAACTCAACGATAAAAACTGGCTCTATGCGTCGGGTTATCTGGGCACCGATAAGCTCGGCGTGGGCGAGGCCATTGGTATCGAGTGGGGCAACGCAACGGCCACCCTCCGCTGGAATCACCTGTTCAACAACAAGTTATTCCTGAATTCGTCGCTGGTTTACAGCAACTACCGCTACGTGATCGGGGTCGGCACGGGCGACGCCAAAACGACGATCACCTCGCGGATTAAAAACTGGAACCTCAAAGAAGATTTCGAGTATTACGCCAACGACCGCAACACGCTCAAATTTGGCCTGACCGCCATTTACCATACCATTGAACCGGGCACGGCCACCAACGGAGCCTCGGCAGACTTCAACAACATCCGCCTGACCGAGAAAAACGCCGTCGAAACAGGGGTCTATGTTGCCCACGAACACTCGTTTTCGGACCGGCTCACGTTCAAATACGGTCTGCGGTTATCGACCTTCAGCAACATCGGGCCGGGCACTTACTACGACTACAACCCCGACCGGAGTGTTGCCCGGACCTACAACTACGCATCGGGCGAGACGGGCAACACCTACGCCAACCTGCAACCCAGAGCCTCGCTGACGTATGTGATCAACGCCGAGTCGTCGTTGAAACTGGCCTACGACCGCAACGCGCAGTACCTGCATTTGTTGAGCAACAGCAATGCCGGTACGCCCACCGACCTTTGGACCCCCACGACCAACAACGTGAAGCCCCAATTGGCCGATCAGTTCTCGCTGGGCTACTTTCGCACCTTCGCCGAAAACAAATACGAACTGTCGGCAGAGACGTATTACAAAAATCTGCAAAACCAGATCGACTACCGCACCGGGGCCGAAACCCGCGCCAACGAGAACATCGAGGCCGATCTGGTCTTTGGCAAGGGCCGCGCCTATGGGCTGGAATTGTCTCTGAAAAAGAAAACAGGGCGGTTCACGGGCTGGATCAGTTACACCCTCGCCCGCACCGAGCGGCAGTTCGACGCCATCAACAGCGGGGCCTGGTTTGCTGCCCGGCAAGACCGCACCCACGACATCAGCCTGGTGGGGTCGTATGATCTCTCGAAAAAGCTGGTGCTGTCGAGCAACTTTGTTTACTACACGGGCAACGCCGTTACCTTCCCCACGGGCAAGTACTACGTGGACGGGCAATTGGTGAGCCGGTATTCGGAGCGCAACTCCTACCGAATGCCTGCCTACCACCGGCTCGACCTGAGCCTGACCTGGTATCGCCGTCGCACCGCCGATAAGGAGCGTAGCTGGAATTTCTCGCTCTACAATGCGTATGGCCGCGAAAACCCGTACATCATTTCATTCCGGTCGAACGAAGACGACCCCACGCGCACCGAGGCCGTACAAACAACCCTGTTCCGCTGGATTCCAAGCGTGACCTACAACTTTAAGTTTTAACCCAATGAAACATACACTCTTTCTTCTCGCAGGACTGATCCTTACGCTGACCTCCTGCACCAAAGTGATCGAACTCGACCTGAACAACGCGCCTAAACAGGTCGTGATCGAAGGTATCGTAACAGACCAACCCGGCCCCTACACCGTGCGCGTGTCGCAGTCGTCGGGCTTCTACGAATCGGGTATTGGCGAGGTCGTTCCCAACGCGACCGTTACCATTAGCGACGGCGTTGGCGTACCCGAATCGCTCACCTACGCGGGCAGTGGCAACTACCAGACCCGCGCCCTGCGGGGTGTGCCGGGCCGAACCTACACGCTGAACGTGACGGTGGGCGCACAACGGTTCGTGGCAACATCGGTTATGCCACAACCCGTTCCGCTCGATAAACTAAGCACCGAAGCCCTTCCTATTGGCGACAGCAAGGCCGTATTTGCTCATTTTACGGACCCCGCCAACACGAAGAATTTCTACCGATGGGTGCTAACCGTAAACGACCGCAAACAAAACGACGTGTATGTGATGGACGACCGGCTGATGGATGGCCGCACCACGCGGCAGGCTCTGCGGGCCAACAATCCTACGGCGCAGACCATTAAATCGGGTGATCGCGTAACGGTCGAAATGCAGGGATTAGATGCCCGGCTATACGATTATTTCAAAGGACTGGCGCAGGTGATTGGCACCGAAGACTCGGCCACACCCGCCAACCCCACCAGTAACCTGTCGGGCGGGGCGTTGGGGTATTTCAGCGCGTGTAGTGCCAGTAAGGTGCAAATTATGGTGCCATGATTGCGCAACTGCGGGGAGCCAGTAAGGTCTACGAAACGCCTGCGGGCCGGTTTACAGCCCTTGAACGCACAACCATCGACATCAACGAGGCCGAACTGTTGCTGATTGTTGGCCCGTCGGGGTCGGGGAAAACCACGCTGCTGTCGCTCATCGGTTGCCTGATCGAACCCACCGAAGGCGAACTGTTCATTGGCGGGAAGAATATCGCTAACCTGTCGGCTGGCGAAATGGCCGACCTTCGACTGAACTTGATGGGCTTTGTTTTTCAGCAGTTTAACCTGCTGGCTCCGCTTACAGCCGAAGAAAACGTGGCGTTTCCGCTCAAAATGCAGCGGCTTTCCGGTGGCCAGATCAAGCAACGAACCGCCGAAGCCCTGGCCAAAGTGAACATGACCGATCACCGCCGGAAGTTCCCCAAACAACTATCCGGCGGGCAGCAACAGCGGGTGGCCATTGCACGGGCGTTGGTCACCGAACCCCGGCTAGTGCTGTGCGACGAACCCACGGCCTCGCTCGACAAAGAAAGTGTGTCCGTCGTGATGAACGAACTCCGGGCGTTGGCGCGGGCGGGCAAGGGCGTGGCCGTTGTTACGCACGACCCCCGCCTGACCGAATACGCCGACCGGGCTGTCGAAGTGAAAAACGGAATTGTAACCCCCGTCAGTTTATGAAAACCCTTTTGCCGCTGGGGCTGGTTGCCCTGCTGCTCACCGCCTGCCAGAACGAACCCAAAGAGGCTCCTGCCACAGTGGCCCCACCTAAACCCATTCGGCAGGTGATCGGTATTGCCCGAATTGAACCCGAAGCGGGGCTAATCGATATTTATGCGGGAGCCGCCGGGCGCATCATGGCGCGAACGATCACCGAAAACCAGGTGGTCGGTGCCGGACAAGTTTTGCTAACCCTCGACGCAAATAGCGACCGGGCGCAAATAGCGCAGGCGCAGGCTAAAATTGGAACCCAACAGGCCACCATTGCCACGAACGAAGCCCAGTTGGCGACCCTCAAAGCCACTGCCAACAAGGCACAGGCCGACGTGGAGCTTAATCAGAAATTACTGACTGTTAAGGGTATTACGTCTCAAACCCTCCGCGACAGCGAGGCCAACGCCGAAAAACTCCGGCTCGATTATCAGAAAGGGCAAGCCGACCTGGCCCAAACGCGCGCCAAACTCGCTGAGTTGAACGCCGACGTGCAGTATTACCAAACCGTAACAGCACAGAAGACCGTGAAAGCTCCCCAGGCAGGCAAGTTGCTCGAATGGAAAGCAGACCTCGGCGACTATGTGACGGCAAACACGGCGGTTGCTCAGTTTGCGCCCAATAGCCCGCTCACCGCGCGAACGGAAGTTGACGAACTCTTTGCCGAGCGAGTAAAAATCGGGCAACGGGCAACGATCCGGTCGCAGGCAACGGGCAAAACACTGGGTCAGGGAACGGTCTATTTTCTGGCCGATTTCCTCAAAAAGAAATCGTTGTTCTCCGACGAAACCACGCAGGAAGATCGGCGTGTGCGCGAGGTCCGCATTCGGCTCGACGACGGTGCTAACGTACTGATTAACGGGCGAGTAGATTGCGTGATTTCGGTAGACTAATCCACTTTTTATCCCAATGTCATGTCTCGCTTATTGATAGTAGGGTGTTTTTGTCTCGGTTTTCCCGCGCTGGTTCTGGGGCAGTCGTTGCCGGGCCGGTGGGCCTTGGGCATCCGAACGGGCGTGACAGTTGCCGGTGTCAATCGCTCGGCTATTCGCAGCGTTGGAGGGTTGAGTCTTTCCGACATTCGCACCGCTTCCGTAGAGACATTTCAGCTTGGATTGGTTGCCAACCGCGCCCTGTCGCGCCGATTTTCGGTTCAATCCGAACTGCTTTATAGTGTCTATGGCGGTAAAGTTGAGGGTAGCGTTCAGGTAAGTACAGTCCGGGTGCCCATTGATGTTTCGATCACGATTGGCACCATCGAACTACCCTTGCTGCTAAAAGCCTCATTTGGGCGGGGGCGTTGGCGGGGATTCGTGAATGGGGGAGCATTTGGGGCCTATTCCGTCAATTACACCAATACACTCGGCACTACTCTGGTCCCGGACCTGACCCGTAAACTGTTCTACGGTCTTACGGGTGGCGTTGGGCTGAGCGTGCTCCTGGGGCCGGGTCAACTTCTTCTCGAAAGTCGCTATAACTATAGTCTGGGCGATAACGCCCGACTCGATTTTGGCGGAGGCCGCCTGCATTATCAGGTAGCTGGGGGTTCATTGGGGTATCTAATCCTGTTTTGATTATGTGGCATACAGCGTATCGGTTTCTGACCTACGATAAAAGCAAGCTATTCGGCATTCTGGCGGGCATCATTATGTCGGTTGTGCTGATTGGGCAGCAGTTAGGCATTTTCAACAACATGACCGAGAGTGTGCGGGGGCTGGCCTTCAAGTATCCCGACTACGTGTGGGTTATTAGCCTCAAAACGCAGTCAGTCACACAGTTACAGGCGATTGATGTGCGCGTGGGGCGGCAGTTGCAATCCATTCCGGGTGTGCAACGCGTTTATCCGCTGGTGCTCGCGAGTGGATCGGCCAAGTCGGCACGGGGCAGCAAATCGGGCTTACCGTTTCAGTTGGTGGGTGTTCAGACTCCCGATTTTGTGGGTGGGGCCACCCAATACGTGTCCGGCACCAACCTAGCCGACCTGATGAACGAAGGTGCCGTAATCATCGACAAGTCGGCGTTGCCAACGATGGACAACATCCGGGTCGGTGAGTTTTTCACCATCAACGATCAGCGGGTGTATGTCAGTGGGTTATCTGTTGGCATGACTGGCTTTGGCAGTACTTACGGCATCACAACGCTCGAACGCGCCCGAAAACTGAGTGGGCAATCGACCAATTACGTCAATGCTTACCTCGTGGCCGTCGATACCACTCAGGCCAGCCAACAAGCTGTAATTGAGCAGATCAAAACCAATATTGGGCAGGTACGGGCCGTCGTGGGTCGCAAGTTCGGAGGGGAGACCCTATCATTTATGCTAGCCACAAGCAACATTGCGGTGAGCTTTGGGATGATGGTGGCCTTTGCGCTCGTGGCCGGGTTTGTGATTGTGGGCCTCACACTCTACTCCTCGGTAAACGACCGGCTGCGCGACTACGGTACCATCAAAGCCATTGGCGGTAGCAACAGCCTGATCCGACGGCTTATTCTGACACAGGCTGTGCTCTACGCCATTGTTGGTTTCGGCATTGGCTTCGGCTTGTTGGAACTCATCCGAAGGGCTATGGCAGGTGGGCAGATGAGCATTTATTACCCCGGCTGGCTCATTGCCGCACTAATCGGTATTACCCTGCTTATCAGTGTTGTGAGTAGCCTGATTGCCCTCCGACGCATCACCCGGCTCGAACCTGTCCAGATTTTCAGGATGTAACGACCTCACCCCCAGCCCCTCTCCTTCGTAAGGAGAGGGGAGACGACAATTTGAACCTTGCCTTCATTCAGGGTAATTGAACAATCAGATTTGGACTGATAAGCCACCCCTCTCCTTGTGAAGGAGAGGGGCCGGGGGTGAGGTAGGGCTGACTGGGCGGAAACAACCCAATCAATACATCAATTAATATGCAAAATCTCCTTCTCTCACTCCTATTATTCGGAAGCATAGCTACCCACGCTCAAACCAATTTAAGCCTCACTCAAGCTCTTGAGCTTGGGCTGAAAAACCGGTATGATCTCCAGGCCGACGCCCTCAACCTGTCGTTGGCCGTAAACACAGTTCAAAAGACCCGCAACGCTTGGTTGCCGACTGTAACGGCTTCGGGTAACGTGCGCTATAACACGCAGTTGCAAAAGACGGTGTTACCGGCGGGGGCTTTCGGCAATGCCGAAGCCCAGCGGCTCGCCTTCGGCACGCGCAACAGTACAGTGCTGAGTCTCGACCTGACGCAACCGCTCTACCGGCCCGAACACAAGACTGACCTGGCCATTGGTCAAAACACCTTTCAACTTGAGCGCGAACGGCATACGCAACAGCAAACGAACGCGAAAGTAGGAATCGCCGAAGCGTACCTCAATGTGCTGTTGCGCGAACTTCAGCGAAGCGTTGCCCAGTCTGATGCCGCCCGAAACCAGACCTATTTCGAGTTGTCGGAGGGGAAACATCGGCTCGGCACCCTCCCCGAAGCCGACTTTCTGAACGCCCGGTTGCAGACAGAAACCAGCCGACAGTCGGCGCAGACCGCCGAACAGAACTACCGACAGGCTCAGGCCACGCTTTGCTACCGGCTGAACATCCCGACCGACACCACACTGGTGCTGACCGACCGCATTGAGAACCAGTCCCTAACCGACGACCTGAGCCAATCGGAGGGGGCTGTCCTGAATCGGACGGAACTCCGGCAAAGCCAACTGCAACAAGAAGGGTTTGCCTTGCAAAGTCGGCGGGTGCAGGAAGGGCTAAAGCCAACCGTTTCGCTATATGGCAACTATTCCGCTCAGTTTCTGGCCAACGATTTCAACTACGTCGGCCAGCCCTGGAACCCATTCAATTACGTCGGTTTGCAGGTTTCGGTGCCGCTGTCGGCGCGACTGACTCGCCGAACCAACCAGCAGACCTATCAACTTCAGGCCCGGCAAACCGAACTGCGTCGGCAACAGACCGAGACCGACATCGCGCATGAACTCCGGCAGGCCCGCACCGACTTCAACAACGCCCGGACCAACCTGCAAAGCACCCGCACCAGCCTCGACGTGGCCCGGCAGTTGAGCGAGTTGCAACAAGCTCAGTATCGGTTAGGTACACGGCTATACAGTCAGGTACTGGATGCCGAAAAATCAGTACAGGCTGCCCAACAAAGCTACCTCGAAGCAGCCTATGCGTTTCTGGTAGCCCGACTGAACTACGAGAAAGCGTTGGGGAAGTATTAGGCCCAACGTCAATCTCGACAGAAATCCGGTGTTCGTCGCCGAAATCCCCCGTAATCTCTACACTCCCCGATCTGGCGGCAACGCCCCCGCTGGCAGGCACGTAAAATCTGAGAGAAGAACCTAATCAATACACGTATGCGAAATCTTTTAACTTCCCTGCCCCTGTCCATTCAGTTACTCAGTATCTTCTGGCTACTGCTGCTCACATCGAGTTGCTCCGACAAAGATGAGGTGACAGCCCTTCCTAAATCAACCATGCTCAGCCAGAATTGGCAGATTGAAGTCGCTACCTCCGCCTACGAGAAGGTCGTGTATCAATTCTACAAAAAGGGCCGTACCGACAACGACGCTGATCTGTCTGGTTACCGCTTCACCTTCCGTAGCGACAATAGCTACGCCATCACCGATGGTAAGCAAAGCTATTCGGGCACGTGGAAACTGACCCAAAACGACACCATGATCGAGATGGATGGACAGGATGGATTCAAGGTACTGACGCTAACCGAGGC
Source organism: Cytophagales bacterium (assembly GCA_004292855.1). GTDB lineage: Bacteria > Bacteroidota > Bacteroidia > Cytophagales > Spirosomataceae > Rudanella. Next base: position 7,950 of record RDXN01000105.1, read on the forward strand.
CTCGCTTGTGGTTTCATTTGACTCTGAAGAAATGGATGAGAAAGGAAACTTGCTCACCGTTACCACAACATACACTCTAATTCCAGTTTTATAATTTTTTCTAAACATGATTCAACGCATGGCTTTATCAGCCCCCAAACGCATTTTATTCGCACCCTTTATCGCCCTTGCGCTACTAACAGTTATTGTGATGGGCTGCGCCGAAACCGACGAGGTAAGTACACTCGGCGACTGGCGACGACGCTCCGACCTTGAGGGCGTTGCGCGTAATGCAGCTGCCGGTTTTGTGATCGATAACATTGCCTATATCGGCACGGGCAGCAATGCCGACAATGAACGACTAAACGATTTCTGGGCTTTCGATCCGGCCCGCAACACCTGGACACAGATAGCCGATTTTGGCGGCATCGCCCGCAATGCCGCTATAGGCTTTAGCGTCGGCCAAAAAGGCTACGTCGGGACGGGGCTTGATGTGAACAGCGACCGGCTCCGTGATTTCTGGGAGTTTGACCCCAAGGCCAACACCTGGCGACGTATTGCCGATTTCGGTGGCACCGCCCGACGAAATGCCGTCAGTTTTACGCTCGGCAATCGGGGGTACGTTGGAACGGGTTTCGACGGCAACTATCTCAAAGATTTCTGGCGGTACAACCCGGCTACAAATGGCTGGGAAAAAGTGGCCAGCTACGGCGGAGCCAAGCGGTTAGGTGCTGTTGCGTTTGTGATTGGTAATCAGGCGTATGTGGGTACAGGCAACAACAATGGCATCTCTGAACAAGACTGGTGGGCCTATGACCCTGCACAGGATTTGTGGCTCGAAAAAGACGATTTCGACGATGAGGAACTAGTCACCCGGAGCTACGGCGTGGCCTTTTCGATCAGTGGCAAAGGGTACGTGACCCTGGGCGAAGGGAATTCGACCGTATGGGAATATAACCCGGAAACCGATAGTTGGGAGGATTTGGGTACGTTTGAGGGAGCTGGTCGGCTCTATGCATTCGGTTTCGCGATCAATGGTAAAGGGTATGTCACAACCGGTAGCAACGGCACGGCCCGCTTTGATGATCTGTGGGAATTTGACCCGCTGAAAGAACAAGACTTCGATGAAAACTAACGCTGCTCACGCTTTCCAGCAGATCACAGCCAAACAAGTAATGGTTGTGTGTTTTGTGCTCCTGATGTGCATCCTGATTTACCATCGGATTCAGCCTCGGCCGGGTTATGAACTGTTGGTTACGGCCCACGCAACTGGGTGGGGATACACGATTCTTCAACAAGGAAAGCCGCTCATCGATCAGCCTGTTGTGCCGGGTAGTAGCGGCTCGGCGGGATTCCAGACCGAGATTCAGGCCCAGCGGGTTGGTCAATACGTCATCCAGAAATTAACCACTCAGCCCGGCCTTCCAACCCTAACGCCCGACGAGCTACTCAAGTTGGGCATACCGACCCAGTAACCCCCTCCGCCAACTATGCGTTTATTTAGACTATCCGGGCTGATTAGCGGATTGGGAGTTGTTTTGTCAGGCTGTTTGTCGGGCGACCTCGACGTTGGTCAGTCCGTCATCAAACCCAACGAGTTAGAGATCCAAAGTATCGACTCAACAAGTATCCATACGGCCAACGTGATGGTTCCCGACACGTTTGTGACCTCAGCCGATACCAATCTGCTCGTAGGCCATTGGACGGACCCTCAAAAAGGCAATCTGGTTGGTCGGAGCTTCTGCTCCGTCGACTATACAACCCACGAATTACGGGGCGACAACAACGTCCGGTTCGACTCGCTCGTTCTGGAAATGGGTTACGGATTCACCTACGGCGATACCACCCAACTCTTCGATTTGCGGGTGCATAAGCTCGATAAAACGCCGGAGGAAGACGTTTACTACAACAACAACACGGCTGCTTATGCCTCTGTCCCGCTCATGAGCAAGCGTTTTTTGCTCCGGCCTGTCAGCAAACGAGAGCCAATCCGGTTACCTATTCCGCAACGGATGGCTCTTGAGTTCTGGAACGGCCTGCTCGATGGAACCATCTATAGCCAAGAAACCGTACGCGAGTTTTGGCATGGCTTTGCGTTCACCACCGGAACGTCGGCCAACATTTTTGCGGGCCTATCGGCGGCCAACGCATCGGGATTGCGGCTCTATTACCACCGGAATAACCTGGAACGGACTGAACAATCGATCCGATTTTCGATTCAATCGGTTCACTTTAGCCAGTTTATGGCCGACCGGAGCGGCTCGGCTCTGAGCAGCCTGACGAGACGCTCTGACCAGCTAACCAGCCGCCGAACAAATCAATCGTCGTTTGTGGGCGTTGGCTATCGCACCCGTATCGAATTCCCCTATTTAAGCCCCGACGATAGGCCCGAGCGTTATGCAGGGCTGAATCATGCGACACTAAGCATCCAACCCGTCCGGCGTTCTACGAACGACAACACCCCGCCCCCTGCTCAACTCGCGCTCTACCTGACCAATAACCAGAATGATCTACTCGACGTTGTTCCCGCCGGACCTATCGGTACTGATCTGGCCTTAGCCAACTATGCTTCTGACCCGAACGAGTTGGAATTGACAGATGCGTACTCGTTCAATCTGACGTATTACATCAGTGGTATTTTACGCGGGAAAATACCTAACCGCCCATTGCTGCTGAGTGTGCCGGCTGGGCAGACTAATTTGCAAACCGTTGTTCGGAGTGTCACTGTCGGGAATGGTTCGCGATCTACCGACCGAATGCGATTAACCTACTTTATAACGCGGCAGCAATAATTACTTTGTGGAACTTACGCCACGGGCGGGGGGCTAACGCTTGTCCACCCCCCGTCGACTACGAGGCTTTGGCCCGTGATGTGGCGCGAGTTCGGATGCAACAAAAACAAGGCCGCGTGGGTCATGTCAGCCACGGTTGACGGGCGGCCCATCGGCGTAATCCGCGACCAGATCGGCACGTAGGTTGGATCGTCCAGAGTGCGTTCGGTTTGGGTAGCACCGGGGGCCAGCGCGTTGATCGTGATGCCGTGGGGCGACAGGTCGATCACCAGGTTTTTGGCCAGCATTTCCAACGCAGCCTTGGTCATGGCATAAGCCGCCAAACCGGGATGCGCCTGATGCCCCACCACCGACGACATTAGCAACACGCTCCCCCCCCGCCCCTGCTCGCGCATGTGTCGGGCGGCAGCTTGCGTCAGAAAAAAACTCCCGCGCAGGTTCAGATTCATAACCTGTTCAAAACGGACGGATTCGTAGTCAAAAAAATCTCCGAATAAGGTCAGGCCTGCGTTGGCAACAAGCAGGTCGAGACCGCCAAACCGCTCCACGGCCGTTTGCACTAATTGCCGTGTAAAGGCGACGTCTGAGGCATCACCTGCCAGCCCTGCACATGTGCCCCCATCCTGCCGAATGCGCTCGGCAGCTTCGTCACACAGCACCGAGTCCAGATCGTTGAGCAACACCCTTGCGCCCTGCTGACAAAGGCTCTGCGCGATGCCGAAGCCGATTCCCTGCCCAGCTCCCGTTACGATGGCGGTTTGGTTTTGAAAGGTCATTGTTCGTTAATCACTTGTAGCAGTTCGCTGATCATCATGGCCGTGGCACCCCATACTTTGTGATTTTGAATCTGGAAGAACGGTGCGTCAATTAACACCCCCCGAACGTCGATCTGTGTGTTGCCCACTATGGTTTCATCCAGCAGTGTATCGAGTGGCACCTCAACCACCTGCTCCACCTCGCGGGGGTCGGGGTAAAAATCGGGGCGGTGTTTCATCATGCCTACCACTGGTTGCACATAAAAATTGCTCGGTGGAATAAACAACTCCGTCAGTTGCCCCAGCACCTGCACGTCCGACACCCGAATTCCGATTTCTTCCTGAGCCTCTCGCAAAGCAGTACGCGTCAGATTCTCGTCGGTTCGTTCCATGCGCCCCCCCGGAAACGCCATCTGCCCGGCATGCACCCCGTCGTACAAAGGGCGCAGAATCAGAGGCAGGTAAATTTTTCCCTCGTGTGGATAGAACAGAATCAGTACCGCACTTTTGCGCGTTTTTTCGTTCGGCTTTACCACCATCCTCAACCGCGACCCCGCCAGCATCCGCCCATGCGCAACCTCACCCGGAAGGGGTTGTGCCAGTCGGCGTTGGAGTGCGTCGGTAAAGGCGGTGAAGGCGTACATTTATTCAACAATAATCTCATCAATAGCCATTGAGGTCTGACCAGGCCGAGGGTGGCCTGCGGGAGTGGCCCCAACGTTTTTAGCCCGTAACCGCACATAACGAGCTTTTGCTGTTTTAAAATCGGCCACCACCGGCACTACCGCCCAGGTTCCTTCAGCGGGTTCATTCACAGGCTGGGCAATGGCTTCTTTAAACTCGCTTCCGTCGCGACTCAAGGCAATCTCGACCGAGGTCGGTGGAAAAGTTCGGTAGGGAATTTGCTTCTGAAAGTTGGCCGATACTTTCGTTACTGAGCGTACCTCACCCAGGTCAATGGTCACTTCCAGGTCTTTCCCAAGCGAACTCACCCACTCGGTCCAGCTTTGTGGTCCCTGTGCTACCTCCCCATCGGTTAGCTTGGTACTGTTCGGGTCAACGGCCTTGTCAACGTTGCTTGTGTAGGTCCTGCCCTTTGCCCGGTGGATCACAAATGTTTCGTCCAGTTTGGCTCCTGCCGTGGTGATCGCCCGAATTTTGGTGGTTTTGTTCAGTGTGATGGGCGCAATGTACTCGGTCGAACTCGTACTGGGTTCGCGGCCATTCGTCGTGTAATAAATCTTACTGTCGGAGTCTGATTTCTCTAGCCGTACCTGCAACTGTCCGTCGTTTGTAAACTGCGTGGTTGCCCGCACGTCGAGCAGCCGCTTGCTATAGTTGATTCCCCAGTAATCGAGTCGTTTAAGGTGATTTTTAAGCCGTTGGGCGAAGTCCTCAAAGTTGCGCGGCCCTGCGGGCATCCAACCAATTTCAGCAAGCGCAATGGCACGTGGCCAGGTCATATACTCAACCTCTTGGGGCGAGGTAATGTACTCGGTCCAGACGTTTCCCTGAACACCCAGAATGTATTTTTTCTCATCAGCGGTGAGTTCGTCTGGCGTAGGTTCGTAGCCATATACCTTCTCAATGGGCAAAAAACCACCGATAGCTAGCGGTTCCTGCGTCGGTTCGCCCTGATATTTGTCGAGGTAACAGAACGCGCCGGGGGTCATAATTACGTTGTGTTTTTGTTTGGCCGCTTCGATCCCCCCCGCCGTACCGCGCCAACTCATCACGGTCGCGTTTGGGGCGAGGCCACCCTCCAGAATCTCGTCCCAGCCGATGATAGCCCGGCCCTTGCTGTTCACAAATTTCTCGATCCGCCGGATAAAATAGCTCTGCAACTCGTCTTCGTCTTTCAGCTTTTGGGCCTTTATGAGAGCCTGCGCGGTGGCACTTGCTTTCCAGGCCACCTTGGGCACTTCATCTCCCCCAATGTGGATATACTTGCCGGGAAACAGGCCCATTACCTCCGTCAGCACGTCCTGCAAAAACGTAAAGGTTTTCTCATTTGGGCAAAAAACCTCCTCATATACACCCCACACCTTACCTACGGCATAGGGGCGGGCAGGGTCGCAGGAGAGTTCGGGGTAAGCCGTAATAGCCGCCAGCGCGTGGCCGGGTAACTCAATTTCGGGTACAATGGTCACGTGACGCGCAGCCGCGTACCGAACCACGTCTTTGATCTGCTCCTGCGTGTAGAAACCGCCATGAGGCTGCCCGTCGTATTTGAACGGATAGTGTTGGCCATAGTGCCCCACCATTGTTTCCTTGCGTTGTGAGCCAATTTGCGTCAGTTTAGGATATTTCTTGATTTCAATACGCCAGCCCTGATCGTCGGTCAGGTGCCAATGAAACGTGTTCATTTTGTGCCGCGCCATGCCGTCGATATACTTCTTTATGGCAGGAACGGGCATAAAATGTCGGCTCACGTCGAGCATCAGCCCCCGATAGGCGTAGCGGGGCCGGTCGAGAATCTGGCAGGCGGGCATCGCCCACGTTACGCCCGACACCGGCGTAGTGCTCACAGCCGCCGGGGGAAGCAGTTGCAGCAGCGTCTGAACAGCATAGAAATAGCCTTTGGGCGTTTCGGCCTCCACCGTTACGCGGTCGGGCTTTACGGTCAGCATATAGCCTTCGGGGCCGCACCGACCGGCTTTGTGCGCCTGAAAAATAATCACCTTCCCCTTTGCCAGCGCGGGCGTATTTGCCGCCACGGCAACAGGCAAACCCGACGCCGTTTTGAGTTGCGTGGCTAGTAATTGGGCCGCTGCCTGTTGACTCACGTCTTTTGGCGTGGCCAAAATTCGGGTTGATGCGGTTAGTACAAACTGCCCGTCTTGCCCCGAAAACTGAGCCGGAAACGGAATCAGGTTATACGCATTGTCGGTTTGCGCGAATAAAAAAAACGGTGTAGAAACGAGCAGAAGGGCAACAAAGGCAATACGATTCATGTGTCAAGAGCGAATGAGTCTCAAAAGTAAGCAAATGGCACGGGTTTTGTAAAGTCGGTCGTAGCATCTGCCTTATAATGACGAAACATCTATCGTATTGCTCCATGTCCTCTGAGAAACTACACCGCTGTCTTCTCATTGATCCCGACGAGGCCGACCGGCGTTCGCTACAGGCTCAACTGGCTACCCTGACCGGCCTACAGTTGGTTGGAGCGGTTGCCAATCCGGCATTAGCTACGCCTATCCTGGAGTCGGTCAAGGTCGATCTGCTCTTTATCGAAATTACAGCACCTGCTTACGACGGTCTTGAGTTTTTGAATCAGGCACTGAACGTCCCACAAATGATTGTGGTCAGTCGCTCTCCCGACCACGCGATTCAGGCCTACGAGTTAGGTGTGACCGATTACATTCTGAAACCATTCACCCGCGACCGGCTCGACAAAGCCATTAAACGGGCAACAAGCCGCCTAAGCACCGACAACACCCCGGCAGTGCCGAACTATGTAGTGTTAAAATCGGGTTGGGAGTCGGTACGAATTCCAGTCGACAGCATTAATTACATCGAAGCCTTTGGTGCCTTCTGCAAGGTCCATACCACCACTGGCATCACCGTTGTAAGCGACTTCTTATCGACGGTTTATGCCAAACTACCACCCAAGCTGTTTCTGAGGATTCACAAATCGTTTGTGGTAGCTTCCTGGAAAGTCAACCACATGGCCTCTCGGCACGTACAGGTGGGCGAAACAAATGTACCAGTCGGGGCCTCCTACCGACACAATGTTGAACAGGTATTATTGGCGCACTGATCAACGCACAACCGCTTTACTGTCGCACAACCCGCCGTTCGACTGTGCTATTACCCACCCGTAACCTCACCACGTAGACTCCCGGTTGAGATAGATTCACGGTTCGTTGCTGACGCGAAACGGCTCGCAACGCAGTTTGCTGAACCACTCGCCCCGTGGCATCTACAACGTGTAAAACACTTTCTTGTGGTCGATTCAAGGTTACGTCGACCGTCACACTCCCAGTCGTGGGGTTAGGGAATACACTAAAATGCCCCTCGGCAAAAAGCTCATCAGCCGTAGGCAACGACACCGTCACAACGGCCTGCCCCGGAGCCGTTCCAATCCCGCAACCATTGCTGATTGCAGCCACTGAAAACGTGCCCGTCTGACTTGTCGAAACAGGCACCACCACGGGCGAAGTGGCCGACGTAAACGTGGCTCCACTATTCAGCGTACCACTCCACGGACCGCTTCCCCCAAGCGAAACCGTCACTGATACGGGCGTTCCTTGTAAGACGGTTGTGCTACCGATGACGCTTGCTGATGCCGCTTGCAGGACGGTGATAGGTGCCGAAACGATGATTTCGGCATCGGGCAGTTCACGCGGGACGGCTCGCAACAAATAATCGCTTCCGGTAGCCAAGCCCGCTGGTAAAATTGTCACTAAACGTCCCCCTCGACCCGTTGCAATTGTTCGCGGACGGTCAAAACTGCCGCGTTCGTTTGATAGTTGCAGTTCATACGTCCAACCTTCTCCCCGGCTCGTGTTTTCTGTTCGTATCGACGCATCAATGGTCCCCCCCGAACATACCGTAGCCGACGACGAAGCTAACGTAACGGCTACTTTAGGCCGGGCCGACACCGTAACCGAAAATTCATCCCGCAAACAATTTCGGTCGTCCGTGGCCGAAACCAAAAACGTACCCGCCTGCCGACGCGTAAACTGGGTAGTCCTTGCCGTTTGCCCCGGTTCCGACCAACGGTACGAATCTGCGGGCCATGACGCGCGCAGTTGGAGTGTGTCGCCATACTCAGCATTGATTGTTTGAGAACGACCCGCGTTTTTCATAATCGTGAACCGGTCGGGTATGCTGCCGTCGGCGGCTACAAACTGGGCATCCATTCGGTTGTCATTCACGTCAATGATAAGGGAACCGCCAATCGTTTTAAACGTCGCTGCCATTGCCGGGTGGTTGGGGTTTGTAGCCGTATACGCCCCATTCAACGCCCCCCCAGACCCATTGACGACATAAACCGTACCCTTCCCCTTTGTCAGAATAGGGCAGGAATTTGGCGAGCCATCGTAACGAGCAGTAGTTGTTTCGGCCAGATGTTGGCTCGGATCGAAGGTATTGGCTAGTCCTCGATGATCGCGAATCCGATACGTACGTTCGTAGGTATGGCTGTGCCCACACATGACTAAATCGACCCCGTAACGCTCCAGAATAGGCGTCAGATTCGTTCGGAGTAATCGTAGTGCTTCTTCATCGTCGGAGTCGCGGGCCGTTTTGGTATAAGGTGGGTGATGAAAAATCACCACAGTCCACGGCTGTTTGTTTGCCGACAAATCGCGTTCGAGCCATTTCACCTGCGGACTGTTGGGATCATACAAAATCCACTGCCCCCCTTCTAACCCGAATGAATCGAGCATTACAAAGTGGACATTGCCGTAATCGTATGAATAATACAATTTCGACCCCGACGCTACGCCCCCAGCCTGCCCCTGTGAGGCAAAACTGAACACGTTGAAATAGGGGCTATCGAACTTCTGATTTTGATCAGCGTAATCGTGATTACCAGGCACAGCATACGAGGGCACACTTCGTAGATGCGGGCCGTACACATCGAAAATATACTTCTGATACTCTTCGTCAGAACCACAACAATAGGCATTATCGCCCATCCAGACCCATAAATCAGTCCCGCGATTGACCGTAGCTTTTTTGTACTGCTCATACACATCAACCTGATTCTGAGTCCCATTCCCAAAATCACCCAGCGACCAAATCCTAAACGGGCGTGTATCACCCGCAGGCAGAGCCGTTTTGAACGTATACGATTCGTCACCTGATAACCTTGTATCACCGTACCCGATGGCATAGTAATAACGAGTAGCTGAATTGAGACCAGTTAACGTAACAATGTGTTCGGTGGTAGGACTTGATTCTGCTAACTGCTCATTCAGATTATTAGTAGAGGTTCCAAACCAAACGCGACCAATTGTAGGTGTGTCTGTGCGCCATCGAATGGTAATACTAGCCTGAGTAACGACCTGGAGGTAAGGACCGCGCGCCAAGCGGGGAACTTGGGCAAAAACAACAGTAAAATGTAGAAATAGTAAGGTAGTAGACAATACTTTCATATTGGGCGAAGGTTTCACACAAAAATAGACCATTCGCTCCAACTATTGGCTTTCTCTTGAATTTGCTCGTCTCAGCAAGGATTATTACTACAGTTGAATAGCTATAAAACAAAACGAGTCTCTCAAGCTAGGCTCAAAAGACTCGTTTAAATAGTAGAGGTGGCAGCTACCTACTCTCCCGGATTCGACTCCAGT
>RDXN01000062.1 GCA_004292855.1 Cytophagales bacterium
TCTAAAGCTTTTGAAGCAGTGTTCCTATTAATTTGCAGAATTGCTACCAAAGGAAATTTGGCTAAATTCTGTAAGTTGATCGTTCATGCAATCACCCTATATAACAACTGGTATAATAGGGGTAATGAGACTGCTCTTTTGAGAACATCTTTTGGCTTTTGCCAAATATCTTGCTTGAAGTCTGTTTATAAATTTCTCCTGGAAATCTATGGGTACTGTGAGGTTGATCTATAAACATAGCAACTATAGCACGTATGAGTTTGTGTAGGTGAAAAATTCTGGATTGCTGTATTTTAGGGGTAACATAATCGTACTCTCTTCCACGCCGTTCATAGAATATTTTTTCAGGTGCCTTTCGAGATATGCTCTCAAAAAATGCTTGCAAGGTTTTGGGGAAGTACTCCAAAGCTATGAAGGCTTCCTCGGGCACTGGATTTTGATTATTAGTTGCCTTCGTAATCTCACTCGTAATATCGTTATCAATACATTCAATAAGCTTCAAAGGAATCATTATGTTGTCGTTATGTCTAATATGATGTCTATTCAGAAATAATACGTTGCTAGTTTGACACCCATTCACAATCTGATAATTTACTACTTGAACATCTCCGCCCTGAAAGTTTGTATCTATGAACTTTGCGACTATAGTGACTCCATTATTAAATAGTACAAACTTATCTTTGATTGTACCATCTTTGATTGTATCGGCTATCTCTTGGTTAACCTTATTGTCTTCTCCTTTAAAATCTCTAACATTCTCATAAAACAGGTTTCGCATAAAATTTCCATCATCATCGGTGATTAGTTTAATATACTCGCTGGCAGATATGTAGCCCAAAAAGGCCTTGCCTACCCCCTTAATTTCACCATTCTCACTTATTAGGTCAACCTTGTTTCTGAAATTCACTCGTTTTTTTATCTTATTCTGATTTTCTTCATAAAACTTTATCAGTTGATCTTTACCAATTAGGTATATGTTAACACTATGGAAAACTGGAAACAACTCCATTATCTCTTGCTCTTGTTTCTTAATCATTGACAAAAAATTACTATCTACGTTTTGACCCCCTGGAGTGACAAAATACAACGTACAGACAGGGTTCGATGATTTATCTACACACTCAAGTGTTTCATAACTTAATATATATTCCTTCAAATCTCTAAATTCTTCTATATCAGGGCCACCCTGCCAAGAGGGATTGTTGCTAATAAAATCTTTCACTGCAGTAGTAAACTTGAGTACTTCTCCTAAATCAAAACCGCCAGAAGTTGCTTTAGCCTGAGTGAAAATTATATTAACATTCAAATTTGACGAGTTCTCGCTATTTTTTTTGAACAAATCTACATTGTCTTCATTAAATACTAGAGTATTATTTAGTAAAAAGGCTATACCATCTATTCCTAAATTTTTACCGTTGTCAACATTGATCTTCTCCAACGAATCAATATTGCTAAAAGCCTGAGAATTTATTCGAGAAATCGTCAAGTAGTTTACGAAATGTTCAAAAGCTACATCTTCGGACAAATTTATAAACTCAAATTCCTCCTGAAACTTCTGAAGATTTCCGCTGACAATTGTGTCTTTTATCATGGTAAATTTTTCTGTCTTGTATTTCTGACTGCAATTATAATCTTGTAGAAGATATGAAATTGTTTAAGCACGGAATAAATTGTCAAACTATCGCATTGCCCAAAACAACAACGCCCAGCCCGCAATCATCAACACTCCGCCGATGGGTGTGATGGCACCGAGCCAGGTGATGCCCGTGAAGCACAGGATATAGAGCGAACCGGAGAAAATCAGCGTGCCGCCGAGGAATGACAACCCCGCATAGTTGAGCCATTTCAGAGCCAGCGGATTCTGAGCCATCAATTGCATCAGCACCCCCACCAGCACCAGGGCTAACGCATGGTAAAACTGGTATTTTACTGCCGTCTCGAAGGTAGCCGCCCGGTTTGTTTCGTCCAGCAATTTCCGAAGTGCGTGGGCACCAAAGGCTCCTATTGCAACACCCATCAGCCCCAGCAGCGCACCGGCTTGAATGAAAAATTTCATCGTTTTTATCGGTTTTCAAAAAATTGCACTTCCAACCCGCACCATTGTACTGCCCTCGTCAACGGCCAACTCGAAATCGCCACTCATACCCATTGATAAGGTCGAAAACCGGACGTTGGGGCGATTCATAACTGCCAGTTCATCGTACAGTTTTTTCAGCCCCCGAAACTCATCGCGCACCTGAGTTTCATCGTCGGTATTGGAGGCCATGCCCATCAGCCCAACGATACGAATGTTTGGCAGGCTATCGAGTTCCGAACCTGCCAGCAACGCGTGGGCTTCGTCGGGCGAGAGACCAAACTTGGTTTCTTCCTTGGCGATGAAAATTTGCAATAGACAGTCGATCACGCGCCCGTTTTTGGCCCCCTGTTTGTTGATCTCCTTCAGCAGCGACAAACTATCGACCGAGTGAATCAGGGCCACAAACGGCGCAATGTATTTAACCTTGTTTGTTTGTAAATGGCCAATCTGATGCCAGCAAATGTCGGCGGGCAACTGTGGCTGTTTCTCAACCATCTCCTGCACCCGGTTCTCGCCAAAATCGCGGCAACCGGCATCATAAACCTCCCGGAGCAACTCGACAGGGCGGGTTTTGGTAACGGCCACAAGCGTAGCCCGGTCATTGATTCGTTGATTAATGCGGGTTATATTTTCGGGTATAGACGTCATCGGGTACAAGCTTCGATCCTGCTCTTAAAAGAAGATTTTGCAAAGATAGGTTTGAGTTCTGTGCCGAATGCCGTAGTTTTTCGCCGGAAAAGTAAACATTGGTCATTTTGGGCGTTGCCCGTCATTACGCTTCGCTGTCATTGGTCATTCGTTGTGTAGACTAGCTAAATACGACTGATGACAGCGAAGCGTAATGACCAATGACAGCGAAGCTAATGACTACCAAACATGGAATCACGATCTGAAAAACGAAATAGTGGCCGTAACTATCTGATTGTCGCTCTACTGGTGCTGGTCGGGCTGAACGTGTTGCAATTGTACTTCTGGTATCAGGAGCGCGAAACAGGCCGCACCAAAGACGCCACCATTGCCGCCAAAACAGAGGAGGTGCTGGCCGCCAAAACCAAGCTCGACTCTATTTCGGCGCAGTTAGATTCAAAAATTACCGAGATTCAGAAGCTTGGTGGCAGCATCGACTCGCTACTGCGGGTGAAAGATCAGCTCGAACTCGACAAACAAAATCTCCGCAATATCAACAGTTTCGACGACCGAAAATACGGGCAGCGGATCAAGCAATATGAGTCGTTGCTGGTGCAGAAAGACAGTGAGATTGCCCGGCTTCGGCAAGAAAACGGCATCCTGGTCGCTCAGAACAAAACACTCTCCGAAGAAAACACCAACCTGAAAGGCGAACGGCAGGCCCTCTCCGACTCCGTCACGACGTACTCTGCCCGAACGCGTGAGCTGGAACAGAAAGTCACGCTAGCCTCCGCACTCCGGGCCGAAAACATTGTGGTTAACGCGCTCAACGCCCGTGGTAAAGAAAGCGACGGTGGCAATTACAAAGCCCGCCGACTTGAAAAGATAAAAATTTCGTTCCGGCTTGCCGACAATGCCCTGGCCCAGCAAAACGAAAAAACGCTCTACATCCGCATTCTGGACCCTAACGGGGCTGTTATATCGGACATGGCAACGGGTTCGGGGGAATTTTCGTACAACGGAAAAGGCATGATTTATACAGCCGCCCAAACGATTCAGTTTGATAATAGTCGGCAGGCAATAGGCTTTGTATACGGGCGCGGGGGTCAACAACGCTTCAACGAAGGACGGCATGTTGTAGAAGTCTACGCCGAAGGGTTTAAAATTGGCGAAGGGGAATTTGCGGTTAAGTAGGCAGTAAAAAATGTTGACTGCGAACTGCCAACTGCCAGCTTTTTTTACTACCTTTGCACCCTCATTTTAAACTGTTTACCTAGAATGTTCCCAAAGAACTACGAAACGGTGTTCATTTTAACTCCCGTTTTATCTGAGATTCAGATGAAGGACACCGTTGATAAGTTCCGCAAAGTGCTAACCGATAATGGTGCGGAGCTTGTTCACGAAGACAACATGGGCCTAAAAAAATTGGCCTACCCGATTCAGCACAAAAACACAGGCTATTACCACCTGATTGAGTTCAAGGCTCCCGGTACGATTGTAGCGACCCTCAACACGGAGTACCTGCGCGACGAGCGTGTACTGCGTCATCTGGTCGTTTCGCTCGACAAACACGCCGTTGAATACAACGAGCGCAAGCGCAAGGGTTTAGTAGGGAAGAAAAAAGAAACCGAGACCGCGAAATAATCATGAGCTTACAGAACGAATCAGTCTCGAAAACCGAGAACCGTAAAAAGTACTGCCGTTTTAAGAAATCGGGCATTAAGTACATCGACTACAAAGACGCCAACTTCCTGCTGAAGCTCCTTAATGAGCAAGGCAAGATTTTGCCCCGGCGTTTGACAGGCACTAGCCTGAAGTATCAACGCAAAGTAGGTCAGGCCGTTAAGCGTGCCCGCCACATTGCCATTCTCCCATACGTAGGCGATTCACTGAAATAAAATGGACATCATTCTCAAAACAGACATCACTGGTCTGGGTTACAAAAACGACATCGTGTCGGTGAAGCCCGGCTACGGTCGCAACTACCTGATTCCCCAGGGTTTTGCGGTGATGGCTACCGACTCGAACCGGAAGGTAGTAACCGAAAATATTCGTCAGGCGGCTCACAAGGCCGAAAAGATCAAAACTGACGCCCAGAACATCGCCAGCCAAATTGGCGAAATGGTGCTGACAATCCCCGCGAAAGCTGGTGAGAGCGGCAAAATATTTGGTCGCGTAACGAGTATCCAAATCGCCGACGCCCTGCGTGAGAAAGGCTTTGATATTGATCGGAAGAAGATCACCATCGAAGACGTTAAAACGCTTGGTGCTTATCAGGCCGCGCTCGACCTGCACAAGGAAGTGAAGCACAAAGTAAACGTGGAAGTGGTAGCGGCTGAATAGCCATTCCACTATTCCGAACGCAATAGAAAGGCCCCTGCTCATTACAGCAACGCTGGAGCAGGGGCCTTTTTCATGATTGGTGGAACTGGAAATTAACGCCCACCGGAGTAGGGCGGCACGGGCCGACCATAGCGGTCGTAGCCTCGATTGTCGTATCCGCGACGGCCATACTGCCCACGGGGCGGCCCAACACGGTCGAGAACGTAGTTGCGTTGTTGGGGCGTCATAACGCTCAACATATCACCGAATTTCTGACGTTGCACCTGCCGGAAACGCGGGTCGCGGGTGTCGATGCGAAAGCGGTCGTAATAATCGTCGATACGCTCCATATCGCGCCGTTGCGACCGGGTTAGGTTCAACTCATCGCGCCAGCGGCCCCGCCAGAATTCGTGGTCGGTCGTGTGAAAATCGTCGAAGGGGTGGTTGTCCCAACGGCGGTTTCGCCAGTCACTGTCGCCATAGTAGCCTCGGTCGTCGCGGTTAGATCCATAGTCGCGGGTGTCGTAGCTACGGTCGCGCGGGTTGTATGAGCCGTCGCGGGTGTCGTAGCCTTGAGTCGTTGGCGTTTGGGCTGAGGCCGCAGTGAGCGTGATCAGCCCAAACGCGAGGCAAAGAAAATTTCGAGTGTAGTTCATGGCAGTTGTTGTTTATTTGTTCAATCTGCCGGTTTGATGGGGGAAGAAGGGGAAGGTTTAAGGAAGAATCTAAGTTTTTTTATTCCACCGTCACCTCTCCCCTACCCGATCCGGCTTTTCCGGTGAGGGTTGCTCCCTCGGCAATCAGGCGCAGTTTGGTGCGGGCGTCGGAGGCATAGAACGTGGCCTTTGCCTTGCCATCGGGGCCGGTCTTGAGCATGGGCGACCAGTGTAACGTAGCCCGATAGTCGGGTCGGATGTGTTCCGGTTTGGGCTGGTCGTAGCGGGGGGCATAGAACTCACGCAGACGGGCGAACCCAACCATACGAGTGGCTAAAGTGCCGGGCGTGGGTGGGGCCGTGGCCGGGTCGAAGTCGGGTGAGCCGCGCTTGGTCAGGACGTTGATAACGCCCCCGGCCCCGTTGGAGCCTGCCATAATGGTGGCCCCTCCCCCCGTCAACACGTCGACCGCGTCGATGTCTGACACCGGAATACTCAACACGGCATCTTTGCTCACGGGAGAGCCATCCAGGAAGAAAGCGGGTTCAATGGCTCCCTGAAAATTGGCCGCTGCCCGAATCTGCACGCGGGCCTCGAAACCCGACCCCGTCACCTGCACGCCCGGCACGCGGCTCCGAATCACATCGAGGAAGGTCAACGCGCCCCCTGTGTTCATAGGGTCGAACTTTACGGAGCGGTCCGGTTCGGAATACATCATCCGGCGGGTATCGCGGGGTTTTTCTCGTTTGGCTTTCACCGTCACGGCATTTAACATAACCTCCTGATTGCGCCGGATTTGCCGCTCAATTTCCAAGTATTCATTGGTACGTTTGAGAAAATCGGCCAGGGCATCGGGACCAAGAATGAGCGGATTGTAGGGAGCCTTAACAATACGAACGGCGGGTTTTATCAGTTGATCGAGCGTGATGGTGTAGTCGCGTGTGCCGCCTTTTGGGGAGAGAGCCTGCACAAACACCCCGGTCGAGTCGTAAAATTCCAGTTCACTCGCCATAAACCGGCCTTTCTCATCGGCCTGCCCCATGAGCATCGCGCGTGTGCTGTCTTTTTTCAGGAGCATAAACGTCAGGTTCACGTTCTCGGCGGGCTTTTTGTTGGCCCGCATCACCTGCCCCGACAGCAGCAGCCCATCTTCGACCACGTAGGTTGGTTGAGGAATGGTGCCACTCAACACATCGTTCCAGGTAAACCGACGCCATCCCTGCGTCATCATCAGCAGGTCGAGGTTTTGTGCGCGGTTCGTATTGGTTTCGTCGAAATAGCCGCCGGGCTGCTCAATGGTCCCGACCAGGTCGGACGAGAGCAGCAGATGCGAGACTAGCGAGGCCGGGTTTGGTTCAAAGGTTGGGGCGAGTTTCCCGTCGGTAATGGCGAGCGAAAGGGTTGTCTCAACGGGTTGCCCTGCCGGGTCGGTAACGGTCACGTCGACGGTCACGGCCTCGCGGGGCTTGTAGGAGGCCTTCTCGGGGGCTATTTTGACAGTTAAGCGATCTTTACGATCCACAAAAATGAGCCGCTCGGCAACGGGTTTGTTTTGCTCATCGAATAGGGTCAGTTGGGCAATGCCATCGGGAAACTTATCGCGCGGGAGTTGAATCTGGAATGCCTTTTTGGTCAACGGGGCCTGGGCTGCATGCACAACAATACCCCGCGTTTGGGCCACGAGCGTTACCACACCCGCCGTAGTTGGGGGTTTGGTGTGTTGAACGAACACCTTTACGTTGTTGGGGTTGCTCATGTTGTCGACCGTTAGCACCACACCCGACGACTGTATGGCGGGCATTGGATACTTGAACCATTCCTGGCTCCCGGTAGCCCGTGCGAAGGCCGTGTAAGTTTGTCCGGCTTCGGGCGTTATCGCGAAAAAGCCCATGCCCAGGTGCTGACTCGTGAAGCCAACTACGGTATCGTTCTTATTATCGAGCACGAATCCCTGTAGGTCCATGCTCTTACCCAGCGCGTTGATGGCCTTAAACGCCACCCGGCTGTTCATGCCCGTTATCAATTGACCACTCTCGGGCAGGAATTGAACGTCGGGTTTGAGCGATACCTCGGCGGGGCGTTCGGGGGCTTCGTCGGCCCGCAGGAGCGTGAGTGTTTTCGTAAAATAGTAGTCGGGTCCGAAATTGCGCATCCAGCCCGTGTAGGCCTGAAGCAGGTAGGTGCCGGTGCCGAGCGAATCGGGCAGGGCGATCTGACCGGGGGCCTGCCCCTGCATGGCTTTTAATTTGACCTGTGCAACGGGCTTGCTTGTTTGTGCGTCAATCAGGTCTATGTACAGCACCCGGCTTGCCGAGTCGATACCGTGGCCAATACCTTCAAATAAATAACCTTTTAACCAGATGGTTTCGCCCGGTACATACAGATCACGGTCGGTCTGAACGTAGACTTTCTCGCGGGGGAGCTGTTGGTTGTAGGCGGAGAGTTTTTCGACTACTGTGTTTACGAACGAGTCGTCGATAAAGCGGGAAGCAGTTAGTGTAAGCAGCAGGAGCAGGGCTGCACCAACGAAACGGTACGGGTGGTTCATACAAGTAGGAATTGAGTGGATTTGAATTTTCTACGCACTTTCGGGGGTAAATTAGCAAAAAATAGTAACCGAATATGATTCCTTCTTCACAAAAAACAGCTCTTATTATTGGGGCAACCGGATTGATCGGTTTTCAATTAACGCAAAAATTGTGTCAATCCGCATACTACGAGCGTGTAAAAGTGCTCACTCGCAAGCCATTAGGTTGGCAGCACGCCCGTTTGCAGGAGATTCAATTCGAGTTTGACTGGCCCAATAGCCTTCTTACCCAAGCCGACGATATTTTTTGTTGCCTCGGAACAACCATGAAAAAAGCCGGATCGAAGGAAGCGTTTCGCAAAGTTGACTACGAATACCCGATGACCCTGGCCCGGCTTGCCCGCGAACAGGGGGCCACTCAGTTTTCGATTGTTACGGCAATGGGGGCGGACGTACATTCCATGTTCTTCTACAACCGCGTGAAAGGTGAGGTCGAGCGCGATTTGGCAAGTCTCCACTACCCTACCCTGCTTATTTACCGGCCTTCGCTGCTGTTGGGCAACCGGTCCGAATCGCGGCTTGGCGAGCGAATTGGCGAACGGTTTATGAAGGCGTTTAATCCGCTGATCCCTGCCAACTACAAGGCTGTCGATTCGGGGCAGGTGGCTGAGGTCATGTGCAAAAAAGCCCAGGAGGGTCTTGCCGGGCTTCACGTGTTTGAATCCAGTGCATTTCAGTAGTTTACTCGCTTCATCATGCCGTTAATCACCCGAAAAAAAAGCGTTTATCCGGTCAGTAACCTCCTGCGCGAGTACCTGCGCCAGTACAGCCGCGACATTACGCTGCCCATTCAATACACCGACCTGCTCCGCTACGACAACGCCGTGACGCTCTACGACCAACGTGGCAAAGACACACTTTGGGAAACGGTGTTCTACCCAGCCTCCGACGTAAGCGATATTCTACTGGCTCTCAAGACGATATACGCCGAATTAAAAGCCGATGGCGACATGTCCG
This sequence comes from Cytophagales bacterium, assembly GCA_004292855.1. GTDB lineage: Bacteria > Bacteroidota > Bacteroidia > Cytophagales > Spirosomataceae > Rudanella. Next base: position 9,227 of record RDXN01000062.1, read on the forward strand.
TTACAGGTCACCTGACTATAGACCGGGTCGATCTCTGCACCTACGGCAACACCCAGCCGTTCCGGGTGCGGGTGCGAAATCAGGTCAACGACAACTTCGATTATTTCTACATTAAACGGGCCGATGCCTCGCGGGTGTACGGGCTGGAACTGGAGCACATCCTGTCGCCCAACCGCATCAGCTACCTCACGAGCGGCCAAACGCTCATCGAAGAACACATTGCGGGCATTCCCGGCGACGTGTTTTTTACCAATCTACTAAGCGATGCGGCCACCAACCCCATCCGGCTGTGCAAAGAGTTTGTGAAGTTCAACGAGCGGTGTTTTATCCGGTTACTGGGCGACATGCACTCCAGCAACTTTGTGGTCGACCTCACGCCCGACTTCGACGAGATTTACTACCGGATTCGGGCCATCGACTTCGATCAACAGTCGTACGAAGGGCGCAAATCGGTGTATCTGCCGCAGTACTACACCCAGAACCGGGCCATTATCGAACTGGGTATGAAGTACATGACGCCCGAAAGCGTGCGGCAGTATCAGATTGAGGAGCGTTCGCTGATTGCCAGCCGGTTACGGGTCGAAAAGAGTCGTTTTAACGACCTCATGACGGCCATGCGGCCCGACACCATTTCGCCTTCGGCCCACGTGAGCAGCCTGCGCGAGTCGTTGGCCCGGCACCACCGTACGCAGGATTTTCTACGCGCCCAAACGATGGGTGATTTGGTTTGGAAAAGCCTGGAAGTGGGGGGAGTTCATTAGTGGGCAGTAAACAGTAGGCAGTTTCGCTCACACACTACATTCAGCTACCAAACCTTCTCCAGGATCAGTCGGGCGATTTCGGCCATGCCCCGGTCGTTGGGGTGCGCTCCCACACCGGGGTCGGCATACTCGGTAACGGCCCGGAACGAGTCGCGGTCGGGGCGGTTGTAAAGCACCGTGTGGAGGTCTGCAACGGGGTAACCGCGCTCGGCAGCTACCTCGCGGATCATAGCACTGGCCCGCGACTGATCCCAAAAACTGGTGGTACAGATCACCTTTGCATGACCCGAATACTGCGTGAGCTTGTCGAGCAACTGCCGGTAACGGGCTTTGAACTCCCGTTCGGGTTTAGCTACTTCGTCGTCGCTCATGTTCTCGCCAATTCGCACAATAATTAAATCAGGGGCATATCCGTCCAGGTGTTCACTAAGCGATTTGTCGTAATCGAACGACCAGAACTCGCGCTCAAACCCCCCACCCGAAAGCAACTTCATTTGAACCTGCGGGTTAGCGGCTTTCAGATTTCGTTCGAGAATATGGGCAAAATCTTTGTCAGGCGACGATGCCGCCATACCGTTGTTATTTTGCCATCCCCACACCGGCACCGGCGACATAACGGTAATACTGTTACCCAACACGAACATCCGCCCAAAGTAGTAGGTCAGCGTGGCGGCACTGGTTTCCGATGTACGGTCGCCCTCGCGGGTGCGGGCCAGATAGGTGCCCTGTTGCAACAGCGGAAATGAGGTACCTGTGGTCCAGGTTTGCCCATTGTCCGACGAGTACTCGAGTGTCCGTACGGCGGTTGTCTTGTCGACCGACAGGCTAATATCCGTTCCGTAGAGTACGCTACCACTTTGGGGCGAAAACCGGGGCACAGGCAAGGGCGAAAGCTGCGGGGCAGGCGGTGCAGTTGGTGATGGAGTGGGTTGAGAGGCAGGCTGCTGAGCTGGGTTGGGGGGGGGCAGATGCCGATAGGTAACCGTTAAGCAACGGGCTGGTGGACAGGGGGCTAACCCCTGCGAAACGGCGTTCCCGCACAGCATTACTATGCCTGATAAAAACACTACCCATGAGCATACGTGTCGGCTAACTACCTGATTATCTGACAACATGATATAGTTCATTGAATGAGAATAGGACTGTACGTGGGTGTTGTCAAAAATTGGGCCAAATATGTGTATCTGTCCAAATTATGATTAGTATTTGTAAAACATAGGTCATATATCTCAAATGAACGTTCATCAAACCTTTGCCTCTGAAAATAATTGCCAACATGTGCCTTTATTTTACCTTTACGCTCTATTTGTCCTCATTGAGCGTGTATGCTGTTTAGTTCGCCCATCTTTTTATTCCTGTATCTGCCCATCTTTTTAGGGATTTATTACCTGCTGCCTGCTCCTCAAACCACTTCGGGGCAGCGGAGCATGGCCCTAAAAAATGCGTTTTTGTTTGGGGCAAGTCTGCTTTTTTACGCCTGGGGCGAAGGGCTGGTGGTGGCTGTGTTGCTGCTCTCGGCGGGCATCAACTTTGTGGCCGGGCGGCTCATCGAAAAGGGCCAACGCAAACCGGGGCTGTGGTTGTCGTTGGTGGGGAGCCTGTCGCTGTTGTTTTATTATAAGTACAGTAATTTCGCTGTCGATTCAGCGCGGGGGTTTGCCGAAGCTCTTAGCCTGCCCATTGCCGACTCCATGAATCTGGCCGCGATTGCTTTGCCCATTGGCATTAGCTTTTACACGTTTCAGGGCATCTCCTACACCCTCGATATTTATTGGGGCCGTATCCGGGCCAACAAGAGTTTTATCAACTACGGCACTTACGTAGCCATGTTCCCGCATCAGATTGCCGGTCCCATCGTGCGCTACGCCGACATTGCCCCCGAACTGGCCGAGCGGCACGTAACCGTGGAGAAGTTTGGTGTGGGGGCCGAGCGGTTCATTATCGGGCTTGCAAAAAAGGTCTTGTTAGCCAACACCTTTGCCTCCCTCGCCGACCAGATTTTCAACGCCCGCCTGACTGACATTGGCCCCGCTACGGCCTGGCTCGGCATTGTGGGCTACTCGCTCCAGATCTACTTCGACTTTTCGGGCTATTCCGATATGGCCATTGGACTGGGCAAAATGGTGGGGTTCGATTTCAAGGAGAACTTCAACTACCCCTACATCGCCCGGTCGGTGCAGGATTTCTGGCGACGCTGGCATATTTCGCTCTCAAGTTGGTTTCGCGACTACGTGTATATCCCGCTCGGTGGCAACCGGGGTAGCGAGGCCAAAACCTACCGCAATCTGCTGATTGTATTTTTCGTGACGGGTCTGTGGCACGGGGCAAGTCTGAATTTCATTATCTGGGGCCTGTTTCACGGGGTATTTTTGCTCATCGAGCGGGCGGGCCTGGGCAAGCGACTTGAGCGTGTTCCGGCTTTCGTGAGCCATGCGTACACCCTGTTGGTGGTGCTGGTGGGTTGGGTATTTTTCCGGGCCGTCGACCTGGGCAGTGCCGTGGCTTACTTGGGAAAAATGGTTGGCCTAGGCGCACAGAGCGAGGCAGTAGCCTACCCGCCCTCGTTTTTCCTGAACACCGAGGTGCTCGTGTCGCTGCTGTTGGGGTTTGTGCTGGCAACGCCTGTGTACCATCGGTTTCAGGCCGTTTGGCAAAAACTCCCGGCCCCCGGCCCCCGCGAGTTGGCGTATTCGTTCGTGTTGTTTGGCCTGTTCATCATGGCGGTTATGTATCTGGCTGCCGACACGTACAATCCATTTATTTATTTTCGGTTTTAATTTGTATCGCGGTTGTCCGCAACCGCGTTGTCGTACCGTGGTTGTCCACAACCGCGTTGAATGAAGCACTGTAAACTGCGGTTGAGGACAACCGCGATACACTATGACCCGCCTTACCCACTTCCTGTGCGTCTCCCTGTTGTTGTCGCTAACGGCCCTCACAGCCTTTGCGCAGCAACCCGCCCCAGCCCCGCACGGTGGCTCCATGCACGTAAAACCGGGTGGCGTCGTGTTTCTGGAGCAACCCATTGAGAAGATTTTTGACCTGAGCAAAGCACAAAACAAACCCCTGATGGTAGAAGTTTATTCGCCCAACTGCCAGCATTGCCAGGAGTTTATCACGGTGCTTTCGGACAAACGAGTGGGTGATCTGTACAAACAGGCGTTTGTGAGCGCACGGCTCCCCTACGAAGACAAAGCAACCCACGACTGGATGGCGAAACACAAGGTTTTCGCACCCTCGCTCCCGTTTTTTGTTTATTTCACCCCCGACGGCGAGGTGATGCACGCAGCCAACTGCAACCCCGACGTGGAAATGTTCCTGAACGTGAGCAAAACGGCCATTAACCCGACCACGCAGGGAGCCAACTACCCAAACCGATACCGCAACGGCGAACGCGACGCCAACTTTTTGATCGACTACGGCCTGTACGCTAAAATGACCCGCGACACCACCATGAACTTTACGGTCATGAATGAGTTGGTGCGGGCGCAACCCGCCGAATTCTACGGAAGTCAGACAAGCTATTTGATCCTGTTCCGAATTATGATGGATGTCGACAATCCATTGTCGCAGCACCTGATTAACAACATTGCCCTCTATAAAAAATACGAGAATCCGAGCGGCAACCCGCCCCCGCCGGTGGCTATCGCCGATGGACTTATTACAGCAGCATTGATGTCTCCCAAGGCATCGGGGTACAGTTCCGAACGGGTTATTCAGCTCCGGGGGATGCTCGAAAAAATTGGTGTTGATCCACTCTCAGCAACGGGCCGAACGGTGTTTGCCGAGATCAGCGCGTACTTCAGGGAAAAAGCTACGGCGAAAGCGGTCGCTCGGTTCGATACGCTCATCACCAAAGTTCCGCTTGCTACGCCCTATTACGTTTTTTTCGCTAACCAATTCAACACCCACAGCCCCGACCTGACGGATGCACCGAGTGTGGTTCGGTGGATAGAAAAGGCATTGGCCGATGCCAAAGTCACCCCCACCGAACAAGCCGAACTTCAGGCTGAACGGGCCGAGGCTTTTCGTCGGATGAACCAAAAAGAAGGCGCGAAAGAGGCTGCCAAAAAAGCCCTTCAACTGGCTCAAACGGCCAAACTAGACACCAAACGCTTTGAGGATCTGGTAAACAAGGTCAACGCGTTGTGAGTTTTCCGTATCGCGGTTGTCCTCAAGCGCGTTGATGTACCGTGGTTGTCCACAACCGCGTTGAATGAAGCACTGTAAACTGCGGTTGTGGACAACCGCGCTACGATATGAACCCCCGTTCACGAATTCTTACCGTTGGCTTCACAATTCTCCTGCTTTTACCAGCAGTCGACCAGCTATTTGGCCTGTCGGCACGGTTTCAAAGTACTGAGAATAAGCGTAACGACCGCCCGGAGCTGCACTTCCCGCATGTTCGGAGCTTCGTGCGGCAGTTCGACGCGTGGTACAAAGAGAACTTCGGCTGGCGGAACGCCTTGTTTTTCGCCTATAGCCGCTGGCAATTTCGGGGCCTGCATGGCTCGCCCCTGCCCGAGAAGGTGGTCGTGGGCAAAGAAGGCTGGTTTTTCTTGGGCGACAGCTATAACAACGTCGTCAAACAGCACCGGGGTCTTATGCCGCTCTCGCCCGATTCGGCCCGGCTCATCGCCGATCATTTGGCCCAACGGCAGGCTGAGTTAGCCCGGCAGGGTATCCGGTTTTACGTACTGATTGCCCCCGACTCGCACAGCATCTACCCCGAATTTCTGCCCGCCCGCCTGGCCCACACCTCCGACCGTACCCGGCTCGACGTGCTGAAGCAGGCTGTACGGACCCAAACGCAGGTGCCGTTCATCGACCTGCGCGACACGTTGTGGCGGGCTAAACGCGACGAAGTTGTTTATTATCAGACGGATACGCACTGGAACGACTATGGCACTCTGGTCGGCACAGCGGCCCTGCTAAAACGCATCCGGCGCGACATTCCCACACTCCGACCTGTCCAGAAGAGCGACTTTTCGATCACCAAAATGCGGGGTGGCAGTGGCGATTTGGTGCGCATGATGGCCCTCGACATTCGTGATCCGGTTTTCTACGAGATCAAACCGTTGGCCCCGATCACCGCCCGCCAAACCGCCGAGATCCCCAATACCGACACCGGCCCCAGAGCCACGGGTTTTCCAAGCACGCGCTTTGTTGGTCCAAATCAGACCGTCGAGACCAAACTGCTATTCGTAGGGGACTCCTTCAGCCACAGCATGATGCCCTCGTTGGCGGGTTACTTCCGCGAGGCTTACTTTGCCCGAAGCAGCTTTCTGGACCCGAAGTTGGTGCAGCAAGAGAAGCCCGATGTGGTCGTGTTTCAGATTGTCGAGCGGAATTTGGGGTGGTTAGGCGAGATTTAGGAGCAACGTCACCGGCTTTTTTGGCCGCAACGTGATGAGCGGTTGCGGTTCCACTCCCTCGCCCGACACCGACCGTACGGCAAACGTCCGGGCAAACAACCCAAGCAGTATCTGCATCTCCATCAGGGCAAACTGATTGCCGATACACAGGCGCGGCCCACCGCCAAAGGGCATGTAGGCGTAGGGGTGGCGTTCTTTATCCCGGCCCGGCGCAAAGCGGTCAGGGTCGAAGCGGTTGGGGTCTTCCCATTGCCGGGGGTCGCGGTGAAGCAGGTACGGGGCTACGAGAACCGTTTTCCCCGCCGGAATCCTGTACGGCCCCAGTTGGTCGTCGTCAACGGCCATACGGCTCAAGGCCCAGGCGGGCGGATACAGCCGCATCGACTCCTGCACAACCTGCAACGTGTAGGTCAGGCTCCGAAACTGCTCCAGCGTGGGTGTTCCGGTGGTATCGTCGCCCAGGTGTTCGAGAGCCTCCGCCCGTACGCGTGCCTGAATCTCGGGGTGAGTGGCGAGCAGGTGCAGGGTCCAGGCCATCGAGACGGCGGTGGTTTCGTGGCCCGCCGAGAAGAGCGTAATGCACTCGTCGCGGAGTTGCTTGTCCGACATACCCGCCCCCGTTTCCTCATCCACGGCGTTGAGCAACATATCGAGCAGGTCGTCGCGCGATTCGCCGGTTTGGCGTCGGTTGGCAATGAATCCGTAAATCAAGGTATCGACCAACTCCGACGCCCGCCGACGCTTGTTGTTGTCGGGCGTGGGCCACGACAGGGGAACCCGTACCGGCATTAGAACGAGCTTATTGGCCAGATAGTTAGAGGTATCTAACGCCCACGAAAGGCCCTCCAGTTGGCCCGTGCCCGATACGTCGGTGCCGAATAAGGTTTTGCAGACAATCCGCATCGTCACGTCGGTGAGGGCGAGCGACATGTTTACGGGCTTCGTGTGGTCGAGGTGTTTCAGTTCGGCCATCCAGTCTGCCGACTCCGTAACCATTGTCTGGGCCAGAATAGCCAGCTTTTGGCGGTGAAACGCGGGTTGGGCCAGCCGCCGTTGCCGACGCCAGAAGTCGCCATCGCTCGTGAGCAATCCTTCGCCCAAAAACACCTTAAGCAGCCGCAGGGCCGGGGAGCGCACGTAGTTCCGGTTATTCTCCTGAAACACGTGTTTGACGTCTTCGGGCCGGAACGCCACGTACTGATCGCGCCCACCGAGCGAGATTTTTACCACGCGGTCGTATTGTTGTGCAAGGCGGCTAAACGTGCCCAGCGGGTCGCGGGCAAAGGCGGGCGTGTTGCCCACGATGGGCCAGCCTGGATGGACGGGGACGGTGGTTTCGGGAGCAGTCATTTGCCCGTAAAGATCATAAACTCTTCAACACGGCCAACAGCGTTTGGCATTTCATTTCGGTTTCCTGCCACTCCTTTTGGGGGTCGGAGTCTTCGGTGAGGCCCGCACCGGCGTAAAGCGTGGCTGTTTGTCCCTCGATTTTCATACAGCGGATATGCACGAACAAATGACTTTCAGGGCCACCCTCATCTTGCCCGGAGGTCATGTTGACCGGCCCCAGGAAGCCGCTATAAAACTCGCGGTCGTACCCTTCGTGTTCGTTGATAAATGCAAAAGCATCGGCGCGGGGCCAGCCACACACCGCCGAGGTGGGGTGCAACAGCCGGGTCATTACCGTGCCCAACTGAGGATACCGCACCGCCCCCGTATCGACCGTAAAATGGCTACCGAGGTGCATCAGGTTGCCCGCCAGAATCGTTTTGGGGCCTTCTTCGCTGTATTCGCGTAACCGGATTTTTTTGAAGCATTCGATAATGTATCGACTCACCAGGGCCTGCTCCTCAATCTCTTTCTGCGACCAAAGAGCCTCTGCGGGGCGCTTGAGCCGCCCACCCGCGTCGTAGGCCGATTGCGTGCCCGCCAGCGAAATCGTGCGGAACGTTCCGTCGGCCTCCGCGCTCACGAGTCGTTCGGGGGTCGCGCTCACCCACACCTGCTGCCGGTCGGGGAGCCACACCGCCGACACAAACGCCGTGGGATATGCCACACATAATTTCTCAAACAGGTCTACGGCGTCAAGTTCCTGATCAAACGGCACCACCTTGGTCCGCGACAAGACCACCTTCCGAAACGCCCGCTGCTGCATGGCCGCAACGGCCTCCCCCACGCTGTGCTCAAACCGTTGCCGGTCGGCATCATCGTTGAGTGGCCCGGTAGAACGGTCCAGTAGTTTGGCCGACGTAAATTTTCGAGAAACGTCTCGGAGGGCGTTGGCGAAGGAATCGGGCAGGTTCGTGGCCTGCTCGTTTGTCATGCGCCAGCCAGTACCGGTTTGTCCCACGTGCAGGTCGGCCCGCAGGAACGGCGCACAAAACGGGTCACCCGTACCAAAATCGAAGTTGGCAAACGGACTCATCACAAACCCCGCAGGCAACTCCTCCAAATCGACGGGGGGCTGCGCCAACTCGGCGTCGAACTGTACAATCAGGTGTTTGTCGGTACGGTTGGGGAGCCGCCAAAGAGCAGCCGGATAGCCCACCTGCCGGGCGGCCTGCCACCACGGCGCGGGGGTTGGCTGGACTGCAACTCGTTCAGAATCAATCACTGTTGCCTGCATACATCGTCTTCGAGTGGCCAACAAGCGGGCCAGTCAAATCAGTAACAGTTTGTTGAGGTAAAAAGTCACGAAATCAACTAACAATGGCAACCGTCAGGCGGCTGACGCAAACGGGGCGTCCCTGCTCATCGCGGATGCGAATATCCCACACGTGGGTGGTGCGCCCCACGTGTATGGGTGTGCAGCGTCCATACACCCAACCAGCCCGCACAGAGCGGAGGTGGTTAGCGTTGATCTCCAGGCCAACAGCGCGTTGTTTGGCAGGGTCGTCGAGTAGCATAAACGAGGCCGTACTACCTAATGACTCGGCCAACACGACCGATGCCCCGCCGTGCAGTAGGCCAAAGGGTTGGTGCGTGCGACCATCGACGGGCATACGGGCTTCCAAGTAGCCTTCGCCAGCATCGGTAAATTCAATACCGAGGTGTTTAACAATCGAATCAACGTGCGCGAAGCGTAAAGCCTCAAGATCTAATCCGGCCTTCATTATGCGGTTGGTTTTGCGTAATTTTGCTCCAAAATTGATAAAAAAAGCGGGCTTGGGACATAAACAGATTTATATTATTCGCCACGGTGAGACCGACTACAACCGCCGGGGCGTCGTGCAGGGTAGTGGTGTCGATGCGGACCTCAACGATATGGGTCGGGCACAGGCCGAAGCTTTTTTTCTGGCGTATCAGCATGTTCCCTTCTCTAAAATTTACATCTCCAATCTTCGGCGTACGCTGCAAACCGTTCAGTCGTTTATCGACTTGGGCTTGCCCCATGAGCGACACGCAGGCCTGAACGAGATTAGTTGGGGCATTATGGAGGGCAAAGCTCCGAGCAACACCGACGATGTGTATTACCGCGACTTGACCGAAAGCTGGGCTGCGGGCCAAACCGACCGCACCACCGACGGGGGCGAAAGTCCCGCACAAGTACGCGACCGCCAAAAGCCCGTGATCGACCTGATTTTGTCGCGGCCCGACGAAAACCCGGTGCTGGTTGCCATGCATGGGCGGGCCATGCGTATTCTGCTGACGTGGCTGATGAGTGAACCGCTTTCGGAGATGGACAAGTACGAACATAGCAACCTGTGCCTCTACCAACTCGACTATAATTATGAAACAGCCCAATTCACCCTCGAAAAAGCCAACGACACGGCTCATTTGATGGCGTTTACAGTGAGCAGATAACAGATAACAGTGAACAGTGAACAGCATGTACTGTTGCTCTTATTCTTCACTGCTCACTGTTGGCTGATCGCTGGTCACTGTTAGCTGTTCACTGCTCACTGCTCACTGTTATCTGCTCACTGTTATCTGTTCGCTGCTCACTGTTATCTGTTCGCTGGTCACTGTAAATCCCCTTTCTTCCCTTTCCTCCTTTTTTTTCACCGCTCCGCCTTATCTTCGTTCATTGGCCTGCATAAGGACTGGATTGCAATGGGACTTCCGAAGAACAAAATATACTGGTTTTGTCAGATAGCCGGCTGGACACTCGCCATTACGGTGGAGTGGCTATACTTCTATTTTGCCGATGGCTACGACCCCGATTATTTCTATTTTGCCCTGGCAAACATTGTATTAGGCATCTCGCTCACCCACGCTTACCGGCACATAATCCGGCGGTGGAACTGGGTACGGTTGCCCTTTGTACAATTGGCCCCGCGTGTGTTGTTGTCGGTGGTGGTGTTGGCGGCTATCATGACGTTCGTGAACCTACCCTTCGACCGGAGCATGTACTCTTATCTATTTGTCAATGAACCGAGTATAGTGCTGGGATACCTCACTAGCTGGGGTAAAACCATGTTGGCCTGGGTCCTGAGCTACACCGTGTATCACTACGTTGAGCGTACCCGCGACGCCGAGATCGAGAAGATTCTGCTTAAATCGAGCATCCGCGAAACCGAGGCCAAAGTACTCCGGTCGCAGTTGAATCCGCACTTTGTGTTTAACGCCCTTAACAGCATCCGGGCGTTGGTCCATGAAGACCCCGTTAAAGCCCAACAGGGCATCACACAACTCTCGAACCTCCTCCGTAACTCGTTGCTTGCCGACCGCCGGAAGACCGTCGAGCTTCGCGAGGAAATCAAAACCGTTGAGGATTACCTGGCTCTCGAAAAGGTGCGCTACGAAGATCGGCTCACCTCGCGCATCGACCTTGACATGCGTACGCTCTACTGGCAGGTGCCGCCCATGATGCTGCAAACTCTGGTTGAGAATGCCATTAAACACGGTGTTCAGAAGGCGGTAGGCGGGGGGTTTGTGGAGGTAACGTCGTGGATCGAAACGCTGGAGAAAGAGCAGCAAGACAGGTTGCACATCCGCATTCGGAACACGGGCGTACTGGGCGACAAAAAAGCATCGGGTGGTTTTGGCCTCGAAAATACCGCCACCCGGCTCGACCTGCTTTACGGGCCGCTTGCCAGTTTTCAGATTGTCCAGGACAAACCCGACGAGGTTTGCGCCGAAATCATCATACCCAACCAATCAGAAGGCATTTTCCGCAAAACCGACACGAGAAACATAACCTCACAAGCTGCTTAGATGCTATGCTGTTTCAATGGCCGTTGGCCGTTTCAGGTTTCAATGCTTCGCTGTTTCATTGGCTACGCCGTTTCAGCTTGTACATTAAACAGATCTTGAAACAGCGAAGCAATGAAACGGCCAACGGCCATTGAAACCTGAAACAGTGAAGCAATGAAACCTGAAACTAAATTTATATGCGTACCTTAATCATCGACGACGAACGACTAGCCCGGAACGAACTCCGCCGACTCCTCGAAAACTTCCCGAAAATTGATATTGTGGGCGAGGCTGCCAACGCCGACGAAGCCCTGCCCATGATCGAAGAACTCCAGCCCGATTTGCTGTTTCTGGACATTCAGATGCCCGGCAAAAACGGCTTCGAGTTGTTGCAGGCTATCGAAGGCAAAGCCCCCGATGTGGTGTTTACGACCGCCTACGACGAATACGCCATTAAGGCGTTTGAGTTCAACGCGCTCGACTACCTCTTGAAACCCGTTGAAATGCACCGGCTTTCGGAGGCTATCCATCGGGTTGAAGAGGAACTACAGCACCACGCCACCGACCCGGCCCGCGCAACTGCCACCACCGACCCCGGCCACCGCGTGTTGGGCGAGAACGATCAGGTATTTGTAAAAGACGGCGAAAAATGCTGGTTCGTAAAACTAGGTAAAGTGCGGCTGTTCGAGTCGATGGGCAATTACGTACGTCTTTACTTTGATGACCAGAAACCATTGGTTCTCAAATCATTGAACGCCCTCGAAGACCGACTGGATGGCAACGCATTCTTTCGGGCCAACCGAAAGCACATTATCAACTTGCAATGGATCGAGAAAATCGAACCCTGGTTTAGCGGGGGCCTGCTGGTAACGTTGCGCGGGGGCGATAAAATTGAAATAAGCCGCCGACAGGCAATTCGATTCAAGGATTTGTTAAGTTTGTGAGCATATTGGCATGATGTACTACGTCGCGCCTTACTCACATCCATGCGTTTAGTTTTCCTTCTTCTCTCTACGAGCTTCCTGACGGGGTTATTTAGCTGTAATTCGTCGGTAGATAGTGCCTTGGTCAGTCTCAAAACCAGCACGTATGAATACACAGGCGAAGGTCGATGCGACACGACCAAACACCGGGGCGTGTCGGTATCGGCCCGGTATGTTCAGCTAGTGGGCGAGTCGTCGGCCACACGGAGCATCAATGACTCGCTTCGGGCCATGGTAGCCTGGGGCATATTGGGCTGGGTCGATAGTGCGGCTGTGGCACAGATGCCAACCGCCCGCACCGACCTCAACGCGGGTGCCCGGTTGTTTTCGGCGAGTTACCGGCAAATGGGCGAAGAGGGGCGTATGTTTGGTGGGTGTTGGGAGTTAGAAATTGTAGCCGACACGGCTTTCACCAGCCCCACAATCCTGACCGTTCGGCAGGAAACTTACGTCTACTCAGGCGGAGCGCACCCCAACACACAGGCTACGTTCCAGAGTTTCAGTCGCCGAACGGGTCATGCCCTCCAACTGACCGAAGTTATTTCCGATACAACGGCCCTGCGGGGGCTAGTCGAGCGGGCGTTTCGCAAACAGCAGGACATTAAGCCCGGTCAGAACCTGGAAGACGCCGGATATTTCCTCCACGAGGGGCAGTTTTTTCTGCCCGGCACATTCGGGGTTGGCCGTGAAGGGTTGATTTTTCTGTACAATCCGTACGAAATTGCCGCTTATGCCGTTGGTCCGATTCAGGTAACGGTGCCTTACAGCGAATTAAAGAAGATTCTGCGCAACGACGTATTGTAGTGTATCTTTGCCCAAAAATCACGTAACATCATGAAAACGAGCTTTTTTCTGCTGTGTTTCCTGACGGCTTTCGCGGCCAATGCACAATTCATGGGGGGCGGTATGGGCCGACAAGGTATGGGCGGTATGAGTTCAATGAACCAGCCCGTCGACAATTACCGGCCTTCGGCAATGGCCGGCGTACCGGGTATCCTGGCCGAGCGCGAAACCAAGTGGTTACGCGATAGCTTGTCCTTATCGAAAGAGCAGACAAAAGCCGTAAAGAAGCTCAATGGTGAATATGCCAAACAGCAACAGGAGGCCGTAACCGATATTTTGGGCAACAAAGGCGCACAACCCACCCCCGACCAGATTAAGCAGGTGCGGGAAGCTATGACCATGCTCAACGACGAAAAGCAGGACAGTTTGAAGGCCTTACTCACCCCCGAACAATGGAAAACCTACGCCGACAAGCGGCTAAAGATGTGGGAGCAAACAGGCAATTTCTACCAGAAGGGTTTTAATAAACTGAACTAACACCCGTTAGATTCATGGATCAGGAACAACCCAATAACCCGCTACACGGCAAAACGCTGGAGACCATCGTGAACGAACTCGTTGGGCGTTACGGTTGGGACGAATTGGCCGAACGCATCCCGATCAACTGTTTTCGGAGCAACCCCAGCATCAAATCGAGCCTGACGTTTTTACGAAAAACACCCTGGGCACGAACCAAAGTCGAGGAGCTGTATGTCCGCATGCTGCGGAAGGGATATTCAACGGATTGATAGTCAGGCAGACAAGAAACTCTAGATTGCATTAGCTTAGGTTTACAACCCCAGCGGGGCAACATGTCAATAGAAATGATTCACCCTCGTGCATATTTAAAGCCCCAGCGGGGCGACATGTTAACGTTTGACCGCTAAACATATCGCCCCGCCGGGGCTTTTACGACGTATACGCCATTCATTTTCTATTGACATGTCGCCCTTACAGGGCTATGGCGAACAGATAAAACTGTTCGCTGTTATCTGCTCACTGTTATCTGTCTACTTCTTCGTTACCCGAACGGCAATTCGGCGGTTTTGGGCGCGGCCTTCGGGCGTATCGTTCGGGGCAACGGGAAACTCCTGCCCGTAGCCTTCGGCGGCAAGGCGGTCGGCAGAGATGCCGAGGTTGGTGAGGGCACTCATAACGGCGTTGGCCCGGTCGCCCGAGAGTTTTTTGTTGCCGTTGGCATTGCCCGTGTTGTCGGTGTAGCCACCCAGTTTGAGGTTCACCGCCGGGTAGGCCTTCAAAATCTCGGCCATGTTGCGCACCTGCTCCTGCGAGGAGGCCGTGAGCCGTGAGCTACCCGTCTCGAACAACAACCGGTCGAAATTGAACCAGGTCGTTTTGTCGACGGGCTTGTTGGCATCCTCAATGAAGGCAATGATTTTACTTTCGATGCCGTTGGCCGGAATATTCAACTCGATACCCGACGACAGCTTGCGTTTGCCAAATGCGCCCAGGCTAGCAGCCGCATCGCCCACAGCACCAGCCGCATCGCTGGCAACGTCGCCCACGGAACTAGCCGCATCACTTGCCATGCTTGAGGCCGAATCGGCGGCTGCACCCACGCTCGAAGCAGCGTCGGAAGCGGCATCGGTAACGGCTGACGCTGAGTCAGTAACGGCGGTGGTGGCTTTTTGTCCATTGCAGCCCCTGAGCATAAAAAACAGGGCCAACGCTCCGAGTCCCAATAGCAGCCACGGCAACAGTTTGCCTAAGCCACCACCAGCACTACCCCGGTCGTTGTCGTATCCAACGGCTCCACCAACTCCGCTCATGGTATCGCCCACGCGCTGCGACGCGCCCGACATAGCCGACGAAGCCGCTCCGGTCATGCTCGCTCCGGCTCCGCTCAGGCCTGCACCCAAGCCCGACAAGCCGCCCATCATTCCACCAATGCCCGGAATATTACCCAGCAGCGACCCAAGTCCGGCAGGCATTGCGTTCTGCACGAAACGTTTCTGGTCGGTCAGCAAGCCCATCAGCCCGCCTTCGCCCAGGTTACCCGACGTTGCCTGACGACCCAAAAAGCCCATCAACACCGTGCCCGCTATACCCATCAGGCCCGAAGCCGATGAGCTTTTTACGCCCGAAAACTGTGCGAGTGCGCTTGAGATCATGCTGCCTTTGTCGCCGAACAATGAGCCAATCAGACCCGACCCCTGCGACATCATACTCTCAGCCTTATCGTCGTCGACGGCATCGGGATCAGGAAGCGTGGCCCCTGCCCCGGTAAACTGGCTTAGCAAGCTCGTCAGCATGTTGCCTCCGCCGGGCGACTCTGCCCGATTAATCAGGCCCGACAACAGCATCGGAATGGCTCCGGCGAGCGCGGTTTGCGTGTTCTGGGGCGATTCGCCCAGCATCGAACTGGCTTTTGTAACGAGGGTGTTTGTTAAATAACCCTTGGCGGCTTCAATCAGATTGAACGACATAATTCCTATGTTTAGGTTAAAGAATGATACGCAGATTGACGATCACGGGCTATTGGACGAAGAACTTAGGTGAAGTAGCGGTTTTTGTAGATATATTTAATCATCGGGGGGACGATTCTTCGTTATCGGTCAAGTGCCGCCGATTTTTTACCTTCGTAAACTTATGTTTCTGCCCATGTCGCGCTTTCTTTTATTTGGGTTTTTGTTCCTGTTAACGCTCACCTCGCAAGCGCAAAACCGCCGTCGGAATGCAGCGTCGGAGCCGGGTAACAATGGCCCTATTCCGGTGGTTACGGCTCCGCAAACGCACCTGCTCGAAAGCCTTGAGTTTAACAGTTCGTTGCTGAATCAGGCGGTTCGCTACTCGGTTTATCTCCCCCCCGATTATTACACGGCCAATCGGCGGTATCCGGTGGTGTATTTGCTCCATAGCTATGGCGATAATGAAACGGGCTGGATTCAATACGGCGAAGTCGACCGGGTGGCCGATGCAGGTATTCGGTCGGGAGAGCTGCCGCCTATGATTATCGTGATTCCCGACGGCGGAAAAACGTTCTATATCAATGATTATCAGAGCAAAGTTCGGTACGAAGACATGTTTGTGCAGGAGTTTATGCCGCACATTGACAGGTCGTTTCGGACGCGGGCAAGCCGGGAGTTTCGGGCCATAACGGGGCCGTCGATGGGGGGCTTCGGGTCGCTCGTACTGGCCATGCACCACCCCGATTTGTTTGCAGCTTGTGCGTCGTTGAGTGGCTCAGCCCGCACCGACGAGACGTTTGCCGCCATCCCCGACGAGCGGTATGACCAAATCTTCGCACCGGTTTTCAGCGGCCCCGCTAAAGGAAAAGACCGGCTCACACTCACCTGGAAGCGCAACAGTCCCATTAATCTAGCCCGGTCGGCCCCCGAAGGCGACCTGCGCCGGGTGCGTTGGCTCATCGACTGTGGCGACGACGACGCCCTTTCGGCAGGCAACGCGATGCTGCACATTGCCCTCACCGAACGCAAGATTCCGCACGAGTACCGCGTCCGCGATGGGGGGCACACGTGGGACTACTGGCGGGCGAGCTTGCCCGGAACCCTAAAATTTTTGAGCTGGAGTTTCATGGGTAATGATTAGTATTGCGGCATGACCCTCGCTATCGACACCGGCAATACGGATGCCGTTTTTGGTCTGTTCGACCACGATACCCTCCTTCATACATGGCGGACGCCCTCGCAACCCGTGGCTGCGCCCGCCCATTACGAAGCCAAATTGCGCCTGTGGCTGCTCGAAGCCAGTGTGCCACTGAGTTCCATTCGGGCAACGTCCCTGTGTAGTGTGGTGCCTTCCCTGACGCCCGTTCTGCGTACTATGCTGGCCGATTTATTCGGCACGGAACCCGTTGTTGTGGGGCCGGGCGTTTACCCCAAACTGCCGCTGGAAATTCTACGCCCTTCAGAAATTGGAGCCGATCTGGTGGCCAATGCGATGGCTGCTTACACCCGTTTCAAACGCAACTGCGTAGTGGTCGATTTCGGGACGGCCCTGACGTTCACGACCGTTTCCGCAACCGGAAAGATGCTCGGCGTAGCCATTGCACCCGGTTTGAAAACTGCCGTTCGTGCCTTGTTTGCCAACACCGCCCAACTCCCCGAAGTACCCCTCGAACTGCCCACCTCGGCTCTGGGCCAAAATACTGTTCATGCTATTCAGGCGGGCGTGGTGCTGGGCTACGAGGGCCTGGTGCGGTCGATGATTGCCCGCATTCGGTCCGAACTCGATGGCGACTGCCTGGCTATCGGTACGGGGGGCCTCGTCCGGGCGATCTCGACCCTGCAAAACGATTTCGACGAAATCATTCCCGGCCTCACCCTCACTGGAGTCAAGCTCATCGGCGAAACGGTTTAAACCACTGCAGGGTTTACGCAAAAAGCCGGTAGGGCACCACAGTAAACCCGTGGTGCCCTACCGGCTTTCAAGCTACTCCTTACTCCTTAATCAATCTTTAGCAGACGGATCGTGTTTGCGCGGGTTGGCGTCGCTGCCCGGAAGAGGAGCGTACCACCTGGCTGACGGCTCACGTCGAAGCGGAACCGCTCGACACTGCCCGCCTTGCTGCGCTGTTGCTGACCAACAATGTTGCCACGGGTGTCGGACAGAATCACGTCGATAGTTTCGCCTTCGGCACCCGTTACGGCCACCTCAACTAGTCCGTTCGTGATTGGGTTACCGCCAACCGCCTGCACACCAATCGGAGCCAACGTCTCGGTTGCGATCCGGCCACTCGCCGACGATGCGCTGATGGTAATCGTCAGTGTGCCACTTGCCGATTGACCCGCCGTTGCCGTACCACTCGTGCTTGTACCTGACGTACTGGTTGTGCTTGTGCCGGAGGTAGCCGTACTGCTCGTTCCGGCGTTGCTCGCTCGTATGACAACCGAACTACTACCCGCCGTTGTCGGCGTCCCGGATATGGCCCCTGTTGCCGCGTTTATACTTAAACCTGCCGGTAGACCCGTCGCGGCATAGGTGAGCGTTTGCCCGGTTGCGCCTGTGAAGGCCCCTGTTGGCAGAGTATAACTAAACGCCCGGCCTACCGTACCCGTTGTGGATACCAGCGAGCCGCTGAACACCGGTGCTGTACCCGTCGTAGCAGTTCCGGTCGTACCAGTCGTGCTTGTGCCCGACGTTGCCGTAGTACTTGTGCCGCTCGTTGCAGTCGTACTGGTGCCCGACGTTGCCGTGGTACTTGTACCTGATGTAGCCGTTGTACTGGTTCCACTCGTCGCGGTCGTACTCGTACCGCTCGATGTTGAACTGCTGATACCAATACCCAGCAATGCGCTCGCCGACTGACCACCTGGGTTCGTGGCAAAGATCACCACCTGACTGTTACCGGCCTGGGTGGGTGTTCCGTTAATTGAACCATTGCCCGAATTGACGGTAAGACCCTGCGGCACTCCCGACGCATTGTAACTGAGCGACTGACCGCCCGACGCGAAGGCTCCTGTTGGCAGGGTGTAACTGAAGGTTTGTCCAACTACCCCGGAGACGGACCCTAGCGTGCCGCTAAATGTCGGTGAAGTTCCGGTGCCACTCGTGCCGGTTGTACTCGTCCCGCTCGTCACCGAACTGTTAATAAGAATGCCCAACGTACCCGTGAAGGTTTGGATACCCGTTGTTCCGGTTGTGCTTGTGCCCCCCGTTCCGGTGCTGCTCGTACCCGTCGTACTGGTTCCGGTTGTTGATGTTCCTGTCGTGCTCGTGCCCGTTGTACTGGTTCCTGTCGTGCTCGTGCCAGTCGTTGACGTACCCGTTGTTGACGTTCCGGTGGTGCTAGTGCCCGTAGTCGACGTGCCACCCGTACCCGTGCCCGACGTGCCGGTTGTTGACGTACCCGACGTTACCGTGCTGCTTATTCCTGAGCTAGTCGCCGTGATGATAACGGTGTTACTGCCCGCCGTGCTTGGTGTGCCGGTAATAGCACCCGTGCCACGATTGATCGTCAAACCTGTCGGCAAGCCGGTCGCTGCGTAGGTCAGTGTTTGACCGGTCGGGGTGGTAAAGGCCGTTGTCGGAAGCGCGTACGTAAACGACTGCCCGACGGTTCCGGTTGTGGACCCTAATGTGCCGTTGAAAGCCGTGAGGGTGTTACTGGTTCCGCCCGTTCCGGTCCCACTCGTGCTGGTGGTACTGCTACCGCTCGTAGCCGAGGTGGTTATCAGGATACCTAAACTAGCGGTGAAGGTTTGCACACCAGTCGTACCTGTTGTGCTGGTTCCGCCTGTTCCGGTGCCCGACGTTCCCGTCGTACTGGTTCCAGTCGTTGACGTACCTGTAGTCGAGGTTCCCGTCGTACTGGTTCCGGTTGTGCTTGTACCTGTGGTCGAAGTGCCGGTTGTTGAGGTTCCTGTCGTACTCGTGCCGGTTGTACTGGTTCCTGTGGTTGATGTTCCACCCGACGTTGTTCCCGAACTTGTAGCCGTGATAATCACCGTACTATTGCTGGTGGCCGTAGGCGTACCCGTGATAGCACCCGTCGTTGGGTTGATGCTCAGGCCCGTAGGCAAACCCGAAGCGGCATAGGTGAATGTTTGTCCTGTCGGGCGTGTGAAGGCCGTTCCGGGCAGCGAATAGCTAAATGCCTGTCCTACAACGCCTGTTGTGGACCCTAACGTACCATTGAACGGCGTTTGTCCTGTGCCCGTAATACCAGTTCCGCTCGTACCTGTTGTGCTGGTGCAAAACGAAACGATGTCGAACGTAAACACCGAGATGTTGCCTCCCTGAACAGCCGTAATCACAACAGGCTTGGGATCGGTGCGGAGACCAGTCTCAACCGTGCCGCTGTTGCTCGTCTGGCTGCTGCGCGTGATACCCGGAGCCGTAAATGTGATCGGCGTGTTGTCGCCCCCGGTTGTATTGAACGTAATTGCACCCGTTTGGCAATTGTAGGTGGGCTGCGTCACGTTAAACGCGGTGCCAGTTCCGCCCGTAGCCGAGTTAACACCAATAAAAAACTGACCACTCACCGACTGCCCGCTGGGGTCGGTTGCGGTTAGCAGAATCGTGCTAACCCCTGTTGCGGTCGGTGTGCCGTAAACGGTTCCGGTTGTGGGGTCCACGATAACGCCGTTGGGCAGTCCGGTTGCCGAGTAGATCAAAGTCTGTCCTTCGGGGTCGGTAAAAGCCCCCGTTGGGATGTAATAGAAAAACTGTTGTCCCTGTCGATAGGTGGCTGCGGTTAAGCCCCCGCTATAAACTGGTGCCCGGTTGGAGGGGGTTGCACAAAAAGACGCTAAATCGAAGGTGTAGCTAGTGCTGTTGCCGTTTTGGGTGGCCGTAATCACGATGGGTTTGGGGTCTGAGCGCAGGCCCCCTTCAACGGTGCCGTTGTTGCTGTTCATGTCGGAACGGGTAACGCCCGCAGCCGAATACATGATGGGCGAGCCATCGCCCCCGTTGGTGTTAAACGTGATGGCCCCTGTAGAGCAATTGTAGGTTGGTTGCGACAGTGTGAGAGTACCCTGAGCAAACGTATGTTGCCAGAGCTGACCAACCAAGAACAGTGTCAATGTGCAAAGCCACAGCCTTGCAACTGGCATTCTGATGTTCCTGACCATAATAAGCTGAGTAAATGTGTTGAAAATAGTTTTGTTGTGGTTGCTAAGAAGCGATTAACTCAAATCGCTTCTAATATGAATTGTTAGGAAATCGGGCAAGCCGAAAGCGCGCTCGGGACGCGCCACGCAGAGGCAGAATCACTTTATTGACTGCAATATGAAATCAATGTCTATCAAACAAGTATAAAATAGAGCGAGCGGCCAGAAAGTGTTTGAACGGGACATTTAGTGCATAAAAAACCCCTGCCTTTCTAAAGGCAGGGGTTTGAAAAAACAGATTGGACTGATGGATTGACCTCACCCCAAATAACTACCAATACTGACCATGTCGGCAAACACGCCCGACGCCGTGACCTCGGCTCCCGCGCCGGGGCCTTTGATGACTAATGGCCGCTCTTTGTAGCGTTCGGTAATGAACGAGATGATGTTGTCGGCCCCCGATAGCGTGTAGAACGGGTGGTCGGGACCCACTGTGCGGAGTTCAATGGTCACTTTGCCGTTCTCGAAGGTGGCTACGTAGCGGAGCTTTTCGCCGTTCGCGTCGGCTTCGGTCAGGAGGTTTTCAAAGTAGGCGTTGTCCGCTTCGAGTTGGTCGAAAAAGGCCGGAATCGTGGGTGCGTCGAGGCAGGCTTGCGGGAGCAGGTTGTTAATCGTTACGTCGGAGGGTTCGAGGGCGAAACCGGCCTCGCGGGCCAGAATCAGGATTTTCCGGCCTACGTCCTGTCCGCTCAAATCGTCGCGGGGGTCGGGTTCGGTGTAGCCCTTTTCTTTGGCCTCCCGCACGACATCGACAAACTTGGTCCCGCTACGAAAATTGTTGAAAATGTAGGACAGCGTTCCCGACAGAATGGCTTCGATCTTGATAAACCGGTCGCCCGCCGTCATCAAGCCCTGAATCGTATTGATGATGGGCAGACCCGCCCCCACGTTAGTTTCGTAAAGGAACTTCACACCCCGGTTCAGAGCCGTGCGCTGCAACCGCCGATACTCGGCATAGCTCCCCGAATTGGCCACCTTGTTGGGCGTCACGACCGACACGTTGGCGTCGAGCAGGGTATCGTAGAACTGCACGATGTCTTTGTCGGACGTGCAGTCGATAAAGACTGAGTTGGGCAGGTTATAGGATTTGATCTTTTCCACAAAGGCGGGCAACGAGGTCGTTACACCTTCGCTATGTTGCCGTTCCGTCCACGAATCGAGGTCAATACCTTTGGGATCGAGCAGCATCTTTTTGGTGTTCGACACGCCCACCACGCAAATTCGGAGCATTTTCTCATTGCGCAGGTAATCGTACTGATTCCGAATTTGGGTCAACAACGTCTTGCCAATCAGCCCCGTACCAACCATAAATACGTTGAGCATCCGGGCTTCCGACTGGAAAAATACGTTGTGGAGGGCGTTGAGGGCCTTCGAGATATTTGTCTTGGCAATCACAATCGAGATGTTGATCTCCGACGAACCCTGCGCCACCGCCACGATGTTGACCCCGTTTTTACCCAACACCGAAAACAGTTTGCCGGCAATACCCGACGATTTACGCATTCCCTCGCCCACCGTCGCGATAATCGACAGGTCGCGCTCGATGCTGATATTGTCGACGTGACCGCTCGCGATGTCGGCGGCAAACTCCTCGTCCAGAATGGTCTTCACGCGGTCGGCGGAGCGCGGGTCGATGGCGAAGCAGATGGAGTGTTCCGACGAGGCCTGCGAAATCAGAATGACGTTGATTTTGTGGGTTGCCAATATCCCGAATAGCTTAGCCGACACCCCGGCCACGCCCACCATACCCGACCCCTGCACGTTGACGAGCGCGATGTCGTCGATGCTCGAAATACCCGTGATCGTGTACTGCCGACGGTCGGCGGTGCGGCTCACGAGCGTACCCGCGTGGGCGGGGTTGAACGTGTTCAAGACCCGAATCGGAATGTTGCGGGCAAAGGCCGGTTGCAGGCTCGGCGGGTAAATGACCTTTGCGCCGAAGTGGCTCAACTCCATCGCTTCGGCGTAGGTGATGGTCGGGATGTTGAACGCGTTGGTCACCTTGCGCGGGTCGGCGGTCATCATCCCATCCACGTCGGTCCAGATTTCGATCAGGTCGGCGTCGAGTGCTGCGCCCACGATGCTCGCCGTGTAGTCGGACCCACCGCGACCGAGCGTGGTGGTCTCGCCTTTTTCGGTCGACCCGATAAAGCCCGTAACCAGTTCGATGCTATTGGAGTTGGCGAAATAATCGCGAATGAGTTGGTTGGTCAGGGTGTAGTTCACCTCGGCCTGACCAAAATTCGCGTCGGTCTTGATCAGGTTGCGGGCGTCGCAAAACCGGGCCGATAACCCACGCGACCGGATGCACTCCGACAACACCAGCGTCGAGAGCCGTTCGCCAAAGCTCGTGATCAAGTCGTGCGTGCGGGCCGAGAGTTCGCGGATGAGCGACACCCCGCGCAATAGGTCTTCGAGTTCGTTGATAACACCCCGGATGTTGGCAAACACCTTGCTCTGCTCTTTGACCGGAATAATAGCCTTGACCACGTTGAAATGGCGGTCTTCGATGCGCCGGACCAGATCGAGATAGTCGAGGTTGGCGTTGGCGGCCATGCGGCCAATTTCGATCAGTTGGTTGGTCACGCCCCCCATCGCCGAAAACACTACGGCAATGGTGCGGCCCTCGGTCGTCTCGGTTCCGCGCGACGCGTTGTCGATAATCTGGATAACCTGCTTGATGCTCTCAACCGAGCCTACGGACGTGCCGCCAAACTTAAGAACGTTCATGAATGCAATGAGTGAGTGACGGTCCGGCGTTCCGGTGAGTGACAAACGTTTCACTCAATAACCATGCCCCAAAGATAGCCAAACGGCCTGTTATGCCCCTTTCGCGTCGGTAACTTTTCGGAACTCTTCGGGCAAGCGTAGATCAATGTATTAGCCCGCTGCGCCTAACTCGCCCAACCATACGCCGATAGCGAACACAATACCGCCCCCGATAATGACCTGCACAATGGTGGTTAGCAACGGCGTTTTCATGTATCGATAGCGAATGTAGGCAATGGCTAACAGTTCGATAATTACCACCCCATACGCCAGTTTTAGGGCCAGATCGAGCGACTGGATCATAAATGGCAACGTGTGCAACATCCCGCCTAGCACCGTTGCCGCGCCCGTTATCACCCCTCTTGCGAGGGGTTTTCCCCGACCCGTTACGGTGCCATCGTCGGAGAGGGCCTCAGCCAGGCCCATGCTGATACCTGCCCCAATGGATGCCGCCAAACCCACAAAAAAAGCCGATTGGGTGCTTTTAGAGAGTTCAGCAGCGGCAAACAACGGGGCTAATGTCGATACGGAGCCGTCCATAAGGCCCAACAAAGCGGGTTGAACGGTGCTGAGAACAAAGGCGGAGTCGGGGGGTGTTTTTTCTTCGGGAGTCATTACAGAGACAAATGTACTGCGCTTACCGTTTCTCCCCAGAATGGAGACGCCTGTCGGCTGAAATCGTCGGCGGAGTCGGTGGTCAGGAATTGGCGTTGGCCGGTTTGCGTGCATTGGCGGGCTAACGCGGGGTGGCGAGTCAGATAGTCGGACAGGCTGCGGGCAACGATCTCGCCCTGACTTAGAATCGTGACGTGCTCGGGCGTGTATTGCCTGATCTTAGGCAACAACAACGGGTAGTGTGTGCAAGCCAGCAGGATGGTGTCGATTTCGGGCGACTGCCCCAACAGCCTATTTAGGTGTTGTTGCACGAAATAATCGGCACCGTGGCGGGCGTGTTCGCCATTCTCGATCAGGGGTACCCACATGGGGCAAGGTTCCTGAAACACGTTCAGATGAGGAAAAAACTTCTCCAGTTCAACGACATACGATTCCGACAGAACGGTCCCCCTCGTGGCCAGAATGCCCACATGGCCGGTCTTCGAGTAGTTGCCCAACACTTCGGTCGTGGGGCGGATAACGCCCAACACGCGCCGGGTAGGGCCGTCTGTCGGGGCATCGGGCGAGGCCGGAAATAGCCGGGGCAGATCAAGTTGCTGAATGTTGCGCAGGGCTTTGGCCGAGGCCGTGTTGCAGGCCAATACCACCAACGGACACCCCAGCGCAAAGAGTTTTTGTACACATTCGAGCGTGTACTGATACACCGTCTCGAACGAGCGTGTGCCGTAGGGCGTACGGGCATTGTCGCCCAGATACACATAATCGTACTGGGGTAGTTCACGCACAATTTCGCGCATGACCGTTAGGCCACCATAACCCGAATCGAAAATACCAATAGGTTGCATCTGGTGAAACAACAAAAAATTAGGCACATTATTTGCGAACGGGTTAATTACAACCCACTTTTGTTCCAATTACAGCCCCAACCCCACGTTATGTTTCGTCGTCTACCAACTGTTATTATACTGATTCTAAGCCTTTTTACTCTTGACGGGTTTGGGCAAGGATCAACACCGTCGAAGCCCCGAACGGCCAAACCAAGTCGGCAGTTGCGCACCACCGAACGAGCGAAACCGGCTCCCGCGCCAGCCCCGGCACCCGTTGCGGCTGCGGTTGCCAAACCAGCCGCACCACCTCCGCCCCCCCCCAAAACAGCAACGAGTCGTTCGCAACGCGTAGCCGTTACCAGCACCGGCAGTTTGCCCCAACGGATTGCCACCTCGGCCCAGCCCGAAGACGCCTACCAACGCGAACTGCAAAGCCGGATGGTTAACTGGCACCCTATCGAGATGAGTTTCCATTTGCTTACAACGGCCTCATGGAACAGCGCGTCGGGCCGGGGATCGGCGGCATTGACCGACGATTTTGGTGGTGGACTCCGCACCACAGTCGGCCCCAACATTGATTTTTACTTTTTCCGGGATCGCTACGCCTTCGGAACGGGCCTTTGGTACACCATCAAACGCATGGGCTACACCCAACCCCCCGACCGACTTCTTACGCCCACAACGCCCAGTAGAACAGCGGCTTTCAACCTGCAATATTTGCAGATACCAATCACGATGAAGCTGGTGAGTAACACCCTGTTCCGGTCGGGCCGGTCGTTTATTCAGTATGGCGGCACGCTCGATTTTAAACTGGCTGAAACCCCCATCGACTATCAAAATAACTACGTCTACCAGCGCGACGGCAACGTGGCTCAGTTTACCTCGGCCGGCCTGAGCCTGCTGTTGGCCGTGGGCTACATGCACCGGGTAAGCCGCACCAACGACCTCATCATGACGGTGCAGTACCAGCGCAGCCTGACGAATAACGCTATCCCCGAAAACCTTTGGGCTATCAGTCAGCATTTAGGATTTGGTATAGGCTTGAGTTTTTAATGTTTTTCTTTTTTTACGGCTTAACCGGGCAGAATCGCAACGTTTTTTTGCGATTCTGTTTGGTTTTTGTTTTTCATGGACAATATTTGTCCAATAATTCAATTCCAAACCGGATGGACAAGGCGATTTTGGAACGTAGCACCTTTGGCGAGTGGCTCCGAATGCAGCGCGAGGCCCGCGATTGGCCCCTGCGTAAGGTGGCGGCTTTGCTCGACATCGACACGAGCATTGTCTCGAAACTCGAACGGGGGCAACGCCAACCGCAACGCGAGTACGTCGAGAAACTTGCCCTTATTTTTGGGGAAGACGCGGGGGCGTTGTTGGTGCTGTACCTGGCCGACCGGGTGGCCTACGAACTGGCCCCTGAAGGCTGCTCGGACGAGGTGTTGCAAGCCGCCGAAGCCAAAATTAAGTACCTGCGGGCCAAGAACGCGAAGCAGGGGGAATTGGAGTTTTAACTTATTTGATTGTATGACAATTCAGACACTTTTCGATAGTGTAGCAGATATGGCACCCGCAAGCACGGACCTACTGTACAATGAGGTAATTGCTGCTTACGAGGAAGAAGAGTCCAAGATAACCATTCGTAATCTACTTGACAAAGTAACTTATGCATCTCCTGTTAATTTTCGGGAATCGATGCAAACAGCCCGGCACCGGTGGTTTCCATACAAAGAAGGTTTCTCTCCTACTTTCGTGCGTTCTTTTCTTAAGGAGTTTGTTCCTAGTGCCGGACAAGTGATTTTTGACCCTTTTTCTGGCGTTGCTACTACCTTACTGGAAGCTAGTCGGTTAGGGTATTCCGCATATGGCTTTGAAGTTAGTCCAATGAGCTATAGCATTGCTAAAACAAAAGCGATGGTAGTGGATGCATCGAATCTTGCAGCTTTTGATCAATGGATTAAATTCTTTACTACTGATTCGTTGGCCGACTCGTCGCATCCACCTGATCATTCGACTGTAATTTCTTACTTTGAGGAGTCGTTTTTGTCGGCCTTGTTATCTGTAAAGGCTTTTTTTCTAAAGATTCCTGACCCAAATATCCAGGCATTATTCAGACTAGCTTTCCTAAACTGCTTAGAGCGTTACTCAACGCACCGCAAAGCTGGTAACGGGCTAAAACGGAAAACTCGACTAGCCTATGGAACCGCTCTCGAATCGCCACTTGAACAAGTCCGTCAGACCATAATTAGCGATTTAAACAGATTCAAAGCTGACTTGATACAAGAACCAACATTGGCAGCTTTTTCTTTGGAACAAGGGTCTTGTCTGGATGAAGAATTGTATCCAGAAGGAATACTGTTTGATGCAGTTCTTACTTCTCCTCCCTATGCCAATTGCTTTGACTACAGTAAGATTTACCTTGTCGAACTTTGGATGGGCGATTTTTTCACCAATCAGCAATCACAAAAATCCTTCCGCAGCGATTCCTTGCGTTCGCATGTACATGCGCGGTGGCCCGACCGTCACTCTAATTTTGGACATGAGCTTATCAATGACCAGATCTTTCAGTTTTTGTCCGACCAGCCTATGTGGTCATCGCAGATTCCTACCATGATTAAAGGTTATTTTGATGACATGGGTAGACTACTTTCCATACTGTCCAATCGTTGTCGCGTAGGTGCTACCGTCGGATTGGTAGTCGGAAATTCTTATTACGGCTCACTGCCCATCGCTACCGATCTATTACTGACTATGATTGGGCGCAAGTATAGTTTCGAGCCTGTTCGGATTGATATTTATCGCAACGTTGTTGTTTCGTCACAGCAGTTTATTCAGGCGAAGCACCCAAAATACATGCGTGAAAGTCTGGTTATATTACGCAAAATCTAATTTTATGGAGCTGCTACTACCCTTCGCCGAGGCCAATTCATCCATTTCATGGGGTGATACACTTGAATATCCTTCAACCCGGTCCTTAAAGCTTTACACACATCGTGTATTCAATCGTTATCCAGCACGTAGCATTAGTCTGGTACCACGTCAGCTACTGCAAACGTATAAGAAAGAACATGGTTCCGGTGTAGTACTTGATCCTTTTATGGGTTCGGGAACAACGGCAATTGAAGGTTTACTGGCTGGTTTCTCGGTAATGGGTGTTGAGATCGACCCTTTTGCGCGGTTAGTGTCTGAGGTTAGCACAACCTTATTTTGCCGCGACGAAATACGAACCATACGCGAAATCTACAAAGCTATTTTAGTTAGATTCGATAGTAACGAAAAATCAACCTCTAACTTACCAGCATTACAGAATATTGCTTATTGGTTTACGGAGCAGACCTTGAACGATTTACTCAGATTAAAATCTGCTATTTATGCACATTGCCAAGTCGACTCAGCAACATTAAATTTCTTCCGGCTCGTACTGGCCGATATTATCCGACCCTGTTCAAAAGCAGAACGGCAAACGCTTAAACCCTACATTTCGAAAAAGTATATCAAAACACCTGCACCTGTACGCGAAACCTTTCAGAAAAGCTTTGAGAACTATATAGTAGCTGTTCGGGACTTTAGTGAAGTCGTTCAGAACACAGATGCTACGTTTGAGTGGGCTGGTACAAATGCCGTTGACTTTTCAACGTCTCTTCGTGCCGACATCGCTATAACCTCTCCCCCGTACTTGAACGCGCTTGACTACACACGGTGTATCAAAATGGAAAGCTCGTGGGCTGGTTGTGCAGACGACTCAGTTATACGCTCTGTAAAAAATAATCAGGTAGGTGATGAGTCCCGCAAAGCAGGTAGCGATCTAAATGATGCTTTGTTAGATCTTATAAACGAGTACGTTACTCAAATTGGTGAGACTGACCCACGCCGTGCTAGTATTACAATACAATATTTTGATGATATGCGCCGAAACCTTAGTTGCGTTTATAATACGTTACGCAATGGGGGCGAGTATCATCTAATCGTGGGTAATAGTGTTATCCGGGGTATTGATGTACCAACGCATGAGATTTTGGCAAAGATTGGTGAGCAATTAGGCTTTAGCTGGTCAGCCTATTTCAACTATCGTATCAAAGACCACCGTCTTTCGATTCCGCGCAATACCAACGGTGGTAAAATTGATATTGAGCACGTTATTACGCTGAAAAAATTGTGACCATGAAAATAGATGAGACCATTATCTATGCTAATCCTGATCAAATTTTAGGCGACTTATGGACTAAATGGTCTGAATCAGTGCTAGTAAATCCACAACTTGAGACCACTTCATTCCAACAAGTACTTGCAAGTGCAAACTCCAATGACCGTTCACGAGCCGCAGACTTGTATAATATTGGCGTTCTTAAAGGGGTACTTGTGACACCTCAAGAGCTTGGTCGACTCAAGCCACTAGGTTGGTCGATGTTACAGCGAGGCCAGCCTATACACACATCTTTAGGGTATATTGCTTACTTGATAGGAAAAACAAACGGTAAAGACTTGTCTAAAATTGAGCATGGTTTTTCGGCACTCTGTGCTGTTTTCTGTATTCAACTGGGAATTAGGAGTGGAGATGTTCGACTTAGTTTTGCCGCCATATTTAACTACATAGCTCAATTCTTTCCAAAACCGGATGATATTGATGTTACGCTTTGGCAACGGTATTTAGCGGCTGGTATGTTCAGTACATTACACAGCTATGCTTTTGAAAACCTGATTGAGAATTTACTAAACAACCAACCCATTAATCGACTTGTGTTTCGCTGGCAAGATGCCACGGAGGAAGAGGTTGATTATGCACTATTTCAAGATTACTTGCGTGTTCAACGGTCAATAACAACTTTAAACTATCCTAAACACAGCCTGTTTTTTGTTGGAAAAAAAACTGATGCTCGCGGTGTGTTTGCGCAAGCCACCAAGCAGTTTAGTGATTTTCTCAAGTTTTACGCAGAAGCCGAAATCGAGGAGCTTCAACAAGGTAAGCGCGGAAGTGACTGCTTCAATTACCAATTTCTTCACAAGAATCCGCTTGAAGAAACTCCCGATATTATTGCTGAACTACAAAAGCTAACGCGCCAGTCACCTGCCTGGGGACGTACCATTGCCCGCCTTATGAAAACTCTACAAGATGGCTCCATTGAGGCCATTTATCAACTCTACGGCTCTGAAGTAGCCCAACAAATACCACCAAACCCTCAGACTCCTGCCTATCCTCTCCCTGATCTCCCCCGCAACAAAATTCTGTTTGGGGCACCCGGAACCGGGAAATCATCAAAAATTAAGAACGAATATGCCAAAGGTCATATAACCCGGCGCGTGACTTTTCACCCCGATTATGAGCATGGCTCGTTTGTGGGAGCCTACAAACCTGTGTCCGCTACGAATGCTCAAACGGGGCAGAAAGAAATCCAGTACGAATTTGTTCCTCAGGAGTTTACCAAAATCTATTGCGATGCCTGGAACAATCCGGGACAGGCCTATTTCCTGATTATCGAAGAAATAAACCGGGGGAACTGCGCTCAAATCTTCGGCGATTTGTTCCAAAGTCTTGATCGAAACAGTAGCCATTTTTCGGAGTATGAGGTCGATACAGATGCTGAATTAGCAGCTTATCTGCGTGATTTCTTCCAAAAAAATCCAATAGGAGCCGAACGGCTGAGTCATCAATTAGTGAAACATGGGCGCAATTCTGACGAGTACAGTGCAATTATTCTGCCCGATAATCTGTACCTCTACGCCACCATGAACACTTCCGACCAATCGCTGTTTCCAATGGACAGCGCATTTAAACGACGGTGGGATTGGGAATACATCCCGATTGATGTGGAGCCAATCGACAAGGAGGGTAATCCAATCGAATGGACAATTCGGGTAGGTGGCGCAGATTACTCGTGGGCTGGGTTCCTGAAACAGATCAATACGCGCATTTATCGGGCTAAAGAAAGCGAAGACAAGCAGTTGGGTTTCTGGTTTGTGAAGGCCGTTGATAATCAACTATCTGAAGACGATTTTATCGCTAAAGTCTTGTTCTATCTCTGGTACGAGGTGTTTCGGAACGAACCCGAACACAGCGTATTTCCGGCACTAGCCAACCGGAATGGCAAAGATGAACCGTTTCACTACGGATTGCTTTTCGATCATGACCCTGCATTAAGACATGCATTGCTGACCGAGATTATCAGCAAAGTCTTTTTTCCAATCGGCTGATTATGATTGTCCTGCTCGAAGCCCACCCCTATCGCAAAGCCGACCTGGAGGGGCTTATCGACCCATCGCTGTACCGCGAACTGACGGGGGGGCGGGCCGCTATTACCCACGTCGGGTATCTCGGCACGTGGGGCACAACGCCGGGCGTGCTGATTCTGCCCAAGGTATTCCGCGACAGATCGGGGAAGGTGCTGGGCCAGTATACGCCTGAACAGCTACTGAATATAGGCCAGGCCGATAGCCCCATTCGGCAACAACTCCGGCACGACAAACTGCCTACGGGCGGCTCCAAACTCGATTTTCTGTTTCAGTTTTCGGTGTGGCTCTACCGCGCCATCCGACAGTTTGGGCAACGCCACCCCGCATCCGAACTGACCGACCCGGCCGGATTGCTCAACGTATCGGGCGCGGGCCGAACGGGTTTGTCGGAGTTAGAGGTTATTCTGGCCCTCGTGCGGTTTCACCGCGACAACAACGCGCTGCTTACCCACATCAAACGCACCAACACGGCCCAACGCCATACCGTTAGCTGGAGCCGGACCGTAACGCGGCAACAACCCGTGTTGCAAAACGGCAGGCCGGTGTATGTGCAGCCGGTTGTCAAACAAAAACAGGTCAACTACGACGAAGAACTGATTGTGCTTTACCTGAGTACCCTGGCCGATTTGCGGGAGCAATACGGATTCCGGCTGGAGCTGAACCCGCTCTATGCCCGCCTTTCCAAACCCGACATGGCCCGGTTTCGGGCGCGGGCCGTGCGTCGGCTGAAAGAAATCCGAAATCAGTATTTTTCGGATAACCTGCTGCGGGTCTGGCAGTTGCTCATGCTCTACTACGAGCGTCAGGAGCAGATGCGAACGCAGCGCACACACCGGGAACGGTTGCTGGTGCGCGATTTCAACATTGTCTTCGAGGACATGATCGACTACCTCCTCTCGGACCCTGACAACCAACTCCCCCCCGGCCTTAAAGATCAGCCCGATGGCAAACGCGTCGATCATATCTATGCCTACCGCGACCTCATCCGGCCCGACCACGACCAACTCTACCACATTGGCGACAGCAAATATTACCGCCCCGAAAACGAGGTGGGTAACGAGTCGGTGTTCAAGCAGTTTACCTACGCCCGCAATGTTATCCAGCAAAACATCGATTTGCTGAATGCGAACGAACTAGAAAGACCATTCCGCTACCGCGACGACCTGACGGAAGGCTACAACCCAACGCCCAATTTTTTTATCAGCGCGCTCGTCGGCAACACGCTCGATTTCACTCGCGACGACTTAAAATTCAGGCAGGATTACGATCAGAATTATCACTTCGTGGGGCGGCTCTTCGACCGCGACACCTTGCTGCTTCAAGCCTACGATATCAATTTTCTGTTCGTGTTGCACGCCTATGTGACCCCACGCCCCGGCGAGCGCGAGCGGTTTCGGGACCAAACCCGGCAGGAGTTTCGGCAACGGCTGGTCGATTATCTGAACCGCCATTACACATTCTGGCGCGTAACGCCCCAACAGGAATCATTGGACGATTTTGTAACCCGGCACTTTCGTAAACTCGCAGGCCGCATGTATCGCCCGTCCGACTTTGCCAATGCAATTCTGCTGGCTCTCCCCCAGCCCGACCCCACCCATCTGCTCCCCCAACTCGGCACAGAGGCAACCGTCGAACCTTACAATCTAACGCCTGTTTTATGAAATTTCTCCGTCGCTTTTTGCTTGTATTGGGCATCCTGATCGGCCTTATTTTAGGATTCGTGGCCCTCAACCTGCTGCCCGTCGACAACACCCCCTACGCGCAAACCGACTTTTACCGGCAAACCATTACCCGGCTCGACGCCTTGCCAAAACAGGCTAAGTCCAAAACAGGCTTGCAGGCTGGATGGGCCAAGGTGAACCTCACACCAACGTTCACAACGCCAACTGGCGGCTACGGCGTTCGGCGCGGGAAGCACTGGAGCACTGTTCACGACTCCATTTTTGCGCGAGCCATCGTGCTCAATAACGGCAGCACCCGCTTGGCCGTTGTCGCGCTCGACTTGCTTATTGTACCGCCAACCGTCGCTGAACAGCTTAAACGCCGGTTGCCCGAAGTAGGCCTGCGGTGGGAGCAGGTATTCATAGGCGCGGGCCACTCGCACAACTCGCTCGGCGGCTGGGCACCGGGCTTGGTCGGGACGCTCATCGCGGGTGATTTTGAACAACGTATCGTCGATCATATCACCGAGACCGTGTTGCGGGCCATCCGGCAGGCCGGGCAGCAGATAGCCCCCGTTACAATGGGGTACGTTGAAACGCCCGCCCCCACGATGGTGTACAACCGTCTGCACGACAACGGCCCCGAAGACGACCGTGTGCGGGTGATCCAACTCCGCAAACAAACAGGCCAAACGGCCCTGCTAGCTAGTTTCGCAGCCCACTCGACCATCATCAACTCCGACGTCCCACAATGGCTTAGTCGCGATTGGCCGGGGGTTCTGGTCGATAATCTGGAGAAACAGGCCGATACGTTCGCCCTGTACATGGCCGGGGCTGTGGGCAGCATGGGGCCAACCGAAATTGGCCCGACCGAAGACGCACAACTGCATTACATTGCTGATAGTCTGGCCCAAACGATTCAAACAGCCTTGCCCACTCTTAATTCTCAATCGGATTCGTCACTTGCTCTGCTTACTTTACCCGTTGCCCTGCGCGAGCCGCACGTGCGCGTGTCCGACGGCTGGCGACTGCGTCCGTGGATCTTCCTGAAACTCTACGGCGATTATCCCGTCGAACTGAAGGCACTGCGTATCGGCCAAACCGTACTGCTGGGAACCCCTGCTGATTTTTCGGGTGAGTTGGCCCTGCAAGTGTCGGCTTGGTCTAAACAACGGGGCCTGAGCGCAATGGTCACGAGCTTCAACGGCGGCTATATTGGTTACGTCACACCCGACGCATACTACCACGAAACCCGGTACGAAACCCGCGACATGAACTGGTTCGGGCCACAAAACGGGGCCTACTTCACCGAGCTAAGCAAAAAGCTGCTTCAGAAACTTGAGTAAAGTTTCTGAACCTTTTACGAACTTGCGTCGTCTAACTAAACGCTAACTGATCTATTATGCGTGGTATTTTGTATTTTCTGGTTTTTTTGCTGGTCGTTCTGGGTGTTCTGTATGTCCTGACTGGCTGGAGTTATAGCGATGGCGAACGGGCCGGTACGGTTTCCAAGTTCAGCCGCCGTGGTTTCGTTTT
The DNA here is from genome assembly GCA_004292855.1 of Cytophagales bacterium. Classification (GTDB taxonomy): domain Bacteria; phylum Bacteroidota; class Bacteroidia; order Cytophagales; family Spirosomataceae; genus Rudanella. Next base: position 43,532 of record RDXN01000062.1, read on the forward strand.
CAAAACGTACGAAGGCGTTCTGAACGTTGGTGGTTTCTCAGGAGAAACGGGTTCACTAACCCCGCAATATTTCGATTTTTCGGTGAAAGATGACGCCGTTGGTGCTAAAATCACGGAAGCCGTAAAGACGGGGCAGCGCGTAACACTCCATTACGAAGAGAAGATTCTGCGTCTGCCCTGGAACGGCGACACAAAGTACTACATCACGAGCGTTGAGTTTGTTGGCCCCCCGGTCCGCCCCTACGGCGATCAATCGGGTGTGCCGGGTGTTCAACCGGGACAGGCTCCGCAGCAACAGTTACCACAAGCGCAACCAACGCCAAACGAGCAACCGATTGATTCGGTGTTACGGTAGGTGTTCTGACGATTATTTCAGATTAAACGCCGGGTTGAACCAGGCAAACTCAAGGGGGGTCTCAAGCCCCCCTTCGGCGTTTAAAATCTTGTTCTCGTGCCGCCCCTGTTGCCGAAAACCAAGCCGCTCGTAGAAAGCAACGGCGCGAGTGTTGGTCTCCCGCACAAACAACTCAACGCGCAGAATATGCGTAAAGTCGCGCTCAACCTGCCGCAAGAACTCGCCAAACAGCGCGGCCCCGGTGCCCCGCCCCTGTTCGGCAGGGTGTACCACAATCGTCAGGTCTGACAGTAAGTGTCGAAATGCCCGGACAGAGGGCGTGTGGGCGTGAATATCGCCCACCATGCGGCCATCTTTCTCGGCTACCAGAGCTAGTCCATTCGCCAAACAAGCCTCAAGTGTTTCGGTAATGTATGCCAGGGTAACTTCTTTGGGCGTTCGGATAATGCCGCCGGGTGTTTGGGCAATGAGCCGGTGTAGTTCGGTCAGGGTCGGGACATCGGCAAGGGTAGCCGGGCGGATAGTCATCAAGAATACTATTGCTTCTGAATAGTGGCGATGTAAATCTCAACCGTTTTTAAGGGCAGATCGAAAGCAGCAGAAATAGTCTGTGCATCCATTCCTAGCCGTAGCATTCCTTCTATGTATCGAAGTGTTGCCTGGTATTCGCCTTGTTGCATGCCTTGTTGCATGCCTTGTTGCATGCCTTGTTTGAGTCCTTTCTCAACCCCTTCCTGTATCCAAGTTTCTGCGGCTGACATAATTAGTTGGTCTGTTTTGGGCGAAATACTACGAAAGATAGTCACTACTTCGAGCGTTGTCAAGGGCGAAGCCCAACTAACATACAAAAATGCCGTTCTGACAAATTGTTCGCCTAACTGCTCACTAGCGAGCGCATCAATCACCTGCTTGAGTTGCTCCAACATCTGCTTTAACTGCTGCTTTTGCCGAATCGTTTTCAACAAACCGGCTGTCAGTTTGGCGTACGACGATTGGAGTAGCGCAAACCGATTATGGGGATCATCGGTTAGATTGATCAAGTAATAATCGCAATCTGGCAGAAAATTGGCCAACAGATCGGTCATTTGCTCAAAATACTGACGCATTGGTCGCTTATTCCATTTAGGCTTTCCGTGGTAAATGACCACTGGTACAATGGGACGTAGCTCCTGTTTATCCTTCAACTGATCGCGCCAATAATTCAGCAGGTATTGGACAAGCTGAAAATGAGGGTACTCTTCCGGGTAGCTTTTGTGTTCGAACAGCAACGCAATTGTGATGGGCTGTTGCCCAAACTGAGCCGAGAAAAGCAGATCAACGTAATGTTGTCCCAGATCGTCGTCAATATGCGAATCCTGTAGTCGGGTAAGCGTCTGTAAGTCGAGTTGCCCTCTAAACTCGTCGGGCAGGTAGGCCTGTACAAAGTCGGCAACAACTTCGGGGCGGGAAAACGCTTCCTTAAAAAAGCGATCATGAATATGTTTAGGAATCATGCGGTGGGTAATATATCACGCAATGATAACCTTTTCGCATTGTTTCAGAAACTCAGGCTCCACAGTGGCTCCGATGCCGGGCGCGTCGGGGAGGTCGATGTGGTAGTGGTTTCGGTATTGGATGCCCCCTTCGACCGGGTCAAGGGCGTGTTCGAAACAGGCGTCGAGGTCGCAAAAGACCACGTTGGGGCGGGCAGACGCAAAATGGGCGTTGGCCGTCAGGGCCAGCCGCGACTCCGACATACAGCCAATCATGCACGGAATGCCTGCCGTTTCGCCAATGGTGTTGATTTTTAGGGCCTCCCAAATACCACCGCTTTTCGAGAGTTTAATGTTGAAATAGTCGACGGCTCCTTCGCGCACGAGCCGGAGGGCGTCCTGCGCGTCGAACAGGCTTTCGTCGGCCATAATCGGCACGTTGCCCTCGGCTTTCAACTTGGCTAGGTGGTGAATCTCGGCCCGACGAACGGGTTGCTCGCAGTACTGAAACTGATGGTCGATGAAGCGGGTCTGGTAGAGTACCTCCGAGGCCGTTACGTGGCTCCAGCCCTGATTCGCATCGAGCCGGTAGGGCACATTGTAATACGACCGTTCGGGGTAGGTAGCGGCCAGGGCTTTTTCGATGGCATAAAGCCGGTCGATGTCGTCTTTGGCGTTGGTGCCGAGCTTTATTTTGATCGCAACGGCCCCTTGCTCATAGATACGGACGGCGTCTTCGGCCATGCGCTCGGGTGTGTTGATGTAGATTGTCTCGTCCGTAACGAGCGGGCGTTTGGCTCCGCCGAGGTATGCGTAAAGAGGCAGGTTTGCCTGTTTGGCGGCCAAATCGTACAGGGCCATGTCGAAGGACGAGCGGGTGGTGGGGTGACCGGGCAGATACCGCACGAGCGCATCCACGCAACCGCCAATATCCACCGGGTCGCGCCCCAGAAGCAGCCGGGCCATGTCTCCACCCGCAGCCAGCCCCGACGCCTGCGTTTCGCCCACAATCATCCAGAACGGCGACCCTTCGCCCCAGCCGGTCAGTCCCTCGTCGGTGTCAATCTGCACGAGCATGTTGCGGGCATGTTCGATGGTGCCGAGCGAAATGGCGATGGGGGCCTTGAGCGGAATGTCGTAGCGGTAAAGGGTGATCCGGGTGATTTTCATAGGGGCAAATTACAGCCCGCCCATCACTGCTCCAACTCGAATCCTTTTTTCTTCTTGGCCTGCCGGAACCGGTAGCTCATGGTTAGGTTCACCTGTCGGAGACGGAACTGCCCATTGCTTTCGGTATAAAAATTGGCACCCCGCGTTACGGACCGGAACTTGCGCGAGTTGAACACGTCGATCACGTTGAGCGTAAGCGTCCCGTTTTTCTTAAAAATTTCGCGGTTTACGGCCAAATCAAGCGCGGCAATACTCTTTTGGCTACCCTGCGGGGTTTGTTGGGGGGCGTCGTAGTTGCCACGCAGTTGCAGGTCGGTGCCTTTCACGAGCGTGAAGCGCGAGGTCAGGCGGGTGAACCAGGTGTAAGTGTCGCTTTGCCAGGAGGCATCGAGATTGGCCCCGTCGATCATAGCCCGGAAAAAGTTAAAACTACCGTCGAGCTTCCACCATTTAGCCGGGGCGTAGGAGTAGGCAAACTCCATACCGTAGGCATTTTCGGTGGCGAGGTTTTCGGGTTGGGTAGTCGAGAAGCCGTTTGGGGCCACCCGCCGGATGCGAATAATCTTGCCGGTCGTGTACCGATAATACACTGACGAACTAACCGACCCTTTCTCGAAATACTTAATGTGGCCCAGTTCGTACGCATCCGTAAACTCAGGGTTCAGGTCGGGGTTGCCACTGAAAAAGTTACGGGCGTCGCTGAAAGTCATGAACGGACTTAGGTCGTTGTAGGTGGGTCGGCGCACCCGGCGGCTGTAACTTAGTTGGAGAGCATGTTGGCGAGGCAAGTCGTAGGTGACGTGAACGCTCGGAAACAGGTTGGCATACGAGCGCGGGTTTACCTGATTCGTTTGTTTGAGGGTTGTTTTCACGTCGGTCCACTCGGCCCGCACACCCGCCTGATACGAAATTTTGCCCGCCTTGTTGCCGATAATGCCGTACAAGGCGTTGATCCGCTCGTCGTACACAAAGTTGTTGGTGAGGCCCGGTAGGGGTACAAACGTACCGGCCAAGTTTTGCTCCAGCACCGTAAAATCGTTGGTCATAGCGCGGGTGCTGCTGCGTAAACCAGCCTCGTATTTGCCGCCTTTGGCGAAGGGACGCACGTAGTCAATTTGGACCAGATACTGCTTCTCGCCCTCGTCGTTGAGCGAGCGTTGAATGTTCAGAGGTAAAATAGGCGTGCGACCATCAGCTTTGTAGGCCTGTTGCGTGAAGAGTTGATCGGAACTTTCGTAGTTGTCCAGAAACCGGAAGTCTGCACTCAGTTCGTGTCCCTTGCGCAGAAACGTACGCTTGTACGTAAGCGAGTACTCCGAGTTGGGTTCGGTTTCGGTCTCATCCTGCTTTCGGTACGTAACGTTGCGCAAGTTCGATAGCGACCCAACGTAATCATTGTAATAAATATCGGAAAAGCGTTTGCCGGTGCTGCCCCGGTAGGTGTAAGCTCCGGTAAGCACGTTCCGCTCGTCGAAATAGTAGTCGATACCCGCCTGAATATTGTTGTTTAGCACCTTTTGGCGGTTTGCCCAGGTCTGTTGGGTGATAAACGTAGAGTCGTTGCGGTACACCTCCTGATAGAGCGAGCTACGGCCCGGTCGGTCACGGTAGGCGATGTTGTAATTGATAAAGAAGTTGAGGTTTTTCCGGCGATAATTCAGGTTGGCGGCCACGCCGTAGTTGCCCGGAACGCCCGTGAGCAAATCAACCGAACTGTTGAACCCCTCCTGCCGCTCTTTTTTTAGGATGATGTTAATCACCCCGCCCTGCCCCTCGGCCTCGTACCGCGCCGACGGATTCGTAATCACCTCGACCCGCTCAATCATACTGCCCTGCAACTGCTGCAACCCTGCCCCGCCCTTGAAACTGACTAGTCCCGACGGTTTGCCGTCGATCAGAATCCGAACGCCACTGCTACCCCGCAAACTTACGTTGCCCTCCACGTCGACTGCCACCGACGGGATATTGCGCAGAATGTCGGAGGCCGTACCACCCGCGTTGGCGAGGTCTTTACCCACGTTGAAGATTTTCTTGTCGAGAGCCAATTCCATCTGGCTTTTCTCACCCTGCACCACCACCTCGGCCAGCCGCTGCGCCGACGATTTCAGCACGACCGTCCCCATCAGCACATCGCTTGCGGCCACCCGCACGGGCGAGATAATCTTATTCAAATACGATACCGAACTGATTTTGAGGTAATACTGTCCCGCTTTGGCCGGAATCGAAAACGTTCCGGCTTCGTCTGCGGCAACGCCCGCTACCAACGCCGAGTCGGCACTGCGGTGTAAGGCAACGGTCGTGAACGGAACAGGTGCGTTCTGTTCGTCGATCAAATTGCCTTTAACGGCGTGTAAATCCTGCGAGAAAGCGTGTTGCGTAAGGAAACTAAGCAGTAGGAACAGGTATACGTATTTCATAGTATTAGAAGAGAATCGTGAGAGGGCTTTACTCTTTGGCTGACTCCCCTACTTTCCCAGCCACTCCTTGAAATAGGTGATGCGGTCGCCACTCACAAACACCTCCTGGGGCGATTTGGGAATCAGATCCAGTTTGAGTTTGCCGCCCGAGTAGGCATAAATCTGTCCGATGGCCGACAGCGACACCAGAAACGAGCGGTTGACCCGGAAAAACTGCCGGGGATCGAGCATGGCCGTGAGTTTGTCGAGGCTGAGGAAGGCTGCAATCAGGGTGATTGACTTTTTCATGATTGTGATTCCGGTACGCCGGAGGAGTTTTGTTTGTGTTTACTTCGTTAGGACTTTCGCTTAGGCTGTAAATATTGTAAATTGACCCAATGATCCTTTCCCACGAGTACATTGAGTATTTGTTGAGTACACCCTTCAACTACACCTGTACGAACATGGCCGAGCACAAGCCTAATTTGAGCCATGATGTAGTTAGTGATTTCCTCAGACAGCAACGATTTAAACCCGCTGACCTGTGGGCCGTTGTTAAGAACCAGATTGACGATTCGGAAATGGCTGCCATCATTGTTGACGACAGCGTACAAGACAAGCGGTATTCGTTTTTCATTGAGTTGGTTAAAAAGCAATACTCTGGTAATGAGCATGGTACGGTTAAAGTTATTGGACTTGTCAATTTCGTTCACTCAGCCGGTAATGATGGTGATTTCTGGCCCATTGACTACCGGATTTACCATCCTGACACGGATGGAAAGACAAAAAACGACCACTTTGAGGAAATGTTTATGCGGCTTGTCACCCATAAGCAGTTAAAGACCAGACGGATACTCTTCGATACGTGGTATGCCTCCGTGACTAATCTGAAACTCATTCACCGACACGGTTGGACGTTCTTCACCACACTGAAGAGCAATCGGTTGGTGAGTTTGGATCGAGCCACGGGCTATCAGCACCTGGACACATTGGTCTTTGATGAAAAGACATTGATCAGCGGGGTAAGCGTGAAGTTAAAAGAGGTCCCTTTTTTGGTTAAGTTGTTCAAGATAGTTGCCCTAAACGGCGACATTGACTGGGTCATTACTAATGACTTAGACGTTTCTGTAAACCGTTTTGTGGCTGAGTTAGCCAATGACAATCGGTGGCAGATCGAGGACTTCCACCGGGGCTTCAAACAACTTACTGGCTCAGAAAAATGTCAGTGTCGTAAAGCTCGTTCCCAACGCAATCATCTGGCTTGTTGCTATCAGGCTTGGGTGTCGCTGAAAGTCAAGGCGAAGCAGACCCAACAGACCATTTGCAGCTTGCGAACAAGCCTTTTCACGGACTACCTCACTTATGAACTGGCTAAACCCAGAATCCAAGCAATTATCGCTTAAGCGAAAGTCCTATTCGTTTGACTGACACAAAGTTGGCTCCTCAGACCGCCCCACTTCAACAAAAAGAGTCCCAATGCCCTGTTTCACTTGCCGAATGCCGAATTTTGGGGGTTGGATAAGGACAATGACTTTTTTTAGGTCAACTTAGCCAACTCCTTCTTCCAGGCACTGTATTGACTACGGTCAGGAATGGCTTTACAAGCTGATTCAATGGCAGCCCGCGCCTGTTGTAGTTTACGTTGAGCCAGTTCTGATTGATTCTTCTTTTGAAATTCACAGTACTCCTGATATTCAAGAAATGACTCAACATATAGATACTCGGGTTGCTGACCGTAGGCAGTACCTTCAAATTTCTTTAAGTCCTGGGTCACTTCCCTGCTTTTGGTTAAAAAGTCGATATCGCCTTCTATAGCATAGAGGTAAGCATGAACAATAATAATCCCGGTCATTAAAGCAGCTTTTGTCTTTTTCAGTACGATAGGGTCTTCTGTCCGTTTTGCATCGGTAAGCCACGATTCGTACTTCTCAAGTGCTTTTTGGCTGGTTTCAATAGCCTTTCCCAAAAAGGGCAGGGCACTGCTGGCATTTCCTTCAATAGTAAGGGTAGTTTTCTTGATACATTCTCTGAATTCGCAATAGTTATACAGAAACAAGCCATGCCAAAAACGCGGGTCATTTTCGTTTAACTGTTTACCTAACTCGGCGTATTTCCTGGACCGCTCATACTGTTTATCGCGACGGCAGGCCCAGCATAATAAATAATAGTAATCGCCCAGCAAGAGAACATCTCCTTCGAAAGCAATCAAATCAATCTGTTTTTTAGCTACCTGAATCACCATTTCTTCAGGTGTGTAGCTTTTCTTCTTAGTCCTGTCGAAAGGAATAATCAGATTCAAGAGCGACCGAACCAAAATATCTTCCGGTTCAGGTTTCCCCTGATGGGCAAACGACTCTGTAGTTTGCTTTTTTATTAAGTCTTCAATGTTGGCATCCAAATCGGCAGCATTAGCCTTACTTTTTAAGGCTTCGACTTCATCACGTATATACCGTTGAGTAATTTGACTGATCAATTCTTTCTGGTTACCTCCATTTTCAAACAGTAAGGGCAGGTGGTGGGCCGTACCAAACACGGGGTCTTTTCCACGCTGAATAATAAAATTCGGCGTTTTACTCGCTCGGCTTTCCAACCATTGCAAATAATGCTCTTTAAACTCAAGTTCGAAATTAATCGTACTTAAAATACCCTTACTGGATTTCTCTAACTCCTCACTACGGTCTGCTCGTTCGGCTACAAGATTATTGTATAAGGTGCTTAAACGCCCAAATCGACCTCCTGCCTGTTGTAATTGCTCAAATAATTCGCGGAATTCATTGATCTGCTTCAGGAGTTTTTCGCGGGCATATCGGTTCCGTAAAATATCGATCCGTTCTTTGAAAACAACTTCAAAGCTATTCGACTCGTTGCCAATCGTTTTAGTCCGTTTTTCAACCACTTCTTTCATCTCCTTCAACGTGGCCAGTCGTTTTAAGTCCTCGTCGTCTTGTAACAGGAGTTGCACGAAAAGTTGAGCCGACGTTCGGTGAAATCGAAATAATTTACCCTCAATTCTGGGGTAGTAATTCGTTAAAATAGAAGATTCCTCTGCAAAATAAGTTTCTCTGGACGCTCTGGCTGAGGATAAAAACAAAAGCAAGCTACGTTTATTGTTTTCAATAATAAGGCTATTAATCTGACAAATTCGATCAATCGCTTCACAATCCGTTTGAACCGCAACTGCTCGTTGCGAAGGCAACTCTTTATTTTTAGAAAACTCTTGTCTTAATCGTTCCACAACATCGGGGCGCGTTTGTACAGAGTGTTCGAATGCCTCCTTCAAAGGCTTCAACGTAGGCCGCTCAGTTACTACGTCGTCAAACTCTTCAAAATCTACAATTAGCTTCCCCCCAACAAAACTATTATATCGCTGTGCTCCTTCCTGTAAAGCTCCTGTGGCAGAAGAAATCAATAGCCCCAAATCGTTTTTTATGCTATTATTCCAGTTGTTCAATAAATAATTAACGAACGTGTTGTAATCATAGAGTTTAATGTTTCTGAAAAGTACATCTAATATCGTACCTCGCAAGCCAACAAGTTCCTGCCAATATTGATCAAGTAAAAAGAACGTTGCGTTGGGGTCTTCAAAAAGTCCAATCAGAGCGGTAAACTGATCCGAAATGTAATCGATAGAATAACCGTCAGTTGTATAGTTGTTTTCTAAAAAGGGATTGACACCAAAAGGATAGCAATATTTACCAATATCGTGCTGGTCAACAGTATAGTAAAATATATAGCCTGCCAGTTTAAGTTCTTCCTCCTGGATCAAATCCTCAACTTGCCCCACAGTCAGCGTATCAAAGATGGAATTGGTCATGGCTTTATCGAAGCGATAGGTTTTGTGAATGCTTACGCAGATGCACGTATACTAGTGTCAGATGATGGAAGCATAAGACCCGCTTTTTGAGGTCTTGAGTTCGCTAACCGATTCTGTCCTTCAATCTCACGCATAACGGCCATAAAACGGGTCACCGTCGGGTGGTCTGCATCGTCAAGAATTTCTTTTGTTTCCGTTTTTAGACGGTCAAAAAACTTATTTTCTTTCAAACCTTTAGACGAGATCTTAAACCAATACGTTACGGGTTCTTTGGTTTTCTCGACCTCCAAAATTTCGTTGAATGTATGGGCAATCATCGAAATTATAGTAGGTTCCGGTTCTTGGAATCGCTGGCAAACACGATCCATAAACCGAACAAAATACTCAGGCGACCGGCTAAAATAGCGCAAGGCTGCCTGAAAAAAGAGAGGGTCGGTTTGAAACGTCACTTCATACAAAAAGATAGGCTGAAAAACCTGGGCATTGTCATATTCAAACAACACATTCAGAAGCACGTAGTGTAGACTGATACCTCGGGAAGATCTGTCTTGTAATTCCCCCTGATTCAGCGTATCGGTTAGTTTCTCGAAATGAGTGGGGTTCGATGCTGTGGGTACTTTTTCAAATAACCAAATTAGCCAGTATAATTCGGCTGTGTAAGCCTCGTTTTTACGATAATAATCGAAAACCTGCATCATGGCGGTTTCAAATATCATCTGTGTTTGGGTTCTACTCAGTTGTTTATGAACATAAAGCAGGGCATCGGTTGGGAGTTCACAGTATGGAAGAGGTAAACGGATTGGCCGATCCTCCAAAATATTTCGGATAAGATTTATACACTCGCTAACCGACCTCGGAAGTTCTTCAGCGGCAGATAGGCTGTAGGGTGCAGAAATGTCGTTCATGATTAGTTAAAACGAGTGATGCCCGCCTGGATAAGGGCGTTTTGGTTATTTAATCCACTAAGGCCCTTTACCTTACCGGGTATGATATGGAATGAGATTTTGTCCCGCTTTTCGTCGGTGTCCACATGTATTTTATCAATTACTCGTTCCTGCCCCCGGTCCTGATTGGTTTTCATCCCCTGCAAAGAAAAGGTTCGGCCCCAGCCATCCTGACCATGAAACGAAAGAAAAGGTGTATAGGGTAATGCGTCTTCCGGGCGTATGTCATTCCAAGCGGCCTGAAACGTAGTAGGCTGATAGGCAATTGGCACAAGGTCGGCAGAAATTTTCATGTAAACCAGTTTCTCATCGTTCTTTTTGAAGTGGTCTAACCCCAGAAGATCAACTAGATTAGAAGGGGCGTTAGGATCAGGATTTGTGGTGGCTCGACTTACTGCCTCATCGATCAAACCTAGTACCCATGCATAAGGAGTTAACCAAAACACCTGAGCAATCTTCCACTTCTTAAGGATCGTATAGGGTTGGTTCGTTTTGTCTTCGTAGCAATCACGTAGCGTTTGGGGGGGTCTTCCAGTTCCGTTCGAGAATTTTCCTGAACCAGGAATACCTGCCGCCCTGTTTAGATAGTAACGGTCTAATGATTCTTTTTTGATTACGGTTGCATAATAGTCGCAGTTTGCCTTCTTGTGACTGAGACAGGTATAATTGGAGAAAAGCAGACCATTCGTTTGCGAATGAACGTCTATTGCATTTTGGAATGCCTCAAATACTGGTTTACTCATATCGACCTGACTAAGAATGGGTATCAGTTGATTAGCGGTCAGCGAACCACATTTTAAATCGATAGCCAGACAAAGCAACAGGTGGTGTGCCAACTCATCGGGTGTACTAGCTAATCCTTCCAGAAAGTCTTCAACAGGTTTTTTTGCTACGGGAGTTGATGAGTCAATGTGTGTAAGTATGTAGGTTTTTAGTTCAACTCGTGTCATGGCCCAAAATTGTTTGGATATGTATATATAGATTAACAACACTCTATTCTGATAACATATACAAACCTAATGTAATTATTTAAAATAGCAAATATTATCAGTCATTTTTGCAATGACTTCGTTTATTATATGGCAAAAAAGGGCAGAAACAAAATATTCTTTTTGTTCTATAAATTTACTTCTCATAAAACAGATTCTCTGCCAATTCCTGTGTAGACCTATTTGTCTACACAGGAATTGGCAGAGAATCCAATCACTTCAATCAAAAAATCTTAATTCGGGTAGCCCGGATTCTGTGTTTTCAGGTTCGGGTTGTTGAGCAACTCAGGGCGGGGAATGGGGAACAGCAAGTGCTTCTCCTCATACTTCGCGTTTGACGCTGGTGAAACCGAGCCAACAAAGTTGGTGAATGTTTTGGTAGACGGAACAAACACCTTCCGCAACCGCACCATGTCGTACCAAGTGATCTGCTCGTAGCACATTTCGTACCAACGCTCACGGTAAACGGCGTCGCGGAACGTGGCCTGCGAGAACGTACCCAAAGCGGGCGTTGTGAGCTTGGCCCGGTCGCGAATACGCTTGTAGGCATCGTAGGCCGACTGTGTGGGCGCACCCGCTTCATTTTGAGCCTCGGCGTGAATCAGTAACACTTCGGCGTAGCGAATCTGCGGGACGTTCAGGTTATCGTTACGCGTGCCTGGAACACCTTCGATCCCGTTAGCCACGAAGTTGAAGTGTTTAAAGATGTACGGCGCACCCAAGTTGAACCGCGCTCCGTTGCCGTTGGTAAAATAAGTCGTATAGAACCAGCCTTCCTGATCTTTTGCCCGCAAATCGCCTGTCTCGAACGAGTTGTAGAAAGCAGTAACAGGCACGCTACTGCCGGTACCACCGGGGCCAGCAAAGGTTACGGCCTTGAAGTTCGGGAACATATTACCCATTGGGTTACCTGCCACCGCTACGTTATACTGCAACGAGAACAGATGCTCCGTGCGGTTCTCAAGCCGCTCGTCGTGTACATCCATGTATTTCGGGAAGAGGTTGATGGCGTTCGGGTTGGCATTGGCGTAGGTAATCACCTCCAGCGATTTGTCGGCGGCCAGTTTGTAATGGCTTGCGCCTTTGCTGAGCGGAAACCCGGCCATTGTCATATACACCTTCGACAGTTGCGCTTTAACAGCGGCCATACCTACACGTCCGTTCAGGTTCATCCAGGCAAGTGGAGCTTTTTCGGCTTCCAACAAGTCGGCCACAATCTGATTGTACACCTGCTCCTGTGGCGTTCGTGTCGGCTGAAACTGCTCCGTACTCGTTGTTTGTGGGGTCAGAATCAACGGCACATCACCCCACATCCGAACAGCGTGGAAATAAGCCCAAGCCCTCAGGAACCGTGCCTCGGCCAAAATGCGTGCCTTTTGGTCGGCGTTCATCGGCGTAATGGCAGGCACCTTCTCAAGAACGAGGTTCGCGTTGGCAATTACCCGATAAAGACCATTCCAGGCGTTAATTATGTGCCCTGTGTTACCGTCATATACCAGTGCATACAGGTTGTTCAGGTCGGAGTTCTGAGCCGTTTCGGTACCCGACGTGCCCGTTGGGGCTTCGAGCATTTGCCAGGTCGATGAGAAAATACCAGCCCCGCCGTAAATATTCCGCAGATCGGCGTATACAGACACGATAGCCGCTTCGGCGTGGTCGGGGATGGCGTAGAAACTATCGGGCGTCAGGTTCGATGGAGCCTGTTCGTCCAGAAAATCCTTACAACTGGTTGGGCCAAGCAGCAGTGCTCCACTCAGAAGCAGCAGGCTGGCGGTTTTATTTATCTTGAATGTCATGATTACGGATGTTAGATGCTGGATATTGGACGTTGGACACTGGACAAAAATCCAATATCCGACGTCTAACATCCAATGTCAATTTATTAGAGGCCAATCTGCAAACCTACCATGTAGGTTGTCGGGCGGGGGTAGCCGTGCCACATCATCCCCTGCGAAAACGCACTGTTACCGTTACCCTGATTGGTCGGCGTAACTTCAGGATCACCAATAACGTCTTTGTTCGCTACCAGGAAGAAGTTCTGCACGCTGCCAAACACCCGGAACCGTTGCATCTTGAGTCGGTTGGTCAGGTTAGCGGGGAGGGTGTAGCCCAAAAGCAGGTTACGACCACGAAGGAACGATCCGTCCAGAATCCAGCGCGTATCGACGTTGGTCACGTAGCCCGCCCGGGTGTCGCGGATTTCGGCAATTTGCGAGTCTTGGTTTTGGGGTGTCCAGGCATCCAAAACCGTCCGGTAGCTGTTCGCCAGTGTTTGACGGTCTTCGCTAGCATGCCGGGTCATATCGAGAATATCGTTGCCGTAGGAGTACTGCAATTCAACCGTCAGGTCTATGCTTTTGTAGCGCAGTGTATTCGTCATAGCCCCCCAAGCCAGCGGACTACCATTGCCAATAATGCTCCGGTCGGCGTCGGTAATGGCGAAATCGCCGTTCACGTCCAGATATTTGATGTCACCCGGCAGAATCGTCAGGTTGTTGCGATAGCTACGGAAACGGGCGGCTGTTTCGCGCTCGGCCTCGCTCCACACGCCCAAACGGGTCAGGCCCCAGAACGAACCAACCGGCTCGCCAATACGAATCACGTTGGTTGGGTTCGTAAAGTTGGGGCCACCCACGTTAAAGATATCAGCGGGCGTGGCCAGCGTCAACACCTTGTTACGGTTCAGAGAGAGGTTGAAGTTGGTGGTCCAGTTCACGTCGTTGGTGGCGATGTTTACTGTATTCAGGCCCAACTCGATACCCTGATTCTGCATGGAGCCGATGTTCCGCCGGATGATGGCGTAACCGCTCGACTGCGGTACGGGTGCATCTAAAAGCATATCCGTTGTTTTGCGATAGTAGTAATCCGCTTCGAGCGAGATACGACCCTTGAACAAACCAAGTTCTACACCCACATCGGCCTGAGCCGTGCGCTCCCAACGCAAATCGGGGTTGGCCAAACGCGCAATACCCGTCCCAGCTACCCGCGCATCGTTGAAGATAGTCGCATAGTTTGAGCTAAGCAGTGGCAACGAGGTATAAGGAGGGATTTCGGAGTTACCGGAGAAACCGTAGCTCGACCGGATTTTCAGGTTCGAAATCACCGCGCTGTTTTTCAGGAACGGTTCCTCAGATACGCGCCAGGCGACAGCCGCCGAGGGGAAAAAGGCAAACTTATTATTGGCCCCGAACTTGCTTGACCCGTCGGCCCGACCTGTAAATGTAAACAGGTACTTCTCATCTAAGCCATAATTAAACCGCCCGAAGTACGAGTTCATGGCTTCGCGTTCGGCACCTGAGTTAGCACTGAACAGCACGGCGGCTGCCCCGATATTATTGAACCCAAAATAATCCGTTGCGAAGGTGCGCACGTCGGCATTGATGAGGAAAATATTTGTTTCCTGCCACGATAAACCCAACAATCCATCGAACGAGTGACGGCCCATCTGCTTATTGTAAGTCAGGAAGTTCTCGAACGACCAGAAACTCTCCTTACGGTTCTGTACGAACGCATTCCCCTGTTGGCCGATGTTCAGTGTCCGGGTTTGCGACTGATTGTTCTCTTGCGTGATAATATTCGCACCTACAATACTTTTGAGTACCAGCCCTTTAGCTAGTGTAATATTCGAGTTCAGACTACCCGTAGTGGTTTGGGTATTTAGAATAAACTTCCGGCCCATCAAGCGGTGTAGCGAACTGAACGTACCCTCCGCCTGCGGATAGTCACGGTTGTTGGCGAAGGTGCCGTCAGGGTAGCGTGTAGGTAGGAATGGGAAGTCTTCCACGATTTGCCGAGCTATAGCGTCATTCTGGTCAACAATGTTTTCCGACTGATTATTGTAGCTAAGCGTACCGCCAATCTTGAGCCACGATTTCACCTGATCGTCGATAGTAAACCGGCCCGAATACCGCTTCAGAAACGAGGTTTTGATCAACCCCTGATCATCGCGGTAGCCAAGCGAGAGCGAATATTGCGTGCGCTCACTCCCTCCACTGAAGTTCAACTGGTGGTTTTGTGACAATGAGTTCTGTGTTGTCTCTTTGAACCAGTCGGTATCGTAGTTGGGGTTCAGGTTAGAATCGAACACATCAGGATAGAGTGTTCGCATCTGCGTCCGTTTGAGTTTGGGATCGAGGTTGGCATACCGGCCAGCCGCCCACCCGACGGGGTCATACTTGGCGATGTTGGCGTAGCTGAGGTCTTCAACAGCCAAATATTCGCGGGCATTGAGTACTTCGGGCCGGTTTGGACCGATGGTGTTCACGCTGAAATCGGCGTTGTACGAAATACGACCTTCGCCTGCTTTTCCTTTCTTAGTCGTGACGAGAATTACCCCGTTCGCACCGCGCGCTCCGTAGATAGCCGTCGACGAGGCATCTTTCAATACCTCAACCGACACGATATCGTTCGGGTTGATAAAGTCGATGGCGTTGGAGAACTGGTTCTGGTTACCCACCGGCAACTGCACCCCGTCGACCACATACAGCGGGTTGTTCGATGAGTTAATCGAGCTAAAACCCCGAATCCTAACCGTTGTCCGGCCACCGGGACGGCCTGAGTTTGTATTCACTTGAACGCCCGGCATCCGACCGGCCAACCCTTGATTAAGCGAGGCAGCGGGGCGTTCCAGAATCTGATCGGCTTTCACCGAACCAACGGAACCCGTCAAATCCGACTTCCGCGAGGTTCCGTAGCCAATTACGACCACCTCGTTCAGTTGCTTGTCGTCGGCTTTGAGGGTCAGGTTCACCGTCGCCTGTCCGCCAACAACTACCTCCTGGGCAGTGTAGCCAACAAATGAGAATACGAGCGTGGCTCCGGCGTCGGGCACGTCGATTTTGTAGCGGCCATCGGCATCGGTCACTGCACCACGGGTTGTGCCTTTCACCACGATACTAACCCCTGGCAAAGCCGAGTTGGCTTCGTCGACTACACGACCCGAAATGGCCCGGTCGGCCACTACAACGGGTGCAGCAACATAGGAGTGAGCAGGTGCTGCCCAATTGGGCATAGCAACTGCCTGAGTCGAATAAGCACAGGCAAGCAGTGCCAGCGTACGAAGCGTAGCACTCCTGCCCACCTTACCCAACCGATTAGGAGAGTGTATAGGTTTAAACATAGAAAACTGGGTTTGCAAGACCCGAAACAAGAGATTAGAAGAATTAAAATCGCTTTAAAAAGCAAAATACTTACTCTCAACTACTATGAAGAAAATAAGAACAATTTAAAAAATAGAAGAATAACTAAGCATTACTCAAGTAATAGTACTCTAAATACATTTTTTTCTTCTAATGCTATCTTAATAACTATTCTCTGTGACGGGTTTGCCACATGTCGGGTAACTTTTTACACAAATTACCTCATTAAACGATTGTTCAAATTGAAACCTGTTCCATTAACTAATAATTAACACGATTAACTATTCGGCGAAGGGTCCTGTGGGGCACACAGAGGGAAAGTGAACAACAGTCACCGCCATTTCAGTGAATTTGAGCGAATGGCCAGCTAGTCGGCACAGTTGTTTCACTATTCATGGTGAATACAACAACTTGCTCAACAACATGAAAATCCGTCTTTTATCAATCTTGCTTGGCCTGTTAACAATACTGTCCACGCTCGCCAGTAACAAACCCACCCCCGTGTACAGCGTGGGGACAATTACGCTCAACAACGGCACGCAACTGAATGGCGAATTGAATTACAATTGGAAAGCTGAGATTGTGCAACTTCACGTGAACGGCACTGTAAAAGCCTATTCGGCTCACCAGATCAACAACTTTGCGTATTTCGACAACCAGACAAACTCGCTACGGCAGTTCAGCGCGGTCGATTATCCAATGCGAAAAGGCTTCATCCGGCCAATTTTCATGGAAGAGTTTTCTAGAGGAACATTAACCGTATATCGGCGTCTACGCCACGCTCGCGAGCCATTCAAACTAGATAAACCGGCTGCCTACGGCAGTAACAGCCAGATCACACAGGACTACGACAACTTCACGTACCTCGTTTATCATGACGAGCAGTTTACAGATATGGACACGTTTACCCGCGACATATGGCCCCAAATGGAACGTGAGTTCGGGCAGGAATTGAAACAGTATGCTGCCGTTCGCCAATTAGACCACACAAGTACACCCGCCCGGCTTATGCTTATAAACCAGTACAACTACCTCAAAGCCGATGCGGGGCGCAGCCCGTCAACAGGGGTTGGGGAATAAAATTTATTTCTTCCCTCCCCCCAGTGCGGCAGGCAGGGCCATGTCCTGAACGAGGGTGGCCATGCGTTCGCTTAGGGTGGTGATGGCTTTGCGGTAACGGGCCTCCAAATCGGGCAGGTTCCTGGTCGACTTAAGCGAGGCTTCGTACAGAAAACCAGGCAACATCCACGACGCATAACCACTGTAGGGGTCCGACGAGGCATACAGCGACCGATACCAGTTGCCAAATGCCATGCCTTTCTGATCGACAAACGACTGTTCCAGTTGGCGCATCGTGCGGTTCAGTTCTAGTAGTTTTTGGGGGTTATCGCCCTGCACATACATACGCCGAGCTGCCTCAAGGCTCTCGGCATTCTTTTTTAGACCCTGCACTTCGTTCAGCAGGGGCGAAATAGAGTAATCCGGTGCGTATTTTTTGATAAGAACTTCGGCGGCACGCAGGTGTACGTCGAGGTCGGTGGCGTAACGGACCACATCGAACGGTAGCAGGTCGGCGTTGGTAAGCCGGAGGGTGAGCGTAGCCACAACCTGCTCCATCATCGGCCCCATTTTATAGGTGGGGTCGGCAAATTTGTCGTAGAAATACAGGTCGTCGTATTGCGAGTGATAGAGCGTTGGGCCTTCCATACCTGCACTCAGGGCAGGCATTCCCACGTGCATATACGGCCCAATGTGGTCGGAGCCACCGCCCAGGTTTCCGATGGTTGGCTCACCCGCCACCGTTGCCGGGGCCGACGACCCCGTGACCCGCGTGGGGTTGCCAACCGCTGTGCGACCCAGCCAATGCTCATACACGGTCTTGTTCGAGTCGGGATACTGCACCGACTTGGTGGCCTCCAGCAATAGCCCCTTCAACGAGGGCGACGCCGACGCCCCAAACGTGCGTCCCGATACGGCAGCATCGTAGTTCATATAAGCCACGGCTTTTTTCTCCAACTCTTCGCGGAACTGCTCACTCCACTCTGCCGAACCAATCACGCCAAACTCCTCAGCGTCCCAGTGGGCAATTTTGATTGTCCGGCGTGGGCGATACCCGGCTTTGGCCTGTTTACCCAGCGTTTCGACCATGCTCAACAGCATCGACGTGCCCGAATTAGGGTCCGTTGCCCCAAACGACCAGGCATCGTAGTGGCATCCGGCAATCACCCACTCGTCGGGAAACTCGCTGCCTTCGAGTGTACCCACCACCTGATACACCCGCTGAATGGCTTTTTCCTGTTGCACCTTCAACCGCACGGTCAGGTCGTTGCCTCCTTCGAGCCGGTAGGTGAAGGGCAATCCACCCTGCCAGCCCTGAGGCACGGGGCGGGTGCCGGTCATGCGTTTCAGAATCTCAATGGCTGAGCCATAGGGAATGGGCGTGACCGGAATTTTGTGCAGGGCCACGTCTTTTAGGTCGAGCCGTTTGATTTTGGTGGGGCCATCCAGCGGCAGGGCGGGTTCGCCGGGGGTGAGCGGATCACCGGTGTAGGGCACGGTGAGCAAGGAGCCGCGCTGAATAATACTCTCGCTATAGAACGGGCCTTCGGGGAAGGTTAGCCCGCGCATGTAGCCGGAGTCGGCAGGGTCGGTAAAAATAATGACTCCGGCGGCTCCGTTAGCTTCGGCAAACTGCGCTTTGTAGCCCCGGAAGTTGCCACCGTAGCGTGCCAGCACGATTTTCCCAGCCACCGAAACGCCCATCGCCTTCAGTTGCTCGAAGTCTTCTTTGCGGCCATAGTTGGCATACACGACGGGCAGTGTCACGTCGGCATTGCCCGAATAAGCATTCCAGCCGCCCATCACGCGGGGGTCGCTGGCGTATTTATCTTCTTTGAAAATGGTCTCTTTGGTGCTGATCGGCAACCGAACCGGCGTCACGATCTCGACCGCAATCTCGCCGGGGCCTTTGGGGAGGTAAATGTCGTGCGGGTAAATGTCAACTTTCCAGCCCGCCTTCCGCATGGTCTCGGCGATGTAGTCACGCACTTTCTCGTTTTCGGGCGAACCGGCCACGTGCGGCACACTGCACAACCGTTCGAGGTGCTGCTTGAACCGGGCCGGGTCTTGTTGTTTCTTAAAATCGGCTTCGGTTTTAATCTGAATCTCCTGCCGGTTTGGCGAGAAGCCCGTGAAGGTCGTTTTTTGAGCGAGGACCGGGGTAACAAGTAAAGAAAGAGCGAGTAGCGCGTGTTTCATGGGGTTGTGCAGGTTGCGAAGGAGGAAAATTAGAAAAAACCTTTCGTAAAGCGTAATTTTAAAGCGGTAATCAATGCGTTTACGATCATGACTGCTAAAGACATTATCAACATCGACCCGGAACTGATGGGCGGTACGCCCGTTTTTCGCGGGACAAGGATTCCAATTCAAACTCTTTTCGATCACCTGGAGGAAGGCGATTCGATTGAAATATTTTTTGATGACTTTCCCGGTGTGACCCGCGAACAGGCTCTCGCTCTGCTAGAAATGGCTAAAAACAACCTAATAGACCAAGCAAAAGCGTGAAGGTTCTTCTGGACGAGAATTTACCAAATCGATTAAAATTCAGGCTTTTAGAGAGAGTCCATGAGGTATTTACGGCGCGCGAAATGGGCTGGAACGGTCAGAAAAACGGAAATTTATTAGGGCTTCTGACTGCTAATGGGTTTGAGGTTCTGATTACCTCCGACAAAAATCTAGTGCATCAGCAGAACTTAAACAAGTATACAGTGAATGTTTTGTTACTACGGATAAAAGCTAATCGCTATCCCTACATTCAGGCTTTGTTACCGCAGATTTTATATTTGTTGGAAAGCAAACAGTCAGAGCAATTTATTGCCATTGATCCAGTCTGAGCCACTTCTTCAACTAGGCGGCTCTTTTATTTCTTTACACCACCAACTAATCAACACAGTGAGAATTGGAATTTTCTTCGGCGGACCATCGCGTGAGCGCGAGGTGTCGTTTATGGGGGGCCGCACCGCCTACGAGTGCCTGGACAAGAGTCTGTTTGAACCCGTGCTGGTGTTTGTCAGCGGCTGGGGGCGTTTCTATAAAGTAGAGCCGGAGTTTCTGCAAAAAGACTCGATCCGGGCCAGCCTGCCCCAACTCGATGGCTTCTCGGTCTACGACGAATCGTTTGAAGACGATGTGTTTGCCGACGAGGGCATGGAAGCCATTGAACCCGACTGGTTCGAGGAACATTTCGACATGGCGTTTCTGGCCATGCACGGCCCCGACTGCGAAGACGGAGCCATTCAGGGCCTGCTCGAATGGCACAAAATTCCGTATACCGGGCCGGGCCTGATGGGGTCGGCGGTGGGGATTAATAAGATCCTGCAAAACGAGTTGATCGCGCTCGTGACGGGGCAGGAAAAGAAGACCGCCACCATCAGCCGCGACGCTTGGGACAGCTCGGACAAGGGTGCGTTTTTTAGCTCGCTTGTGGCGCATTTGGGCCTGCCGGTAGTCGTGAAAGCCCCACACCAGGGGTCATCCATTGGCGTAAAAATTATCCGCGAAAATGACCTCGACGCGTTCTGCAAGGCCGTCGAGACCTGCTTTTTCACGGTTTCGATGCCCGCAAGCGAGTGGCTCGACATGAGCGAGGCCGACAAAGACAAATACGCGCAGGACGTGGCACAACTCGACTCCGGCATTGGCTACCCGCTCGTGTTGGAAAACACCGGCGACTACATTCTCAGCCCCGTCGAACTCGTGGGTATGCTCGACTCACTCGCCGAGGAAGCCCCCGACTCCTTGATGGTCTTTGCCTCGGTCGATGCCGAGGACGACCTGCTGTTTGAGGAGTTTATCAGCGGACAGGAGTTTTCGTGCGGGGTCATTCAGGACGACGACGGAACGGCCATTGCCCTCCCCCCTACCGAGATTTTTAACGCCGAAGCGTTTGATTTTCAGACGAAATACAAAACCAACGTTGCCAAAAAGAGCATCCCCGTTCGGACCTCGCTCGAAAACAATAGGCTTATTCAGGAGTCGGTGGCGGCTGTGTTCAAACGGTTGGGTATCAACGTGTATTCACGCATCGACGGGTTCCTGACCCCCACGGGCAAAGTGCTGCTCCACGACCCCAACACGATTCCGGGCATGTCGCCCGCTTCGCTCATTTTCAAGCAGATGGCCGAGATCGGGATGAACTTCACCGACTCGCTCACCTACCTAGTCCGGCAGTCGTTGCGGGAGCGGATTCGCACGGGCAAAGACACCTTCCGCCTGAAGCAACTCCTGGCCGAACTCGACGACCGCCTTGCCGAGCGCAAAGCCAACCCCGCCCCCGAAAAGCTCGTTCCTTTCGGCCCCACAGACGACGCCTGGACCAAAGCCCGCACGCTCTACCACCGCACAGCCGCCTTTGGCGAGGAACGCCCGGTGCTGGTCTACCAGAACAACGATACGGAGATCACCATCCCCGTGAACCTGTTGTTCAAAGATACCATCGCCGACCTCGAAACGGCCCTGACCACGCCCCGGCACCCACTCCTGATCGAGACCGACGAACGGGCACGGCACATCACGGAAAGGTATTTGATTTGATCTATGGGAACGCGGATGCCGCAGGCATCCGCGTTCCCATTACCATAAACGCAGGTTTGGCTGGTGTATCCCAAACAGTCGTCTAAAAAATACCGATGCGAATTCAACCGCGACACCGGCTGGGCCTCTGTGGGGGCTGCCGGTTTTGAACCCGTACGGCAAGTAGCCATTAACGACGACTGGTCGGCATTGCGGTTTCGGCGGGCTGCTTACCTGAAAAAAATCACGCGCAACCCCGAAGGCATGATCTCGTCAGAAGGTCGTCGGCGAGTGGGGTTGTAACTATACGATCTGCTTATCGGCCACGTCCGGTGCGTACTCCAGCAAATCGCCCGGTTGGCAATTGAGGGCGCGGCAAAGGTTTTCTAAGGTACTGAACCGCACGGCTTTGGCCTTGCCCGTTTTCAGGACCGACAGGTTAGCCAATGTCAGATCGACCCGTTCGGCCAACTCGGTGAGCGAGATTTTACGCCGGGCCATCATCACATCGAGGTTTACAATAATCGGCATTAGATAGTCAGTTCGTTTTCCTGTTTGAGTTGGAGGCCGTAGCGGAATATATGCCCCAGAGCAAGAAGCGTCAAGCCGGTTATGATCCAAACTACTTCATCTGACAAGGCCGCGCCTAACGATGCTTGCCAGTAAAACTTCAGACCCTGCGATGCCAGATATCGTTGCCCTGCGGCTAGTTCGAGCCAGCCCGAAACCAATTTTAACGCCCCATACCCTACAAACAATAGGCCTGCTACTTGCAATCGGCGTGCCTGTTCAGCAGTAAAAAACTGCTGAGACCGCATCGTTTCAAAGAGCCGCATGAGGTGGTAGCTGACCATCAGGAATACAATAGTGAGCAGTAAACCAGGAAGTTTAGCCGCTACCAACCAAGTAGGTAGAGCCTGTAGATCGGCCCACGACCGAACGTCAAAAACCAATTTCTGTTCAGCGTTTGCGGGCTGTCTGAGTTCCACAGTCGGTTTTTGTGCCAGGATGTAAGGTTGCGAATTGGGCATCTGTGGCAACTGTTTTCGCTGGACGAACGATGGCCGTTCCCAATTCTCCATCACGATTCCGGGTAGTGAGAATATCAACTGGCTTTGAACGGTTCCGCTGGCAGTGTACCCGCTGTTTGTAATTACCAAGTACAAGTTTGGGGCGTCGGCCAGCAACGAATCGGCTTTTCGTAAGGCATTTGCTCGTGCCTGTTGCCCAATCTTCACTTCTTCTTCTCTGTGAAGGTGCTGCTTCTGTTCAGGGAGTAGTACTGCACGCTTCTCCACCAGTTTGTCTTTATTAGACTTTTTTAGCCTATTTTTTCTAACTTTTGTTCAAAATGCTTGCGCTTCGTCCAGCGATAGTTGTGTAAGCTACAGGCCGTTTGAAACACT
>RDXN01000035.1 GCA_004292855.1 Cytophagales bacterium
TATCTGAAACGGGTGAGTTTTGGCTTGCCTAATTTTAAGCATTTGCGACTCCGGGTGCTGGCGCAAGCTATCTAACCCCAGAAATTGTCAAAGAACCAAATAAGATTCCTGTTGACTGGGCGTGCGGTAATTCAACACCGAATGTTTCCGCCGACGGTTGTACCAGCCCTCTATATACTCAAAGGTTGCCAATCGAGCTGCTGCTCGCGTCTCAAAATGAGTATGGTTGACCAACTCGCTTTTGAGGGTCTTGAAAAAACTCTCGGCCACCGCGTTATCCCAACAATTGCCTTTCCGGCTCATGCTCTGTTCAACCGGCAACTCTTTCAGTTCATCCCTAAATTCAGTGCAGGCATATTGAATACCCCGGTCCGAATGAAAGATAAGTCGGCCATTTAATGGTCTGTTTTTGAGGGCCATGCGCCAAGCAGCCACACTCGTATCCACCGCTTTGAGACTCTCACTCAAGGCCCAGCCAACCACTTTTCGGTCGGCAAGATCCAGAATCGCTGTCAGATACAACCACCCCTGACCAGTGGCAATATAGGTGATGTCGGACACCCATTTTTGGCCTGGCTTTTCAGCCGTGAACTCTCTGTTTAACAAGTTTTTAGCCACTGGGTAGTTATGATTTGATTCGGTGGTCTGCACCCGGTACTTTTTATACATGATACTGCGAATACCTTCCTTCTGCATGAGTCGGGCAATGCGGTTACGAGACGCTTTCACCCCTTGGTCGCGGAGTTCATCGGCAATTCGGGGACTGCCGTAGCGAGATTGGCTTTGCGTATGCACTCGTCGGATGTGGTTCACTAACTGGTTCTGCTTGTGTTGCCTGGCTCCAACTGGATGCTTATGCCAATAATAGTATCCACTACTGCTCACGTTCAGCACTTTACACATCTTCTCAACGGGAAATTCGTTGGCATGTTCCTTTATAAATCGGAATATCTCCCCGGTCCGCCGGTGCGGTCGCCCTTGGAGAAGATGCTGACCGCCTTTTTTAAGATATCGCGTTCCATCTGGGCTTCTTTGAGTTCCCGCTGCAACCGCCTGATCTGTTGCTGCTCGTCAGTAAAGGGGACGTTGGCAGATAAGGGTTGATCGGTTTTTTTGTGCCGTTGTCTCCATTTGCTAATTCACCCTGGATCAACGCCCAATTCACGGTCGGACCGCCGATGCGGCAGCCTCTTGAATCGATCCTTTTACATAAGATAACTCGACAGCCATTTCTTTGAATGCTTCGTCGAACACACGTCGTTTAACCATGGTCAAATTGAATCGGACCGCCGAAGCGGTTTGTCCCTCAAATCTGCCTAAAAAAAGTCTCCAGTCAAATGTAGCAGGTCCAGACTGCCATTCGGTAACTGAGCAAGCTGATTGACTACAGTCTTAACCGGAACAGCCACCGTACCTGTATTTGGCAGTTTTGGCGACTGCGACGAGAATTTTTTGGTTGGTGGATTGCCATCTCCGTATAGTAGAGACTCCGAAGCTACCAAAACTAGTAGGGTAGCGATACACACCGTGCGATAACTGAGCGATTTCATAACTTATCAGGTGTTTAAGGTAAACCATAGACAAAGTTTGTCGGTGTTTTACAGACAGTCAATGACAAATCAGAATGCTTTTAGTCGATTATCGCATAATGTTATGCTGTTTTTAGATATACGGTTGTTAAATTGTTTTGACTTTCGCGCGATTATTTTGCTACATTAGAGACCTCTATTTGCTTGATAACGTAAGGTGAGCAAGCAAATAGAGAAATTTTAATCCCATTTGATAGATAGCGTTTCAACCTTTACTGTAGCCACTCAAATCCATCATGAATTTTCCACAGTATGAACTTAACCTTTCATGATTTGCCCGAGAAACTTCGGCAAATTCGCCTGCTCTGCGGCTTCTCACAAGAGGCCATAGCCACTTCGTTAGCCATGTCGCAAACTGCTCTCAGTCGACTGGAAGCAGGAAATGCCAAATTAACCATAGAGTTCGTCGATCAAATAGCTCAATTCTACAAGCTCACTATCGCCGAATTGATTTACGATGATCTCGCAACAATTGCCCATAAACTCATTGACAGAAAGGTAATTGTGACTAAAGTAAGGGGGGGTAAACATAGATGGAGAATGATAGCTGTTGATAGGGATTCAACAGAACTTGGCCCTAAACGGAATGCGATATTCCGTTTAGGGCCACGATTCATTCAAAATCTTACACCCCCAGCAACTGAACGTCAATGGCAATGTCTTTACCCTCGGCGTTCTTGCCCAGTTTAAAGGCCACCTCGTCTTCAATCTGTAAGTCGTTGAAATCGGAGTCGAGCAGGCTCGTGTAGTGGAAAAACAGGTTGTTAGGCGGGTAGTTGATAAACCCATAGCCCGTTTTCAGGCTTCTGATCGTGCTGATTTTGCGTTCGCCGGTTTCGTCGGCGTCGATCACGTTGAAATTGGGTTCCGTTGTGGTCGGGTAGTTGCCGTTATTGGTGTTATTAAACGATCCGTTGTTGTTAGGCGTACCCGCACCCACGGGGCTGTAGGTGGCCGAGCCGTTGCCCGGCGCAAAGTTTACACGGGGCTGCTGCTTCACAAACAGGTTCTGCACAATCGGGTCGTTTTTGCGAATCCGGTTGTCAATCTCCTGATGCATCGAAATCGGGTACGACACCTCTTCGAGCAAGTCCTGCGACGTTCGCGTCACGATGCGCTCGCCCTCGTCGTTCAGGAATTCAAAGTCCCAGCTTAGCACCATTACCCGCGAACCGAGGGTGTTTAGTTTCCGCACGAGGGGCACATAATCGCCATCGGCAGTGATGAGTACCACCACGTCGAATTTCTTGTGGACGGCCAACTCATAGGCTTCGAGCGCGAACCACACGTCGATGCCTTTTTCCTGCCGATACCCCTGATAGGTTTTCACGGGCAGGTAGTGCGTAACGACCCCTTCCGACATCAGAATATCGTCGAACAGGCGGTCATAAAACAACTGGTTCCCCCGCTGATGGGCTTCGTGGGCGTTTAGGCGACCCCGAAAATAGTGGGCATCCACAATCTGACACAGCCGGATGTCGGCGTCTTCTTCGTCGGCTATCTGCCGCCGAACAAACTCGTGCAAACCTGAGATGCTGATACGGCTACGACGTTCGTGCGAATAGTTGTAATAATTGCTTACGTGTAGGAAATAATTACCGTCGTAAAACACGCCAATGCGTGTCATTGCATTACGATTTTCTGGCATTTTGTCTTTTAATTAAGTTGTAGTCTATTTTTAATGCTGGACTTTTTTCTACGTGTACAGAACTAGAGGAAGTACAAGATTCAGTATGTAAAATGGTGTGTTTGTTGGGCTGTTTTGTATGGTATGTACACGATACGAACGGGAACTACTGTGATCTTCTAAGGCAATGTTACGGCTGTAAGTAGGCTTCTAAGGCGCAATATAGCGGTTTTTGGCTGTTCACCCTACGTTCATTCCCGATAAATTGTAATTGTGCCCGTATAGTTCCGTTTGAGCTGAGCCGTGTTAAGCCGAAAGTAATATACCCCCGATGGTGCGCTGCCTCCATCCCAATTGTTGGGGTAGGGATCGGCCTCATACACCACGTTGCCCCATCGGTTCAGGATGGTCATGTGCCAGGGTTGGTTGCCGAGACCCGGAATCCGAAAGGTGTCGTTGATGCCGTCGCCGTTGGGGGTGAACACGTTGGGCACCGCACCGGGGCACCCTACTGCCCGCGCCACAAGCGTATCGGCAGAGGGGCACTGCGCCGATAGCCGCCGAATCCAATATACGCCACTTTGCGACACCTGCACGGTGGGTTCGCGGGAGCCGGTACTCCACTCCAGGTTCGTAAGCGTCGGGTCGAGTGGCTTGATCGTGATGGGTTCGTCGGCGCAGAAAACCGTGTCGGCAGCAAGCCGGACTATCGGCTCTACCTGCACCTGCACCGTGTCGAGTAGTTCGCATTGGTTGCCACTGGTGGTAGCCCGAATCACATACTGCCCCGTTCGGTCGACGGTATACGTGGGCGTGGTGGTGCCATCCTGCCAGCGGTACGTCACGCCCGGCACCGTTGGGAATCGGTAACTGATCGACTGTTGGTTGCACAGCACCGTATCGCGCCCGAGCGAAACAGCAGGCAACGCACTTTCGGGGTCGCCCACATACACGTCGTCGATCAGGTAATACGGTTCGCCGTTGATCGTCCGTTGCGCTACGCGGAAGGTGGTTGCGGTTTCGCTGTAGAAATTCCCGATAGTAAGATATTGATACGCATCGTCGGCCACGAAACAGCCCGAAACTTTGTACCAGCGGCCATTCGTAATAAGCGGATCGGTGTAGTTGATTTGCGGGCGATACGTCATAATCCCCCCCCGACTGTTCACATCTTCATTGCGTTCGACGGGCGTGGTCGTAAACAACATGCCGAGGTTGTTAGAAGCCAACGACGAGCGTTCCCAAAGCGACGTGTAAAATTCGGCATAGTACACCTTGCCCTTTACAAGCGGTTGCCGAAGCCGAACCTGTGCGTACTCGCGGTAGGGCCGAATGTTGGCGGCATTGGTCAAATTGTTCAGGTTGATCGCCGACACATACAAACCGATGCAGGTGCCACCGGTGCGGGGCATCAGATTGGCGTTTTTGATGTTTCGCGCACAGCCCGTGGCCGTCGGGGTGGTGGTCCAATAGTCGGTGGTGCCGCCCGTTGGTGCCCGCCAATTGTTGACATACTGGCTGATGTTCTCACCCGGTACGATAAAGCTGCACATCGGTTGCAACACCTCCTCAAAACTGGGGTTAGGCACCAGGTTTTGGGCCAGGGCAAAATTCGCCAATAAACCGAACAGGAGGGTAACTAATCGAGCCATAGCAACAGGGACGGGGGCCATTCAGAAAGCAAATTCGGCGGGTAATCATACCGTAACCCACGAACAACGGTTTGTTCGGGCTAGCTGTTTGGCATTGGGTACGTACCTTTGGCAGGTAAAGTTGCTTTTTTATCCCGCTCCTATGCGAACCGTATTGTTTATTGACCGCGATGGAACGCTCATTGTTGAGCCGCAACCCGATCAGCAGGTCGACTCCCTCGAAAAACTCCAGTTTATTCCCGGTGCTATCTCGGGCATGCGCCGAATTGCCGAAGACACCGATTTTGTGCTGGCGATGGTCACCAATCAGGATGGCCTCGGCACCGACTCATTTCCCGAAGACACCTTCTGGCCCGCCCACAACAAGATGCTACAGACATTGGCAGGCGAGACCATTCGGTTCGACAGCATCCACATCGACCGGCACTTTGCCCGCGAGAACGCCCCCACCCGCAAGCCCAACACGGGTATGCTCACCGAGTACCTCACGGGCGAGTACGACCTCAAAAACAGCTACGTGATCGGCGACCGCCTGACCGACGTGCAACTGGCCATTAACCTCGGCGCAAAAGCCATTTTGTTTCTGCCAAACGCCGGGGAGGCTTCTCCCGTGCTCACCGCCGACGTCGACGGAATGACCGATGCCATGCGCGACGCCATTGCCCTGACTACCGGCGACTGGAATGCCATCTATGAGTTCCTGCGGCTCCCTGCCCGCATTGCTACCGTGGAACGCGCCACCAAAGAAACCTGGATTCAGGTTGATCTGAACCTCGACGGAACGGGCCGCGCCGACATGAACACGGGCATCGGGTTCTTCGACCACATGCTCGACCAACTCGCCAAACACTCCGGGGCCGACCTGAGCATTCGCGTGGAGGGCGACTTGCATATTGATGAACACCACACCATCGAAGATACCGCGTTGGCTCTCGGCGAAGCCTACCGACGCGCCCTCGGCGACAAGCGGGGCATTAGCCGCTACGGCTTCCTGTTGCCCATGGACGAGGCTCTGGCGCAGGTGGCTATCGACTTTTCGGGACGCCCGTGGCTGGTGTGGGATGCGGAATTCCGGCGCGAGAAAATCGGCGAAATGCCCACCGAAATGTTCTTCCATTTCTTCAAGTCGTTCAGCGACACGGCCCTCTGCAACCTGAACATCAAGGTGGAGGGCGACAACGAACACCACAAGATTGAAGCTATTTTCAAGGCTTTCGCCAAATCCATCAAAATGGCCGTTCAGCGGGATGTTAAAGAGCTAGACAATATGCCCAGCACGAAGGGGGTGTTGTAAAAGGTTTCAATGCTGCGCGTTTCAAGTTTCATTGGCTTCGCTGTTTCAGGTTTCATGCCTCCGGCGTTTCTGTCGCGAACTTGAAACAGCGCAGCATTGAAACTTGAAACGGCGAAGCCATGAAACGCGCAGCTATGAAACGCCGAAGGCATTGAAACTTGAAACATTTCATTATTACCTTTGCCCTCACAAAAACAACCTGTTCTGAACAATGGATTTATCAACGCCACTCACGCTTCTGTTCTACGTAGTTCTGTTGGCCGCTTCGTTTGTTGCTGGTCGCTGGCTCGAAAACAAAGAGCGTAAATATTAATTGTAAGACGTTGGATAGTGGATTTTGGACGCTGGATCTTTTGAATGCGTCTTTGTTCAATGTCCAATGTCCAACGTCCTACCACCATGCTCACCGCGCTTAGCCGTTGGATTTTATTGGATTTAAATCGTTGGAAGCTCGTGGGTAACCCCGATCCGGCGTTGCCCAAAGCCCTTTGGGTGGTCATTCCACACACAACCAACTGGGATTTTCCGATTGGGATTTTGCTCCGGCCAATCCTGCATATCTGGATTGAATATCTGGCTAAAAGCCAGCTTTTTGCGTGGTATTCGGCCTGGTTTTTCAAGGCTACGGGTGGGCGTCCCGTGTACCGGCACAAATCAAACAATATGGTCGACGCCATTGTGGACGTGTTCAACAAAACCGACCGGCTTCACCTCTGCATCACTCCCGAAGGCACCCGCAGCGACGTCACCAAGCTGAAAAGTGGTTTCTATCACATCGCCCTCAAGGCCAACGTCCCCCTTATTTTGACTGGCTTCGATTGGACAAACCGGCATCTGCTCTTCAGCGAACCCGTTTACCTGACTGGTAATTTCGAGCAGGACATGGCTGTGGTTTACGAGTTTTTCAGTCAGATTCCGGTCAAAAAAACCTGGTTGAAGAACTGGGAAGCTACGGGAGTGATTAGCTAAACCGTATGTTCTGGTTTAGTAAATATGGCCATGAGTCGCAAACAGCTAATCTATCTCGAAATTCTTCATAATGTGTTGCCCTACGTGCGCAGCATTCACACCAGCCCTTCGTGGGCCAGAGACTTTAGCAAGACCTGCCTGCTGGAGATGGAATTGGTCCATAATTTACCTGTAGGGCTACAGGAAGCTGCTTTTATCGATCACGATATTCATTTTCTGAACGCTCAGGCAAACTGGTATCTCAACAATTGCAACAACACCCTGTCACCTCTGTACGACACCAACAAACGGTTGATCGTAGAGTTGCTCAACTTGGTGCCCTATGAGCTAAGGGACCACGTAGTTCTCTTAGGTGGTACTTTATAATTCCAGCACAAACCGGCTGTAGGCAATGTCGCCTTTATAAAAAACTTCCCCCTCAGCCTGCATTCCGAATCGCTCGTAAAACGAGGCTGCTGTGAGCCGGGCATCGCACCAAAGTTGGTGAGCACCAGCCTGACGCGCCTGTTCAATTACCTGGTTTAACAATTGCGTGCCAATGCCCTGACTTTGATAGTCGGGGTGCGTGGCAAATTTGCGAAACCGAGCCACCCGCGCTTGCTCATCTACAAACAGCGAAATTACCGCCACTAATTTGCCATTCAGAAAACCGCCGAGGTGGTAGCCCTGTTCATCGTCGGGGAGCCGGACATAATCGAAGGGCTTGTCGGGCCACAGCACCGAATGGCGCAGGGGTAGTGTGTCAGTGGCGGGGATTAGGCGAATATGAAGCGTTGTCATGACGTGGCGTATTTCTTGACCAACTCAACGATGCGTTTGCCAGCCCGCTCGGAGGCACCTGGACCGCCCACTTTTTGCTGAACCTCGATGTAGTCAGAAAGCATTTGTTCGCGCAGAGGGCTACCGGGCAAAATCGCCCGTAACTCCTCGGCAACGCGGTTGGGTGTGCAATCATGAATCAACTCCTTAACCACCAAGCGACCGGCAATCAGGTTTACCAGCGACAGATACGGCACGGCCAAAACCCGCTTGCCCACTTCGTACCACCAACGGGGTGTTTTATAGAGCACCACTTCGGGAACGTTCAGCAGGGCCGTTTCGAGAGTGGCCGTGCCGGAGGTAACGAGCGCGGCTGTAGCTACGTGGAGCAGATCGTAAGCCGCATCGTCAACCCGCAGAACCTCGGGGTAGTCAGCGAGCAGGGCATCGTAGAGAGCCGGGGGGAGGTTGCTCACCGTACCTACCGCAAACTGGTAGTCGGGAAACTGCCGGGAGGCCAGCAGCATTACTGGTAGCATATTGACTACTTCTTGTTTGCGGCTTCCCGGTAGGAGGGCAATGTAGCGCGGTTTTAGAAAACCGTGCGTGTTGGCTGACGCATGTAGCGCGGTTTTGGAAAACCGCGCTACATCGGGCCGGAACGCCGAGATCGCATCCATGAGCGGATTGCCGACATACTCGACCTCGTAGTTGAATTGTTTGTAGAACTCGACCTCGAAGGGGAAAATCACGAACATCCGGTCGATCAATTTCTTGATGTTCCAGGCCCGCCGTTGATTCCAGGCCCAGACCTTTGGCGAGATGTAGTAAAACACCCGGATACCGTGCTGTTTGGCAAACTTAGCCACCCGCATATTAAAGCCCGAATAGTCGATCAGGATCAACACATCGGGGCGATTGGCCAGCAAATCGGCCTGGCACTCGCGCATAATCCGGCGGATAGTGCCGAGGTTTTTGGCAACCTCCACAAAACCCATGAACGCCATCTGGCGGTAGTGCCGTACGATGGTTGCCCCGGCCTCCTGCATGTTCTCGCCCCCGTAGGCGCGGCATTGAGCGTCGGGGTCATGCGCTCGGATGGAGCGGACAAGATTACCCCCGTGCAGGTCGCCGGAGCGTTCACCAGCTATTAGATAATACAGCATAGTAGCAGTAGGCAGTAGCAGTAGGCAGTAAAAATGGCGCATGGGTACTGCTTACTGCCACTGCCTACTGCTACTATTTTTACTCCCCATAATAATCAACAAAATTCTTAGGCGTTTCGTACAGGCGAATCCGATGTAGGCGGGCTTCGCTGACAGGAGCAAGGGCGTGTTCGAGAATCCGCCAGATTTCCATGACGAAGATCTCGCAACTTGCCATTTTGCCTTGCATAAAGGGCACATCGAGGTTCAGGTTTTTATGGTCGACCTGCTCGATAATGTCGCGTTTGATGATATCGCCCAGTACTTTCAAGTCGATCACGAAGCCCGTGTCGGGGTTGGGTACGCCTTTGACCGTAACGATCAGTTCGAAATTGTGGCCGTGCCAGTTGTGGTTGGCGCAGGGGCCAAAAACGGCCGCGTTTTTCTCGTCCGACCAGTTCGGATTAAACAGCCGGTGGGCCGCGTTGAAATGCTCTGTTCTGCTAATGTATACCATGTTTCTGGTTTGTTAGGGGCGGTTTTCCCAGATAACGCCCAATACAGAGAACAGTGAGCAGATAACAGCGAACAGTAGGTAGCTAATGACCAGTTTACTGTTCGCTGTTATCTGTTCGTTGTTCTCTGTTGCAAAGGTAGGCGTTTGCGCTCTCTCAAAAAAATACAGAACCACCATTGGTAATTGCCTGATTGTGTTCTGTATGCCTTACATTTTGGAGAGCGAATCTTTGGATAGTTATATTTTTCCCTTAAATAAGGTATAGGTTTATGGTCAGATACACGTTACCTTTGGCCCACTTTTTCTTTATATCTGATTTGCTGCGAGTTGGCAATTAATAGATTACGTTTAAGCTCTACTCTTTATGATTGTAGTTACGGGGGCTGCCGGGTTCATCGGTAGTTGTTTAATCACTAAGTTGAGTGCCGAAAACTTCAATTTTATTGTTGCCGTCGATGATTTTTCGGACCCGGAGAAAGCCGCTAATTTGGCCGATAAACGCATTCAGGAATATGTTGACCGCGAGCTTTTATTCGATTGGTTGACCGACAATTATCAGGAGATCGAGTTTATCTTTCACATCGGTGCCCGTACCGACACAACCGAGTTCAACTACGAGATTTTCGCGCACCTCAACGTTGAATATTCCAAGAAAATTTGGGAGAAGTGCATTGAGTACCAGATTCCGCTCGTCTATGCCTCTTCGGCAGCAACCTACGGCCTTGGCGAATTGGGCTACGACGATAATGAGAGTACGATCCCCCAACTAAAGCCGCTGAACCCCTACGGTGAGTCGAAAAATGAGTTTGACATTTGGGCATTGCAGCAGGAACGCAAGCCGTTTTTCTGGGCGGGCCTCAAGTTCTTCAACGTGTATGGCCCCAATGAGTACCACAAAGACCGCATGGCGTCGGTGATTTTCCACGCGTACAACCAGATTTGTAATACGGGCGGCATGAGGCTTTTCCGCTCGCACCACCCCGACTTCAACGATGGCGAGCAAATGCGCGACTTTGTGTACGTAAAAGATGTCGTGGAAGTTTGCCTGTTTCTGATGCACCATCGGCGCAATTCGGGCATTTATAACCTCGGCAGTGGCCGCGCCCGCACCTTCCTCGACTTGGCTAACAACACCTTTGCGGCCATGAATCGCGAACCGAACATCTCGTTTATCGACACACCCGCCGACATTCGCGATAAGTACCAGTATTTCACACAGGCCAACATGGCCAAACTCCGCTCTATCGGCTACGACCGCCCGTTTCACAGTCTTGAAGAGGGCATCCGCGACTACGTGCAGAACTACCTGGACGGCAAGCGGTATTTGTAAGCTACTGCCAAATCACCTCAATTACCTCTTTCTTCAAATCGACCGTCGTGCGGGTTTCACCGTTGATGCGTTTGATGGTCAGTTTGCCGTTGGTTGCTTTGAGCGCGTCTTGCTGAAGTACGTGCGTCGCGTCTTTCTTTCTGAAAATAGAGACTGTTTCTTTGCTATCGGTCAGCGTAATGGGCATCGTTATCGCCCGGCCTGTTGCCGTAACGGTCCGGGCCGTTGCGGGCAATTCCTGTTTGCGCAACATAGCCAACACCCGCGACGCCTGCGGGACACCGTAGCCCACAAAATTGTTGCCGTACGGATACAGGTGCGCCGATTTTTCGATCAGCTCGATCACCTGCCGGTTGGTTAGTTTGGGGTTTGCCTGCATGATACAGGCCGCAAAACCCGTGATGACCGGGGCCGACAACGAGGTGCCGTAGAGCGAAAAGCACGACACATTCGGTTTCAGATACGGCAAACTTTCCGGTCCGATGCTGCTGTAGCCAATCCGGTTCCAGAGCCGCGAATTGGTGGCCCCCACCGCCAACACACCCTGCGCATCGGCGGGGGTGCTGATAATGCGCCAGTTCCGGTCGTCGCCCTCATTGCCCGCCGACACAATAATGAGCATTCCTTTCTTGTCGGCGGCCAATTGTGCGGCCCGGCTGATGAGGCTCGTGTGGCCATCCATTTGCCGGGGTTCATAGTTTTCTTTGGGGTCGGTGAAGCCGCGTGCGTAGCCGAGAGAGGTGTTTACAAGCCGAACGCCCAGACTGTCGAGCCACTCAATGGCTTGCACCCAGTTGTCTTCTTCGCCCCGAAACTCACGGTTGCCCTGATCGGTGCGGGCCAGGTAAAACGTGGCGTCGGTAGCTAACCCATACTGCATGTTGTCGGCGGGGTCGAGACCCGCGATAGCTGCGAACACCTCCGTGCCGTGGAAATCCGACATGCTTTCGAGGGTATGAAACAGGTCGTTGCGGGTCTTTTTGGCGTTCACATAGTCGCGGACTATGTGGACCCCCTGCCGAGCAAACACGTGCTTAAGAGCCGAGGCCGAGTCGGCCCCGAAAAAGCCTGCGTCCAGCACGCCCACCTGCACAAACCGGCCTGTCAGCCCTGCGTTGGCAAATTCGCTTGCCTGAATCTGATTCATAACCGGGGCCATTTGTGGCCGCGACCCATTCGTATGCGGCAAACTTGTGACGATCAGGTTCCGGTCGATGGGCACTAGTTCTTTCACAAACGATAGTTGACGGAGTTGCTTTTGTTGGGCCGGGGTTAGTTGAGCCGACACCGCGTTGAACCACCGCGACCGGCACAGAGGCTTAACACCTGCCTGTATTAACTGTTGCAAATAAGCCTCCGAGAGAGGCCGATCTGTGTCGTCGATAGCGAGGCCCTGCGCATGCCGCTGTTGCAACGAAATCGCCGATAAAGCCGGAACAGTACCCGGATTTTTTGCCGTTAAAACAATCCAGAATTTAGCCGCTTCCTGATCGTGGGGAGAGTCCGAAGATCGGGCCGACAACAGGGTGGGAAAGCAACAAAGCAATAAAACGGTTAATCGAAGCATATAAAAGGGATGTGTGTAGGCCAAGAAAAGGGTATTCAGAAGCAAACTACCCCTGAGCAGGAATAACTTTCGGCAACATTAACTTTCTTTGCAAACTTACTTCATGAAACCTTAGATGCGCTACGCACCCATCGACAATCTCTTGTTTGTGCAGAATCGCCAACGATTAACGGCCCTGCTCAAACCCAAATCGCTGGCTATTTTCAACGCCAACGACATCCTGCCTACCAACGCCGACGGCACCACGAGCTTCAGGCAGAACAACGATTTGTTTTACCTGACCGGCGTGGATCAGGAAGAAACAATCCTGCTGTTGTTTCCCGACCACCCCGACGAGAAATTCCGCGAGGTGCTGTTTCTGCGCGAAACGAGCGAACATATTGCCGTTTGGGAGGGCCACAAATTGACCAAAGAGGAGGCCGTACAAACCACGGGCCTGACGATAAAGTCAATTTATTGGACGGGTCAGTTCGATACGATATTCCGGCAGATGGTGTTCGAGGCCGAGCGCGTGTACCTGAACACCAACGAGCACACCCGCGCCGACGTGGTGGTGCAAACCCGCGAGGCCCGTTTTATCGACTGGTTTAAAGCACATTACCCCCTGCACACGCTCGAACGGGTGGCCCTGCTGATGCACCAAATTCGGGCGATCAAGTTGCCACAGGAAGTAGAACTCATCAACCGGGCCATCGACATTACGGACAAGATGTTCCGGCGATTGCTCCAGTTTATAAAACCCGGTGTTTGGGAGTACGAGATTGAGGCCGAGATGATGCACGAGTTTCTGCGGCATCGCTCACGTGGACCGGCCTACACGCCCATTATCGCGTCGGGGGCCAACGCCTGCGTGCTACACTACATCGAAAATAGTCGACAGTGCATGGCGGGCGATGTGCTTCTGCTTGATCTTGGGGCCGAATATGCCAACTACAACGCCGACATGACCCGCTCAATTCCGGTGAATGGTCGGTTTACGGATCGGCAACGGGCCGTTTATCAGGCCGTTTGGCGGGTGATGCAGGAGGCTACGAGCATGCTGCGCCCCGGCAATTTGTGGGATGAGTACCACCGTGAAGTGGGCAAGATTATGGAAGCCGAGTTGATTGCGTTGGGGCTGCTGAACCGCGAAGAAGTGGCGAAACAAGACCCTGACGCGCCGTTGTACAAAAAATACTTTATGCACGGTACGTCGCATTTTCTGGGTCTCGACGTGCATGATGTGGGCAATAAATACCGCCGTTTCGAGCCGGGGATGGTCTTTACGGTGGAACCGGGCATTTACATACCCGACGAAAAACTGGGTATTCGCCTGGAAAACAACATCCTGATTACGGAAGACGGTAACCTCGATCTGATGGCGAAGATCCCACTCGCAATTGACGAGATTGAGGAATTGATGAACCCCTAAAAAAGAAAAAACCGGGCTGCAAGGCCCGGTTTTGTTGGTTACTTGGCTTCCCGCGCTTGTTCGAGGGAGTGGTTTAGGCTTGAATACACCCGGCGGATGGCCTTCTCGATACGGTCCCAGCCGTCGTTTGAGCGAAGGTCGATATCCATAACGCTTTCGCGTTGGGTGCTCAACAACGTGAGGTGTGTGATTCCGCCAAGAATCAGTACAGAAATGGCGTTTGGATCAAATTCTGGAAACGGAGCCAGTTTCTTGATCATTTTCTCGTACGAGGCATCACGGAACTGAGCAATGCGCTTGGCCAACTCGGTTTCGCCATGCGACATCTCCCAACGTACCAAATCCTGCGACGATTTGCGACTACGGAATTCGCGCATCAGATTGATGGCATACTCCGACCATACCTTGCTACGGTCGGCTGCGGGAACGTTCTCCGGCACCGACTCAAGGTATTTCTCGTTAAACATCGACAGGAAGAAACCCCGTTGCACATAAGCCTCGACCAACCCGTTCCAGCCACCGAAATACCGGTAAATCAGAACCTTGTTGACTTGTGCTTTTTCTGCCACGGCATTAATGCCTGCTTTCTCCGTGCCGCGCTCCGCGATCACTTCTCCTGTTGCCCGTAAGATGCGTTCCATTGTCATCGCACGGTTTCTTCTTTTGACTACTTTCATGGTTTTACCTGACTTTTTTTTTCGTGGTTGTTTAAGGTTGTCCACACGGTGAAACATGTAATGGCGTCACCAATGAGCGACCTCAAATCGGAGAGTAACCAATTGTTTAACGACCATCGACACAAAAATGAAAATTAAAACGATTGTTACCAAGTGGTAACCAGTAAAATTTCTTGTGCCTTTACATATAAAGTGCAAATAATGGGCACATTCGCACTTTTTAGGTCGAATTTTTTGATTATTCGGTATCAAAAAAGAGAGTGATGCCTTTTCGCAAGAAGAATACTTGTGTCAATTTTAACTAAAAAGTAAAAATTGATCGAAAATTAGTTCACTCGAAAATTGCGCCTTATTTGGAACCCTGCCAGCGGTGAATAAAACCTCTGGCAGCGTATAGGCAGACTCGCCCGGAGAAGCTAAAAAACCAGGTTGTCGATCAACCGGACCTTGCCCAGATGAGCCGCCATACAGATCGCCGTTTGGCCGGGGGCCTGCGTTTCCGAGACCGCCTGTAGAGTATCGGCGTTGACTACCTCGACATACTCAAGACGGAAGTGGGGGAGGGCCTCAAAAAACGTTAAAATTTCCCCTTTGACCACAGCGGGCGACTGACCTTCACTGAGCCGACTTTGGGCGAGTTGCAACGCCTGATACATTGCCGTTGCCTGAGTCCGTTCGGTGGGGGTGAGGTTGCGGTTGCGCGACGACATGGCTAACCCGTCGGCCTCGCGAACGGTGTCGCAACGGACGAGTTCGACAGGAAAACTGAGGTCGCGGATGAGCCGCCGAATTACGGCTACCTGTTGCAGATCTTTCTGGCCGAAGTAAGCCCGGTCTGGTTGAACGATGTTGAATAATTTAGCCACCACTACGCCCACGCCGTTGAAGTGTCCGGGTCGGAATGCCCCCTCCAAAACGGTTTCCAGATCGCCAAAGTCGAACCGAAGCTGCGGGGCTTCAGGGTATATTTCGGCTGCGGTCGGAAAAAAAAGCACATCCGTTCCAACCCTTTCCAGCATTTCGGAATCTTGTTCTATAGTGCGCGGATAGCGGGCGAGGTCGTCGGGGTTGTTGAACTGAATGGGATTGACAAAAATGCTGGCAACCACTAGGTCGCAGGCTTGCCGTGCTTGCCGGATCAGGTCGAGGTGACCCTCGTGGAGAGCACCCATCGTGGGCACAAAGCCTAGTACGGTGTTAGCCGTGCGAAGAGAGGCAAGGTGCTGACGGATAGCGTGAATGGTCGTAAAACGGTGCATGAGTGCTAGGTGTTTATGGATTTAGTTGGGAGTTTGTTATTGAAAATCGCAAAAAAATTGTATAATTTTGCAGATTTTCTAATTTCAATCAAGTCCAATTATCGCCCGTATTTTTATGAGCAAACTCCGTATTCTGTACGTAGCCAGTGAAATTAACCCTTTCCTGAAAACCACCGAAGTTGCCGATTTCGTTCGCAAGTTACCGCAGGTCATGCAGGAGCGGGGTATGGAAATTCGGATTTTGGTCCCCCGGTTTGGCCTGATTAATGAACGTAAAAATCGCTTGCACGAGGTGGTCCGGTTGTCGGGTATCAACATCTCGGTGGGCGACGAAGAGAAGCCGCTGATTATCAAGGTAGCGTCGATTCCAAATGCCAAGTTGCAGGTTTATTTCATCGACAATGAAGACTATTTCCAGCGGAAGTACGTTTTCCACGATAAGGAAAACCGGTTCTACGACGACAACGACGAGCGGGCTATCTTCTTTTGCAAAGGTGCGCTCGAAACGGTGAAGAAGCTAGGTTGGTCGCCCGATATTGTGCATTGCAACGACTGGATGACGGCCCTGATTCCGTTGTATCTGAAAACGACCTACAAAAACGACCCGATGTTTAAAGACTCGAAGTCAGTATTTACGGTTTACAACAATGATTTCGATCACCAATTCAGCAGTGAAGGATTGATTGAAAAAGCAAAAATGCTCGATGTGGACGACGAAATGCTGTCGGCCCTCAAAACGGGTGATTATGAGGGCTTTATCAGGGTGGGTTGTGCTTACGCCGACGCCGTGGTACGCTCCGAAGACGAAGTAAGTGAAAGTTTGAACGCCATTCTGAATGACATCCCCGATCATAAACTCGGAATTAACGAAGACGAAGATTTTGCCGACAGGTACTACAATCTCTACACGCAACTGGTTGGTTAAGACAACCTTGCTGGTCGGCACGATGCTGACTGTTCTGGCCTGTCAGGAACCTGGCGAAATAGGACTCACGCCCACGACTCCAGTGGGCGTTTTCTTGAGCGACACGTTTACGGTTCGCCGGTCGACTATACTGCTCGATTCGGTGCAGACCAACGACCTGAGCGGTATGCCCGTTGGGCGTTATGTTGACCTCATTTTTGGGAAAGGCCGGGCCACAAGCTTCGCCAAACTCGGAATCCTGAACCAGTTTATTGTCACCGAAACCGGC
The DNA here is from genome assembly GCA_004292855.1 of Cytophagales bacterium. Taxonomy (GTDB): domain Bacteria; phylum Bacteroidota; class Bacteroidia; order Cytophagales; family Spirosomataceae; genus Rudanella. The sequence continues at coordinate 16,990 of RDXN01000035.1, forward strand.
ACCACAACGACCATTCCTGCAAACCGGGTCACCTACGACTCAACCCGGATCGTGGTAGGGTATGGCTCGGCGTTTCCGGCCTACTATGGCGACACGACTGTTGTCCAAACATTGGGGCTACACCGCCTGACGGAAGACATACGAACGGGAGGGTATGATATTCGGAACAGCGTGGGGTACGAACCGCAGCCCATTGTTCGGTTTACGTTCCAACCCCGGCCATTCACGCGTGACAGTCTTAATCTCTCTGCCAAACTTCCCGACGCGATTGGCCGCGAGTTGTTTGCTCAGTATGATACCGATGCCGGTAAGGACGCCACAAAGTTTCGTGATCTGGGTATAAAAGGGTACGCTTTTGTTTCGACAACGGCAACCGAGCGGGCAGCCGTCATCAATTACCTGCCCGGCTCCTATATTGATGTGTATTTCCATGTTAATGGTGAGACATCGGCTCGGATTCAGCGGTTTTATTTCAATGGTCCACGGTTTACGAATCTGGTTGTCGACCGGACGGGCACACCGCTGGCGAATTTGAGAGCAGGTCAGGTGCTGGCGTCAACAGCTACCAATGGCCGGTCGTTTGTGCAGCCATTTGCGGGTGTAACAACCAAATTGGAGTTTCCGGGTTTGCTGAATTTGGAGCAGAATCGGCGCGTAGCCATTAACCGGGCCGAACTAGTTATTACCCCGACCCAGCCAGAATCGAGCGCGCCTGTTGGGGGTAATGTGCCATTCCTTTTGACCCTGGGCGAAGCCAATGGATTTTCGGTGGCTCGCACATCGCCAAACCGGGTGTACCAGCTTGTGCCCGATTTTCCGGGCGTGGCCGTGAACCGCAGTGAGGCAACGTTTTATGCGTCGCAGGTAGCTTTTTATAACTCACGGACGAAGAACTATACGTTCAACATGACGGGCTATATTCAGTCGATTATGGCGGGTACAACGCCCAATAATGGGTTGTTGATACTCACACCGGGTAGCTCGAATGTTGCACCAGTGCAGAACGGTGTATTATCACTCATCGCCCAAACGCAGTCGATCAATGACCGCCTGACACGCATGATTCTGGATGGTAACGCAAGTGTGAAACTGGTTGTCTTTTATACGTCCTCAAACTAGAGGGGGTTATCGTATCTTTGTACCCTGGCCCACGATAGTAGTGGGTTAGGGTTTTTTGTTTTTTACGGCGGTTGTGGACAACCGCGTTACATTATGTGTGGAATTGTGGCATATGTGGGGCATCGCGAAGCAGCCCCGTTGGTCCTGAAGGGCCTCAAACGATTGGAATATCGCGGCTACGACAGCGCGGGCATTGCCCTGCTGAACGGACAGGGCCTACGCGTTTATAAGAAAAAAGGCAAAGTGACCGATCTGGAAGGGGAGCTGGGTGGTAAAGACCTCCACGCCACCATCGGTATGGGGCACACCCGCTGGGCCACCCACGGCGAGCCCAACGACGCCAACGCCCACCCGCATTATTCGTTTCACCGGGGGCTGGCGATCATTCACAATGGTATTATTGAGAACTATGCGGCCATCAAGAAAAGCCTGATCGCGAAGGGGCGCACATTCCGGTCGGAGACCGACACGGAGGTGCTTATTCACTTTATCGAGGATATTCAGGAGAACACGGGGTCGAGTTTGGAAGAGGCCGTCCGGCTGGCCTTGCAGGAGGTAGTTGGGGCCTACGCCATTGTGGTGATGACCGAAAACGACCCCACCCAACTGATTGCGGCCCGCAAAGGAAGCCCGCTCGTGATTGGGGTAGGGGAGAACGAGTTTTTCTTCGCGTCGGATGCCTCGCCGATTATCGAGTACACCAAAGATGTAGTGTACCTGAACGATTATGAGATTGCCGTAGTGCGCGAGGGTGAACTGAAGATCGTGACGCTCGAAAACACCCCGAAAACGCCCTACGTGCAGAAGGTGGAGTTGGAACTGGAGGCAATCGAGAAAGGTGGGTTCGACCACTTCATGCTCAAGGAGATCTTCGAGCAGCCCCGCTCCATCGCCGACTCGATGCGGGGCCGCGTGAACGCCGACGAAGGCACGCTCCAACTCGGCGGCCTCCGCGACTACATGGACAAACTGGCCAAGTCGAAGCGGATTGTGATTGTGGGTTGCGGCACCTCCTGGCACGCGGGCCTGGTGGCCGAATATATTTTTGAAGAACTCGCCCGGATTCCGGTAGAGGTTGAGTATGCGTCGGAGTTTCGGTACAGGAACCCGATTATCAAGGAGGGCGACATCGTGATTGCCATCTCGCAATCGGGCGAAACGGCTGATACACTGGCGGCTATCGAACTGGCCAAATCGAAGGGTGCTACCATTTTTGGGGTTTGCAACGTGGTGGGTTCGTCCATTGCGCGGGCAACCCACGCGGGGGCCTACACCCACGCGGGGCCTGAAATTGGTGTGGCCAGCACAAAGGCATTCACGGCGCAGGTGACAGTGCTGACGATTATGGCCCTGGCCGCTGCCCAACGCAAAGGCACCATTTCGGACTCGCTGTTCCGGCAATTGCTGGCCGAACTGGAGAGTATTCCGGCCAAAGTGGAGCGGGTGTTGCAGGCCGCCGACAAAGTGCGCGAGATTGCTCGGATTTTCACCTACGCCCGCAATTTCATCTATCTCGGTCGCGGCCTGAACTTCCCCGTGGCCCTCGAAGGTGCCCTTAAGCTGAAGGAAATCAGCTATATCCACGCCGAGGGCTACCCAGCCGCCGAGATGAAGCACGGCCCCATCGCGCTCATCGACGAAGACATGCCCGTGGTTGTCAACGCCACCCAGGACAGTTCGTACGAAAAGGTGGTCTCGAACATTCAGGAGGTGAAAGCCCGCAAAGGTCGCGTAATCGCCATCACGACCGAGGGCGACACCCACCTGCCGAGTATGGTCGATTTTGTGATCGAAATTCCGAAGGTCCACGAGATTCTGATGCCGCTGGTGTCGGTGATACCGTTGCAACTGCTGGCCTACGACATTGCCGTGATGCGGGGCCGCAACGTCGATCAGCCGCGTAACCTGGCGAAGTCGGTAACGGTGGAGTAAATTTCGTATCTTGCTTTCTCGCTTGACAACATGACAAAACTGATGCAAACCCTCACGAAGCCGATCACCTACGAGGAATTCCGGGCCACGGAGTTTTCGGAGGAGGAAGAGAAGACGTATATTTTGAGTTGATAGAGGGTGTGATTTTTACGAAAAAATACCCTACTGCAACGCATCAGACTATATTGAGTCACTTGCTTCTGTTGCTTGGTAATCACCTGAAAGATAATCAGTTGGGTGAACTTTACTTTGGGCTGTTTCCAATAATTCCAGAACCAACCACCGACGTGCAGCCGGATTTGTTCATAATACTGAACGCTAATCTGCCCAATTTACGAGAGGAAGGATTTTTTGGTGTCCCTGATATAACTATCGAAATTCTCTCCCCCTCGTCATTTAGATTAGACCGCAACACAAAGTTCAATCTCTACGAGCGCACGGGCGTTGGGGAATATTGGATTGTTGATACGAAAAACCAGAGCATCGAGGTGTATGGTCGGCAGGGGGCCGGGTTCGATTTGGTGTCGTTTGCGGTAGAAAAGGGCGCGGTTGAGTCAGGTGTGGTGCCGGGTTTGAGTGTTGAAGTAAGTACGGTGTTTGCGTAGATATTCAGGATTAACATACAGTCCTGCAAGGTTTTCAGAGCTTTGCAGGACTTTTTTTTGCGCGTCAGGCAACCCCTTGCCTAAAAGCTGTATTTATGTTACCGAAAGCCTTTATCAACTCTGATGCTTCGAGAACTAATCGAACAATGCCAACGCGGAAACGCCTTTGCCCAACGGCGATTGTACGACCACTACGTGCATCGATTGCTCCGGGTGGCTCTGCGATATGTGGGGCAGGAGCCGGAAGCCGAGGAGGTGTTGATGAATGCGTTTTTGAAGATTTTCCGCAGCCTGCCCAGCTTCACGTATCGCGACGATAACGGATTCGAGGCATGGCTCCGACGGGTGGTAGTCAACGAGTCGCTGCTCCATTTGCGGGCCAAGCGGGCGTTACCCACGTTCCAGACCGACGACTCGGACGGATACGAGGTAGCAACCGCAACCCAATTGCCTAACGACGGGCTGGAGGCAGAAGAGATTTATAGACTGATTCAGGCGTTGCCCACGGGCTACCGCACGGTGTTTAACCTCTATGCCATTGAGGGCTATAGCCACCGCGAGATTGCCGAGCAACTGAACATTGCCGAAAACACGTCGAAGTCGCAACTAAGCAAGGCCCGCGCCCTGCTGCAAACCTGGTTACTAAACAACGGCTATGAACGAGAAGCAAAACGCCAACTTTGATCGCCAAATCCGGCAAACCCTCGGCACCCTGCCTGACGCCCCCCCGCCCGGCTCCACGTTCGATGCGGGCAAGCTCTGGGAGCAGCTACGCCCCGAACTGGCTGCTGCGCCTGTGACCCAAAAGCGGATTGGCGGCTGGTGGTGGACTGTTGCGGCCTCGGTGATTGGTTTGTTGATGGGGTGGTTTTGGTGGGATAATGATGTTGTGTCGCCCGAACGAGTGACTGTGCATACCCGGCCAATAGTGCCTCCTCTGGCTGTGTCCTCACAGCACGCTGGGGTTGAACTGTCGGTCAAGCGAGCTGTGAAGACACCGGCTGGAGTTGTACAACGTAGCGGTGCTTCGTTGGGCCGTGAGGCCAAAAAAGACACTCAAAATAGGCCTTACAGCCCAACGCAGCACCGCTACGTTGTACAACTGATACCCCAACAGCCCATCACCCCCGAATCAGTCAGCGTAACATCTGTTACCGAAACCCCAAAACCAACCCTCGCCGTAGCTCCAAAACGTCGGTTTCGGGTGGTGCATGAGAACGAGCTACCCGCCGAAGACGAAGCATATCAGGTGCGCAGCCGGGCGGGGCAGTTTGTGCGGCTCGGAACGGGCGGCCAACTCACAGCCGGACCCGACGAAGACCTGCCCCAACTTCGGGTGCCTTTATCACGAAAATCAATCCAATAACCATGCGTACACGCACTTTACTCGCTTTGCTCCTGATGAGCATGGCCGGGACCACTATGGCCCAACAAACTGATGAATTCCGTTACAAAGGTTTCGACCGGCAAGATCCACTGCGCATACGAAACCATATCGAGGTGGATTTAGGACAGAAAAATGCCCTTATTGTTCAGTTTCGACGATTTGCTGATGTGGAAGCTCACCAGAATATCGACTCGGCTCTGCGCCTGTTCGTAGCCGATTACCGGAAGGTGGCCGACCCGAATCTGGACCCTACCCGATCCGTACACGTGCTGTTCCGATTGGGGAGCATTGGCCGAAACCTGGACGTTCGTACAACACCCCAACTGACTACCTCGTACCGGTTTATGGATGGGAAACCCGATCCGATGTTGGTAAAAACTGGACAGGACACCCTGCAACTGGTGTGGTCGTTGGCTCCAGACGCGTTCCCTTACTACGATTTCAACGCCTATTTACTCGTAAACAACCTCAGCGATATTGACCGATGGTTGCAAAATGGGGGCATCAACGAGAAGTTGCAGGAAGCTATGAAGTCGGTGCGCAGTTATAAAGGTCATGATTTGACTAACCCTAAAATGGCTTTTGACCTGCGTTATAAACGGGAGGGTAGCTCAATACAAACGAACTTCATTAGCCCCGGTTTGGCAAAAAGCTCGTTCCTCAGCTTCCAACCATCGGTTGGCGTTGGTCTCATTCGTAATCAATGGGTGCCCTCGTTAAATCTGGATTTGGGCTTTGTACCGTCCCGCATGCACAACGTAGCCTACACGGTGGGATATAGCTCCAACTTCTTTTTTGCTCCGCCAACCGGCGATAACCCGTTTCGCATTCAGCGAAACGATTTTCTAAGTGTTGGTCTCGCTTTTTTTCATTTTGGTAAAGATGGCAGGTTATCTAATTTCAACCGGCAGATAGCCTCATTCAACATAGGGATGTTGGTGAAGCGACAGGGCGATTACTTCGCCAAAAACACCGTCCGACTGAGTGGTACGCTTTATCAAAAAGGCTTCATCAAAATCCAGCCCGAACTGTATATGAACGGGTTTTTCAAGCAGGTATATCCGGGGGTAAGGATTGGGTTTGGGTTGTGATTGTCTATTTTGGGAAAGCGGATGACGCGGGTGCCTGCGGCAGCGCGGATAGACACGGATTTTTTAAATCAGCGAGAATCCGCGTTGCGTAGCACCCGCGTCATCCGCACGGTCCGCCGTTGCGGTTACAATTCTGTATCCGCCCGCCGATCCGCCCGGATCTCCGGGAGGGCGTCGGGGTCGATGAGGCCGAGCGAGGCCGCGTGTTCGGCGGCTGCAACGGTGTCGGGTACGAGCAACATGGGCACGTTGTAGGCTTCGGTGGTGCGGATGAGTTCGCGTACGGATTCGTCGCGCCGGTCGGTGGTGGTCACGTCGCGGATGTAGATGGCCCGGATGCGACCCGGGTAATCGCGCACCACCTGACTATAAATTTCGGGGTCTTGCTGCCCGCTGTCGCCAATCAGCACGAACGGTAGTTGCGGGTTCACGTTCATCACCTTCTGGATCATGGCCAGCTTATGCTCATGGTGCGAACCAGCCCCAAGTTGATTGGCACTCAGACCGAGGTCGCGCAGGAGCAGCGGCCCTTTGGGAACGCCCTGAATGCGGAAGAAATCGATGAGTAAATCGTACAGATTCCAGGGGCTGCTCGATACGTAATAGATGGGATTAAAGAGCGTTGTAACGGGGCCACTTTGCAGGGCGCGGTAAAAAGCGGCCACCCCCGCAAATGGCAGGCGGGTGTAAGCATTGCCCAAAAACGTGAGCCGAGCGGTTTGTAAAATGCTCGTGGCCCCCGTAACCAGCACTGTATCGTCGATGTCTGAAACGATCCCAAACTGACTGAACGGGGGCGAAATCATCAGGTGCCCATGCTTCTCCACCTGTTGCCCGTTTGGCTGCGTTACGCCATCCAGAAAATAGCTGACCGGAAACCACGCCCGACCCGGTGGCAGGGTGTCGGGCGGGTTAATCATTACCTCAAAATAGCCTTCCTCGTTTGTGACAGTCGTGTACGATTTCCCGAAAGCCTCTACCCGCACCGTGACGCCCGACACCTCATCGCTCTCAAACCGCTGATAGGTCGCCACCAGGTTTTCCCAGAACCGGCTGTTGTCGGAAGCCGTGGGCAGGTCGCGTTGGCGCAACACCCGCCCGGTTATGCTGACTGCCGTTTCCGACCCATATCCCCGAAAATAAATAATCTGGTAGGGCTTGTCGTGATCGAGCCGGTTGAACAGGCGGGCTTTGAGGTTGTCAAAACCAGCTTCGGCACCGAGGGCCGAGTTGAGGAGGGTATCTTTCCAGTTCATACATCATTTAACATGTCTACAGTTTATTTAACAATTTTTAGCTCTGATTGTGTGCAACTTTCGATCAAATTGCATCCTCCTTGTAATGAGCAGGTTATTCTAACTATTTTTTTCGTTAAATTGTGCCTGCAAGAATACTATCCATTAAGTTAACCCGTTCTATCGTCATCAACCTTTACCGATTCGCGCATGAAATACCTCTTCCTCACGGGCATCCTTTGCCTGCTGGTAATGAGCGCATTTGCTCAATCCACACCCGCCCGCTTCACCATGAAGGGGCAAGCCGTTGACACACTAGCGGCCCCGCTCAACGGAGCTACCGTTATGCTCCTCACACCGAAAGACTCAGCGTTGGTCAACTTCACCCGCACTAACGAAACCGGCTCGTTTTCCTTCAAAGGCCTCAAACGGGGGTCGTATTTGCTCAAGATTTCGTACGTCGGGTCGATACCGTACAATAAGATTCTGGCCGCGCCCGATGGCGAGGAGCTTAACCTGGGGCAACTAAAACTGAAGCCCATCAGCAAAGAGCTGATGGAGGTGGTCGTGAAAACGGCCCGCGCTCCGCTTAACATCAAGGGCGATACTATCGAATACAACGCGGCTGCGTTTAAGGTGCCGCCCGGCTCTACGGTTGAGGAACTGCTGCGGAAACTGCCGGGCGTGCAGGTCGATCAGGAGGGCAACATCCGGGCACAGGGGCAGGAGGTGAAGCGCGTGACGGTCGACGGGAAGAGTTTCTTCGGGAACGACCCCAAAATGGCCACCAAAAACCTGCCTGCCGAGGCTATCTCGAAGGTGCAGGTGTTCACCGACAAATCGGAGCAGGCCAAGCTGACGGGCGTCGACGATGGCAAGAAAGAGAAGGCCGTGAACCTCGAACTAAAAGAGAGTTTTAAGAAAGGAGGTTTCGGTAAGGTAACCGCCGGGGGGGGCAACGACCTCGTACCCGACCGCACCAACCGCGCCCGTGGCGAAATCAAAGGCAACTACAATAAGTTCGACACCAAGCAGCAGTTTTCGGTGGTGGGGCTAGCCAACAACACCAACCAAACGGGGCTTTCGTGGAACGATTACCAGGATTTCCGGGGGAGTCAGTCGTTTAACTGGAACGACGAGGCCGACTTTGGTTTCGGTGGAGGAATGCGTTTCTACTTCGGTGGCGACGATGAAGAGAGCCTGAGTATTCCGACCACTGGCGGGCGCGGGCGTGGTTTCTCCGACAATCAAGCCGGGGGTGCCAACTACAACTACGACACCAAGAAAACCAAGCTCAGCAGCAATTACTACTTCAGCCGGACGCGGTTGGCCCTCGATGCCCTGCGTGAACGCAAAAACTTCCTGCCGGGGGAGCTGTCGATTTTTAACATCGACACGAGCGGACAAATCAATACCAATGTAAACCACCGGGGAAGCCTGCGCTTTGAGAAACAACTGGACTCGCTCAGTACCTTGATTTTTATCAACAACACGCGTTATGGCACCAATGCCTCGTCGTTGCGGGCCACGCAGGAGCAGTTTCGGGTGATCGGCGCGAGTGGATTAAACCGGACGCTGAACACTCTCAACACGCGGAACAACTTCACCAGGGGGCAGTCGTTGGGCATGGCGAACACGCTGTTGTTCCGCCATAAATTCAAGAAGAAAGGGCGCAACTTCGCTGCTTCGGCCACGGTGTTGCTCAACAACTCAGATAGCGAACTTGACCTCGATGCCCGCACTACGTTCTTCTCAGCGGCCAACCCAACCGGGCGACAGCTTAACCTACGGCAGGACCAATTGACCAACTCCATTCGTAATGAGTACAAGACGAGTTTGCTGTTTACGGAGCCGTTGAGCAAGAAGTATTTTTGGGAAAGCTTCTATAATTTCAGCCTGCGCCACGACGAAGTAGACCGCGACGTGTTCGACAAGGCCGACAATACCCGGCGGCCCCGCATCGACTCGCTGAGCCGCTATTACGAGAACGATTACCTCTACAACCGGCTGGGTACGAGCATCCGTTACAACAATAAAGGGTTGAATGTGATGGTAGGCATAGCGGGCCAACGATTCGATTTGAACGGTGATTATCAGATCGATCAAACGTTGCCTACCCTGCTTGGCCGCATCGACCGCACGTTTATGAACCTTGTACCAGCGGTCTCGGTCAATTACGACCTCAAAAACAACCGCCGTATTTTTGTCGATTATAACGTGAACACCCGGATGCCTTCGTCGCGGGATTTGCAACCGGTGATTGACATTAGCAACCCGTTGTTTCAGTATCAGGGCAACCCCAATCTGCTGCCCACCATTTCGCACAGCGTGTTCAGCGGGTTTAGCTATTACAACCCGGCGAGCTTCATGAACTTTTGGGGTAACCTCAACTACTCGTACAACCTGAATCAGATTGTCTATAACCAAATTGTTGACCCGACTACGCTCATTACGCGCACGATGCCAGCTAATATTTCGGGTGGTTTCAACGTGGGATCGTACGCCGATTTTAGCTTCCCTATCAAGAAAACAAAGGTGGTTATGGGACTGGGGACCAACGCCAGTTACAGCGAGAACCCAATCAATATCAACAACATTCTGAACATCAACAAAAACCAGAACTACAACTTCCGCGCCCGTCTGGACCTGACGCCGGTCGACTGGTTTACGTGGTATTTGAACGCCAACTGGGGCATTCAGCAAGCGCGGTTCACGGTCAATACCGCTCAGAATCAGACGATTTATAACCACACCTACGGGGGCGAGATGAACATTAAACTGCCGAAGAGTTTTTACATCAACAGCAATTTTAACTACCGGGTGTTTGTAAACAATGGGTTTGGCTTCAACCAGCACATCCCGATTTTAAACGTGTCGGCCTACAAAATTTTGGGCAAAGAACAGCGTTGGGAAATTCGGGGAACACTCTACGACGCGCTAAACAAGAACGTGGGTGTTAGTCAGTCGGCGTTCCAGAACTTCGTCTCGACCGAGCGCGTACAGACCATCTCGCGCTACGCCATGTTGACCCTGACCTACAACATGCGGGGCGTAAAAGCACAAATGAAACGCAGTGGCGGATTTTAAAACGATATGAAAAGCATCCTTCTCCTTCTGCTGACCGCAACGGTTGGCTTTGCCCAGAAAACCGAGGGCGTGGTAACATACGAACGGAAATCGTACTGGACCAAGATCATTAACCGGCTGCCGTATCTGAGCCGTGAAGAAAAAGACCGGGCCGCGCAGACCTGGAAAAACGACGACGAATACAAAGAGAAAATGAAGCTCGTTTTCAACGAGAAAGGGAGTCTCTACACCCATGAAGATCAACAGGGCCAAACGGACGATGGCCGCTACACGTGGGAGAAAGACGAATATTACATCAGCCGAAATTTCGATAAGGAGACCAAGAGCGACATCATTGAAACGCTGGGTAAAACCTACATCATTGAGGATTCGCTACGCACGCCGGTCTGGAAGGTGATGAATCAGATTAAGGACGTGAACGGCTACATCTGCATGAAAGCCGAAACCACCGACCCTATTCGCGGCCAGAAAATTGCGGCTTGGTTCTCGCAGGACATCCCCGTACCCGCCGGTCCCGAACGCTATTTTGGCTTGCCCGGCATCATCATGGAACTCGATATCAATGATGGCGACGTGATTTTGGAAGCCGTAAAGGTGGAATTTAAGCCAGTGGAGAAGGAGATGGTAGTCCCCAAAACCAAAGGCAAGAAAATTAGCGACAAAGCCTACGATGCCATGCTTAGCAAACACATTGCCGACAGCATCAAAGCCAACCGGAACCCGTACTGGGGCATGAGGTATTGAGTTGAGATAATAGTGGGTTGGAGTTCATCGCTAAGCCGAGTATCGTTTATTCAGCATGGTTTGCCTTTGCCTTAAAACTCTCTCGTTTAAAAAGAGTTTTAGGGCAAACCACTTCTCCACTCCTCATGAACCCTTCCACAGTTCTTCTCCTGCTCCTAAGTGTTGTTTCACTAACCCTACGTGCTCAGCCCGAAAAAACATACGTGACTCTCGACCGCAGCCACTACGCAGCGGGCGATACCATCTGGGTTAAAGGTTATGTTGTTGAAGCCCTCCACCACACCCCCCGTATCAGCAGCCATACCCTCCACCTCGCCCTGCTGGATGAGCGCGGCAAACCTATCTGCCAGCAAGCCCTCTGGCTCGACTCGCTGGCCCAGGCAGCGGGCCAAATCCCTCTGCCCGATTCGCTCCGGGCGGGCACTTATCAGCTACTGGCCTACACCGAGCGCGCCAATACCCGCGACAACCACGCCGTTTTCCGGCGACCCGTCCAGATTTTGGCCCGTTCGGGGTCAATGATGACGACTAAACCGCCCACCTACGCCCTGCGGCTGCTACCCGAAGGCGGACATCTGGTGGCGGGCCTACCAGCCCGGATCGCTTTTCAGGCTCATGACTCCCTCGACCGCAGTGCTTCCGTGCAGGGAGTCGTCCGCTCCGATCTGGGTGACACACTCGCGCAGTTCTTCAGCGTCCACCGGGGCCGGGGCTTTTTCATGCTCACCCCCCAACCGGGGCGTCGGTACGTGGCTGTGGCCGATATAAACGGGCAACGGGTGGAGACCGCCCTACCCGCCCCCCGCCCCACCGGGCGCACCTTGGCCGTTGATAATCTCACGAGCGCGGAGGCCATTCGCATTATCGTGCATAGTAACCAACTCACGGCCGGTCGGCTCACGTTGTTTGCACATCTGCGGGGCACGCCCAGTTTTCAGACCGAGATACCCGCCAACAAAGCGGAGGTGCGGGTGGCCATTCCCCGTACGGTGGTGACCGAGAACGGGGTGATGGTGCTCACGCTACTGGATGAGACGATGACTCCTGTGGCGGAGCGGCTGGTGTTTGTGGCCGACCGCTCGCCGGTGAGTCTGTCCCTAACCACCCAGGCGAGCTATGGCCCCCGTCAGGTGGTGGAGATGCGTGTGAAGGTAGCCGATAGCAGCGGTCGTCCCGTTGCTACCCGGCTGTCGGTGGCCGTTACCGATGCCGGGCAGGACCCGGAGACAGGCGCGGCCACGCTACGCAGCACGTTGTTGTTAACGTCGGAACTGCGGGGGTACATCGAAGCCCCGGAAGAGATTTTCGAGCGGAGCAGTGGACAGACGGCCCTGCGGGGAGACTTGCTGATGCTGACCCACGGATGGCGGCACATCAAACGGAGCGACTCGCTGCATTCGGCAACCCCCGCCAGCCTGCCCAGCCTGCGTTTTGTTGGGCAGGCTTTGCGGCCCGACGGGAAGCCCCTGTCGGACGAATCGCTGAGCATCATGCTCAAAACCCGCGACAAGTTGACGCCCTTGCAGGCCCGTACGGACGCCGGGGGGCGGTTTTTAGTGGAGGGGGGGCGGTTTGCCGACACGGCCACGGCGGTTGTGCGCTCCCGCTTCAACCGACCCCTACGGGTATCCCTGAAAGCGGAGACACCTGCGTTACCTTCTTTTGTGTTCTGGCCTTCGGACACCCTCTCGGCAGTGGAAGAGCGGGTGATGCTGACCAAAGCCACAGACACGCAGGCGTTTTATCGGACGTTGCGAGAGCGGGGGGCAGTGCAACTGAACGAAGTGAGCGTAAAGGCCCGGAGTACGTCGATCAACAAAGACGACTCCCGGCGAATCTTCTACGGCAAGGCCGATTACACGGTAGAGGCCACCGAACAAATGCGTACCATGCCAACGGTGGGGCAAATGATTGCCGGTCGGGTGCAGGGCAGTGGCAGATGTCAGGGTATGGCTGTTATGATTGATGGTGTATTGACGAGTTCGCAAAGTGACGCGCTAAGCACCATTAATCCGAACGACGTAGAAGCGATTGACATCATTGTGAATCCCGGCACAGCCGGGGCGTTGAGTGGGTTCACAGGGGGGTGTGCCATGAATATTTTGACCCGGCGCGGGCCGGACCCTAAGAAACCGCTTCAATCAGCCTATGTTACCCTACAGGGCTATGTTGTAGCCCGCGAGTTCTACAGCCCGAACTACGCTACCACCGACCCACCCGCCCGCCCCGACCGGCGGGCCACGCTGTACTGGAACCCTTCGGTGCAGACCGATTCCAACGGGGAGGCCACGGTGCGATTCTATAACACCGACGAACGGACTACCATCCGTATCATCGCCGAGGGCATCACCCCCGCCGGCCAACCGATGCTGGGCCGGAGTCAGTACATTATTCGCCCCTGACGGGTCAGACCCGACTCATTTCAGACGTTAACTCAACTCAATCGAATACGTAATCTCCGACGTGGGCCGCAACTGGGCCGTGGCCGAGCAATATTTATCCATTGAGAGATCAACGGCGCGTTTGACCTTGTCGGGGTCGAGGGGACCGGTGAGTTTGTAGGTAATATGAATTTTTTGGAAGGGGGCCGGGGTGGCCCCTTTTTCGCGCAGGCCCTCGACCGACAACCGGAAATCGTCGATCTGTTGTTTCTGCTTCTTGAGGATCAGAATCACGTCGATGGCACTGCACGACGCCAAGCCCATCAGCAACATCTCCATTGGGCGGGCACCGAGGTTATGGCCGCCAATGTCGGTAGCTGCGTCGATGTGCTGGGCCACACCCGACAGGCCGGTGGCTTCAAAATGGAAGGCATCATCAACGCGCACTAACTCGACCGTCATGGCGTTATACACGGGCGCAGGCTCAATTGTCTGAGAATCAACCATTGGGTTTTGCTTGGTTTTGTAGGTTCTAGTTAGTAATTTTGGTACTTACCTCTTTCTGTTAGCTGCCATGTCCGAGAAATTTTCAGACGACCTCTTCGACATTAAAAACGACCGACGCTTGAGCGTGTATCTCTATCGCGCCGGGTTTGGCTGTTGGTTGCTCTACATTGTTTCGGGGGCGAGATTCCTGCATGAGTTAACCATGTACCGAACAGATTTCGGTATCTTCTCGTTCTTTCTGATGGTCATGGGCCTATCGACCTCGATGGTGTACGACTATCATCACAACCCGCACGAGTTCGATACCAAGAAGAAATGGCTCATTATCAGCTATATGGCGTTGGCGGTTCTCGTCTATATCTTCATCATTCAGGAAGGGCCGATCAAGCTGTTTTAGGGAGTTTTTTGTCATGGCACCGGCCACCCGGCCCGACGAAGGAGGGATCTACTTTACAAACACAATAGTTGATCGTTAACGGAGTAGATCCCTCGTTCCTCGGGCCGGGTGGCCGGTGCCATGACAAAACTCACTCCTTCAAGACCTTTGTTATCTCGTTAAGCTTCTCCATTTTCTGGACAAAGTCGCCCTTGAGCCGGTTACGGATGGCGGTCAGATTGTCGAGGGTTTCCTGTAAGCTGTCGGGCAGAATCTCTTCCAGCACTTCGCGGAACCGCTTGGCAAACGTGGGCGATTTACCATTGGTCGAGATGGCGATTTTCAGGTCGCCCTTGCTCACCACCGAACTGAGATAAAAATCGCATAGGTCGGGGGTGTCGGCCACATTAACCAGAATTTTGCGTGCCTTACAATCGGCCTGCACCTGCCGGTTGACGGCTTTGTCGTTGGTGCCGCAGATAACCAAATCGCGACCGGCAAGGTGGTCGGGGTGGTAGGATTCCTGAATGAGGGTGATGGTGTCGTGCTGAAGGGCCAACTGCCGGATTTCGTCGCGGATTTCGGGGGCAACGAGCGTGATGGGTGCGTCGGGGTTGGCGTTGAGCAGGGCCGTTAGCTTCTCCAGGCCCACGTAGCCGCCCCCCACAACGAGGGTTTGTAGCTGACCAATTTTGACAAAAATGGGGAACAGGGTATTCATGAGGCAAAAGTAGGCATAAAAAAAGCCGCCCCGTTGGGAGCGGCTTTTGCAATTTAAAGGAAGCAATTAGAATCGCAGACCCACGTTCACCTGAACCATCCGACGCTTGGTGTCGAGACCTTCAAATACGTTCGACAAACCGAGGTTATATACGGCGTCGAGCGTAACAGGTCCGAGGTTGATACCTGCACCCAGCAAACCGTTAAGGATTGTCCGACGAACATCGTCGCGGCCCAGTTGGAAGTTATTGTCGCCAATAGCTACCTGCGATGACAGTTCGGCACCCGCCTGCACCCGCAGACCCAGTGCGCTACCAACGCGCAAACCTACATAGGCAGGAATCGCCAGGAAGTGTTGATTCACCTGACCACTGATATCAGCAGCAGGTGCCGCCGTTGTTGAAACTGGGTTGCCAATTACCGACGAACCAGCCCGAACCAGATTCGCCGTTGAGTTCCTGTACTCCAAGCCAATCTGCCCGAATACCGTGCCGCCCGAACGTCCGTACAAACCAGCCTGCCAGCCCGTGCGGTACGCATTGTCCTGAATCGGTTCGTTCACGAAACGCGAGAAATTCAAACCAGCATATACACCAAACTTACCCGATTTGCCCCACTTGCGTGTGCCATCGGCATCGCGGTTGTTGCGGTTAGCCCGGTCGTTCGTGTTATAATCTGACGATGACGATGTAGTTGTTGTGCGGCTGTCGTAGGTGTTTGTGGCCCCGGTGTTGTTCATATTACCCGTGGGCGTGATCGTGCCTGTGTTGCCCGCCGGGTAGTTGGAGTTCGTTGTGTTGTTCATTGAACCCGACGTGCCTGTGTTGCTCATTGTGCCCGACATGCCAGTGTTATTCATCGAACCGGTCGAGTTATACGTGCCACTTGTGCCCGTACCTGTCGTGCTCATCGAACCCGAGTTGTACGTCGGACTCGACATGTTCGAGTTTGTGGTCGTAGTTGAAGTCGACCCGCTGTTGTACGTTGAGCCGGAGGTCGTCTGACCATACACCACACCGGTGCCCAGCAAACAGAGTGCTAAAATTGACTTTTTCATGATTTTCATAACGTTTGTTAGTTGCACTAAAAAGGGATGCAATCTTTCGATTACACCCCTTTAACAGGCTAGTACGAGACTTTGTTTTAGATTTTTCTCATATGCTTGTAAAAATTAATCAGGCCATTTGTAGAGTTATCGTGCGAACCAACGGGTTCGTCGTTTTCCAGCTCAGGCACAATTCGGTTGGCCAATTGCTTACCCAACTCCACGCCCCATTGGTCAAAACTAAAGATATTCCAGATCACACCCTGTGTGAAAATCTTGTGTTCGTACATAGCAATCAGGTGGCCAAGCGAGCGGGGTGTTATCTGCTTCAACAAAATCGAGTTGGTAGGCCGGTTCCCCGAAAATACCTTGAACGGCGTTAAAAACGCGATTTCTTCGTCGCTTTTTCCGGCTTTACGCAACTCCTCGGCGGCCTCCTCCGGCGATTTACCATTCATGAGAGCTTCCGTTTGGGCAAAGAAATTCGAGAGCAGCAACTGATGGTGATTGCCCAACGGGCGATGACTGACGGCGGGCGCAATAAAGTCGCACGGAATCAGCTTGGTGCCCTGATGGATCAGTTGGTAGAACGCATGTTGGCCGTTGGTGCCGGGTTCGCCCCAGATAATCGGGCCGGTTTGGTAGTCGGTGGGGTTGCCGTTGCGGTCGGTCGATTTACCGTTGCTCTCCATATCGCCCTGCTGGAAGTAGGCCGCAAAACGGTGCAAATATTGATCGTACGGCAAAATGGCCTGCGTTTGCGCCCCGAAGAAATTGTTGTACCAGATGCCAATCAGGGCCAGCAGAACCGGAATGTTCTCGTCGAACGGCATGTCGCGGAAGTGCATATCCATTTCGTGCCCGCCCGCCAGCAGTTCCTCGAAATTTTCAAAGCCCACGTACAGCGCAATCGATAACCCGATAGCCGACCACAGCGAGTAGCGACCACCCACCCAGTCCCAGAACCCAAACATGTTTTCGGGATCGATCCCGAAGGCTTCCACGGCGGTGCGGTTAGTCGAAAGAGCCGCAAAGTGTTTGGCAATGTCGTTCTCGGAGCCGCCATTTTCCAGAAACCACGCCCGCGCCGACCCTGCATTGGTCATGGTTTCCTGCGTGGTGAAGGTCTTGGAAGCAATTAGAAACAGAGTGGTTTCGGGGTTGACGCTCTGCAAGGTCTCGTAGATATGCACCCCGTCGACGTTCGACACGAAATGCACGCGCAGCTTGTCCGACGCGTAGGGTTTCAGGGCCTCGGTCACCATCACCGGCCCCAAATCGGAGCCGCCGATACCTATGTTCACCACGTCGGTAATGGCCTTGCCCGTGTAGCCGCGCCACTCGCCCGACCGCACGCGCTCGGTGAACGATTTCATGCGGGTCAACACGTCGTTCACCTCAGGCATTACGTCTTTTCCGTCGACCAAAATCGGCGTATTGGAGCGGTTGCGCAGGGCCACGTGCAGAACGGCCCGGTCCTCGGTCGCGTTGATGCGGTCGCCCGCGAACAGTTTCTGGATAGCCTCTGCCAAACCAGCCTGCTCAGCGAGTTGCGTCAGGAGGGTGAGGGTTTCGCCCGTGATTCGATTCTTGGAAAAATCGACCAGCATATCGGCAAACCGCAGCGAGAAATCATTGAACCGCTCCGGGTCCTGGGCGAACAGGTCGCGCAGGTGCGTGTGCTGGAGTTGCTCGTAATGGGCCTGCAATTGCGCATAGGCCGGGAGCGAGGTAAACGAATTGTTGGTTAGCATCGGGTTGTATCAGTCGGTATTCGGGGGCGAATATCGCTTTTTGGCCACTCTTATCCTTACCGGGTCCGTATGACCGTCAGTTTTTTCATCAATTCAAGCCGGGCCGATTCTGAAACGGGCAGGGCTGATTTTTGTTGGTGCATATACAGTTGATTCCGCTCTAAGCGGTCGATGTGATCCAGATTGATTAACAGCGAACGCGAAACCCGGTAGAAATTGGGGGTGGTGAAATACTGCGCTAAATGCCCCAAATTCATCGACAGCAGTAAGGGCGTTGTCATACCCATCCGGCCCAGTTTTACGTAAGCACCATCAGCCTGTAGGTAAAGTACATCGCTCTTGGTGATCTTCTCATACCCTTTATTCAGCGGTAAATAGATCATCGGGGAGTCAATTCCGGGTGCAACAGTATCCTGATTAAGTTGGTGATGATAGTAGGCCAATTCGACCTGAATAACGAGTTCAGTGGGCCGAAACGGTTTGATAAGGTACGCAGCCGGGGCCGTTAGTTTAGCTCGCTGAACCGTTTCTGGCTCGGAGTTTCCCGTCAGATAAATAATGGGGATTCGGTGCATGGCCTGCAACCGCGCCACGGCAAAAATACCGTCCTCCGAAGACTCTTCTAAGCGAACATCGACCAGTGCGAGATCGGGTAATTCCTGTTTCATAGCCTTAACGGCTTCGGCCACGTTGCGGGCTACGGCAGTGATGCGGTGGCCCGCAACTTCCAGCGTTTCCTGAATGGCCAGGGCCGTCAATATTTCATCTTCAATAATCAGGATGGATAGGGATTGCATAAAATTTAGGTGGTGAATGACAGTGTGAATTGAGTACCCTCGTCTGTGCTGAATTGGCCTGTTCCGCGCAACTGATCCACTTGCGTTTGAATCAGTTTCATTCCGAAGCTGGTTCTGGTTTTTACCATAACATCCTGTTCAATTAGTGGATGTAGGCCGGGGCCATTGTCGGCAACAGCTACGATGATTTGATTTCCCCGCTGCTGACACGAAACCCGGAAAAGCGGATTTGGATGGTCAGGAAAAGCGTATTTACAGGCATTGGTGGTTAACTCGCTCAAAATCAGCGCAACAGGCATGGCCTGATCGGCAGAGACATTGGTTGGCGAAAGGCTGTAATCGGGTTCGATGGCTTCATAGCCAAACGCCTGCAACACCATCCCGACCAGTTCGGGAATAAACTCGGCCAGATCGACCCGCGCCAACTGATTTCCGTCGTAGAGTTGCCGTTGCAATACGGCCATTGTCTCGATGCGCAACTGACTTTCGGCCACCGCTTTTTTGGCCGCCACATCGGTCAGGCGGTTGGCTTGCAGGGTGAGCAGGTTCGACATGGTTTGCAAGTTGTTTTTGACCCGGTGATTCTGTTCGCGCACCAGTTCGGCATTTTGCAGACTGATGCGTTTGTTTTTGCGGGAGAGCCGGTAAAACACCACGCTCATGCCCCCGGCCACGAGCAACAAGGCCGAAACGGCCCACAAAAACCAGTTTTGCACCCGTTGATTTTCGGTTTGTAAGGCCAATTCCTGTTTTTGGGCCTTCAGCAGAGCTTCTTTCTTCTCTGTTTCATATTCCACACTCAGGCGCGTAACGGCTCCGTCGCGGTCGGCAGAATACTGGCTTTGTTCCAGCGTTCGTACCCGCTCTAACTGGTTGAATGCTCCTTTCCAGTCGTTCATGGCCTGGTAATAATTCAGAAAAACGGCTTCTATGTGTAGTCTTGAGCTATAATCACTCATATTCTGTTTGGTGTAAATCTGCTTTGCCCTATCTATGTATGGCTTGGCTTGTTTGGGCTGCCCCAACCCAAGCCAGCCCTCAGCCAGTAACAGAGAGGTTCGTAGCTGATCGAACCATAAGTTCGATCTGGTATAAGTGGTCAAGCTGCGCTGTAGAAGTCCCAGACCCTGTCGGTTATTTCGGGCAAGCAACAACCGCCCCATCTGACTTTGGTGATAGGCTATAGACAACGTATCGTGGAGTGTACTGGCCAACTGGCCCGCAAACTGATAGTACAGCCAGATACTGTCGGTTTGTAAAGCGGTTCTCGAGTTCGCTGGAATATCTTCAAAAACGTGAGCTAAGGCGTTATAAGCTTGCATGGTAGCCTTGGACGAACGAATCCGTTTAGCTACCTCTAAGGCTTGGCGGGCATACTGTAGTGCCTTGGGCCACCGCCCCAGCCATGATTCGATCTCGACCAATCGGAGATACACTTTTGTCAATGCCTCCGATTCGCCAAGCTGTTCATGGATTCGCAGTGCCTTAACGAGCCAGAATTGCGCTGTGCGATAATCGGCGGCTGCTATATAGGCTTTCCCGAACAGATAGCAGGCTTCGGCCACACCCAACGAATCGTTTTTGGGAAGAGCTTCCAGTAATACTTTTCGGGCGTGCCAGAATTTATGGGTTTTCAGCGGTAAAGGCGTAGAGGCTTGGGGCCAGGCTTTACTGGCTACTCCGCTCAGAAGCAGCCAAAGCGTAAATCGGCAAACAGTGCTGGCAGTCATGATGATTGGGTGGAATGGTTTGAATCAGCACGTATAAAAGTAACCGGACTTTTGACATGAACCAAATGGTTCGTTTCGGAAACAGGCTGTTTCGCAAAGAGTTTGCCGGGATTCGCAAAGCAGCGATATCAACTATCCTTAGAATAGAGAAGATTTGGGTGAAAATACTCGGTCAGCTTTTCCGACTACACTCCGCTTCACTGTACTCTTCATACTCTTTTAGACAACATGTTATGAGTCGATATCTCCGCTCCGTTAGCTTTCTGACCAGTTTTTACTTGCTGACTACCCTCAGCTACGCCCAGAAAACGCCTGAAATTACTATCGAAAAGGTGGCTGAAAAATGCAAGGGCCTCCCCCGCGACAAGCGCGTGATTGTGAAGGTAGCCCGCTTCAGCGTGTCCACCAAATCGGCTCAGGCCAATGCTACCTTTGGCGATGAATTAGCCACGATGCTAACCTCGGCTATTCAGCAAACCAACTGTTTCCGGGTGATGGAAACCAACCGAAACGTGGGCGATGCCACCGGCGAGATGGCCTTTGCGCAGGACGGTTTCACCGACGGCTCCGGCCCCGAAGCAGGCAAAATGCTTGGTGCTCAACTGATTGTAACGGGCGAAGTAACGGACTTTTCGGAAGGACAAACATCCACATCGTTCGCAGGCGTGAACGTGGGTGGCAACAAAGCCACTGTTGGGTTTACGCTCAAATTAGTGAACCCCCAAACGGGCGAGGTGCTGTTCAGCAAAGACATAAACATGAAAGGCAACTCGTCGGGGTTCACGGGCGTAAGCCTTTTTGGTGTTAAAACGGCCGGAAAGACCGAGAACCGGGCCGTGCAGGATGCCACCCAAAAGGCGATCATCAAGGCGGTGGAGATTATGGCCGATGCCAAAGACCAGATCGACATGCCGGAGCCGATGAAACCCAAAGTGATGAAGGTGTACACGGCCCAAAATTGCCTGATGCTCCGCAACGGCTCGCCCAAAGTGATTATCCTGATTACGGAAGCCACCTCAGCCGGCACCGCCCGCGACAATTCGGCCGATGCCACTGACCTTGCCCGGCGCGAACGCGAAATGCAACTCAAGGAGCGCGAAGCCAACGTGGGCGTAACCCGCGACATTGTGCAGGGGATATTCGGTCGCCGAAATAACACCACACCATCACAAAAACCCGAAGACATGGCCAGTCGCCAAACGGCTGCCTCGGCGGTCTATAAACCCGTTGTGATCGAACAGTCGGCCACCGAAACCGAACTGACCCGACGCTTTGTAGAAGCGGGTTTTCGGGTGGTTGACCCCAAAGTGTATGGAAAAATGCGCCAAATGATCGACTCCTCCGGCAGCAATGACATTGGTGCGATAGCGGCATTGGGCCTAAAAATGGGTGCCAGTATGATTATTACGGGTCAGGCCATATCGGAGCGTACCAATGCACAGGGCGGCATGGTTGCCTCCCGCGCCCGGCTCGAAGTGCGGGCCATTGCCACCGAAGATGGCTCTATTCTGGCCACCAACGCCATTTCGGGGGGCGGCATCGACGTATCGGAAGCCATTGCCAACAAGATGGCCATTCGGAGTGCGTCGGAGAACATGGCGCAGTATCTGATGGAGCGGCTATGCGCCATGAACATGACCTTCGCCAATGCCGGACCAGTCCCCAAAGCATCGGCAGCGGCCCCCACCGCCCGCGTAACCACCTCAGCAGCAGCCCTGGCCAACACCAACAGCACCGAGATCGCCGTTACCAACGCCACCTTCGCCAAGCTGAACGCCTTGGCTGCGGCCCTGAGCAAAAACCCCAAAGTGAAAGCCGTGAAGAAAGCATTCAGCGGCACCGCCGGAACGGTCTCCGTAGAACACACCGGCAACACCGACGAACTGATCGACGTGTTGAGCAAAAACCCGGCGGTAAAATTCGAGGTGACTGCCGTGGAAGATGGGAAGGCAGGTATTACGCTGAATTGACACATAGCCCATACATTTTAACACAACCAATCCATTTATACTCCATGAAAAAATCACTGCTTTGGTTAGCCCTCGTGCTAACGGTTGGAGCTTCGTATGCGCAAGCCCAAACGTACCGCAAGTTTAAGGTCGATATGACATCTGGCTATTCGCGCCCTACTTCAGGGGTAGGCGATGTGTCGGGTGGCCTCAACCTGTCCATCGAACCCAAGTATAACGTGACCGACCAAATTGCCGTCGGCCTCAAATTTGAAGCGACTGTTTTAGCCTCAGCGGATCGAATTGGCTCAGACGGGTTACTACTGGCGGTGGTGCGGTCGTCGTCACTAACGGGCGAGTACTACTTCGGCAGCAAAACGGTGCGTCCTTATTTAGGTGTTGGGGTGGGTCTCTACCGGCCAGCCATCATCGACACGAGTGAGGGGTTTGAGAGCATCGACATTGGTGCCGAACGTCAGTTTGGCTTTGCCCCCCGGTTGGGCTTGCAAATGGGCCACTTCCGATTAGGGGTTGAGTATAACATGGTCAAAGACAGCAACTTCTTTTCCATAAAAACTGGCACCACTATTGGCGGAGGCCGCAAGTAATCACAGGCAACGCGATGAAAAAGCTAACCCAAGTACTGATTACCTGCGTCCTGCTTGTTTTTTGGGCCTCAAAATCGGGCGATGTTGCCCCCGATGTCAGCACCGATCAGGTGCGTTACTTGAACTGGATTTCACCATTGAGTTTTTGAACGAATAACCAATTTACCATCATGAAACCTATCACTACTATTCTCTTGTCATTGATTGTTCTGGTTTTATCTTGCAAAGTATCAGAACCAGAAACCGTAAAAAGCACTAAAAAAGAGATTACATCTCTGCAAATCAGTGGCATAGCCAATGCCACTACCACTTATGATGAGCCTACCAAGACTTACACAATAACTGTACCAACCGGCACCAACATCAAAGCATTGACTTTGGCATTAAACCTACCTACTGGTGCCACCTCTGTGCCTGCAACTGGCTCCGTTTTAGATTTTACCAACCCCATTGTTTGCACCATTACCGCCGAAGACGGCTCTACTCAAAAATACACCATCAGAGTAGTTGTACAGGCTGCCCCTAAATCTTCTCAAAAGCAACTGTTAAGTTTTTCTTTTGACGAACTAAACCCCGTGGTGAAGGCCACCATCAACCAAACCACTTTTGAAATTACTGCCGAAATACCCGCAACGGCCAATCTAAAAGCTCTCAAACCAAACATTACGCTCTCAGACAAAGCAAGTGTTTCGCCCACCTCTGGTGCTGCCCAAGATTTCACGAATGCGGTTAAATACACTGTAACGGCGGAGGATGGAAGTAAGCAGGAGTATGCTGTAACAGTTAAACAAGTTAATCAAAGCACTTCAACCCAAATATGGGACAAAGCCTTTGGTGGAAGTGGTAGTGATGGCCTGGGTTCGATGATTGCTACGCCGGATGGCGGTTTTCTGCTGGGAGGAGGCTCCCGCTCACGCACCTCTGGCAATAAGACGGCTACTAATTATGGTGATTTTGATAATACTAATTGCTGGGTGGTGAAGATCAACGCCAACGGAGAGATGGTGTGGGACAAAGCCTTTGGTGGAAGTGGTTATAATGGTGATTTCTTAAGGTCAATGATTGCTACGTCGGATGGCGGTTTTCTGCTGGGAGGAGACTTGGTTCTGATCAACTGAGTTCAATGATTGCTACGTCGGATGGCGGTTTTCTGCTGGGAGGAGGCTCTATCTCACCCATCTCAGGCAATAAGACGGCTACTAAATATGGTAGTTATGATTACTGGGTGGTGAAGATCAACGCCAACGGAGAGAAGGTGTGGGACAAAGCCTTTGGTGGAAGTGATGGCGATAATTTGACATCAATGATTGCTACGTCGGACGGCGGTTTTCTGCTGGGAGGAAACTCCGTCTCACCCATCTCTGGCAATAAGACGGCTACTAATTATGGTGTTTCTAATTGCTGGGTGGTGAAGATCAACGCCAACGGAGATAAGGTGTGGGACAAAGCCTTTGGTGGAAGTGGTTATAATGGTGATTTCTTAAGGTCAATGATTGCTACGTCGGATGGCGGTTTTCTGCTGGGAGGAGACTTTACTGGGTGGTGAAGATCAACGCCAACGGAGAGAAGGTGTGGGACAAAACCTTTGGTGGAATTATTAAGAATCTCCTGAATTCGATGATTGCTACGTCGGATGGCGGTTTTCTGCTGGGAGGAAGCTCCGACTCACCCATCTCAGGCAATAAGACGGCTGGTAAATATGGTAGTTATGATTACTGGGTGGTGAAGATCAACGCCAACGGAGAGAAGGTGTGGGACAAAGCCTTTGGTGGAAGTGATGGCGATTTCCTGAGTTCAATGATTGCTACGTCGGATGGCGGTTTTCTGCTGGGAGGATACTCCTTCTCACCCATCTCTGGCAATAAGACGGCTACTAACTATGGAGATAGTGATTACTGGGTAGTGAAGATTAAGTAAGAGTTACACCAAGCACAAAAATTCTACTGATCTACGAGACAGAAAAGCCGTAGTCATACCCCCAAAAGCCATTTTTAAGGCTGAAATATGAAAATGCAGTACAACATTTAACCACCTCAAAAAAACCATTTACAAAAATGAAAACGAAAATTTTACTCACCCTCATCTCTTTAATTTGGCAAGCTTGCGCTTGGGGGCAAGCCCCTAAAAATAGTACGGTAATAGTGCAAGACTTTTGGGGAAGGGTTTATTCTGTAGATGCTACAAGTGGAAAAAAGAATTGGGACAATGGTGATTTTAGGAATGCGTCTTCGGCTACCCCTATTGTATCAAAAGACAGAATATATTGTTTAAGAGGAAATGGGACTGTCAGTGCTTTCAATTTGACTAATGGGGCATTGATTTGGGAGAATCAGGCCAGCATCAATAAAAGTAGTGAATCATCTTCAAGTCCTACTATTTTTAATGAAACGCTATTTGTCGTAGGCGATGTAGCCATTCATGCTTTAGATATTTTAACTGGTAAGACTAAATGGTCATTTTCACTCAAGGGTCACTTTTTTTCAAGCCCTACTGTTTCAAATAATACGGTTTACGTTGGTTCTGAGGACAAATTGTATGCCATTGATGCTACAACTGGTGTAAAAAAATGGGGCTTTCCTGCAAAATATGTTAACAGCCCGACAGTAAGCAATGGAAAAGTATATTTTGGAAGTGAGAAGGATTTTTATGCTATAGATGCCATTACAGGAAAGGAAATATGGAAATATAAAAGCCAAAGTTACTATGGAGAATCAAGTCCATGCATTTTGTATGGAATGGTATATACTTACTTTTTAGACGGAAAACTATTAGTATTTGATCAAGAAAATGGAAATATAATTTGGGCTTTTTCTACAACAAGTAATAGTGGTTATGGTCAAACTTCCAGCCCTATCGTTGCAAATGGTAAAGTTTTTCTGAATGGAACTTACCCAAACAATAAGCTTTTTGCAATAGATGCGTTTTGTGGAAAACTACTTTGGGAGTACCAATATAAGAATTTCGTTTATTTATGCAGTCCCGTATATGCAAACAATACTGTATATATTGGTGACGGTAAAGGGAATGTTTTATCTATTGATGCTATTAAAGGGACGCTAAACTGGAGCACTCTTTTAATCCCTTCAGGGTCACAGGCAGTTAACGGTCCTGGTATAATTGCCAGTCCCGTAGTGGTTTCAACAAATGGAATGATTTATCATGCAACAATCTCTGGTATGGAAAATGATTATACATGCCAACACAATGTAACCATCAGTTCTCCAACAGGCTTAAACATATGTGAGGGTAGTTCTATTTCATTGACAGCAAATGCAACTGGATCAAATGCTCCTTACAGCTATAAATGGAAACAATGTTCAAATGATCTAAGTACGAATTTAAGTTATAGTACAAACAAAACTGGAAAGTATATTTTAGAGGTAGCCAACACTTTCGGTTGTGTTTCCCCCATATCATTTGAACTTGTGCAAACTGCTAGCCCTTCTGCAAACATCTCTGGAACAAACAATTTTTGTCCAAACCAAAGCATCACACTCACCGCAAATGTTACGGACGGAGCTGCGCCTTTCACTTATCAGTGGCGGCAGAATACAGCCAACGTCGGCACCAATGCCAACACCTTCAATGCCAACGTTGCTGGGGCATACAGCGTGAGTATTACAGACAGCAAAGGCTGCACGGGTACGTCGGCTTCTTTTAATGTATCGGAGCGGCCTGCGCCCAACGTTACGGTCAGTACGAGTCGTGCGCCCGCGCTGCTCACGGGCGAGTCGGTGGTGCTGAGTGTTCCCACAGCTACTGGTCAAACCTACCAATGGCTCAAAGACGGTGCCGTAATCAGCGGAGCCACAACCAACAGCTACACCATTACGCAGGCAGGAAGCTACGCCATTAGAGTCAATCGGGATGGCTGTTCGGCTACCTCGGCGGCCACTATCATCAGCATCATTACGGCCATTGAACCTGGTGCTGAGGGCATCGGCATGGAAGTCTCACCTAACCCGGCTTCGGAGGTTTGTCGCGTAAAGGTGGTGTTGGACAAAGCCGCTGCGCTTGAACTTCAACTGATTAACGCGGGCGGTAAAGCGGTTCGGGCCTGGTCGTCAGGAAAAGCGGCCCGGAACCACGAAACTACGTTGTCAATCAGCGATTTACCTGCCGGACTGTATTTGGTTCGGGCCACAGCCAATGACCGAAGGGCTGTGTCGAAACTGATCAAAAACTAACTCATTCACCCATTTTTACTGACTATCCAAATGAAACGTATCCTACTTTTCGGGCTGGTATCCGCCCTGATTTTTGGGGCCTGTGGTCCCGAGAAAATTGCCCCGCTCGCTGAGCGGATTCAGAAACTCTGGTCGGCCCAGGTCGTGAAAGAAAACAGCACGACCACCTTCACCAAAGGAGCCACCACCAATACCCGCCCCGGCTACACGGCTTTCCGGCTTG
Organism: Cytophagales bacterium; assembly: GCA_004292855.1. Lineage (GTDB taxonomy): Bacteria > Bacteroidota > Bacteroidia > Cytophagales > Spirosomataceae > Rudanella. Next base: position 44,467 of record RDXN01000035.1, read on the forward strand.
ACCTGAGCAGCGCGTCAACAGTGGTCTTTGTCGATTTTGATGGCACCCGATGCACCGGCACATGGGAAGTGTCGAGCGATGAAAAGCGGCTGATTCTCAAGAATCTGTCTCCCCAGCCAACCGGCACCAACGGCACCATTGAGTTTACCATTACCGAGGTTACGGATGCTAAACTGGTGCTGACCCGCACCACCGCCAGCCAGAAAACCGGCGGGACGATTAATGTGTATGAGTTGATTGTTGGTTAACAGCTATTTCCGCCAACCCAACCCCATGCTCCCACACCCAACACCAACCACCTTACGGCCCTCAACCCGGCCCGATGCCCTGCGGTTGCCGTTTAACCCTGACCGCCGATGGGTGAGTTTCCAGCAGATTATGCGGCTCGAAGGTGAGGGTAATTACACGCAGTTCTTCTTTGCCGATGGTTCCCGACTGATGGTAGCCCTGACCCTCAAACGGTTCCTGAGCCGACTGCCGCCAGCCCAGTTCGCACGCCTTCACCGAAAGCACGTGGTCAACTGGGCGTTTGTGGCCCACATCCGCCTGAACGATTCCGTCGTGATACTAACTAACGGCGACGAAATCTCAATAGCCCGACGTCGGGTATTCGCCTTGAAACAGGAAGTTTGCTCCACCAAAAATTAAAGCTCCAACAGCACATAAACCAACTCCCCAACGCACATGAAACCACAATACCTGTTTTTCTGGCTGCTGACCTTGTTAACCACCGGCAGCCTCGCCCAAACCATCCGCCGGTGCAACAATAACCCCGGCGTAACCGGCCCCAACATCTACAGCACCATCCAGGCCGCCCACGATGCCTCCGCCAACGGCGACATCATCTACCTCGAAGCCTCCGGCACGAACTATGGCACCCTCACCTGCGCCAAACGTCTGACGATTTATGGAAGGGGGTATTTTTTGGCAACAAACCCGAACGGAAACGATAGCCAGATTGCGGCTCAGGTTGGCAATGTTACGTTTGGAAATGGTAGCAACAATACGCTAATGAGCGGGATGTTAGTAGAAGGCTCTGTAACGTTTGGCACCAGCGTATCGGGGATTACCGTTGAACGTAGCTATGTTGGTAGTGGTATAGTTTTTAACAGCACCTGCACCGGGACAACCAGCCAGTTTGCCAATTCCTGTACCATCAAGCAGTGTTTTATTAACACAAATGGTATTGCGGGAACATGTGGCACCTATGAAAACAACGCGAACAGGATCACGATTCAAAATTGTATTTTGAATACAAGCGGCATTGGGAATGGTGGTAATCCAATAGCCCAGCTCAATAACAGCATTGTAAGTAATTGTGTAGTAAATACTATGTACAGGGTTTCCAATTTGGTTGTCAACAACTGTTTGTTTTACAGTTCGGTGTATGATTTAGTTTCCACTACTTTTTTTAATTGCATTGCCCGAACAAATACATTGCCCGCAGGTAACAGCAACCAAAACGGAATTGATTTCAATAATGTGTACATCTCAAATACAGTTAACCCAAATATCCCTGATGATAGATACCAACTTTCCGTCGGCTCACCGGCTATCGGGGTAGGTATAAATGGGACTGACGTTGGTGCTTTTGGTGGGCCAAATCCTTACGTGTTGTCGGGGCAGCCGCCCATTCCCATCATCACTAATCTGGTAAGTCCGCCGTCGGGGAACAACAACGCACCGTTGAATGTAAAAATCAGCGTTCGGTCCAATAATTAACGGGTTCATGTAGAGACGCATATTTGCGTCTCATTCGCGTCAGCAATATGGATGCGTTAGCAAAACCCATCCGGCGGTGAGACGCAATGAAATGAAATGAAATACCATCCGGTGCGATTACCATCCGGCGGTGAGACGCAAAGGATTGCGTCTCTACATAAAACACCAACGACCATGCAAAAATATCTATTTTTCCTCATCATCGGTCTCCTTTGGGTGGGCGTGGCCCAGGCACAACCCAACCTAAACCGCATTGAATATTTTGTGGACACCGACCCCGGATTTGGCGCGGCTACATTGGTGCCGGGCGCGTCGGGGACTGCCGTTGCCGATATTTCGTTCGATGTGCCGTTGACGGGCGTTTCGGCGGGCTTCCACCGGCTGTTTATTCGCGCCCGCAATGCCAACAATCAGTGGAGCGTCGCGGCTCATTGGCCGTTTTTCAAAGATGCCATCGCTGGGGCGGCAGACCTAAGCCGCATTGAGTATTTTGTGGATGCCGACCCCGGCTTTGGTGCTGGAACCAATGTCCCGTTCACAACAGGCACAACCGCTACCGATGTGCCGTTTATTTTACCGCTTGATAACACATCGGTTGGTTTTCACAACCTCTTTGTGCGGGCGCAAACCACCGAGGGTCGTTGGAGTGTGGTTGCCCGGCGGCCATTCTACAAAGACGAAGTCAACCAGCAAGACATTGTCCGGCTTGAATATTTTATCGACACCGACCCCGGCTATGGAGCTGCCACGTCGGTAGCCATTAATCGGGGGCCAACGCTCACCAATCTGGATTACACCGTCGATCTGAATGGCGTAACCAACGGGCCGCATCGGCTTTTTGTGCGGGCGCAAAACGCGCAGGGGCGTTGGAGTGTGCTGTCGGTGCGGGATTTCACGGTTCAGGACAACGTGATTGTGGTGTCGGGGCCAACGGACTGGTGCCGTAACACGGCGTTTAACATCGGGTTCATCGCTACCGGCACCTACAACACGGGCAACATCTTCACGGTGCAGCTCTCCAACCCAACGGGTAGTTTTCTGAGTGGCGTGACCACCCTGGCTACGGTCAACAGCCTCAGTTCAACGGCTTTGTCGGTTAGTATTCCCAACAGCGTGGCACTGGGTTCGGGCTATCGACTGCGGGTGGTTTCGTCGAACCCCAACCTGACCAACATGCCGGATATTCCCCTGACCATTGGCGGAACCTGCGTTTGCACCACGTTGGCCACCGTCAAAGCGGGCGATTGGGGCGACCAAACCGTTTGGACCTGCAACCGCATTCCTGGCAGTGCCGATGCCGTCCGATTACGGCACCTTGTCCGCTTGCCGAGTGGGTTAATCGGCAACGTCCGCAGCATCAGCTACGACAACAACGGCTCGTTGCGCTTTGGAAATGATGGCAGACTTCGGGTTGGGTTTTAGGGTCTCACAGCCGCAACTCAGCGATCCTGACCGAGTCCATCACAAAGGTATTGATGTCGACGGGGCCGCTGATGCCCTTGACCCAGCCGCTTTGTGAATGCTGCCAGATGTAGAGCCGGTTAGGGTTATAATCGTTTAGGTGCGAGTTGGAGTAGTCGGCGATCCAGAGCGGGTATTTGTCGAAGTTGCCTTTGATGTAGCGTCGGTACAGGCTCCCGTTGGTGTAGATGATAGGCTTTATGCCGTAGTGGTCCTCGATCTCATCGAGCCATTGTTGCAGGCCGTCGATCAGTTTCTCGTCGGCTACGCCGTTGACCACCTCGAAGTCGAGGGCGGGCGTGAGGTCGCCGGGTTTGAGCGTGACGCGCTTAATGAAATTCTGGGCTTGCTTGTGTGGGTCGCGGGTGGGGTGGTAAAAATGGTAAGCCCCGCGCGGGAAACCTGCTTTACCCGCGCCTTTCCAGTTTTGGGCAAACTGCTTGTCGGAGAGAGTGGCCCCTTCGGTTGCCTTGATATACACAAACCGCATCCTGACGCCGTCGGCCTCCATCCGGGCAACGCGGTCCCAGTTCACGCGCCCATTGTGTTTCGACACATCGAAGCCGTGCATCTTATACGCCATCGGGAAGTTGATGCCGTAGGCCGAAACCCGCTGCCAATTCTTATCGACGTCGCGTTTGCCGCACGAGCGAATGGCTAATACGCCCAAAAGTAGCAGCCCTATAGCCACCCAAAACTCGTACCGACGAACCAAAACAGTGAACAGAGACCAGCGACCAGTGAACAACGGACAGATTATGATGAACAGTGAACAACGAACAGAATGCAAATGACAAAGCTAGTAATTACCATCCTATAACTGTTCGTTGTTCGCTGCTCACTGTTATCTGATCTACTCAGAGCCTTCCAGCTTGACCAGCTTATTGTACAGCCCCAGGATCAGAAACGGGGCGGCCCACTGCCCTACGAAAAGTGCCTGATCGGCCCTACCCTGAATTTTTAGGGTCAGCGATATGCCCATTGATCCCAGGGCGGCCCAAAGAAACAAGTCGGAGGGCAATTTGGCGGTCTGTTCCTCGATAGTCTTCGCTACGGGGCCTTCATTGTGCTTTGGATTCAAGTTCTTCGACATAACGTTGTGTTGTTTGGTAAACACTAGCCTAACCCCGTGCCGACTTGTTTGTTTGGTTACCCCGGTAAAACTAAGCCTATCGGTGCTTTTCTGGCTAAACCTCACCCCCTGCCCCTCTCCTTCGCAAGGAGAGGGGAGGCTCAACAGACAACATTGATCTTGTCCTGTTCCAAAGCTCCCTAAACGATAACTGGGCTGACGTTAACGTCTCCCCTCTCCTTGCGAAGGAGAGGGGCCGGGGGTGAGGTCGAAAACAACGCAACATGAATCGCCTGAAAACCTCTATCCTTTGGTTGAGCGGGACCACCCTAATCGTGGCTTCCTGTATGAAATTAGCACCCGTTGGTGGCCGAAAAGGGGCCGACGGGGCCGTGGTGGTGCGCGAAGACCCCGCCGAAGCCCTTGCCAAAGCAAAGGCCATTCGCGAGAAAACTGCCCTCAAAGTGGCCGATGGCCTACAGGTCTCGCTGTGGGCCTCTGACTCGCTCGCGCCCGACCCCGTCGCAATGGACATCGACGCGCAGGGCCGGGTATACCTCACGCGCACAAACCGCCAGAAAAACTCGGAGTTCGACATTCGTGGGTATCGCCATTGGATGACCCCCTCGATTGCGATGCAGTCGGTGGAGGATCGGCGGAAATTTCTGCGTAGCACCTTCGACCCAACCAAGAGCAAGCAAAATGAGTGGCTCAAAGACCTCAATGAAGACGGTAGCCACGACTGGCGCGATTTGACCGTAGAAAAAGAAGAAGTTTGGCGCATTGAAGACACCAACAACGACGGCGTCGCCGACCGTGCCCTGCGCGTGTTGAGCGATTTCTACGACGAAGTGTCCGACATTGCAGGCGGTATTCTCGTCCGGGCCGAAGATACATTTCTGGCCCTCGCCCCCGATATGTGGCGGCTCCGCGACACCAACGGCGACGGCGTGTACGACCAAAAAACGTCGATTAGCCACGGCTATGGCGTGCATATCGGCTTTGGCGGCCACAACATGTCGAACCCCATCGAAGGCCCCGATGGTAAGATTTACTGGAACATGGGCGACATCGGTTCCAACGTGACCACGCCCGAAGGCATCAATCACAAGCATCCCAACGAGGGGATTATTGCCCGCTCGAACCCCGATGGCTCTGATTATGAAGTCTTTGCCAGTGGATTGCGCAATACCCACGAGTTTGTGTTCGACGAGTATGGCAACCTGATTAGCTCCGACAACGACGGCGATCACCCCGGCGAAAGCGAACGACTGGTTCACGTCGTGGAAGGCTCCGATGCGGGCTGGCGGTCGAACTGGCAATACGGCAAATACACCGACCCCAAGAACAACAGCTACAAGGTTTGGATGGACGAAAAGCTCTATAAACCTCGCTGGGACGGTCAGGCGGCCTATATTATCCCGCCCATCCAGAATTTTCACAACGGCCCCACGGGTATGGTCTACAACCCCGGCACGGCGTTGGGGTCGGCCTGGAAGAACAAGTTTTTCCTGGTCGAGTTTGTGGGCAACCCGGCCCGTTCGCCTATTTGGTCGTTTGGCCTGAAACCGAAAGGAGCCTCGTTTGAACTCGATGGCGAGAAAAACATCCTGACCGGATTGCTGCCCACGGGCATCCGGTTTGGGCCGGACGGTGCGCTTTACGTAGCCGACTGGATCAACGGTTGGGATACCAAAAACTACGGGCGTGTCTGGAAACTCGACGTGACCGAGGAGACCAACGACCTCAAGGCCCAACGCGCCGAAACCAAGCGGCTCATGACGCTCAACTACAAGTCGCTGTCGGGCGATGTGCTGTATAATCTGCTCATGAACCCCGACATGCGTATCCGGCAGCGGGCGCAGTTTGAACTGGCAACGCGCGGGGCGGCTGGTTTGGCCCTGTTGAACAAGGCCATCGGTCAACGCGAAAACCAACTGGCCCGAATTCACGGCATTTGGGGTATGGGTCAACTGGCCCGCCAAAACAAGGCAATGGGTTACGGATTGGTTGATCTATTGAAAGACGCCGACCTTGAAATTGTGGCGCAAGCCGCCAAAGTGCTGGGCGATGCGGGTATCAACGACGCCAACGACAAACTCGTGCCGCTGCTGGCAAGCAACGGGCCGCGCGTGCAGTTCTACGCGGCTCAAGCCCTGGGGCGTAACCGCTACACGGCGGGTGTGGAACCCCTGTTGCGGATGATTAAAGCGAACAACGACGCCGACCTGTACCTGCGCCATGCGGCTGTGCTGGCCCTCACGCGCATTGGAAACGAAGATGCGATGGCGGCACTCGCCAAGAACCCCGATAAGTCGTTGCGGCTGGCAGGTGCGCTGGTCCTGCGCCGACTCAAAAGTGAAAAAATCGCTCTCTTCCTGAAGGATTCGGACGAGTACATTGCCACCGAAGCCGCCCGCGCCATCAACGACGACGAGTCAATTCCGGGTGCTATGTCTTCATTGGCGTATGCCCTTGACAACACCTCGTTTAAGGGCGAACCCCTGTTGCGCCGGGCCATTAACGCCAACTTGCGTGTAGGTGGAGCCGACGAGTTTGCCCGAATCATGGCCTTCGCCAAACGCGCCGACGTCGACAAAAAACTGCGCGTGGAAGCCTTAAATACACTCGCAAGTTGGGCTGAACCCTCGGTGCTCGACCGCGTGGATGGCCGCTACCGGGGCGAAATGAAACGCCCCACCGACTTGGTCCGCACGATGCATGGACGCGTGCTAATGGAATTTCTAAACGAAACCGACCCCGCCGTGCAGGTAGCTGCCCTACAGATGGTAAGTAGTTTGGGCATGACCAACACCACCGAAAAATTGGCCGACCTGCTCGAAAAAGGTACCACCGCCGATGTGCGGGTAGCGGCATTGAATTCGCTTAACTTGTTGAAATACAGCGATATGAACGCGGCCATTAAGCGAGGTATGAGCGATTCCAGCGACGACGTGCGCACTGCCGCTCTCGGCCTCATGCGCGGGCAAGACCTCTCAGCAGCAACCCTGGCCGAGGTGTCAAAAACCATTTTCGACAAGGGCAGCGAGAAAGAACAGCAGCAGTTTTTACAGGTCTTGACCAGTATGCCCGCCGACCGCACCCAAGCCATTCTCTCGAATCTGGTTGACCGACTGGTGGCTAAATCGCTCTCGCCGGGGCTGGCTCTCGAACTGGGCGAGGCCGTCGATTCGACCAAATCGGCCCCGCTGATCGCGAAGTTGGCCCCGTTCCGGTCGTCGGGTGGGGGCGTGGCCGATTATCAGGATGCCTTGTTTGGGGGCAACCGGCAATTGGGCCGGCGGTATTTTATGACGAGTTCGGCGGGGCAGTGCGTTCGTTGTCACGCCATTGGCGGGCAGGGGGGCGAGGTTGGCCCATCGCTCACGGGCATCGCCGACGTGCTGACCCGCGACCAAATCCTGCAAGCCCTGATCGAACCCTCGGCCCGACTGGCACCGGGTTATGGCTCGGTGATGGTTACGCTCAAAGACGGGCAAAGCGTGAACGGCATCCTAATGCGCGAATCAGCAGAAGAAATATTGCTCAAGACAACCGACGCCGAGCCGCTTAAGATCGCCACCTCGCGCATTGCCAAGCGCGAAAACGTTCCGTCGAGTATGCCGCCGATGGGCTACATCATGTCGAAACGCGAAATCCGCGACATGGTCGAATTTCTGGCGAATTTGAAGAAGGGGTAAAAGGGGCAAGTGTCTTTTTTGTCATTCCGAGGAACGAGGAATCTACTTTGCTTACAATCGACTTGATTAAGCCAGAAGTAGATTCCTCGTTCCTCGGAATGACAAAAAATGCTCTTACTTCCCATTAGCCTCGTAATCCCGATACCCGTTTTCGCGGGTTACGATCACGTCTTTCAGTTCGATGTAGGGCTTGCTGAACAACTCCGTGTCGCGGAGGGCCTCCATGAAGAAATAATACTGATTGAGGTCGTTGCAGGAGATCAGCATGATGTCGGATACCTGGGCGTGGAAGGCTTCGGCGTCGAATAGCCGGACCTGCACGGTGTCGGCGTATTTGGCGAAGATGGGCGCGGCTTTGCGGGCAAAGAAGGCCTCGCGTTGCGGGCGGGAGAGGGTCAGCCAGGCAGGCAGGGCCTGGTACAGAACAAAAACGGAGTATTTCACAAACTAACGAACCCGATACTGCACCGACGGGAGCGGAATGTATTTCTCTTCCGACACGCTCCAATCAGTGAGCCGCGCGGTTAGTTCGTTCAAAATTTTGCGGGTGTCGGTTTCCACCAGCACCGCCCGACGACTCGCATCGACCACATGGGCGCAGTCGTGAAGCAGTTGCACGTCCTCTTCGGGCATTTGCCCCTGCCCTTTGAAGCTGAAAATGTATCGTTTAACCCGGTTCATGTGCTTGCGTCTGAAAAGCTAACAAAGCTACCAATTTTTCTAGCTCATTAACAAGCCGTTACCCTCAAAAGTTGCGCCGAAGCCGAGTACACGGACGTTCGAGACCAAAAACCGGATCATAGCCGCCGAACGGTCGGCGTTACGGGGCATGGCTAGCAGGTCGGGGCGGGTGGCGAGAAGCTGAGCCGCGACGCCTGTAGCCACGGGGCAAGCCATCGACGTGCCGCTCATGGGCATATAACCACCCGGCACCGTCGAGACAATGGCGATACCCGGCGCAATCAGATCGACCTCGCGCCCGATGTTCGAGAAAGCCGCTACGTAGTTGAGAGCGTCGGTGCCGCGTGGGGGTTTCACCAGGTTCAGATCGTCGGTGGTGCCGCGCGGGAACGTGTTCCGCCGACCCATCGCGCCTACGCCTATTGACAGCGAGAACGAAGCCGGAAACGAAACCGGTTGCCGCCCGTCGTTGCCAGTTGCCACAAACGCCACCAGTCCGTTCATGAAGGCGTCAGTAAGGGCTTGCTCGATGGCTTTGTCGGGCGCACCCCCGCCCAGGCTCATGTTGATAATGTCGCAACGGTCGGCAATGGCTTCTTCGATAGCCTTCTGAATGGCAAAGGTCGAAGCCCCGCGTCCGGGATTGCGGCCAAAGACGCGGTAGGCAAACAACTCGACGCCCGGAGCAAGGCCCGTCAGCCGGTTGGGCGCGTTGCCCCGTGCGGCCACAACACCCGCCACGTGGGTGCCGTGTTCGTCGGCATCGAAAAAATCGGCGGGGTTTTCGCCCACCACCAGATTCTTGCCTTTGGTTATACGCAGGTCGGGGTGGGGGCCTACGCCCGTGTCGATGATGCCTACCCGGATACCCGCGCCTGTGTCGAGCGTGGGAGCTTTAGGGCCAGTGCCGGGGTGAAAAAACTGGCGGGCGTCGGCGACGGGCAGCGTAACAGCCCGCAGACTGAACGTGTCGCCGTTGAGCAGGATACGGTTCCGCTGGAAGAAACTCCAATAGCCCACTTTGGGGTAAATAAACAGTTGGTCGATGTTCGTTTGGCCCGAAAAAGCCGTCAGTCGGGCCTCACCGTTGGCGTCGGTTTCGGCCTGATCGCCGGTGCGGTTGGCGAAGGCCACCACCAACGCACCTGGCACTGGCTTGCGGGTTTTGGCGTCCTGCACCACAATCTTGAACGTACTGACTCGCTGATTAGCCTTCTTATACTGGTTTTCGATGGTGTATTGCAGCCGTTGTGGGTAATAAAACTGTTCGGGAACGATGAGCAAACCCGGATGCAACGCCCGCAGATCGAGTAAAGCCTCTTCTGATAATTGCACCAATTTGGAGAGACCATCGCGGGTGGAATCGATCACGTTGGCGACGATTTGACCGTCGGGATCGTTTTGCTCGTACAGTTCGCGGATCGGCTCGTTGACCTGTAACGAAGCCAAAAATCGCTGCACACCCACAGACGGGCGCGACCCGCCGAGAGGTTGCGACCCGCTGGGAGCCAGCAGGATGTAATTCTGTACGGAAGGTGAAGGTTGTGGCTGCATGAATCAGATTTCGTTATAATGATGCCGACGATTTGGCCCGGTCAGTGCGTAGGGCTGCACCTAACCGAACCCCAATATACCAACCCGACGACCCAAAAACAACCCGCCGAATGGGATCGGTTTCCACCAGAAATTCGGGCCGTGTGCCGATGCGGTAGCCGCCATCGAGAGCCAAAACTAACGCTCGTTCGCTCGTTGTACAATCGTCATAAATCCGTTGAATGCTGAACCGATAATTGGCTGTGAGGCCCAGGTCGATAGCCCCGGCAGACGTATTTAACTGGGTTGTTTGCGATGCCCCCGGATTTTTCAAGGCCGCACTGAGCGTTGTGGGAGCGTTAAGTTGCCCGTTTGAAATGCGCAACTTGGTCGGCATCAACATAACGCCCAGATGCGGAATCAGTTGGAAGCCGTCTTTCCGCCAGATTCGGTAGCCCATTCCCAGCCGCAACGTACCTACGCTCAGGCGGGCCATGCCCGTTGGACCCCGCGATGCGCCCGTACTTAAACCCGTGTTGACCTCGGTATGCAGGTACAAGGGTAACTGCGAAATTTTCATCTGTACGCCCAGTCCTACCGTTCGGAGTTGGTTGGAGAGAGCCGAAAAGCCGTTTTGGGCCAACTCGGTGTTGAGGGCATCCACAGGCATGTTTTGCCAGCCCAGGCGGAGATAGGTCGTGACGTCGTGGGTCCAGGGTCGGCGCACGGGCGGGCGGGCATCCCCGTCGTTGGCAACCCGCCCCAGCGGCACCGGAATCGGCTGGGCCTGTGCGACGTATGTCAATATAGAAAAAGCGAGAAGCAGAAGCCGAGTAGTGGTCAAAAACATAACTGAGGGCGGTTTGCGGTTACTCCTTCAACGAAGCAACGGCCCAATCTGATGCCCGGAAAGTGGCTTTTCTGTGGTCAAATTCACCAGCGCGAACCCCGGCCCCCCACGCGCCATCCGCCAGCGAAAATCCAGTTGCCCAATCGTATGGTACGAGCCGTTCGTAAACCACCAGGCGGTGTAGAGCGTGGGGCGTTTTGGGTGGCGCAGTTCGGCCAGATACACCACTTTTTGACCAATGTGCCCCTCGCGAACGCGCCGGAGTTCGTAGCCGCCCCCGCGCCAGCACACTGCCGGGCTGTGGTCCGCGCTCCACCAGTCGGGGAGGGGTTTCACGTAGAGCAGCGAGCCGGGGCGGGTGAGTTGGTAAAATCCGTCGGGGGTGGTTTTTCGGAGCGAGAAGCCCCCTGTCACAAATTGATTCACCAGCGTTTGGCGGGTTGGCCGGTCGGCGGTGGCGGGGCGGGCGGTGAAGGCTATAACCCCTCCGCCCAAAACCAGCGCGGTCAGCCCCCAAGCCAGCGACCACTGGGTTGGAGGGACTATAGCGGGTTTTCCAAACCGCCGAACGACCCAGTGGGCGAGCAAGCCCGCCGGTATCCAGGCGTATACCACCACGCACACCAACCCCAGGCCCCCGTGCAGGGGCGAGGCCGGGCCAAGCTCCAGCGCGACGAGTACCACAATACGTATCAGGTTGCAGAACACGGTGAGACCAAACGCGCTCAATCCGTAGACCAGCACCCAGACGAGGGGAACCCGTAGGTCCTTTTGCCGTTCAAACCAGACCAGCCAAAACACCGCTACCAGCACCGAAAGCCCCGTGAGATGCAGGCCCATGCAAGCCGGATCGACAGCCATCTCGACCAGCCCTGTGCCCGCTATCTGCCTCACCAATACGTTGCCTTCGGCCCGCACGTCGAGACCACCGAGTTGGAGGATCGTTGCCGCCCACGCGCTCAGGTGCAGCCGGATGGTGAACCCGAAAATGGCTAACCCATACCGCAACACCGGCGACAACAGCAGCAGCACCAGCAGCCGCCCCGTCCAGTGGCTTCGGAGGCCAACGAAAGCAAGCAGGGCGAGGGCCGCAAAAAAGGTTGTGTCAAGCATGGGATGGGGGGAGAATAACTTATCGAGGTAGCCCCGGCGGGGCGGCATGTCAATAGAAAAAATGGCTCATGTATCGGATAAGCCCCGTCGGGGCGATATGTTCTAGGGCGGGCTTTTACATGTCGCCCCGATGGGGCTTTGTCTGTTCGCGTAGGCCCGTCGTTTCTATTGACATGTCGCCCCGATGGGGCTGTAAAAACACGTTCTAATCACTGCCAACCCATCGGTTCTTGTTTCGCCATTTCAGCCAAACAACCACCAACCCAAACAACACAATCATGGCCCATTCGTGGGGTTCGGGAACGGCCCCCTCGTCTTTGAGGGTGGCGTTTTGGAGACCATTGGCGTCTTTTTTGATGCCAAATCGGTCGTAGTCGGCCTCGGTTTCAAGGACAATCAGGCTCGACAGGGGTGAGAGTACGTGGGCCGTTTGAGCTTCCATCAACAGAGCATCGTTTTTCTTGAACGATGCGTCGAAATACTGCCGACCGATGCCCGAAAGTAGGTGATTGTAGCCAAACAAACGGGCCAGATGGTCGGGGCCAACGCTCGCGGTCTGCGTTTGGCCGACTGGTGTGGCCTGACAAACGACCCCCGCTTCGGGCAGGGCAACGGTGGTGGCGTTTTGTTCAAGAACCGGGAAAGAAGCTTTGCGGATGCCCCCGCGAACGACTTCGGCGGTGGTCGTAACCATGCGCAACGCGCCAAATTCGGACAGGGTTTTGAGGTAGCCCGCCGTTTCGGTGCTCAGATTCAGCACGTGCAGGGGCAATTGATGTGCTGCGTGTTCGGTCAGGTGTTCGGCGAATGTGGTGGTCTTCAGGTCACTCAAAAACAGCGACCGCCCACCCGACTGCGTGACGAGCAGGGCACGTTCGGGGTGTTCGACACGGTAGATTGGGAACAGGGAGATAGACTGCTCGCCAAGTTTCTCGAAGTAGGCGGCCCGGTTAGACTCAGTCAGGGCCACGAACCCGTCGTCGAACACAAACACCGGCCTGTGGCGGATGCCCTGCCAAACTTGCTCAAATTCGGCGAGGGACCAGGCCGCGTTCAGGTCCAGATACACGCGTTCGGGGTTGAACGATTCGGTTTTAGGTTGGTGTGGAGAGAGTCGGAAAGCCACGCCGTTTAGTACAAACGGCTCGCCCGACAAGGCCGGTGCCCGCATTCGCAACGACCAGCCGGGTGTGTAGGTGCCTCGGTGGGTGAGTTGGCTCCCCGGCCCCCGGTCGAACGAATGCGGAGCCACCAGCCCCGTGGGTTGTTGGTCAAAATCGACTTGTACCGTCTCCTGCGCCCCGTTGGCCGTAGGCCCCTCGAACCACGGATTTTCGTAGACCAGTTCGGTGCCGTCGAGCCGCAGGGGCGAGGTAACACCCAGTTTCACCTGCCGCTCCTGACCAGCGGGGCAGGGGTAAACCCGCAACGTAACGCGGCCCCCTTCCTGCCAGTACACCACGGCGGGGTCGCGCGAGATAATCCGCGACTCCACGTTCACCACCTGTCCGTAAGCGGAATCGGCTTTGGCAACGGTGGTCAGGCGGGCCTTTTCCTCGCGGCCATTGATCCAGAGCGACATACTCGTAATAACCGAGCCGGTGGGCAGGTGGAAGGTGTACAGAGCCTCGCCGGTTTGGGTCTCGGCAGCGTTGCGAACCCGGATGGTCTTTTCGGTGTAGGCCAGTCGGAATTGAGGCCAGATTCGGGCTTGCGTCACCAGACTTTGGGTAGTCAGGTGTCGCCCGCTCCAGAATTTCTCCTCGGTGTTGTGTCGGTCGTTGTTAATGGCCCGGAGCAGGCTCACTTTGTCTTCCCGTGAGAGGTCGGGTGGGGGCAGGAGCCGGTTGGCGATCACCACGAGTGGGTCGTGGACCTTTACGTCGTCCATCACGGTCATGCTACCCATCAAACCTGCACCGCCAAGCGTTGGACCCTCGTCGTAGTGCATGCCTACACCCAACATCTGGTTCATGATGTAGCGCGTAACGGGGTTGCTCCCGTCGATCCGTTGCGCCATCAGCACCCAGTCGGGAAGGTCGCTTGTTCGGCGCAGCAGGGCGTCGTCGCGGGTGATCGAAACCCGTTCAAGGCATTGACTCCACGCGATCAGGAATAAAAACACAACGGTTGGGGGCAACGAAAAACCCGCCCAAATCGCGGGCCGCAGGTGTTCCTGTGTCCGATAATCGGCCACCAACCGACGGCCCAGCGTGGTAGCCAGCAAGACCGGGATGAAGAGGTGAACGGACATACCCAACAACAACAATCCAATTAATCCAACAGGGTACATGGGGGCCAACGTAACTGCCGCATACCCGAACAACCAAACCGACATTGCCAGCGAAAAATAAACGATCTGCTGCATCCGAACGCCCAGCCAGGGCGTCCAGGCATAGGCGGTCATAGTCGCGCCCGCCCCAACCAGAGCCACGCACAACCACTCCGTCGATTGTTGGAACACGGCGAAGTCGCGGTTGAGCGCGAACGCACTCACCAGAAACAGCAGCAGGCTCGTCCAGCGGGCCGCCCGGCTCTCGACCGCTGTCTGGACCCGAAATTTGAAGATTCCGTTGGTCATCAACGTGGCTGCGTAGGTAATGGCAACGGCGTAATGCAGGAAAAACATCCCCATGTCGGGCGATGCCGGTGCATCGTGCAGCACGTAGGTATACAGGGCAAACAGGGCCATTGAGCAAACCAGCAAGATGAAGCCGGTGGTGAACAAACCGTTGCGAAACGGCATAAGCCAGGGCAGGCGTTGCAGGGCGTCGGGTGTCTCGTGCCACTCCGTTGAAGGTTGCGCAGTGCGCGGTTGCCCCAGCAGTGGAGCCGCGTCAGGCTGGTCGAAGTACTCTGAATTGTTGTTCATGAAAGTACTTTGTTTTTCAAAGTTAAAAGGCAAAAATAAACGCCATTGAAGGCGGTGATTTTCTGTAGGGCGGTCGGACTGGCGCACCAGTTTTCTACCCGCCCGCCGAGCGCGAAGCTGACGCATCTGGGCGGGTAGAAAACCCGCTCTACAACGTCTTAATAAACGCTTCTAACGCGTTCAAATGCTCGGTGAAGGCGGTTTTGCCCACATCGGTGGCCTGGTAGGTAGTGTTGGGTTTGCGGCCAACGAACTGCTTCTGCACGAGCACATAACCGGCTTCTTCGAGGGCACGCAGGTGCGTAGCGAGGTTGCCATCGGTGAGAGCCAGCAGGTCTTTGAGTCCGTTGAAATTCATCGACTCATTCACCACCAGCACCGACATGATACTCAGCCGCGCTTTACTCTCGAATGCCTTGTTGAAGTGGGCCAGCAGGTCTTTCATGAGGTGGGGTTAACGCCCGCCGAGGGGGCTGTGGTTCGATCATACTTCCAATACATGGCCGTTCCGTAGAGGATGTGCAACACGCCAAACCCGACGCTCCAGAACAGCAGATTGTAACCCGTCAAAAATAAAGCTAACGAGCCGAGCAAAAGTTCGGAATAGCCGAGGTATTCTACATCGCGTACCGTGTATTTACTGCCGTTGAGCAGGGCGAGGCCGTAAAAAATGAGCGTGGCAGGCACCAGCAAAAACAGCACCCGGTAGTGCAGCAAAGCCAGGCAGAAGATGCCCCCCGTCACGAGCGGTACGGCCAACGCCCACAACATTCGGCGCGATGCCTGATTCCAGACCCGCTGCCCCTGCCGTTGCGCTTTGCGAACAGTGAAAAATGTACCGAAACTCAGGGCCGCTACTAACACAACGATGGCCGTTTGCCACAGAAACTCGTTGGCTTCGCGGTAGCCGCCTACGCCGTATTTACCTAATCGACTGTAACTGAGGACGCTCAACCAGTCGGTGCGGAGCCGCATGTACACAACCGCCGAGCCGATCAGGGCCACGATACCCGCCGAGACGCCCGATAAGCCACTCAGCGACAGAAACTTCGACGACCGCTCCATCAGGCTTCGGATTTCGGTCAGGGTTTGGAGGTGTTCGTTCATAAAAGTTTGTTTCCAATAATTAAGAGCCCAACCACTACCGCCAGAATGCCCAGGATCAGCACGGCCCCGGCAGCCATGTCTTTAACTTTGCCGATGACGGGGTGATGGGCGGGCGATACCACGTCGCAGAGCTTTTCAATGGCCGTGTTGATGGCTTCGGCGGCCCACACCAGCCCAATTTGCGTCAGGATGATGGACCATTCGATAACTGATAACTTGAGCCAAAACCCCACTACAACCACGCCAACGGCTACCAGTAAATGCACCTTAGCGTTGTTCTCGTACCGAAACAGGTCAACGATGCCCTGCCCGGCAAACCGAAAACTGCGAAGGGTTTTGTTGATGTCTATCATGGGTTTTTACCACAGAGTTAAAGGAGTTATGGCACAGAGTTTTTTGTCATGGCACCGGCCATGACAAAAAAATCAAAACCTTTGCGCCTTCGCCGGTTCGCCTTTGCGTGCCAACTTCTTTTCATCTTTCACAAACAACCAGAACGCCACATACACCCCCAGCAGAACCAGTCCATACACGCCCGTGAGCTTGATTGCCAGCGTGTTGTGGGCCGAATCCCAAACGGCCTGCCCCAGCATCCAGGGCTTGCTCACCAGGTTCCAGCTATTCCAACGACCCCACCGGCCCAGATAAATACCGAACCCGGCCAGCAACTGACACCCGGCCATGAGCATCCACGCTCGTGGGCGACCAACCAGCCGGTCGAGGAGGTCGTGGGCGAGGTAGCAGGAGTAGAGGCCCGCCAGCAGGCCCGTCATCGCGAAAAGAAATAGGGTCATGGTGTCGAACCAGAGCAACGGGGCACTCAGGCTCTGAATATGGAACAGGTCGGTGATGATGTAGGGTGCGTTGGGCATAAACAGCAGCCACAAGGCCAGCCCGGCCCACACGCCCAGCCGACCAATAACGCGGTTGTGCAGCAAATCGCGAATCACGAGTTGAACCCCCAACGGAAACCACGCCAAAAAGACGTTCCAGGATAGCATCACGAAAAACCACCAGTTGCCCGTAAGCAACCCCCGCCCCGTAACCATCACTAACCCAACGACGGTGAGACAGGCTAAGGCTCTAGTGCCCCGGCCCGACGGGTCTTCCAACTTGTACAGGTCATTTTGCCGTGCTATTGAAACACCGGTGGGTGTGGCGAGGGTAGAAAATAGTGTGCGCATAGATAAAGTACTTTGTGTTGCAAAGTAAATAGGACAAACGCTAACGATGCAACTTTTCGGTAAAACTTTTTTTTGTCGGTACATGACCATCCTCGCCATCTCCGGGAGCTTACGCGTTGGCTCGACCAATACGCTGTTGATTCAGGCGGTGGCCGACCGCCTGCCCGATACGGCTCGACTGACGTTGTTCGACGGGTTAGATGCCTTGCCGCACTTTAGCCCGGAGCGCGACACCGATCCGCCCCTGACCCCGGTTGCGCACCTGCGTGAGTCAATCGAACAAGCCGACGCCGTGTTGATTTGCACGCCCGAATATGCCTTTGGTATTCCGGGCGTTCTAAAAAATGCCCTCGACTGGCTCGTATCGACCACGCTGATGACGCACAAGCCGGTGGCCGCGCTGAGTGCGTCGCCCAGCTACGCGGGGGGCGAACGGGCAATGGCTTCGCTCCTGCCGACTCTACAGGCACTCGATGTAACACTAGCCGAGGGGGGCGTGTTGGTGGTGTCGTCGGTGCGGAGCAAGATGGCCCCCGATGGCACGATCACCGACGAGGCTACCGATGCCGATTTGCGGAGTCTGGTCCAAGGAGTTTTGCGGGCTGTAAAGGCCACCTGAACCGGGGCAATTACCCGTTTGCTCTATCTTTGTCCAAACAAAACACACGCATGACCGCACACGAAACCGTCTCAACGTATTACGACGCCTTCAACCGCAAAGACTGGACTACCATGTTGGCCCTGCTCCACGACAATGTCCGGCACGATCCCAATCAGGGTACACCCCGGCACGGGAAGGCCGTGTTTGCCGAGTTCCTCCAACACATGGACGATTGCTACGACGAGCAACTAACCGAATTAGTGATCCTGACCGACCCAACCGGACGCGTATCGGGGCGGGTGGCTTGTGAGTTCGTGGTGAATGGCACCTACAAGCAAACCGACGGCGATTTGCCCCCTGCCGAGGGTCAAACCTACGTGTTGCCCGCCGGGTCGTTTCTCGACGTGCAGGATGGTCTCATTACCCGCATCACCACCTATTACAACCTGCCACTTTGGGAGTCGCTGGTGCTGGGGAGATGACGCGACTGGAGTTAGTGTATGGTCCGCAATTCCGCGCTGTTTTCGAGTCGTTGGCCCAACTGCGGATCGCCGTGTTTCGGGAGTTTCCGTACCTATACGCGGGCACGGTGGCTTACGAAACGGAATACCTGGAAACTTACGCCCTTTCTGAACGGTCGATGGGCGCGTTGGTGTATGATGGCCCCCGACTGGTGGGAGCATCAACCTGCCTGCCCCTGACCGACGAAACCGACGAGGTTCGGGCTCCGTTTTTGGCGCACGGCTACGACCCGACGACGGTGTTTTATTTCGGCGAAAGCATCCTGCTACCAGCTTACCGGGGGCAGGGTTGGGGCCTGCGGTTTTTCCGGGAGCGTGAGGCCCACGCCCGCTCGTTCGGGGCGTACCAACTGGCGAGCTTCTGCGCCGTGCAACGCCCCGCCGACCACCCGCTTAGGCCCGCCAACTACCGCCCGCTCGACCTGTTTTGGGGTGGCCTCGGCTACCGCAAAATCCCCGAACTAACCACCACCTTCGACTGGCCCGACCTCGGCCAAACCGAATCGACACCCAAACCGATGCTTTTCTGGACCAAACCACTATGACCATTCCTTTCTACCTCGTCGATGTATTCGCGACGGCCCGCTACCGGGGCAACCAACTGGCTGTTTTCGACGCCCGCGATGTCTCTCCTGATTTGCTGACAACCGAATCCATGCAGGCAATGGCCCGCGAGATCAACTTTCAGGAGACCACGTTCGTTATGGGCGGCTCGCTAGACAGCGGCTTTGAGGTGCGGATTTTTACGCCCGAATACGAGATTCCGTTTGCGGGCCACCCCACGCTCGGCACGGCCTGGGTGCTGGCGAATCGGCTCGTACACAGCGGCATGGCTCCGCTTACGCTCAATTTGGGCATAGGGCCAATTCCGGTTCGCTGGCAGGGCGAAACCCCCTGGCTCACAGCGGCTCAACCCCAATTCGGCCCCACCTTCGACCGGGTTGGTATGGCCCAACTGCTCCAACTCTCTCCCGACGATCTGGACGATGGGTGGCCCGTTGAGCGGGTCAGCACGGGTTTGCTAAACGCCATCGTTCCAGTGCGGACGCTGGATGCCATGCGCCGGATTCGGGTCGATGCGGGCGCGTTTGAGGCCTGGTTACTGGCGAACAATCAACACAAAACCAATAGCGAGAGTGGTTTGTACACGTCGCTGTATGTAGTTTGTCGGGAAACGTACGAAGCTGGTAATCAAATCAATGCGCGGATGTTCTGCCTGGAGCAGGGCCGTGTGTCGGAAGACCCCGCAACGGGCAGCGCGAGTTTGTGTTTGCTGGGGTATCTGCTGAAAAACAAGATTTTGGGCAATGGCCCCGTGCAGGCGCGTGTAGAGCAGGGGTACGAAATCAACCGACGTTCGCTGCTCGAACTGGCCGGGGAAAGAACGGATACCTACCTGCTACAGGTTGGCGGGGCCGTTCAATTTGTGGCCGAAGGACAGTGGACGTTATGAAACGTCGCCTACCAGACCCCCGTGCAGGTGGTAGATAGTCTTGTGTTGAAGCTCAGGTTGCCGCCGGAAGTCTTTGGCCGCGATCCGGCTCCGAACGCCGTTGGTGCAGATCACAATCAGCGGGTCGTGCGGGGCGAACTCGGCCTTGCGGGCGCGAATGTCGTTGAGGGGCACGTTCAAGCCGCCCAGATTGAACTCCTCAAATTCCCACTCGTCGCGCACGTCGACCACGAGCGTACCGAGTTGCTGGCGCAGGGTTTCAAACTGGTTCAAATCAATGTCGGTATAGTCGGCGGTTGGCTGCACGGCAAAACGGTTGGGCAGGTTCATGTGACGTTGCCCGACCAAATAACGATGCTTTGGGGCGATTGGGTTCGATTAACGATGCAGTACAAACTCCTGCACCGGCTCGGCTACCCGGCTCACAAATAACCGGGTTTTGCCGTTTTCGCGGATCAACGAGAAATCCCGCGTTTCGCCCGATAACCAGATGCCCGATTCTGAGTTCGAAGCCAGCCGGAAGCTGTTTTTGCCCCGATTGATATACACCTGCCCCAGGTTCGCATCGGATTTGCCGAGCCGGACGCGGTTGTGAGTCCGGTTGCCGCCCACAAGCAGGTCGGGCAGGCCATCAGCGTTCACGTCGACGCTTGCGAGGGCGTAGACTGGGGATACCTGCACCATCGCGGGCAGCGGCACGGGGGAGAATTGCTTACCCGCGTCGTTGCGCCAGAACACCGTTTGCAAGGTTTGGGCGGTGCCGTGTGTGGCCTGTTTTAGCTCGTCGGGCGTGAAGAGATCGGTGAGTACGGCTTTAGAATAGCTCGTGTAATCCGGGAATTTTTTGCGGAGCGCGACCACCTGATCCAACATCTCGTCGCGGGCGGGAAAAGGGTGTAGTTTGCCGTTTTCGTAGCTCGCCAGCACGGGCACCATCCGGTCGCCAACGGGCATCCCGAACAGTTCAAGCGGTTCGCCCATCGACGTCCGAAGCTGAGAGTTCAGCCCCGCGTTGCCCACAACTAAATCCAGGTCGCCGTCTTTATCGAAATCATCAGCCAAAAGCCTGTTCCAGCAGCCTGTGGTGGTGGGCAACAGGCCCTTCAGTTCGCGCAGTTGCCCGTTTTGCCACCCAAATGCCCGCACCGGACCAAACTCTGATGCCACAATCAGTTCAGGCGTTGGGTCGCCGGTGAGGTTAACCGCAAGGGCGTCTGTTACCATGCCTAGCTGACTCAGAAGCGGGTTTTTGGCGGTTACGTCGGCGAAAATACCCTGTCCATTGTTCAGCAAAAGTTGGCTGGGAGGGGCTTCGGGGTAGCGGCCCGGCACCACGCGCCCACCCACAAACAGGTCGCGGTCGCCATCGCGGTCGATGTCGAGGGTAAGGGCGCAAGACGCATTGATCGGCGTTGCCCGAAAGGCCAGGTCGGGCGTGAGTTGGCCGTTTTGGTTGCGAAATAACACAGGCCGCAGGGCGTCTGCATTGGTCGTGGGGGCGTATCCCGAAAACGCCATCAGCAGGTCGCGGTCGCCATCGGCGTCGGCATCAAACCACTCGACCCCGGCCACCGGTCGCCCATTTGCCAGTCGATTGGCCGTTTCCAAATCAGCCTGTGACGTACTGCCAACCGCGAATCGGCTACCCGCATCCGACAGCCAGTAGGGAAGGAGGGGTTGGATTTTGAAGTCGTTGGAGGGGAGGGGAGAGGAGGAGGGAAAGGAGGAGGAAGAAAGGGAAAAATAGGGATTTGGTTGAGGGGTTGGGGCGGGGAGAGGTTGGGCGGTTTTGGGGTTGTATTGAACCGTAATTTGCTGGTTGGCGGCACCTCCGCGCAGGGTTTGGCTCGTGCCGTTTGTCCAGGTCACGCGTACCGAGTCGAGTTGCGTGACCGTGCCCAATCCGAACACCATCGGCCCGTACATACTCGACTGAAACCCCCGCACGGGCGCAAACTCAGCCACCTGTACGGGGCCGTTTTTGGGCCAAACCGTCACGCGTGTACCCATCAGCAGGGCGGGGTTCGCCCGCAGTTCGACCCGCAAAAAGTGGTTCTGTGGCCGCGATTCGGCGTTGTTCTGGTAAATACCTGCCTCGGCGTTCACATTGCTGACAACCAGATCTAAGTCGCCATCGTTGTCCAGATCGGCGTAGGCAGCCCCGTTCGATTGGGTCGGGTGATCAAAGCCCCAGGCTGCGGTTTGGTTCTCGAAGCTCATGCTCCACGCGCCATTTGTCAGTCCACGATTACGAAACATGTAGTTCGGTTCGTTGATGGCGGGCATTTTGCCAATCACCGTCATCTCGTCGGCCTGCGTGCCGGTTTGCTGACGGTTCAGTTGCTCGTCCATCGTGAACTTCAGAAACTCCATGTTCGTGTAGTCGCGGGCGTAGCCGTTGGTGATGAACATGTCGCGCCAACCATCGTTATCAAAATCGGCCAGCAACCCTGCCCAACTCCAATCGGTGTTAGAAACCCCCGCGAGTTGACCAATTTCAGCAAATGAAGGATTTTTACTCCTCACTCCTCGCTCCTCACTCCTCGCTCCCAAGTTTATCTGTACCATATTCCGCATGGTTTGGTGGTGGAAACCGGCGCGGAGAAGTTGCTCGTATTTGTCGTAGTTATCGTCGCCAGCGGTGAGCTTGACGCGCTCGTTGCGTTCGGGGAGCATGTCGAGCGTGAGCAGGTCCATCAAGCCATCGTTGTTCAGGTCGGCGGCATCGCAACCCATCGAGTACAGGGAGGTGTGGCCCATCGCGTCGCGCACCGACTCGCGGAATTGCCCATTCTGCTCGTTGATGTACAGGTAATCGTTCTCGTTATAATCGTTCGACACGTAGAGGTCGGGCCAGCCGTCGTTATTGAAATCGCTCACCGATACACCCAACCCGAAACTGAGCACGTTCGAAATCAGCCCCGCTTCGGCGGTTACGTCTCGAAATAGGGGTTTGTCGGTGCTTGTGCCCTCATTTCGATACAACTTACTGCCGTAGTTGGGGTCGGCCTGGGATTTGAAATTGCCCACCGTTCGGCTGAAACCGGCAAACTCCTGCACGGAATGGTTCAGCAAAAAACAGTCGAGGTCACCGTCGCGGTCGTAGTCGAAAAAAGCGGCTTGGGTCGAGTAGGCGGGGTCGTCGAGGCCGTATTCGGCGGCTCGCTCGGTGAAAGTGACCCCCCCCCAGCCCCCTCCTAAAACAGGAGGGGGGGCTTGCAAAGCCTTCTCCGACTGCCCCCCCTCCTGTTTTAGGAGGGGGCTGGGGGGGGGTCCATTATTCACAAATAACAAATTACGCCGGAGTTTGGCATTGCTCGCGGCAGAGCGACACACGTAGATGTCGAGCCAGCCATCGGCGTTGATGTCGACGAGTGAGACGCCTGTGTTCCAGCCATCGGCGGCACTCACCCCCGCCTGTTCGGTTATGTCCTCGAACTCCAGTTGGCCTTTATTCAGGTATAGTTTGTTTGGTTTCAGGTTGCCGGTGAAGTAGAGGTCAACGAGGCCGTCGTTGTTGAAATCGCCCGTTGCCACGCCCCCGCCGTTGTAGAAATAGCCGTATTTGAGCACGTTGAACTCCGGCGAATCGGTCAGGGTATTGGCGAACATGACGCCCGTTTGTGCCGAAGAGAGTTGGGTAAATAGGGCGTCTTTTTTCTGGCAGGAAAAGGTGAAGAGGGCGAGGAGTACAAGAGCTAGACGCATACGTTACGGACGGTAAATTTTGAATAGTTGTAGTTAAAAAGGCTGACGCATCTGCCCTTCGACAGGCTCAGGGTGACACCGGCGTTGAATCAAAATAGTGATTTGAATCAATTTTCCTGTCACCCTGAGCCTGTCGAAGGGCTGTGCGTCAGCCTTTTTTATTACTCAAATCTACGATCAATTTTTATCCCACCACAACGGCGTGCTCACTTTGTCGCCACCAGAGCCGAGCAGGCTTTCGGCGGCTTTGACGGCCTCCAGATTGGTGTCGCGTTCGAGTTGCAGGAACGGAATCCGGCGCGGACGCGCACCAGCCGCGAGGTCGGCGTTTTCGTTGTTGGCAACGGGGTAGAGGGGCGGGAATTTGGTCCGGCGAAACTCCGACCAGGCTTCCACGCCATCGGGGTAGAGGGCCAGCCATTTCTGGGTGCCGATTTGCTCGCGTTGCACCGCCGGGGTCGCGCTCCAACGGATCGGCGTGGTCGATAGGGCGGGCGATTTCAGGCCGTCGTTCGGGGCCACGGGGGCCTTGTCGGAGCTGATGTAGGCCGTAATCGCAGCTGCATTCGTGATGCCCCACTGATTCATGGAGGCCGTAATGCCCTTCTCATACAACTCTTTGGCAGTACCACCCATGTTCCAGCCATTCACCGCACCTTCGGCCCGCAACAGATACACCTCGGCGGCATGCAGAATGTTCTGCGGAGTGGAGCCAATGGACGTCCACGCTGCTCCCCCGCCCGTTACCCAGCGCGACCCCACGTTGGAGGTGGCGTTGTTACCATTGGCGGCATCGCCCAATTGCGCGGGCGTCAGACCATTGCGGAGACCCTCAATGGTCCCGCCCGTTGTGGGTTGGAAATAGATCGTGCCGCGTGGGTCTTCGTAGCCTTTCAACACCGATTCCATCGACGCGCTCATCCGAAACTCGTTCCAGATCGCAATTCGCGACAGGCCGTTGAAATCGTTGGCGGGTTCGCTTTTCACCATCAGCGCATCGTCGGCAACGGCGTCGATAACACCCCCGGCCACAGCAGCCTCCGCCTGTGTTTTAGCCACGGCAGGCGTCACCGCCGATACTCGCAGAGCCAACCGAAGCCGGAGCGAATTGGCAAACTTGATCCACTTGTTCACGTCGCCTTTGTAGAGCAGATCGAACGTGCCGAACGGCTTCTCGGCGGTCTTGCCTTTCAGCACCGTTGTGGCCGCGTCGAGCCGCTTGAAAAAGTCTTCATAGATTTTGTCCTGCGCGTCGTATTTCACCGACCGGGCCGGTTTTCCCGCATCGAAGTAGGGAATCGGGCCGTAATAGTCGGTCAGGCGGTGGAACGTATACACCCACCAGATGTCGGTCAGGGCGCGTTCGGCTGTTCCGGCAGCGTAACCCTCTTCGAGCGACCGGAGTTGAGGCACGGTCTGCGTGTAGATAGCCGTCCAGCCGCCCCGCAGCCAGTCGAACCGAATCACGTTGCGGTCGGAGGGGAAATAGGTAGCCGAGGTTGCGAAATATTGGCTGTAAAGGTCAGCAAACAGGTTTTGGGCGATCTGGTAGGTGCCCCCCGCATACGACGAAGCCGACTGTGCCTTCGAGAACAAGTAAGGTAGTTCGTTACCCGACAACGTAACGAGCTTAGTCTTGTCGGTGTTGATGTCCTGGAATTTATCGGTGCAGCCCGAAAAACAGCTTGCCATTACGAGCGAACCGCCGAGCCAGAGTTTTATTGATTTCATACGATTAATGGCTTAAAAGGACAATTGGAGATTCAGACCCACTGAGCGCGAGGCCGGTACGTTGCCGTATTCGACACCCTGGAAGTTACCCGCGCCGAGGCTGATGTCGGGATCGAACGAGAGCTTACGCTTAGGCACGCCGGGGATGTCCATGATGGCACTGCCGCGATACACGAAGAACAAATTCCGGCCCACCGCCGACAGTCTTGCCTGCTTGATAAACAGGTTCGAGGGCATCTTAAACGTGTAGCC
The DNA here is from genome assembly GCA_004292855.1 of Cytophagales bacterium. Lineage (GTDB taxonomy): Bacteria > Bacteroidota > Bacteroidia > Cytophagales > Spirosomataceae > Rudanella. The sequence goes on from RDXN01000035.1 coordinate 70,029, forward strand.
CAGCGTCAGCTCGCGGAGCCGCACGTTAGTGGCGTCGTAGGTGAAGAACTCACCCCACGAGTACCGCCCGCCCGATACCGTTGTCCAGAACGTTTCGGCGTTAATGGCCTTCGTATTGGTCTCGCCCGTTGCTGTTACGCCCGGCAGCACCCAGCCGCCCTCACGGTTGTTCACGGTGTAGGCCGCGTTGCCATCAAACGCCAGGTTCGCTTCTGTTCCCGACGTTACAATGCCGCCAAACCGACCATCGAATAATACACCGAGGTTGAAACCCTTCCAGCTAAAGTTGTTTTGCAGACCGAGCATCAGGCGCGGGTTAAAATTGCCCACCGACACCTGCGAGGTTGTGACAACGGGTTTGCCGTTGGCATCGACAATGTTGCGACCCTGCGTGTCGGTAGCCCAGCGTTGGGTTTCCAGATCGCCGTAGGAGCCACCCTCAGCCACGACGGGCGTTGAGGTACGACCAAACCCACCGCCCAGCGCGGCTTTCTTAATGTCGGGGTGCAGCGAGACAATCGTATTGGTATTGCGTGATAGATTCAGCGTGGCATCCCAGCGTAGCGAGGGCGAGTCCACGATTTTCGCGTTCAGCGAGAGTTCGATTCCCCGGTTCTCGAAGTTACCCGAGTTGATATACTGCTCGGCAAATCCCGACGCCGGAGCCAGGCCCAGCAACAGCAACTGGTTGATGGTGTTCGTCTTGTAATAGGTAAAATCCAGCCCGAAACGGTTTTGCGCGAAACGCCAGTCGAGGCCAATTTCGAGCGAGTTGGTCAATTCGGGTTTCAGGTCGGGGATAGACTGCCGGGTGTCGCGCTGAATAAATCCGTTAGAGCCGCCTTGCTGAAACGAGTACGTTTGCTGAAGCAAATACGGCGCGGCATCGTTACCCACGCGGGTGTAGGCCGCCCGAATTTTGGCGAACGTCACAAACTCCGGCATCTTCACCATGTCCGACAATACCGCCGTCAAACCCACCGAGGGGTAGAAGTACGAGTGCGGAGCGGGCAGCGTGGATGACCAGTCATTGCGGGCGGTGAGTTCCAGAATCAGGTAGTCTTTATACGAAGCCTCGGCCCGCGCAAACACCCCGTTCACCTGCCGCGCCGATAGCCCGGAAACGGGTTGCAGGGCACGCGCAAAGCCTAAGTCGAACTTGTTCGGAATTTGCAGGCCGTTGGCCGATGCGCCTACTGTTTGGTTGAACCGCTTCGAGAACTGCCCACCCACGGTGTAGTTCAGCTTGAAATCGGCCCCGAACGAGTTATTTCCCTGCGCGAACAGGTCGATGTTTTGTTCAAGGTTCTGTGCATCGAAGGCCGTAAACGTGCCCCCATTGCCTGCAAACAGCAATGTACGGTTGTAGAAGCTCCGCAGGTTACGGTCGAAGAACCGGTCCACACTCACGCGGCCAGTCAGCGTAAGCCAGTCGGTGAGTTTGTAGTTGGCCACGCCCAGGAACGTGATCCGGTTGCGTTTCTCGGCGTTGATCACCCGGTTAATGGTCCAGTACGGGTTCATGTAAATCGACGATGAGGTCCAGTAGTTCGGTACACCGTCGGGCGTCTCGAACGTCTTGGTCGACTCCAGATCCACGCTACGCGGAATCTTGTAGATGTTCATCACGATGCCTCCTTCTTCACCCACCTTAATCTTGTTGTCGATGTTCTGGAACATGTACGTGATCTTGCCCTCGGTCGAGAACCGCTTGCCAATCTGATTGCTCAGGCGCAGATTCAGCGTGTGGCGGGTAAGGTCGTTGTTCGGAATCAGACCCTGATTTTTGTTGTGGGTGTACGAGAAATACGTCTGCATCTTGTCGGTGCCGCCCGTTACGCCAATCGAGTTGTTGGTCGATACCCCGTTGCGGAAAAAGTCGCTCACGTTGTTGGGGTAGGTTGTGCCGGTGCCGCCCCAGCTTCCGCTCGCGGTGGTGTTCGACTTGCCGCCCGCGCCCTGCCCATACGTATTCTGCAACTCGGGCAGAAGCATGGCCGACTCGGTCACAATCCCCGAATTCACATCGACCGACACGCGCCCGGCCTTGCCTTTTTTGGTCGTGATAATCATGACGCCGTTGGCCGCCCGCGATCCGTAGAGCACTGAACCGGCGGCCCCCTTCAATACGTTCACGCTCTCGATGTCGTCGGGGTTGATGTTGGCCGCCCCGTCGGAGCCGTTGTAGCCGCCGAAGTCGTTGCCCACCTGCCCGCCAAGCGAGTTATCGTACACCACGCCATCGACCACGATCAGGGCGTTGTTATTACCATTGAGCGAACGATTGCCGCGCAAGGTTACGCGGGCCGCACTGCCCACACCACCCGCACCCTGCACTACCTGCAAACCCGCGATCTTACCCGACAGCGTGTTCACAAAGTTGGCATCGCGCACCTGCGTAATCTTCGATCCCTCAATTTGTTGCGTGGCATAGGTGAGTGTTTTGGCACTCTTCTCAATGCCCAACGCCGTCACGACCACCTCGTTCAGCGTCCGGTCGTCTACCGCGAGTTGCACCGCCGTTACCTCCGACTGTGCCGCCGTGAACGGTACTTCTTTCGAGGCATACCCAATAGACGAGAAAACGAGCGTACCTGCCCCGCTTGCGTTCAGGCGATAGCCTCCGTTGGCGTCGGTGGTAGTGCCACGCGTACTGCCTTTAATCTGCACGTTGACGCCGGGAAGGCCCTGCCCTCCTTCGTCGCGAACGGTGCCACCAAGTTGTCGGTCCTGCGCCCACGCCTGCCCAATACTTAGCAGAAATAGGCAACAGAAAAGTAGTGATTTGTACATAGATTGGAATTTTTTAGGTGTATGCTAGAATCAACCCAAAGAATAAGTAGGTCTTATCGGCAATTTAGGATTTTTATACAGTTTTAATGCAGTGAGGTTAATATTTTTTTAACCAAAACACCAATAGGATAAATAGGGTGATGGGCGTAATTGAGTACTTATGCTCAGTATAAAGCATGAACTATGTTCTTGTAGACCACTGTATTATAGGGTAGCCCCATCGGGGCAACATGTCAATAGAAACCAGATAGTATTCGCGGGAACAAAGCCCCATCGGGGCGGCATGTTAAAGGGGACCTTCCTTACATGCCGCCCCGACGGGGCTTTACCAAAACGCGCACGTGTAATTTGCTATTGACATGTCGCCCCGCCGGGGCTTTGCCAAAACGTGCGCAAACTATTTCTATTAACATGCCGCCCCGATGGGGCTTTAAAAAGCGGTCTTAGCTATGGCACCAGCGGCTCGGTCATGTCCGAATTTCGGACCAGGATCAGGTATTGGAAATAGTCGGCGGTGGGGCGGTTGGGTTCAAATTGAAGTTGCTGCTCTTTAGGCATAAATGGAGAGTACCGCACCCGCGTGGGTTGTTGCCCGGCCTCGGTGCCCGATAACTTGAATAGGGTCAGCGTATTGGGTTTCGAGAGGGCCATGAGCTTGTCGATGTTCTCGGTGTACATCATCTCGCTGTTGTTATTGAATTTATTCACCCGCGAGTAGGTCTTGCCTGCGTCTTGCCACATAGGCGGCAGGTACATGGAGGGCAGCATCATGTAGCAGTCGGCGTATGAGAAAGCGATGCTCACGACCTTGTTGCGCATGGGCAGGTCCGACTCGCGCACCATCGTCGCAAACGACTTTCCGCCCCCTTCGACCGGGGCCTGCAACACGTGGAAGTACCCCCAGAACCCGTACAGTTTCTCGTTTTGCAGGTTCATCGTTTGGAGGACCGTCTGGAAATTCGTGAAAATAGTACGCTCCCGGCTCTTGATCGTTTTCAGATAGACCACGTTGTTGAGCAGGTGTTGCAGGTCGGGGAGGGCGGGGCCGAAGGTTTTGCGAGTGGCTTTTTCGGATGCCGAGAGGTCAGTGAGCAAGGCTTGGGCGGCCTGCGCACGAAGGCTGTCGGGACGGCGGTTCAGGAGTCGGGCGAGCAGGGTATCGGCCAGTACGCGGGTGGTGGGGGCGAGTTTGCGCCCGGCCAATAGCTCGCTTAGGTGTTCGCCCACGAGCTTGCGCTCCTGAATCTGGTCAATACCAATGAACCGGATTTGGCGGTTTTTGGGCAGGGTTTGGTTCAACGCCCGAATCCGTCCGATTTTGTTCCAGAAATCGCGGTTAGCCCATTGCGCCTTACTCGCCACCCAACTCCGAAACACCTTCATCAGCGTGCTGTCGTTGCCTGTTTGCAGGTACTGATTCAGGTAATGGGCCTTTGTTTGATCGACCTCGGCCACGTAATGGCGAACGCCCACCCGCTCGTTCAGGTGCTTGAGCAGCTCAAAATCAATCTCTTGCGGCTTCTGAATTCCGTGCGATTCGCCCAACAAAAACAACTGGTTATCGTAGAACGACTTGTCGAACAGGGTAAAGTTCGTGGCCCGCCCCGGAATGATTTCTTCGTGGGGTAGTGCCTGGGTAGTGGAAACGGGTTTGCTTTGGGCCATGACGGACTGACTGCCAAGGCTAGGAACACTGATCAAAAGGGCAACGGTGAGAGCCAGTCGACCCACCTGCACGCCAACGGGGTGGTTCCATTGTCGGAGCAGAAAGGTCCAGGCCAGCAGCATCAGGGCCAGCGCAACGGGGTGCCCCACGAGGTTCATCGACTCATGCAGAGTGCCCATCATCAGCACAGAACGGGTGGTGTTCATAGCCGAACCCAAGCCCCAACTTGCCACCACCATGATGAGCCAAACGACTCCGGCAGAGGGGGTATTAGGCCCCGCAATACCCGACACGTCAGGCAGAAACGTGAAATGCCACCCAAACCAGAGCGTTCCCACGATGAGCACCCGCCAGAACGTGGGCAGCAGTTGCAACGCCTGATCAAGAAAACCCCGCCAGCCAGTCTCCTCTGCCAGCCCATACAGTACGCTCGATACCACTACCAGGCCACCATACAGGTGTGGGTTCTGGTCCGCTTTATTAACAACACCTGTCACGGTGCCCAACACCAGCGGAGCCAATACGAACAGCACCGTACGACCCCGATTCGTACCCAGCAAACTTAGTTTTGGAGAAATACTGGGAAATAGAAAACAGGTGATCAGTGCCGCAAGAACGGGACCAAGACCATACGTAAAAATGGTGTGCATCGGTAAGATTCCTTCCGTTGGATTGGCCACGTTGCATAGGGCGTACGAGATGCCGCAAGCCAGCGTGTAAAAGAAAATAATAGCGAGCCAGGGCGTTTGGCGAAGTTGGGCGGGGGTTGGAAGTAGGGCCGTTTTCATGGCGAGTTGTTTTGCGTTTGTCCGTTTGACTGAGGCAAAACTGGGGCATGGCAACGACCCCCGCAAGCGGCTGGGATAAGGGACTGTTTTGTGGGATAAAATGGCGTTTTTGGGATGAAATGGCCGATTTTGGGATGGTTGGGGGTAATCCAGCTTGACAAACTAATACCCTTAAACTTTTATGATCTTGTTCCCAAAAACCGTCCCTCAAACGCATCGGCATAACCCCGCGAGACCGGGATTTCCTGGGCCAGGTTACGCACCGTAAGCTGGTAGCCACGAGCGTTGCCGGTGGTGTGCTGCACGGCGTTCAGGTTGACCACAAACGCCCGGTGGCAACGGAAAAACTGGGGGTAGTTAGCCAGTACGTTTTCTACCTCTTTGAGCGTCAGGCGGAGGGTTGTTTTTTGTAGAACATCACCCTTGAGCCAGTACAGTTCCGCATAATTCGCCAGCGATTCAGCGGCCAGCAACTGATCAGGCTGGAGTGTCAGACGGTCCTTGCCCACCGAGGGCACAAACGTGATCGAAGCGGGTATATCGGTTTGGACCGCGTCGGTTGCCAGCGGAGCGGGGGAGGGGGCAACAGCGGGTGTCGGGTGTATCGAAGCTGCCACCGGAGTGGGCAGTGCCCGATTCAGTAGTTCGGCCTGCCGCAGGTTACGCCGGAGCCGACGTTGTTCGGCCAACAGCACGGTGAGCGTGATCGGAAAAAAACCAATGATCGTCACCGTCAGAAACATGTTCGCAAACGTGGGGGTATCATTGTCGCTTAGCTTCAGGATCAGGTAGTTGCTCAGACTAATACACAGCAACACAAAAACGGTGTGCAGGCTGTGCTTGCCTATTGTCCAGCGGTCCTCGTCATAAAGCCTGGGAAACAGTTGGGGTATTAGCGCATTGGCGAAGAAAACGGCCACCGTCACGCCAGCCGCGAGCAGAGCCAGCATGGGCACCTGTAGGTTACCCCGGATAAAAAAGTAGAGAAATAAAAATACGTATATCCCGCTTTGAACGGACGAAAACGCCTGATAGCGCAAACCAAAGTCTTCGGCAAGAGGCCGGGCAAAAAACCGCCGAACTGAATCCACCATACTGCAAAAGTAAGGAGTTGATCGTTGCGCCCACCCTGCCAGTGGCCGTCAGGCCCTGGCAGTGGTGAAAATGGATGCTAATTTTTTTAGCACCGGGAACGTTTGTATATGCAAACGTGGTTGGCTAATCATGAACGCCCAACCAAGCGAAACATCCAACGCGAAAGCCACTCGATACAGTGCTTGCCTGCTTTTTTCGGCAAACGCATTGGCGCGGGCTATCACGGCTATTGGTGATGAGGAGTTTGGTAAGTTGGGATTGGCCTATTCGCACGCTTATCTGTTGCGGGAGGTGATCGACAATCCCGGCGTGACGCCCTCACACCTGAGCGAAATGCTGCTTTTAACCCCTTCGACCATCACCCGGTTGATCGAAAAGCTGGAGTTAAAGGAGTTGGTGACCCGCCGGAGCGAAGGTAAAAACACGCTTGTCGAACCAACCGAGAAGGGAAAGCAACTAAGCGATGCCCTCACGGAAGCCTGGCAACGAACTTGGGTTCGATACGCCGACTCGATTGGCGAAGAGCAGGTTGTTGCCCTCACAAAGCAGGTGTTTGGAGCGGCTCAGGCATTAGGAGGAGTTTAACTTTTTTTTGATTTCATATTTGTACATACAAACAAAATTGCCATGAATTACGTCATTACCGGCTCTATCGGCCACATCAGCAAACCGGTCGTTGAAGGCCTTGTGAAAGCTAACCACACCGTAACGGTCATCACCAGCAAGGCCGAAAACGCGGAAGCTATAAAAAATCTCGGAGCTAGTGCTGCCGTGGGCAGTGTTGAAGATGCCGCCTTTGTTACCGAATCCTTCGCCGGAGCCGACGCCGTTTACCTCATGATTCCGCCAAAGTGGGGCGTGACCGACTGGCGTGGGTTTCAAAATGAGGTCGCCGACAATTACATCGCGGCCATCCGGGCCAACAACGTGCCGTATGTGGTGCTGTTGAGTAGCATCGGTGCTCACATGGGCAATGGGGCAGGTCCCGTGGATGGGTTGCACGACATGGAGCAAAAACTGAAAACCGTCGAAGGCCTGAATGTGAAAGTATTGCGTCCCTCGTACTTCATGTACAATCTGTTTAACATGGTCGGTATGGTGAAGGGTATGGGCATGATGGGCAGCAACTTCGGCGACGATAAGCTGGTACTTGTTCACACCGACGATATCGCTCAGGTAGCCCTACAAAACCTGCTGAACCTCGACTTTACCGGTACCCAGATTCAGTACATCGCCAGCGACGAGCGGACCGGGGCCGAAATTGCCAAGGTACTGGGCGAGGCCGTCGGCAAGCCCGAAACGCCCTGGGTCGTGTTCAGCGATGAGCAGAGCAAGCAAGGGATGCTGGGTGCGGGCCTCAACGACGAAATGGCGAACGGCTATACAACAATGGGTGTTGCCCTGCGCGAGGGAACCATGCAGGCCGACTATTTCGAGAACCGCCCCGTTACACTCGGAAAGACCAAACTCGAAGATTTCGCCAAAAACGAGTTTGCCCCCGCGTTTAACGCGTAAGATTCTAACTTTTTGTCATGGGTTGGGTTCAACCTCTACTAACCAATTCAACCCATGACAAAAAAACGAGCATTGATTACAGGAGCTAATTCGGGTCTTGGCTTAGCAACGGCGCGGGCACTGGCCCACCGGGGCTTCGACCTCATTTTGCTGGTGCGCAACGAAAATAAAGGCCGCGAAGCGCAAGCGAGTATTCAGAAAGCTAACCCAGCCACACAGGTTGACCTGGTTACGGCGAGCCTCGACGACCTGGAGTCGGTACGGCAAGCCGCCAACCACATCAGCACTACCTACGACCGGCTCGACGTGCTTATCAATAATGCTGGCTACACACCGGCCAAACTAGAATTCACCGACGAGGGGATCGAACGCTCGTTTTTCGCCAGCCATGTAGGGCACTTTGCTCTGACCTGGCACCTCACCGACCTGCTCAAACGAACCGCTGCCGAGACCGGCGACGTGCGGGTTATTACACTTTCGTCGGCTGCGCACATGGGGGGGCGCGTGGAGCGGATGTTCCGCCGAATCGACACACTATCGCCCATGTGGGCCTATTGCGACGATAAACTGGCTAATCTGTTGTTTGCCAAGGGTGCCGCTCAGCATTTCAATGGAACGGGTGTGCGGTCGTTCTCGGTGCATCCGGGTGCCGTTAAGACCAATTTTGCCAGCGATACGGCGGGTGTTGGCGGGGCCATCTGGAAACTGATGTCGCCGTTTTTGCGCACCCCCGAGAGAGGGGCCGAGACGACAGTTTTCCTGGCTGCCACCCCGCTCAAGTCGATTGGTGAGCGCAATAATGGCGGCTACTTTACCGATTTGGCCCCCAAAACACCCCGCAACCGCGACATCTCCGATAAGAACGTGCAATGGCTTTGGGACAAAACACTGGCTTTGGTGCAAAAAAAATGATGACCGCCAACCAGCAATCATCATTGTGGTTTGTGTAATCGGTACTGTGATTACTATGGGTTAGGGTACTTTGGTCGTTGCCCCGGAGGGCTATGTCGTTAGCGGCCCCCGACCGGAATCAGGTAGCCAATTGTGAGTTGTAAAAGCATGTATTTAGTGTCGCGAATGTTCGAGGCAATGCCCACCCCCGATGGATCGGTGAAGTTTTCGGGTGTATTGTCGCCTAACTGGTAGAGGGCACGACCTTCGAGCGTGATTTGCCCGGCTTGCGTGTTAAAGCCATACCCCAAACCACCGGCAACCCCATACGAAACGCGACCTTTGCTTCCGTCGAAGGTCGCTTTGGAGCCATCGAGCGAATTGACAACCGCATCGGCAATGGCTTGAAGGCTGGTCGATAGGTTGCCGTATGACAAAATTTTTGCTTTGTACTGCTCACGTAGCACATAGGTTGCGTAGGATCCGGCAGTCAGAAACAAACCGGAACGGTCGTCGTCGGGGCCGCGAAAGTTGTATTTTATCAGGATGGGAACCTCTAGCCGGTTGGTTAAAACACGAGCCGACAATGAAACTCCCTGAGCATTATAATCGGCCCGGATACTGCGTTGACTAAAATTGATTTCGGGCTGAATCGTGAAGCGTCCACGCCCCAAATTAGCCACCAAACCACCGTTCAGGGCAGCGGTAGGGTAGTATGTAGCATTGTCGACGGCTTCGAGCGGAAGCACCGTGCTACCCCCGGCCCGAACCCCTAGTCGGAGACCAGAGTTGTTAGATTGTGCCTTTACTGGTGTTTGTGTAAGCAACGTACCAAATAAAAACATGATCGTAAGCGCGTTTTTTGGTATGGCAATCATAGGGGAAAAATAGTAATTTTTTTGGAAGACAAAATTTAAACGAGATGAAATTGGCTAAAATAGTGTGCTATTGGTAGCCTAGATGGCCTAAACTAACCAATCGCAAACAACTACCCCCTGAAATAGGGTTGAGTAACCATGAACACAGAACATGATAAAGTGGCCCTTGTTACGGGGGCTAACAAAGGTATAGGGTATGAGGTGGCCCGCCAATTGGCACAACGAGGCTTTGCCGTATTTATTGGTTCGCGCGACATGCACCGAGGGAGAGAGGCCACCGAAATGCTTTGTGCCGAAGGGTTTGAGGCTATTTTCCTGCATCTTGATGTTACCGACCCCGTCAGCATCAAAAATGCTGTTGGGACCTTCTCCCAAAAAGCGGATCACCTGGATGTTTTGGTAAACAACGCGGCCATACTGGAAGATCATGGCGAGGATATTCTGAAACTCAACGCCGAGATGATGGAGCGGACCCTGAAAACCAATGTGGTTGGTCCGATTCTGATCAGTCAGGATTTTTTGCCGTACCTAAAGTTATCCCCCCACGGTGCCCGCATCGTGAATGTGTCGAGCGGGGCAGGGGCGTTGAGTACGATGAACACGTATGCCCCGGCCTACAGCATCTCAAAAACGGCCCTTAATGCTGTTACGAAACAAGTTGCCGGGGCACTCCGCGCCGACAACATCGCTGTCAACTCGGTGTGCCCCGGCTGGGTACGTACCGATATGGGTGGCTCCGGTGCCGACCGCCCCGTTGAAAAAGGGGCCGAGACCATCGTATGGCTCGCCACTGACGCCCCCCAACACGAAACCGGCAAATTCTGGCGGGATAAACGGGAGATAGAATGGTAGGTTTCAACGCTTTGCTGTTTCAAGTTTCAATGCTTCGCTGTTTCAATGGCTATGCCGTTTCAATGCTTCGCTGTTTCAATGGCTATGCCGTTTCAATGCTACGCTGTTTCAGGTTTCAATGGCTACGCCGTTTCAGGTTTCAATGGCTAGACTATTTATGAAACTTGAAACAGCGTAGCGTTGAAACGGCATAGCCATTGAAACCTGAAACTATTTTTGCAGGGCTAACCTAACCGCCCCTGCCGCGTTCACAATGCCGCCCGAAATACTTAGGCTGCTGAACGGTACGCGCTGTTTGGAGGCTGGCCGAAGAACGCTCAGTTCGGGTTTATAGACGCTCTTCATCAGGATGTCTTTGACTTGAACGGCTGTGAGGTTCGGGAAGTAGGAGCGGAGCAGGGCCGCTACGCCGGCCACGCACGGGGCTGCCATGCTCGTGCCCGTGAAGGCCGCGTAGTTGTTGCGCGGGATAGTGGACTCGATATCGGTGCCGGGCGCGAACAAATCGACCGTACGGCTACCGTAGTTCGATGACCGTGCGGCAAGGCCCTCGTTCAGGCGGGCGGTCGAGTTGCCAATCGTCATGAAATTACGGGCCGTGCGGCCGTCTTCGTATTCGGGGCGGGGGTAGGCTGGTACGGAGTCGTAATTCTCGGCGTTGTTGCCCGACGCATGTATGAGCAACACGTCGCGCTCCTCGGCGTAGCGAATGGCCGCATCGACCTGCGGCTTGTAGGGCGAAAACCGCTTGCCGAAACTCATGTTAATCACTTTGGCTCCATTGTCGACAGCGTAACGGATGCCGTTGGCAACGTCCTTGTCCCGCTCGTCGCCATTGGAGGGCACTACGGCGATGGTCATGATGCGAACGTTGTCGGCAATGCCATCGACGCCCACATTGTTGCCACGCTTGGCCCCCACAATACCGGCCACGTGTGTGCCGTGCATAGCCAGTTCCTCCGAATCACCGAGCTGCAGTTTGGGGCTACCGTAGTAACGCTCGTTCGGATCAAGTGGGTTGTCGCCCACGGCCTTGCGGTTCTGATTGTCGGGGTTGAACGATTTTTCGGTTTCGGCCAGCAGAGCCTCTTTCAGGCGGGGGTAAGCCCGTTCCAAAATTCGATACATCATATCGAACGACCGGAACTGCTCCGTAAACACCTCGCCCAACACTGCCCGAACACCAGCCTGCGTGGAGTCGGCGGGTTTAAGCTCATTAATGCTGCTGATGTCGAAGGGCTTCCCATCGAGCTGCGGCTTGAGTGCATTCAGTCCTGTAAAAAAGCCCACTGAGTCGGAGATGGCCCGGCGTTTGGCCTGGTTGGCCGCGTATCCTTTCACAAATCGCTCCTTTGCTTTCTGGTAAATGGCGTACTCCTCGGCTTCGCGACCTTTCAGACGTTTCGGGTCGGCTTTGTCGTATTTATCTTTCCACAACACATAAATCTGCGTCACCTCCTCCTGATCGGTCTCGTAGGTGGTGCCGTCTTTGGACCCCATGAAATTCCAGCCGGTCAGGTCGTCGGGGTAGCCGTTTTTGTCGTCGTCGACGTTATTATCGGGCGTTTCTTTGGGGTTTTTCCAAACCACGTCTTTCAAATCCTCATGGTCAGTGTCCACACCGGAGTCGATAATAGCCACGACAACTGGCTGCGACGTGCGACCTTTCAGGAGTTCGTAGGCTCCATTGAGGCTAATACCTGCAATAGAGTCTTTTGCCGGATCGAGGTGGGACCAGTTTTTGGGCAGCGACTTTGCCGGACGGGGTTGGGCGTGGAGTAGGGGCAGACAAGCCAGACTCAGGCCAGTCAATAACAGCGTTTTATGAATCGTCATTGAGTTAGATTAAGATTAATCAGCTAGTAAACACACAATATGCGTGTATATTTCCCGTAGATAACGAAAATTAAGAATTGTTAGGTGTTTTTATATGGAAAGCATTCCGTTTTTGCTTTGTTTGTTTGTGGTGGGGTTCCTGTATGCGTCGGTGGGGCACGGGGGCGCGAGTGGCTACATGGCCACGATGATCTTGTTTGGGATCTCGCCCGTACTGATGAAACCATCGGCCCTGCTGCTCAACTTGTTCGTGTCGACGGTCTCGTTTGTGCAGTTCTATCGGGCTGGTCACTTTCGTTGGAACACCTTTTGGCCCTTCGCGCTTGCCAGCATCCCCCTGGCTTTCGTAGGAGCCAAACTCCCCCTAACGGATACGCTCTACAAATATTTACTGGCCTTCTGCCTGCTCATGGCGGTGCTGCGTTTACTATGGACCGTTCGCGATCAGGAGGGCAGTTCAAGACCAATTCCCCTTTGGGCAGGATTGGTCTCTGGTGGCGTGATTGGCCTGTTGTCGGGGATGTTGGGCATTGGCGGGGGCATTATCCTCAGTCCGCTTATGTTGTTTTTCAACTGGGGTCGCCTGAAAGAGGTAGCTGCCACCTCGGCTTTGTTCATCTTTGTGAACTCTTTGTCGGGGTTGTTTGGGCTAGTATCAAAAGGCTATACGCCCGATTCCGCTGTTTGGACCTGGATTGGGGTTGCTTTTGCTGGGGGGCTTTTGGGGGGCTATTTCGGTAGCCATCGTTTCTCGGTGCCCGTATTGCGGTACGCGCTGGCGGTGGGGTTGTTGGTGGCCGGGGTGAAGTTGGTATTGTAGGGCGGGTTTCCAAAACCGCGCAGTAGGCGTCAGCAATGTTATCCCACGATGCGCGGTTTTGGAAAACCGCGCTACAGCACCGACCGCGCTACAGGAAATCCTCATTCACGTATGAGTACGGCCACTCTTCCCAAGTGTCGACCAAACCTGCCTTGACGGGATTATTGAGCGTATACGCGATTATGTTTTTCAATTCCTGCTGGTTTCGCACCACGTGATCGTAACTTTCATCTTGCCAAAATGAGCCTGTTCGCTGGAGAAACTCGTTTCCTTTACCCGCAATATAGCGTTTCAACGTCTGCATAATTTTGTAGAGGGGCCGGGGGCGTTTCGCCAATTCGTGGGTGTCGATGACGAGATGAATATGATTGCTCATAACACAAAAAGCAATCAGGTGGTAGTCTTTGCCATGCAAGAAATGAATTGCCTTGACGGTTATCTCGGCAATGGCAGATTCGGCGAGCCAATAAGGACCGTTTTTGGGACGATCTAACTGATTATCAAACTGGGTAAAATACCGTTTCTGAGCATCAGATAATGCTCTCCCCTTCGCGGTTGGGTCAGTTTCTAGCCTCTCAATAGATTCGAGTCGTAGGTCATGTTCCGCCTTCAATTGCTTGATAATGGCTGCGGGCAAACTCCCCCAAAGGCGCGTTGTAACAAAAAAAGTAGCTTCTTCGGGCTGTATATGAGGTAACCGCCTACGGTACTCTATCATTCGGGATGGCTATTGTAGCGTGGTTTTCCAAAACCGCGCCGTGTAGAATAATTTGTTGACGCTTGCTGCGCGGTTTTGGAAAACCGCGCTACGGCTGGACCGAAACCGCGCACTGTAAATTACTATTGCTGACGCCTACTGCGCGGTTTCGGAAAACCGCGCTACGACCTCTTCCTCTCGCGTTACAATCGCCCGGCTCAAATAGGTGTACACCGCCGGAATGACGTAGAGTGTCAGTGCGGTAGAGAAAATCAACCCGCCAACCACAACGATGCCCATTGACACGCGGCTTTCGGAACCGGCTCCGAGGGCAAGGGCGACGGGCAACAGGCCGAGGGCCGCACAGAGACTCGTCATCAGGATGGGGCGGAAACGGGCCACGGCTGCTTCCATAACGGCCTGTCGTTTGTTTACTCCGTCTTCTTTGCGTTGATTGGCAAATTCCACAATCAGGATGCCATTTTTGGTGACCAGACCGACAAGCGTGATGATCCCGATTTGGCTGAAGACGTTGAGCGTTTGGCCAAAATCCCAGAGCGACAACAGGGCACCGCAGACTGCCAACGGCACCGTGAGCAGGATAATGATGGGGTCGACGAAGCTCTCGAATTGGGCGGCCAGAATCAGGTAAATAAGCAGCAGGGCCAACGCAAAGGCAAAATACAGACTGGACGAACTCTCGCGGAACTCCTTGCTGGAGCCATCGAGGGCAGTCGTGAACGTGGGGTCGAGCACCTCTTTGGCAATCCGCTCCATTTCGGTGATACCCTCGCCGAGCGAAATACCCTTCGATAAACCTGCCGAGACGGTTGCCGAGGCATAGCGGTTGTAGCGGTACAGCGTGGGGGGCGTGCTCTGTTCGGAGACGCGTACGAGGTTGTCGAGCTGAATCAGTTCACCCCGGTTGTTCTTCACATACAGCGACTTAAGATCGGTCATGTCGTTCCGCCCTTCGCGTTCGATTTGGCCAATAACCTGGTATTGCTTACCGTCCATGATGAAATACCCGAACCGCCGACCCGACAAACCGAGTTGCAGCGTTTGGGCCACGTCCTGCACCGACACGCCCAGGTTCAGGGCCTTGTCGCGGTCAATGTCGAGCCGGATTTCGGGCTTGGTGAATTTGAGGTTCACGTCCGAAGCGGAGAATTTTTCGGAGGCCTGCACGGCCTTCAGAAACTCGGGGACTTTGGCGCGGAGCTTTTCGAACGAAGTGGCCTGAATGACGAATTGGATGGGTAAGCCACCTCCACCCCCTCCGCGTTGACCGGTTTGAATGGTTTGTTCCTGCGACACGAGTACCCTGGCACCTGTAAATTTCTTGACGACGGGCGTAATCTCATCCGCAATCTGTTGTTGAGGGGTTGTACGCGGGGGCCTATCGCCCAGGTAAAGCCGAAAACTACCTGTGTTGGTAGCCCCGCTCCCGAAACTAGGCGATGTGATGGCAATAACCCCCGGAACGGTTACGGAGTCATACATGGACCGAATCTTCCTGGAAACCTGATCGGTGAATGCCAGCATGTATTCGTAGGTGGCTCCTTCGGGGGCGGTGGCCTGAATCCGTAGCCCCCCCCGGTCTTCGAGCGGGGCAAGCTCTGAGGGGATCGAGTTGGTTTTGAAGAGCGTGTAAACGATACCAATCATGGCGACCATGATAACCCAGGCCATCCAGCGAACCTTCAGAAAGCTCGTCAGTGAACGTTCGTAACCCGAAATCATCCATTCGAAAAATGGCTCCGTTTTCCGGTAAAGCCACGGTTGCCGCTTGCGGGTTTTTAGCAATTTCGACGAGAGCATGGGCGTGAGCGTGAGCGATACAAACGCCGAAATAATCACCGAACCAGCCACCACAATCCCAAACTCGCGGAACAGGCGGCCCGTGATACCCTGCAAGAAAATAACGGGCAAAAACACCGCTGCCAGCGTGACAGTGGTTGAAATAACAGCGAAATAAATTTCGTTGGAACCGCTCACCGCAGCTTTGTAGGGCGACATGCCCTCCTCGATTTTGGCGTAAATGTTTTCGAGCACCACAATGGCGTCGTCGACCACCAGACCAATGGCCAACACGATGCCTAGCAGGGTCAGTACGTTGATGGAGAACCCGCACAGGTACATGATAAAGAACGTGCCGATGAGCGAGACCGGGATGGCCGTAAGCGGGATAATGGTGCTTCGCCAGTCGCGGAGGAACCCGAAAATGATAAGAGCTACCAGCACAAAGGCAATCGCAATCGTTTCCTGTACTTCGGCAATGGACCGGCGCACAAACTGCGTGTTGTCGAAGCCCAGCAACACCGTAATATCGGGCGGGAGGTCGCGCTTGATCTGATCGAGTTTCTTGTAAACGTTGTTCGCAATTTCGATCTGATTAGAACCCGGTTGCGGAATAATGGCGACGGCAATCATCGGCACACCGTCGCGTTTGAACATGGTCCGCTCGGTTTCGGGGGCTAATTCGGCAAACCCCACATCCTGAAACTTCACCACCTGATCGGCACTTTCTTTCAGAATCAGGTTGTTGAAATCGTTGGCCGTGCTGAGCCGACCTAACGTCCTGACGGTCAGTTCGGTGTTGGCTCCTTCAACGGAGCCGGAGGGTAGCTCTACGTTTTGGGTGCGGAGAGCGTTCGATACGTCGAGGGCGGTCAGGCGGTAGGATGCCAGTTTGACGGGGTCGATACGCAGGCGCATAGCATACTTTTTCTCGCCCCACATCTGCACGCTGCTCACGCCGGGAATGGTCTGGAACCGCTCGCGAAACTGCCGGTTGGCAATGTCGTTCACCTCCAGCAGCGACCGTTTGTTCGACAGCAACTGGATAAAATAAATGGGGCTGGCATCGGCATCGGCTTTGGCCACCACCGGCGGGTCAACTTCGGGTGGCAGGTTAGAAACCGTCCGGCTCACGCGGTCGCGCACGTCGTTGGCGGCATCCTCAATATCTACGCTCAACTCGAACTCGACCGAGATCGACGAACGCCCGTCGCGGCTGCTGCTCGACAACGTTCGGATACCGGCAATACCGTTGATCGACTCTTCGAGCGGCTCCGTAATTTGCGATTCGACAATGTCGGCGTTGGCACCGGTGTAGGTGGTTTGCACGGTCACCACGGGCAGGTCGATGCTCGGAAATTCGCGCACGCCCAAATACAAAAAGCCGATTACCCCAAATACGATAATCAGCAGCGACATTACGACCGCCAGAACGGGTCGGTTTATGGAAGTTGTTGAAAGATTCATAGTTTGTTGAATTTTTTGTCATCGTGCGATTTTTGTCATCCCGACGCAGGAGGGATCTAGTTCCCTTACACTCAAGTTGAGAATAGGCATACTAGATCCCTCCTGCGTCGGGATGACAAAAATTACTCCTGCACCAACACCTCTCCACCGGGTTTAACTAGTTGAATGCCCGTTGTGATCAGCGAGTCCCCGACGCTCAGGCCGCTACGAATTTCGACCGTGCGGTCGGTGCGAAGGCCGATCTCGACCGGGACCGACTCGGCTTTGCGGTTGCGGACCACAAACACTTTTTGGCCGTTTTGTTCGGGAATAATGGCCTCGGTGGGCACCACAATGGCGTTGCCGCGTGCATGTAGCACCACCTCGATTCGGGCGAACGACCCCGGCACCAACTCGCCATTGGGGTTGGGGCTGACGGCCCGGAGCAACATGGCCCGCGTTTCGGCGTTCACTTTGGGTTCAACGGCGTAAACGGTGCCTGTCCGGCGCGTGCCGGTCCCCTCGGCCATAAACTTGATCACCGTACCCCGGCGCACTATCGATGCGTATTTGGCGGGCACCGAAAAGTCGATCTTGGCGGGGTTCACATTGGTTAGCGTGGCAATGGGTGAGGCAGGCGAAATATAGCTACCCACGCTGATTTGCCGCAGGCCAATCGTACCATCGAACGGCGCGCGGATGATCGTTTTGGCTAGTTGGGCTTTCAGATTTTCGATGTCGGCCATGATGGCCGTAAGGTTTGTTTGGCTGATTTCGTACTCGGCCCGGCTGATGGCTTCTTTCTCGAACAGGCGTTTCTGGCGTTGCTCGTTGGCTTCGGCAAGTTGACGGTTTGCATTGATTTTTCGGAGTTGAGCCTGCAACTCGGTGTCATTGGTGCGGACCAGAACGGTGCCCCGGCGCACATAGTCGCCCTCGCGGAAGCCGATGCCCGTTACCCGCCCCGATACCTCCGACCGGATATCGACCTCCTCGTTGGGCACGACGGTTCCGGTGGTCAGAATCTTCTCATCGAGCGACTCGGTTTTAATCACCATCACTTCTACCGACGTAGGGCCACCACCGGGCTTACCCCCGCCCCCCGGCCCTCCGCCCGAACCGGGACCACCCCCGCCTGCTTTGCCTGCCGGGCCACCTGCACCGCCCACGGCAGCGGCTGTTGCACCGCCTTTGGGGCCATCGCCCGCTTTACCCTCGGCGGGCTTCCAGAAGGTTTTAAGTTTTGGGTAAAAAGCCAGACCGATTACGAACAGGAGAATCAGCACGGTCATGATGCGTTTGGTAATAGTATTCATAGGCGTATAGCAGGTGTATTCGGGAATTTTCTGACAAAATACGCATGGAGAGCGCGTATACGGAAAGAAGGCGAATGTCTGGTGGGTTTACTGTACTAAAAAAGCCCTTCGCACAAGGCAAAGGGCTTTCCTGACTGGTCAATAAAAAACTGACCTTACGGTGTAATCCGGGCGCGTACTTGCTGGGTCACAATCTGATCGCCATTGTCGAGCGTTACCAGAAAGATAAACGCAATCTCACGAGGACTGAGGGGGTCGGCGAGAGGTGCTACGTTTACCGTCGGGTATTTCCGTGAGAAATCGGCAATGGTCGTTTGAAATGCGACTGTAGTGCCCGAAGCCGTAATCGGGGCTGTATTGAACGCCAATGCGGCTGAGTTCAACGAACCGGCATTGATGCCCGTTCCGCCACCCACCACGCGGGTGATCTCGCGGATGGTACGGCCACTCCCCGCCGGAATCGAGAGATCGAAGCGGATAGCTCCGCCACCGGCCACCGACACAATAACGAACGGGTTAGCCCCGAATGTTGTCGCGTTGGGGAACGTGACCGGAACGGCAGGGCGGTTGTCGCGCACGAGGGGGCCGTATTCTAAATCGTCTTTGCAGGCCACGTTGGTCATCGCCAACATCGCCAGCAACAGGATACTTTTTATTGTCTGTTTCATGGTTTGCGTTGTTTGTTGGTGAATGGCTTAGTCAACATCCCACCACAGGCGAGAATTTGTAAGTGGACCGGGATTGGGGAAATTTGGATTACGGGTCAACTCCGTCGTAACATACTGAAGCCGTACCTGCGGAGAGCCATCAATACCGGCTGCGTTCTGCGACCGCTCCAGGCGGGGCAGGTTTGTCCGGCGAACGTCGTTCCAAATTTCGAGACCGTTACCCGTGAACGCGATGTACTTTTGGGTCATAATCTGAGCCAGCCGCTCTTGCGTTGTTCCGCGCAGTGCGTTGGCCGTAATATACGTGTCGATTTGAGCCGTTGGAATACCCGCCAGCGTCATCGAGGCCCGAATCCCTTCAGCATAAAGAGCTTGTGGATCGCCGGGGGTTCCCAAAATAAGGGCTGATTCAGCCAGAATAAACGCCCGCTGGAAGTTTGTCAGCATCCGAACCGAACCTTGTCCCTGTGACCCGAAGATGTAATCATTCCAACGTGACCAGGTAGTTGAGTTTGGTAAGGTCCCCCGGAATCCGTTGTCGAAGGTGACATAGTTTGCGGCAGGGCGAGTAAAGAACACCGGCAGGCGAGGATCATTCAGGCTTTGCAACAGAGTCAAATACCGGGTGCTCATCGCCAGATCATCCCGGAACAAACTTGTCCGCGTGTAGAAAAAGCGGGGGTCCTGACTGTTCACCGCCGAACCAAACGCGAAGTTGAAATCGTCGGCGTTGGTCTTGATAAACACATTTCGCGTCAGCACCTCGTTGATCACCGTACGGGCCAGTTCCGGCTCTTTACGACTGATGGTATTAGCCAGTTTGAGCAACAGAGTGTTGCCCGCCTGCCGCCACCGGATGATGTTGCCACCGTAAATAATGTCGTCCGTTGTGGGGCCAACACCTGTCGTAACCCGACCTGTCGTCGCGTTAACCGTTAGCCCGTCGAGGTCGCGAAGACCCTCCCGCACTAGGTCGAACAGGCTTTGGATACCCTGCGCCTGATTGCCCTTGTAGATG
The DNA here is from genome assembly GCA_004292855.1 of Cytophagales bacterium. Taxonomy (GTDB): domain Bacteria; phylum Bacteroidota; class Bacteroidia; order Cytophagales; family Spirosomataceae; genus Rudanella. The sequence goes on from RDXN01000035.1 coordinate 90,108, forward strand.
TCCTCCTGCTTGTCGAGCCGGGGTTGCGGGAAAGCCTCACCCTGTAACGCCTGCGAGTAAGGAATATCGCCCCAGAGGTCGGTAGCCATCGCAAAGGCGTAGCCCTTCATGATCTTGCCAATGCCCGAATAAGCCTTGGCCGTACCGTTGTTGGCATCGCCCAGCCCGATCATTAGCTGCGCGTTGATCAATGCGCCGTTATACAACTCACCCTGCCATTGGTTGTTGAATTCGGCCCCCGTTGTCACGTAGATGTCGGTGCCTGCGGGTGTACCGTTGGCTCCATACAGGTGCTGCACGGCTACGGAGGCAAACCGGTTTAACTCGTTGGCATTAGCAAAGGCAGCGGCCCCTTCCACCGTTGACAGCAACACTGCTGGTGTAACGGAAGTTGGGTTGTTGGGCGTTACGTTAACGTCCAGAAATTTCTGACAGCTTCCCAGTGCCAACAGCGCAGGGATCAGAATATATGTTTTTTTGAAATGACGAATCATAATGATTATCAACGTACTGTGTTGGTTGATGATGGGGAATTAAAGTGTCAGTCGCACGTTCACCCCGATGTTGCGGGTGTTTGGCTGACCGTTCAGGTCAAGGCCCTGAATGTTACCGGCACCCTGCGTGTTGAGTTCGGGATCAGCAAAGAAATTTGGTGCATAGAACAGCAGGTTCCGTGCGCTGAATCCCACCGATATTTGGCCAAATGGCGATTTGCCCAGCAGAGTCTTTGGCAGGGCATAATTCAGGCCAATCTCGCGCAGGCGGTACACGGTTGCGTCGAACACGGCCCCTTCTGAAGCCAGACCACCCAAACCACCCCCACCCCAGTATCCTTGAGCGGTGAGCTGAATGTTGTTAGGCCGGTAGCTTGTTACCGTCCGGCCATCGGCTCCCGTTACCGGAATCACGCCTGGCAAAATGCGGGGTTGATCGCGGTCAATGCCCGTGACATACAGCGAGCCAGTCGTACGCACATCAGCCCCACCAAACGAGAAAAGCTCACCGCCCTGACGCGTATCCACCAAAACTTGTAGTGACAAGCCTTTGTACGAGAACGTGTTGTTCAACGCTGCCGTGTAACGGGGTTGTGGGTTCGACAGTACTCGCCCCTGAATGGCAGGTGCGAAACCGCCCGTTAGTGGGTTGATCACAAACTGTCCTTCGTTCAGACCCGTTGGGTCGTAGTTGGGGGCGGTAGCGTCGGTGATTTGTACCCGTGGGTTGGCACCGCCCACGATAACACCGTAGGGGTTACCTACAAAGATCGACGGCGAAATACCAATGAACGAGTTACCATTGATAACCGACTGCTCTACGCCTTCAATAATCGAAACAACGTTGTTTCGGATGAGGGTGTAGTTCAATGTTACGTCCCACTTAAAACCTTTGGTCCGAATAGGCGTACCCGTCAGCGATAATTCAAAACCCCGGTTGCGTAGTTGGCCTACGTTGGTTGTGCGCGTGTCGAAGCCCGACGAAGGGGCTACGGCTACGTTGAAGATCTGGTTGGTCGAGTTACTCTCGAACACAGCCGCGTCGATGCCAATGCGGTTATCGAACAGGCCCACGTTCAGCCCCACCTCGGCCGATGTCACAAACTCAGGCGTCAAGTTTTGGGTGCCAATTCGGCCACTAATCCGAAAACCTGGAATGCTACCCGCTGCTACAGCTAACGGATATTGAATGCTGGCTACGTTGTTACCAAAACTCGTTTGTGTATAGACCGAGTTCAGCAGATAAGGGTCGGCATCGCGACCAACCCGCGCCAGGCTTGCCCGTACCTTGGCATACGACAACACCTTCGACTTGATCTTGAAGGCATCGGTCGGTACGAAGCTCACAGCAGCCGACGGGTAGAAATACAAGTTGTTGCTTGCGGGCAGTGTCGATGACTGATCGGCCCGGCCTGTCAACTCGATAAAGGCATAATCTTTATACCCAAACGAAGCCTGCGCGTAGTAACCTACCAATCGGCGAAGTTCACTGACTTCGCTGCTACCCGTGAATACTTTAGCACTATTGGGGTTAAAGTATCCCGGAAGAGTCAATTCTGCCCCGTTAACCAATTGGTTCTGGAATCGGCGTTGGTTAATGTTGTTACCCAACAGAACGTTAGCCGTCAGGCCTTCAACGAAAAACTTGTTTGTCTTGGCCGTGATAATCAAATCACCGTTCAACTCAGCCTGGAAGAAGTTGTTGTTGGTTACCGCGCCCAGTGGGGTCCGGGGTGAACCGATTGCTTCAGTAAACTTGCGCCGGTCTACGTAGGTGTCACCCGTAGCCCGATACAGAACGTTCAACCAGGGCGTGATGTCTTTACTGATTGTGAAGTTGCCGAAGAAACGATCTACCTGTCCATTCTCCAGCACATTGTTCACCGTCCAGTAGGGGTTCACAATCGTTGGGTTGAAATACCGGCTTAGGCCGTTAATGTCTGTAAACGGCTCGTTTGTCAGGTCGTAGCTGCGCGGAATCCGCGTAAGCTGCCCAAACGCACTACCGCCGTTGCCACCCACAACGCCACCTTGCACCGACTGCACGTAGTTGGCCGATCCGGTAATCTTAATGCCATTCTGGAGCTTGGTTTCTCCGCTCATGCTGATGTTGGTCCGCACAAACTTGGTGTTAGGTGAAATACCCTTCTGGCTCGTGTTGCCAATCGACAGCAGGAAGTTTCGGTTTGCGTCGCCCCCGGCAATGTTGGCCGTATTCTGGAAAATACTTCCCTGCTGGTAAAAATCGCGCACGTTGTTTGGGTATGCCTGATAAGGCCGAACCTCCCCCTGAATGTTGGTGATCGACGTTGGCCCACCCACAAACGGTGGCCCCCATGAGTTAGTTTGGTTGTTAACGAACAGGTTGTTTAACCCTTGCCCGTAATCGTTCTGAAAACGAGGAATGCCATACACATCCTGCACATTGTACGACGAATTGATGGTCACCTCCGTTTTGTTGTTCTGGTTCTTGCCCGACTTGGTGGTGATGATAATGGCTCCCGCCGATGCCCGCGATCCGTACAGAGCAGCCGCAGCCGGTCCTTTCAGGATGTTCAGCGTCTCGATGTTGTCGGGGTTGATGTCGTTCAACCGGTTTGCGGGTTGCGTACCGAACAGCGTGTTGATGCCGTTGTTCACGTCGTTGTTGAAGATAATCCCGTCCACAACGATCAGCGGCTGGTTGGAGCCGTTGAACGACGTGATACCCCGAATGTTAATATTTGTCGAGGCTCCCGGTGCGCCCGATGCACCCGTGATTTGGATACCGGCGGCTTTGCCTTGTAAGGCGTTGAGCAGGTTCGGCTCCGATTTCCCGGAAATCAGGTTGCCCGCTACCTCCTGAGTCGAGTAGCCCAGTGAACGCTTGTCGCGCTCAATACCCTGAGCCGTTACAACAACCTCGTTTAGATTCTGAAGCCCGGCTGTTAGCTTAACGTTGATAGTTGTCTGATTTCCAACTGTAATCTCCTCATTACCAAAACCAATAAAGCTGAAAACCAACTTGGCATTTGCTGGTGCGCTAACACGGTAGCGTCCTTCTGCATCGGTTGTTGCCCCCCGAGTCGTTCCTTTTACCTGAATACTCACGCCCGGCAGGGGTGAGTTGTCGTCTGATGAAGTGACTTGTCCGCTCACGGCTACATCCTGCGCCAAGACGGGCAAACAGAAGAGTAGCATAAGCAGCAAGCTTCCCAATAAAATTCTGTACATACGTGTGCTGAGATTAATTTAATATTAACAAAACGTTAAAAGTCTGCAAAGGTATGGTCAAAAGGGAGTGTCTGTAAAGGCCTACGATAAGATTTTTAATAAATATTTTTAAACTTAAAAAGTACTTAAAAATAATAATTGAGTATAAATACGCATAAAAAACACCCCACTGTTTGGCGGGGTGTCTATGAAACGCTATGTAATTTATATATAGCTTAGTTGCGAATGGTAAAGCCAATCCGTTTGTAGTTCGGGCTTGCTTTGTAATCCGCATTAGTGCTATCAAGCGTAATAACCAAGTTGCGAACAAGGGCTGTTGCGCTGCTTGCTCGTGCTACAACGACGGACAATGACCCAACGCTGGAGTTGGCCGGAATCACGACTTCGCCATTATTTACCAAGGTGTACGTATTAGCTCCTGTGTTTGTTAGTGCAGGCTCAACAACGACTCGAACACGGGTTTCGCTGGCACGTTGTGGCCCAACCAGGTTTAGCTGAGTCGTAAGCGACGGGCTTAATGTCAGGCTATTGTTTGAAGCCACCAACGGATAGGTGAGGCCCACGGCGGGGTTACTCCGCACAGCCGTTTCAAACTCAACCTGGGTTGGACCGTCATACACAATGGTCATGTCCTTGAAACAGGCCGTCACCAGCATTGAAATGCCGAACAACAAGCCGAAAGAAAGTATTTTTTTCATGTTTTAGTAACCAAAATTTTGAACCAGATTTCGATTTGCCTGAATCTCCCGGAGAGGAATCGGAGCCAGCGTACGGGTATCGCCGTAGGGAACATTACCGGTCGTTTTGACCACGTCGCGCCCGCGCCGTTTGAGGTCGAACCAGCGATGCCCTTCAAAGGCAAGTTCGAGCCGACGTTGCAGGGTGACTTCAGTCTCTAGCTGAGCAAGCGTTGTGGTGGCTGGGAGGGCAGTAAGGCCCGCCCGCATCCGTATCCGGTTCACGTCTTCGAGGGCCTGCACCAGATTGCCGTTGCTACGGGCGAGAGCTTCGGCCCGAATCAGAATCAGTTCAGAAATACGAATCACGGGCACGTTGTCCATATAAATAACGCCTGATTTACCCAGGAACTTGGTACATTCTTCCACCTCGCTACCCGACCGGTTCAGGCCTCGTTGATACAATTGCCGACGGATGTCGCCCGTTGGGTAGAGTCCCAAGAAAGCGGTTGTTGGCACTATGGCTCCCCACCCGTTTGCAGTTGGTAAGGGAGTGGGACGCAGGGCCGCTAAACTGTTGGTTTGGGCTACTGATTCGAGGGTCGTGTAGGCCGACTGAAGCGAGTTGTTCACGCCCAACGACTCTTGCCGGGTTTGAAACAACACCTCAAAAATTGACTCCGGGTGGCTATTCCCGCGCCACGCGGCCACGTAATCGGGGGTGCCCACGAACCGCCCAACACCAGCGGCCAGCGCGTCGGTAGCGTACTTGATAGCGTTTGGGAAATCTTCGTTATACAGGGCCACGCGGGCAAACAGGGCCATTGCGGCCGCTTTGGTCGCCCGACTGGGCGCACCCGTGGTGGGTGCTTTGGCAACAGCGTCGGTCAGGTCTTTGTAAATCTGGACGTAGACCTCATCAACAGACGCACGTGGCGGATTCTCAATCTGCTCGGGCGAGCTAACGCCCTTCAATACCAGTGGAACTCCGCCCTTATCGAGGGCAGCAACGCGCACTTTGGGGTCATAGGAATACACCCGCGACAGATTGTGGTAATTCAGGGCACGCAAAAACTTTAACTCGCCCTCAATAGAGGCCTTCTCGGCATCGGAAAACGCACTATTGGGCAGGGCCTCCAAAATCAGGTTGATGTTGTTAATACCCAGATAGTAAATGTTCCAGCCAACCAAGTGGTTATTGATTACGTTCTGACCCTCGTTGATAAACCGCCCACCGGCCCGGTTTATAATTCGTGATTCGTCGCCCAAGGCTTCTGCAATAGCTAGCAGATCGCGGCCGTACAGTGCGATGTCTTTCTGGTAAACATAAATATTAGTGACGGCGGCATTGATGCCCTCACGGGTGCTGAGGGCCACGCTACTATCAATCGACTGCCGAGGTGCTACCTCCAGCAGGTTGCTGCAACTAGCCATGAACAGGCCGGTGGTCAGCAGGAAAATTCCAAGTGTGTATTTCATGAAAGTCGTTGGCTGATGAATTAAAGACCGATCTGAATTCCGAACGTGTAGCTGCGCGACTGCGGAATAATGCCCTGATTGTCGCGCGAAGCATCGACTTCGATAGCAAACTCAGGATCGAAACCCGTCCATTTTGTCCAGGTGAAGGCGTTGATAGCCTGCGCATACACCTTTACGCTTGATAACTTAACCCGGCTGATCACGGCTGGTGGAACCGCATAGCTAAGCGTTACCTGTTTCAGGCGCAGATACGAAGCGTCCTGAAAGAAGCGTGGCCCGGATTGGTATGAGCTAATCCGACCACTCAGTTCGGTCCGGTTGTTGGCCGGGCGCGGCACGCTCGTAATCTGACCGGGGGTAGTCCAGCGGTTGTCGAAATAGTAGGTGAGGCTGTTGCGCAGGGCACCCGCGTTGTCGGCAAGCCGGAACTCCTGTGAATTTTGGATCGTGCGCCCCAGGTCGTACTGTAACAAGCCCGATAACTCAAAGCCCTTGAACGTAAAGGTGTTGGTGAATCCGCCAAACTGCTTTGAGATACCCGAATGGCCCAACGGACGCTGATCGGCAGTGCGGACGAGATACGTGAGGTTGCCCGACGGATCGTACCACATAGGCCGCCCGTTGGCCGGATTCACACCTGCATACGGAACGCCCACGTTCGTGAAGAGTGGATAGCCTACCCGAACTGTCAAGTTGCCAGGTAACACATCGGCACCATCAAACAGCTTGGTTACCTTGTTGTCGAGGAACGTGATGTTGAAATTGGTTTCCCAACGGAACGCCCCTTTATTGACGTTGATGGTGGTGATGTCGAACTCCAAACCCCGGTTACGGATTTCACCAATGTTCTCGAAAATACTGTTGAAGCCGTTCGTTTGCGGTATCGAACGGGTTAGGAGCAGGTCGCGACTGATGCGCTCAAAGGCGTCGATAGATCCTTTCACTCGTCCCCCGAAAATACCATAGTCCAGACCTAAGTTATACGTCACGTTGCGTTCCCAGCGTAAATCCGGGTTGCCCAACTGACTGACAACAATACCGGCGTTGCCCTGATACACACCGCCTAAGCCGTAGAGCCGACGGGCCGCAAAGTTGTTAACCTGATCGTTACCCGTGCTACCGATGCTGAAACGCAATCCTAAATCGCTGACAACCCGGCTACTCTTGAGGAAGCTCTCTTCGGCAATATTCCACTTGGCCGAAATCGACGGGAAATACCCCCACCGGTTGTTCGACCCAAAGCGCGACGAACCATCGTAGCGGAGAATACCACTCAGGATATAACGTTTTTCGTACTCGTATCGCACGTTGGTGAAAACGCCCGCCCGTTTGAAGCCCGACCAGAAACCACCCACCGAAACCGGCTCGGCGGCTGCATTAGCCGTATTCAATTCAGGGGTCGGAAAGCCTTGTGCGCTCAGGGATGTTGTCTCATTGGTTTCCTGACGATACTCACCGCCCAACAATACCCCAATGGTGTGCTTACCCCCAAAGACATGATTGTAGTTCAGTGTTCCGTTGGTGGTCAGGTTGGTGTTGTTGTTCACAAACTGGTTTAGCGAACCTCGAACATTAAAAACGTCGGACAGGCGCGGATCGTTGAAGAACGACGAATTGACCGAGCGGTAATCCAGGCCACCAAATGCCTTGAACACTAAGTCTTTGCTAATGGCATAGGTTAACCCCAGATTACCAACCAACTGATTGACGTTTGTTTTGGAAACAATCAGGTTGGAGTTGGCAATAACGTTCTGCGAAAGATCGCCGGGCATCACAATCCCCGACGCTGGCATCCCGAAATAGCTTCCGTCGGGATTGTAAATGGGGTTAATCGGCAAAATTAACGGAGCTGAATACTGCGGGGCACCAAACGCCAGCGAACCCTCGGCACCACCAAACGGACCGCGTTGCACGATGTTGGAGCCTGTCAGCCCGGCATCGAGCGTTACCTTGTTATTGAGCTTGGTGGTCAGGTTCAACTTGCCCGAAAACCGCTGAAAATCAACGTTGCGCAAAATAGCATCCTGCTTGTTATACGCTCCCGACACGTAGTAGGTCGTACGGTCGTTGCCGCCCTGCACCGAGAGGTCGGCGTTGCTAATGCTGCCGGGCCGGTAGGCTTCCCCCTGCCAGTTATACGATGGTAGTGCCGCAATGGCCTCATCACTCAGGTCTAAGCCCAAATTGAGTGACTGCAAAACAGTCGTGCGGCTGGCGGCTGGTGTTAACGTAGGCGTTGTTGTAATCAGAGCTTCCTGCCGCACCTGAATCCACTGCTGCGTGTTGAGCACGTCCAACTGACGGATCGGCTCAACCGTCCCCCGGTAGAGGTTCACGTTGACGCGGGCTTTGGCTCCGGCCTTACCCCGCTTTGTTGTTACCAGCACGACCCCGTTGGCGGCCTGTGCGCCGTAGATAGCGGCCGTAGCGGCATCTTTCAGGATGTCGATGCTCTCAATGTCGTTAGGGTTCAAAAAAGCGAGCGGGTTGTTACTCACGTTGCCGCCATCGTTCCGGTTGTTCAATTGCACACCATCGACGATATAGAGTGGTTCGTTACCCGCCGAGATGGAACCAACACCCCGAATCCGCACCTGCACGGCTCCGCCGGGCGTTCCGTTGCTGGAGGTGATCTGCACCCCGGCGGCCCGGCCCTGCAACGCACGGTCGAAGCTTTGCAAAGGCAGGTTTTCAATTACCTCGCCCTTTACGTTGGCGGTAGCACCGGTTGCTTCCTTTTTGCTAACCGCAGCCCCATAGCCCACAACAACCACCTCGTTCAGGTCCGAAGCATCGTTTTCGAGCTTGATGTTCAACTGGCTTTGGTTGCCAATGGCTACCTCTTGTGCTTTGTAGCCGATGAAGCTGAATATCAGCCGCGCATTACCTGGCGCGTTGATCTTGTAAGTACCCTGGGCATCGGTGGTTGCTCCCCGCGTAGTGCCCTTAACTTGTACGCTCACGCCCGGAAGGGGAGAGCCATCGTCTGATGAAGTGACCCGGCCACTCACCGATACATCCTGTGCCAGTACGGGCAAACAGAATAACACCGATAAGAACCAGCTTCCTAGTAGCAGTTTTCTCATAAATGAGTTTGATTGAACTTTGTTTAATGATGCTTTAACTGACGCAAAATTACTGTCTTAATGTTAAATTAATGTTCCTCAGCCAATAAAATAAATTTGCCCCTTTAAGTGTTTGAGAAAATTAAATTTGGATATTCACAATACGGCCAAATTTAATGAAATGGCTTTTGAGGGCGAGAGTACAAGAAAAAAATAGTAAGATTATTTATAGACATACTATACCAGAATCAAGTATTTGTTTAAAGACAGCAGACAAATAGTTAAACAAAAAAGCACCCCGCTGTTGGGCGGGGTGCTTGTAAAACAGGCAATTAATTGATGGTTAGTTGCGAATCGTGTAGGTGAACGTCTTGTAGTTCTCACTGGGCAGAATCGCGCTGTTACCTGTAAGCGTTATGGCAAGTGTTACCGTTTGGGTAGCAGGTGCGCTCGCAGGAATACCCGGCAGAAACTGAAACTTGATGAAACCAAAGCTTGAGTTTGCCGGAATCGTTACTTGCCCTTTAGTGCCGATCACACTAAAGTTTGTCCCCTCAACCGCAGTGCTGGTGGTGTTTATCGTGTAACTGACGTCGGTTTGTGTGGGTTGGTGTGGGCCTACCAATTGAACAAGGATACTGTCGCGGAGAATGCCCTGACGGACTGTCCGCGCCCGAATCGTGTTGGCTACGTTATTTGTTGGTTGAGTGGCAAAGCCCGCGCGGTCATTTTTAAGCTCAACAACAGGTGCCCCCTCGTAAACCCAGCTCGGGTTTTCAAAACAGCCTGTCAGTAACGTCGACAGACCGATTAAAGTAATGGCTAAAATTGAAAATTTATGCATGGTTAAATCGTGCTAATGTTGGTTGACCAAAAATTAATAGCCGGGATTTTGCTTCAGCTTTGGGTTAAGCTGAACCTGAGCATTGGGCAATGCCGCCAAAATACGGAAGTCATTAGCTGGTACTACAGCCGACAAGCCCGCCTTCGTGATGGTCAATCCCCGACGCTTTAAGTCGAAGAAGCGGTGACCCTCCAACACCAGTTCCAATCGACGCTCGGTCAAGATAGCGTCGATCAACGCCTGCCCTGTTACGGTAGCAGCAATTGGGGTGGCCCCAGCCCGCGTCCGAAGCGCGTTCAAATCGGCGAGTGCTTTGGCGTTATCGCCGGTGGCTGCGTAGGCTTCAGCCCGAATTAACAGCAATTCCGAATAACGCATAACCGGAATGTTGTCGGTAAAAGCTCCACGAGCAGCGGTATACTTCCGGCTAAAGTTTACGGCCTCACCCGATTTGGTCGCTGCGTAAAATACGGCCTTGCGAACGTCGGCAGCTTCGTACAGGTTGAACAACTCGGTCGTTGGCACCACATCGGCCCATCCCCCGGTTGTGAGGTTTGTCGTGAGCGAGTGCATCGACTCGTTGGCAAGCAGTGATTCGGTTGCCTGCACATAGTTTAGCTCAAACACCGACTCAGGATTTGGCGATTGCGTAAACGCTGCGGCATATTGCGCACCTGTTACCAAACGGGCACTCGTGCTGGCGAGGGCGTCCGTTGCCGCCTGAATGCTTTCAGGGTATTTCTCCCAGTACAGATACAGTCGGCTAAGCAAACCCTGAGCTGCGGCCTTGGTCGCGCGCTGACGACTAGCCGTTGCACTGGCAGGAAGAAACGTGATTGCATTCTTTAGATCGCTCTCAATTTGCGCATAGGTTTGCTCAACAGTTGACCGCTCCTGAAACGTGACTTTTTCTATGTTGTCAGTAGGGGTTGTGCGTAGAACCAGGCCCAGATTGAAATTATTCTGGATTTTCTTAGGCTCGTAAGCAAATACCCGAGCCATATCGAAATACAACAAGCCCCGCAAAAACGACGCTTCCCCTTTAATCTGTGCTTTTTCAGCGTCAGACGTGTTAGAGGCATCAATAACACTCAGAACAAAGTTTGCTTCGTTAATCCCCAAATAATTATCCCAAAGCTGTTGCATGTGCGCACCGGGAGCGTTTACGCGCTCATTAAAATACCGGTTTGAGTTTTGGCTGGTCAATCGAACGTTGTCGGCCAGAATCTCGGGCGCAATCATCATGCGTTGCCCGTAATAGGCGGCTGGTTGCAGGCGGTCATACACCGAAATAAGCAACGACCGAATACCTGTAATGTCCCGCAGGGCTACGGCTGCTTCGACCGATTGTTTAGGCTCGGTTACGAGCAGGTCGGAGCAGGAACTGGTTGCTGCCAACAAAAGGGCACTGGTCAGCAGAACTTTATATGATTTAATCATGGATTTCTGAGAAAATGGGGATTAAAAACCAATCTGGATACCGCCCGTTACCTGCTTGCTTTGTGGGTACCGGCCTATGTCGGTTGTCAGGATTTCGGGATCGAAGCCCGTGTAGGCCGTCCAGGTCAGGAGGTTAAGGCCCTGGGCAAAGAAGCGAACCTGCGTGAGGCCAATTCGATTAACCAGCGACGTTGGCAGGGCATAGCTTACCGTGACCTGCTTCATGCGGATGTACGAGCCATTTTCGACCTGCTTGGTTGAGAAGGTCTGAATAGATGAGCTTCCGGGTTCGGCACCGCCCTCGTAAGGACGCGGCACGGGCGAGATTTGTCCGGGCGTTGTCCAGCGGGCCAATTGGCTCTGTAGGTTGTTCCAACCTGCTGAGGCCGAGCTTTCCATGAAGAAGCCGTTGTTATTCAGGAAGCTGTTACCCCACTGGCTCTGGAAAAACACCTCCAGTGTAAAGCCCTTGTAAGAAAACGTGTTTGTAACCCCACCAAATCCTTTAGGGATGGGCGAACCCTGCACCCGTGAGTCGCGAGCCTGAACAGTGTAGGTGATGTTGCCGAGCGTATCGAGCCACATTGACCGTCCATCGGCAGGGTTAACCCCTGCATACGTTGGGTACCAGTTGATGATAATTGGCTGGCCAACTTGCAGGCCCGTACCAATACGGCTCTGACCCGGAAGAAGCTCCAGAATTTTGTTGTTCAGGAATGTAGCATTCCAACGGGTTTCCCACTTGAACTTGTTTCCGCCCTTGTCGACGTTGACGTGGTTAAATTCAATTTCTATACCCTTGTTTTCAACTTTACCCAGGTTCTCGAAGATCGATCCAAAACCACTGTCGAATGGGAGCGGACGCTCCAGGAGCAGCTTGTCGTTGACCTTGCGGAACACATCGACGCTACCATACACCCGACCATTCCACAACGAGTAGTCGAGACCTAAGTTGAGCGTACGCGCTACCTCCCACGAGAGGTTATCGTTGCCCAGTTGCGAGGGGCGGATACCCGGGTTATCGAGGTATTGGCCACCCAGACCGAACAACGCCCGTGAGGCAAAGTTGTCGATCAGGTTATTGCCTGCTTCGCCATAGCTAGCCCGTACTTTAAGGTCCGAAACAACCCGTGAATTTTTAAGGAATGGCTCTTCCGATAAACGATAGCCGCCCGAAACAGCCGGGAACAAGCCGTAGCGCGTGTTTGTCCCGAACCGTGACGAACCATCGTAGCGCACAGTGGCACCTAACAGAAACTTCTCTTTGTATGAATAGTTAAGCGAACTGAACACCCCGCCGATCCGCCAGGTCGTGTAGGTGCCGCTCGTTGTGATCGGTCGGGCTGCTGCGGCCAGGGTTGTGAACAGGCCATTTGGGAACCCCTGTCCGGTAGCAAGGGCCGTTTCGCGAACCTCCTGACGATATTCGCCCCCAAGCAGCGCAGAAACATTGTGATTGGTACGATACGTCCGTGAGAAATTCAACACCTGACTGGTGTTCCAGTTGAGGGTATACCGGTTTGTTACGGTTGCGCTGCCGCCCGTTGCTGCGAACTGAGGAACGATGGCATCGCGGTAGTTATCATCCCGGTTGTTGGCGTAGTCGAGGCCATAGAACGAACGGAACCGCAGGCCCGGAATAACCTCGTAGTTGAGAGCAAAGTTGCTAACCGTTTGAACAGTGGTGTTCAGGCGTGTTTCGAACTCTGTGCTTTGTACGGGATTGTAGCTGAATGCGCCCGACAGAGGTGCGTTGTAGCTGCCGTCAGGTTTGTAGATGGGCTGATTAGGCAGAATCAGTGCAGCCGCCAGAAACGGACTGTTGATAAACGCACCATCGGCGATTGCCCCATTCTGGCGAACTGCTGAAAGACCAATAGATACCTCGAACTTCAGCTTTTTGGTCGCCTGGTGATCGACGTTGAGCCGGAATGTTCCCCGCTTAAAGTCGGAGCGCACTACCTGACCGTCCTGAAAGTTGTACGAACCGCCAATATAAAAATTGGTTTTGCCGTCGCCACCCGTCGCCGACAGGTCGTAATTACGGAGTTGTCCCCGTTGGAAAACTGCATCCTGCCAATCGGTGTTTTGTACCGTTGCGGGGTCGCCAAACTGCGTGATCGACGAAGTCCGGGCCGCATCGACTGCCTGATTGGTGGCGCGTGCTCGGTTCACAAAGCCTTCAATTTTCAGTTGAGCAAACTCAGAAGCTGTCAGTGCGTTCAGTTTTTTCAATAAATCTGTGTAACCCGTCTGCACCGATGCATTGAATTTTGTGCGGCCTGCCCTGCCGCGCTTTGTCGTGATGATTACAACACCGTTACCGCCCTGGGCACCGTAGATGGCAGCGGCAGCCGCGTCTTTTAACACTTGCAGCGATTCAATGTCGTTGGGGTTGATGGAGGCCAGAACGTTCGAACTGGCCTGCGTCGATAGGTCGCCACTGGCAATCTGCACCCCATCGACGATGTAGAGAGGGTTAGTACCCGCGTTGATCGAGCCGATACCACGTACTCGTACGTTAATACCACCGCCCGGCGCACCACTGGTGGCCGTAACCTGAACACCAGCCGCGCGCCCCTGCAAGGCCCGATCAAAGCTTTGCACGGGTAGGTTTTCGATAGTTTTACCGCTTACTTGGGCTACAGCACTCGTAACATCCCGTTTTTTAGTGCTGGCACCGTACGCCGTTACCACAACCTCGTTTAGCTCGTTGAAGTTAGCTGCTAGCTTTACGTCAACGGCTGTTCGATTTCCAACAACAACCTCCTGTGCTTCATAACCAATGAAGCTAAAAATGAGCTTTGCATTGCCGGATGCGTTGATCTTAAAATTGCCCTGGGCATCGGTGGTTGCCCCCCGTGTAGTGCCCTTTACCTGTACGCTCACACCTGGGAGAGGTGAGCCGTCGTCGGATGAAGTGACCCGGCCACTCACCGATGTGTCCTGTGCCAAAACGGGCAAACAGAACAAGATCGACAAGAGCCAGCTTCCTAGTAGAAGTTTTCTCATGAATGAGGTTTATTGTGTTAGGTTTGAAAATTTATCAAGCGGTACAAATTTAAAGACTACATAAGCAAAAATACTTGTGTAGGGCCGAATATTTTATTTGCCTAATGAGATGTATTGGAGAATTAAATTTGGATGTTAAGAACGTAATTGAAATGATTTAATCGTTTTTCAATCTTAACTTGGTTGAACAAGTAGTGCTATTTGGGAGTAAATTGCCCGGATTTTTCTACGCACAATTTGTTTGCTATACACTATGCGAATTGCATCGAAACGAGTACTCGCCAGTTTTATACTAAGCGGGCTAAGTGTTGCAACGGTACAGGCTCAGTGGGCCGCAGCCGTTAAAACCCAGATTAACCAGAAAACCGAAAGCCTGGAGAAGAAGGTGGTTGCCTGGCGTCGCGATTTTCACCAGAATCCCGAACTCGGCAACCGGGAGTTTCAAACGGCGGCAAAAGTGGCCGCTCACCTCAAAGCGTTGGGCATGGAGGTGCAGGTTGGTGTGGCCAAAACGGGCGTGGTCGGCATTCTGAAAGGGGGCAAACCCGGCCCGGTGGTGGCCCTCCGCGCCGATATGGACGGTCTGCCGGTCCCGGAGCGGGTCGACGTGCCGTTTAAGTCGCAGGTGACGACGGAGTACAACGGCCAAAAGACGGGCGTAATGCACGCCTGCGGGCACGACACCCACGTGGCCATGCTCATGGGCGCGGCTGAGGCTCTTGCTTCGGTGAAAAGCGAACTGCGCGGCACAGTGAAGTTTATTTTCCAGCCCGCCGAAGAAGGTGCGCCCGAAGGCGAGGAGGGCGGTGCTAAACTGATGGTGAAAGAGGGCGTGCTGGAAAACCCCAAAGTCGACGCCATTTTTGGCCTGCACATCAACTCGATGACCGAAGTGGGTACGATTAAATACCGCCCCGGTGCTACGATGGCTGCCGTGGATCAGTACGCCATCAAAATTCGGGGTAAGCAAACCCACGGGGCCAACCCCTGGGCCGGTGTCGACCCGATTGTAACGGCCTCGCAGGTGGTTATGGGCTTACAGACTATCGTGAGCCGCAACCTGTCGATTACCGACAACCCGGCAGTGGTTACGGTGGGGGCCATTCACGGGGGCATCCGGCAGAATATCATCCCCGAAGAGGTTAACATGATCGGTACGATCCGGTCGTTCAGCCCCGAGCATCAGGCCACGATTCACCGGCGCATTAACGAGATTGCCACCAACATTGCCGAGAGCGCGGGGGCCAAAGCCGAGGTGAAAGTAGACATCATGTACCCCGTGACCTACAACGACCCTAAGCTGACCGATCAGATGATTCCGACGCTCGAAGCGTTGGCCGGTAAAAACAACGTACAGATTACGCCCGCCCAAACCGGGGCCGAAGACTTCTCGTTTTTCCAGCAAAAAGTGCCGGGCTTCTTTTACTTTCTGGGCGGGATGCCCAAAGGCAAAAAGATCACCGAAGCGGCCCCGCACCACACCCCCGATTTCTACATTGACGAGGGCGGTTTCGTGCTCGGTATGAAAACCCTCTGCCATTTAACAGTGGATTATATGGAACAGAAAAAATAAAAAAAGGGCCGCGAAAGCGGCCCTTTTTTTATTTAAATATCGCCGTTGGCGTAAACAAATCCGGTGTTGGCCGGGGGGCCGAGGTGTTGGCGTTGATTTCGGCTTGGGAGTATAGGAACCGGCGCGGAATCTGCGTACCCGTGTTGGCCGGAACCCGCAGGGCATTGTTTGTCCGGCGGATGTCGTTAAACCCTTCAATTTGGCCGATGAAGGTGATATAGCGTTCTTCCAGAATCTCGAACAGCAATGCCTGCTCGGCCGAACGCGTTCCGGCCCGGTTTTCGATGCCGCCCGCGTTGAAATCGGCCAGTACGTAAGGCGCATACCGAAGGCCAAGACCGCGATACCCTTCGTTCAGGTTAAGCCCCGAGTTGTAATAAGACCGGAGCAGATTGAGCGAAGCCAGAGCCGGGGCTGTTTGTGCCAACCGGGCCTGAGACTCGGCCAGGATGAGCTGGTTTTCTTCGAAGGTAACCAGCGGGAAACGAGCTTCTGCAGCAAAAAATCCGTCTTCGGTGGGGTCGTTGCCCCAATCGAAACTTGACAGCACATTCGGTTCCACAGAACCCGTGTTTAAGCCTGACTGATAGTAGAAGTTGAGTCGGGCCTCTTCATCGGTTTTTGTATTATTCCGAGTCAGTCGGTCCCCAGCATCGAGCAGACGCACGGCGTGAGCACCTTCGGCGGTCATATAGCCCGACCGGTCGTAAGTCAGAAAAGAGTAGTAGATATTAAATGTTTTCTGATACTCCCGATTATGGTAGGCATACAGATTCAGGTCGGGGTTTTTAATACCATTAGTGGCAAAGTTGATCGCCTGCTGGTACTGCCCCTGATGCAAAAAGAAACGGGCTTTGAGCGTATTGGCAGCAGATACCCAAAAAGCACGCCCTCCATCGTACATATAATCGCCGGAGATTGTCCCTACGTTGGCACTAAGGTCGGTGATGGCCTCGCTCAACAAGGTTTGTACAGCCGCATAAACGGCGGTTTGCGAATCGTAGGTGGGGTTGGGGAACTGCGCCAGGTTGGCGGCTTGTGTAAAGGGCACGTCCCCCCAGAGAGCTGCCGAGGTGCCCATCGTGTGTGCCTCCATAATTTTGGCTACACCCTGCACACTCCGATTACCGGCCGCAATGCCTTTTTGCCGCAACAACCGGGCGTTCTTGATGACCCCCGCAAACACATTTCCCCACGAACCGTCGAAGTCGGCAGAGACCGCGTTGTAGTTGTAGAGGGTGGTGTACTGACGGTCGGAACCCGTAAAATACCCCGACCACATGCCCGCTAACCGGGCCATTTCGCCTTCCATAACGCCCTGATAAGCCACTTGAGTGGCCGTCATCAAGGCCGGAATGTTGGCATCGGTGGGGGCGGTTGGGTCAATTTCGTCAACTTTATCGACGTAGCTCTCGCACGACGCCAGCAGGAATCCAGCGGTCAGAATCGAAAGCGTTTTTTTCCAGAATTGCATAATGTATGTTGGTTAACCCCACGGCAGCGGCCGACCGTCCCAACCCCTCCCCGGTAGGGAGGGGCGAGTGGCAAACTGCTATCTCTAATCTAAGTTAAGAATCAAGAAAGTAGTCTGTCGTCGAAAAGCCCCTCCCTACGGGGGAGGGGTTGGGACGGTCGGCCGCTGCCGTGGGGTGATTGATTAATAATTGATCCGAACGGTAAACAGCACCGAGCGGGTGTTGGGGTTGTTGAAGTAATCGAGACCACGTCCATTGGTCGTGCCCGTCAGGTTGGTTTCGGGGTCGTTACCAATGAACGGCGCAATCAGGAGCAGGTTACGGCCTGTGAGCGAGAAGTCGACCGACGACAGGCGGGTTTTTGCCCGGAATCCCGGCGACCGCAGCGAGTACGAAAGCGTTACCTCGCGCAGACGTTGCCAATCGGCTTTCTCGATAAACTGACTCGCCACCGGCCCGAAGCCACTACCCAAGCCAACCCGATACCACGACTCGGTCAGGGCTACGGGGCCACCACCGAAATCGGCAACCGTACCCCGGAAGGTTTCGCCCGACTTGATGATGCCGTTCACGTCGCCATACTGATCGTCGTCGGTGCTATAAACACGCAGATTCTGCGTCGCTGTTGTTTCGATGCCTGTTTCGGCAGAGCGACCAAAGTAGTTCAACACGCCCCGTGTACCCCCCCAGATCTGACCACCTACCTGCATGTCCCACAAGACGTACAACGACAGGCCTTTATACGAGAACGTGTTGCCGATACCCGCTTTGAAATCGGGGTTGGGGTTGCCAATCACGCTCTCCTGTGGGGCCGCCTGTGGGAAACCCGCATCGGTCAGAATCATTTTGCCACTACCATCGCGGAGGAAATCACCCCCCCACAACACGCCAAGCGGCTGTCCCTCCACGGCCCGCGACGACGTGCCCGCGAAGCCCGCCAAAAACAGCGATTGTGTGCCACTCAGCGAGTTGACGAGGTTGCGGTAGCGTGTCCAGTTGGCATTCAGCGTCCAGGTCAGGCCGTCGCCTTGCAGGATGTTAGCCCCCAAATCGAGTTCGATACCTTTGTTGCTGATCTCTGCCGCATTGCCCGTCCGGCTCGTAAAGCCCGTTGAGGGAGCCGTTGCCACCGATAGAATAGCTGCCTGTGTGCGGTTCTGGAAATACGTACCGCTCAGGGAAAAGCGGTCGTTCAGGAAACGCAGGTCTAAACCACCCTCAAACTCGCGCTTGCGTTCGGGTTGGATGGATGGGTTACCCAACACGGTGCTTTCGGCGAATCCACCGTTACCATACGCAAGGGCGTCAAGCACGGGTCCCCAGCTCTCGCCGTATCCGCCCGGCACAAAATACGTGAGGGTGTTGTAGGGGTTGGGTTGAACACCCACTTCACCATACGACAGGCGCAGTTTGCCAAATGACAGCGTTTGGTTGTCTTTCAGAGTTGGCAGGGCCTCGGTAAACTGAAAGGCCACATCGGCAGCGGGGTAGAAGAACGTCCGGTTTGTTTGCTTTCCAAAGCTCGATGCCGACTCGGCTCGGCCCGTCGCGTTCAGAAACAAAAAGTTCTTGTAGCCCAGGTTAGCCGTGGCGTACACAGCCGCCGTACGCTGCTGCGAGAAACCAAAATTGGGGTCTTTGTTGGTTGGTTGGGCGTTTGTAATGTCCGACGGGGCTGGATTGTCGGCCAGGATAAACGAACGGGCAAAACCAGACGTGTTTTTGAACGTGCGATTGTTGAGGTTAAGACCAACGATGGCGTTCAGGTTTAGGTCTTCGTTGATCTGATACCGGGCGTTACCAAACACCTGCAAGTCGGTTTGGGCTTCGCGGATGGCGTTCAGTTGCAACTCGCCACCGGGGCTGTCCGACGAAATAGAGGGCCAGAAATCCCGGCGCGAATCGACGTACTGGTCAATGCCCACCCGCGACACAATGTCGAGCCATTTCAGGGGCGAGAGCGTCATTTCGAACTTGCCGATGAACCGGTCAACTTCGCTTGTGCTGCGCACATTTTTCTGCGACCAAATCGGGTTATCGTACACCGAACGGGTGCTGGCTCCGAGCGGATTCCGGTAAGCGCGTTGACGGTTGGGGAAAATCTCGCCGTTGGGGGCGTAGAACGTTCCTACCTCAGGATACACGTTGAAATCGGCGGGGTTCCGCAAACCACCCAAATACAAACCCGACAGGTTGGAGCCTTGCTGCACCCGGTCGGAGTTGGTTTTGGTGTAGCCAAAAGTAGTCCCGACCTTGATAAACGAGTTGAACCGACGCTCGGCGTTGATGCGGGCAGTGGTCCGGCGATAATTACTATTGAACTTCATGATACCCGTCTGGTTCAGATCGCCGAGGCTCAGGTAGAAGTTGCTGTTGGGGTCGCCACCGCTGATACTGAGCGTATTGTCGGTGAAATAGCCGGTCTTGAAAAACTGATCGCGGTAGTCGTAGACATCCCGTGAATTCTTGCCGCCGTGTGGGTTGGCCCCCGTTCCATCGGCAACGCGGTGGAAACGAGTCCCGTCTTCGGCCTGAAAATACCCGGCATAGCCTGCTGCACCGGGCGTCGTGATTTCGGTGTCGGCACCGCCTTTACGGTCGGCAATTTTATCGCCCCACGACAAACCACCCGGTGGCGTAAAGCGGTACAAACCAAAGATACCCCCGCCGTATTTGTCCTGTAATGGCTGGCTCTTGTACAACTGATCGGTCGACAGGGTCGATTTAAAGCTGACATTGAGCTTTCCCGCCCCGGCAGTACCTTTTTTGGTCGTGATCACAATAACGCCGTTGGCCGCACGAGTCCCCCAAATGGCGGCCGCACTTGCACCTTTCAGAATTTCGACTGCCGCGATGTCTTCGGGGTTGATGTCGTTCAGGCGCGATTGTTGCGCTACACCCTCCGTGCTGTTGCCGAGGGTCGAGTTGTTGATCGGGATACCGTCGAGTACGATCAGCGGCTGCAAACTGCCCGTAATGGTGCTCTGCCCGCGAATCTGAATATACGAACCTGCACCGGGGTCACCTGATGAGCGCACGATGGTCACGCCCGACGCCTTGCCCGACAGACCGTTGATCAACGTAGCCTCGCCCGATTTGGCCACCTGCGTGCCCTTCACCTGCGAAGCCGCCGACCCAAACGCGTCGCGGCTTTGTTCGAGACCGAGGGCCGTCACGACCACCTCACCCAACTGCCGTACGTCGGACTTCAACTGTACATTGATCGAGGCCCGGTTGCCTACCTGGACGTCAAGATTTTCGTAGCCAATAAACGAAATCTGTAGGGAAGCGTTGGCCGGCACGTCGTTCAACGTAAAACGACCTTCGGCATTGGTTGTGGCTCCGTTGGTGGTTCCCTTCACAATGACGTTAACCCCCGGCAGCACCGCCCCGTCATCACTGGAGGTGACCACGCCGGTTACTGTTCTGCTCTGGGCAAAGGCCGTAAAGCCCACTAACCAACAAAACAGAATGCTCAGTAGTAATTTTATTCTCATACGTTACTTTAGTTTGGTAATTTGTTCTACTGCAAGAATAACTTAAAACTCCCTTAACAGAAAGCCAAATGACATAAATCGGCCGAAAATAGAGAAATTACTCACTCCCCCGGTCGGTTGCGCAAGATTCGATTGAGTACACCCGGCAAAAACCGTTTGAGGTAGATACCCATCGTCTCGACCCCTCCCACGTACACTTCGTCACGGTTGCGCGTTACAGCGTTGCAAATTTTTCGGGCACATTCTGCGGGTTCCATGCCTTTTTGCTGGTTGGTATCCATGCGCCCGTGTTTCTCTCCTTCAGCGTTGAGGGCGTGGAGCGAAATCGGCGTTTTGATATAGCCGGGGCACACCATAGTTACGTGTAAACCCGCTTCGTGGATTTCGGCCCGGAGGGCATCGAAAAAACCGTGCAACGCGTGTTTGCTGGCACAATAGCCCGACCGTTGTTTGGTGCCGAGTTTTCCGGCCACGCTACTCGTGACCACAAAATGCCCGCTTCCTTGAGCCAGCATATGGGGCAACACGGCTTTCGTTAGAGCCACCACTCCGAAATAATTGATCTCCATAATCTGCCGGTACACGTCAAATTTCGTTTCGGCCACCGTACCCCGTTGCGTGATGCCCGCGTTCTGAAACACGTAGTCGATCCGCCCGAATCGGTCCAGCACGGTTTGCACGTGGGCGGGCAAGGCGGCCTCGTCGGTCATATCGAGCGGCAACACCAATACGTCGGCGGGGGGCAGGCCGGTTGCGTCGGCCACGCGCCGAAGTTCATCTTCGCGTCGGGCTGAGAGTACGAGTTTGGCTCCCCGGCGGGCGAGTTCGAGGGCAAGGGCCTCGCCAATGCCGGAGGACGCCCCGGTGATCCAGGCTATTTTTTGGTTCATGGGGGGTATCAGGAATAAGGCAGTGAAAGGTGATGTTCGATAGTGAACATTGTGGGTACCGGAAAATGTTTGTAAGTTAGAGCATCAAACAACACGACAATGACGAAGATAACGGCAGAGCAGGTTTTGGCCCATTTTGAGTCGCTTCCAAGAGATCAAAAACAACTCGTCTCTTCACGAATATTTCATTTAAAGAAGTCTGCTCTTCCGAGAGCGAGACACACCAAATCAAGGAAGAATATATCTCAAAGTGAGGTGCCAACTGTGCGCTTTGAGACTGCACCATCGTCTCACGGTTTTCCAGAGATTTCTACAAAACAGGCTCCTACAAAAAAGCGCAGTGCAGGATCTTATCAGGTGTTGATGGACGGTGAGGTGATTGAATTTGAGAAGGGTTATCTGGAGACTCATAAAGACTTGTGGTGGTTGGAAGCATTAGTCGGTTCTCAAATCGTTATGCATCATCTAAAAGAGGGGAAGCATCTTGACGACCAATTTATTGAGGAAATGATTGAGAAAGGTAGGGAGATGTTCTATCTGAATGAACGTCAGGATATTTTATTCTCTACAAACAATGAATTGATTGAATTCGATTTTGGAAAATTAGTATCCCTAAAACCACTGGAAGCTTTACAACGGTTTGGGTTACAAAAAATGGAAGAAGCCAGCGAAAAACTGTATGCGAAGATTTGAAAATGATGCTGACTCCGCAACAAATTGATGAGCTTGGTCCAGAAGTGTTGCCTTTTGAGCGGAAAGATTTCAGTCGTCCCGTTGAGGAAGGCGAGGACATCCTTTTTGATACATTCATCCATGATGTTTCTAGTATGGGAAAGCCGGTAAATGTGGTTAAGGTTTCATCCGAAACGGCTCTACAACAATCCCGAACAGGGTGTTATTTGTGGATTATTGACAAATATGGTCTGAAAATACTTTTTGAAGCTATCCCAAACCTCGAAGCTAAACGGGGTGTGGTATGCCATACAAACATCACAGGAGGGCAACCAGCTTTGCAGGGTGGCGAGCTTTGGTTTGGTGATGATGATAAGGTGTACTTAAATTATCAGTCAGGCCGTTATGGCTCTAACCGAATTTCTCAGAGACAAGCAATTTTAGCTTATTTTAGATCGCTCGGCTTCACAATGGTGCCATTGGGTGACGTTAGAAGATAAGCCCTCAATCAACCGCCTTCCCATCGTCATTACTGATCCGTTTTTTGGCGCGGTTGGGCTTGGCGTTCATACGGCCAAATCGCCAGTTGGCCGTGACACGTACGTTCCGAAACGCATTGTACGAACTGGCATCCGTCACGAACGTGACCGTTCGAAACTGGTTCGCAATGGTATTGTAGCGGGTCATGAAATTCTCAGCGTTCAGGGTGAACACCACCCGCTGTTTTTTGTATTCCTTCCGAATGGCAACCCCGTAGCCATAAAATCCGCCCGACTGCCCCTGTAACAGAATCCGCGCCGACTGATACGACCCCTGAAACTGAACACTGTAGTCGTGGGGGAACGAGACATTGCTGTTCAGGGAGAGTTTGTAGTTCCAGTTTCGGTTCAAAATGCGCAGGGCCTCACTGTTCAAGATGCTGTAGTTCAGGCTGATGTTGCCGTTAAGTTGCCAATTTTTGGCGGGCCTCCCCGAACTGAACAGGTTGAGTCCGTAAGTCGAATTTTTGGCAATATTCTGGTAGGTACTGTACGAAATGTTGGCCGTATCGACCGTGGTCACGCGCTCGATGGCGTTGTTGGTCATACGGCTAAACAGCGTTGCGTTCATCGACAGCCCCTTTTTGGTGTACAGGCTGTAGGTCAGTTCGAGCGAGTGCGCCCGTTCGGGGTCGAGGAAGGGGTTGCCGAAGGAGAGGTTTTTGGGGTCGTTGGAGTTGATGAACGGGTTCAGAAAAAAGATGTTGGGCCGCTGAATTCGCTGACTATAACTGAGTCGTACCCGCCGGTTGTTTTTGAACCGCTTCGACAGGGCTATGTTGGGTAATAGAATATGGTATTGATCCTGAAAGGTGGTTTTGTTCGACACAAAATTCGCGTCGATGTCTGTGAACTCGTAGCGACCACCCAACGTATAGGTCCACCGTTTGGAGGTGCTGATCCGAAAGGACGCATACGATGCCACCACCCACTGCTGATAATCGAACTGATTAGATCGGCGTGGGTCATCGACAAAAGCGGTGCTGTCGGAGCGGGCGTTTTGGAGGTTAAAATCGCTTTCTACGTTGCGCCGGATGCTTTTTGCCCCCACTTCGAGGGTATTCTTACCTTTTTTGAACGGATGTTCGTAGTCGGTCTGAATCGTCCACTCGGTAGTGCGGTTGAGGTTGGTGTTCCGTTCGCGGTAGTTGATAAACTCGTTTTGGGGCAGGTTGAACTGATCGAGTGCGTAGCGGCTGTCGTTGTCGCTGCTGTTGAGCTGGGTCAGAAACGTGAACTCCTGTTCGGGGCGTTTGAAGAGCCGGGTGTAGTTCAGATTCACGTCGTAGTTGGTGTTCTGAGCCGAGTTGTCGCTGTATCGCCGGAACGGTTGCCGGGGTTGCGAACCCTCGTACCGTGTGTCGCGTATAGACGACCCCGTTCGGCCGCCCACTGAAAAACTCCCGTCCACTCCAAACTGATTGGTTGAGTCGAGGTCGTAATCCAGATTAAACGATCCATACCCCGATTGATTCACGCTGCGGTTGGTGCTGCTTTGCCGGAGTTCGCTCACCGACTGATTGGCCAGCAAACTCCGCCGATTCGAGGCCGAGCCGCCATCATTTAGGTTCCGGTTTCCGCCCCCGTAGGCCGTAAGGCCCATTTTGCCCTGTTTCATGTTCAGGTTGGCCCCAAGGTTGTGCGTCCGGTTACCGGTGGTGCCGGTTATGCCTCCCACAAGCCCCTGCAACTTACTTTTGGTGATAATATTGATCACGCCCGCCGTTCCTTCGGCATCATATTTGGCGGAGGGAGCCGTGATGACCTCCACAGACTTAATGGCCTCTGCCGGAATCATTTGCAGGGCTTCGGAAATGCTGCGGGCCATAATACTCGATGGCTTGTTGTTAATCAGCACCTTAATGCTTGAACTACCTTTAAGCTGAATGCTGCCATCGGGATCGACGGTGAGCATTGGCACTTTCTTCATCACATCGACGGCGGTGCCGCCTGCGTTGGTAGGGTCGTTTCCGGCATTGTACACCACGCGATCTTCTTTGTCTTCGATCAGGTCGCGACGACCCGTGACGATCACTTCGGAGAGGGTTTGACTGGTGGTTCGAAGCAGGAGCGGGGGCAGGTTGAGGTCGGCGTCGGGCCGATTTGGTAGCAAAGCCTCGGCCATTCGGTCTTCGTACCCCATAAACGTAACTCGCAACCGGTAACGTCCCGGAGCTATGTTGTTGAACGAAAACCGCCCTGTAGCATCCGTCAGGTCGCCCGCGATGGGGGTTTGGCTGGCGATACCGAGCAGGGCGACGGTGGCAAACTCAACGGGTTGACGGCTCACCGAATCAATCACTAAACCGCTAATCTGACTGCTGTCGGGCGTGGTTGTAGCGTCGGCCCCTGAAGCCATACGGACAGGCGATTGGGCCGACGCTACAACCACGCCCGACAGGAGCAGTAAACACAGTAAATAATGGTTCATTCGTTGAGGGGGAATCTACGGTTAAAGAACCATTAATCGTTTTCCTTACTCATTGTAGCCTGCACCCGTTGAAATTGCCTATTTTGGGTGGGTATATTTATACGAAATAGTGATTTAGCCATTTAAGCGAGATTAAAACTCCCGCATCCCTTTTGGTTAGTTTCTCACGTAAAAAATCTGTTCTGCCTATTTATGAACTTTTACCTTCACGCTCGTTTGCTCAGGCTGACTGCCGTCAGAGCATCGGGTATTTTTCTACTGCTGGGTTTGTCTCCGGGGGGTATTGCCTACGCCCATAACCCGGATATCCGCCCCACCTATCGCGTTGGGTTGCCGCCAGGCGATCAGCCCTTTGCCGACCGCATTGTGACCGGCACTGTCACCGACGAAAAAGGCGAAACGCTGCCGGGGGTTACGGTCGTTGTTAAAGGACTTCAACGAGGAGCCACCACCAACACCGAGGGACAATATAAAGTCAGTGTGCCGGATGACGTCAATGAGCTGATTTTTAGTTATGTTGGCTACCTCTCGAAAACCGTTCAGATTGGTAACAAAACGGCGGTGAACGTGGTGTTGCAAACCGACGAGAAATCGCTGGAAGAAGTGATTGTGGTGGGCTACGGTACGCAAAAGAAAAGCGAACAGACAGCAGCCATCAGCAGCATTGCGGGCGACGAAATCGTGAAAGCCCCCGTCACCGATGCATCCAACGCGCTCATCGGGCGGGTGTCGGGTTTGTTTGCCCAACAACTTAGCGGCCGCCCAGGCATAAGTGCGTCCACCATCACGATCCGGGGGCGGGCTTCCACCAACTCGGCGGCTCTGATTATTGTGGATGGCGTTGAACGGCAGAGCTTTGGTGATATTGACCCGAATGAAATTGAGTCGATTTCGGTGTTGAAAGATGCCTCGTCAACGGCTTTGTTCGGGATCAAAGGAGCCAACGGGGTAATCATCGTGACCACCAAAACGGGTAAAACGGGCAAAGCGCAGGTGTCGTATTCGGGCAATGTGGGCCGGGTGAACTTTACCCAGGTTCCCGAATTTCTGGATGCTTACCCCAGTGCCATGCTCCATAACGAGGGCGAAGAAAACCTGATCAAGTACGGGCTGGTGCCGTCTAATTTTCAGAAGGTATTTACGGCGCAGGATCTCCAGACCTACAAAGATGGCACCGGCGACCGCCTGCTTTACCCGAACACGAACTGGTTTAAGGCCGTTACACGCCCGTCGTGGGTCAGAACGCAGCACAACCTGAACTTCACGGGCGGCTCCAAAGCCATCAAGTACTTTGTGTCATTGGGTTATCTGTTTGAAGATGGGGGCTTCAAGGATTTCAGTACGCCGTCGGGCTACAAAACCAACCCGTCGTACACCCGCTACAATTTTCGCTCGAACCTCGATTTCAACCTGACCCCCAGCACTACGCTCAGTTTGCGGTTGGGCGGGCGACTAGAAAATCGCTATTCGTTTCAGGCCAACGGCGGGCAGGGCGATTTGCGGCAGCGGTTCGAGACCGGGCCGGAGTACCTGCTGACCCGGATGTATGCCATCCCGGCCTGGATTATTCCGTTCTATCCCGAATATACCAATCCGAAAACGCCTGAGGATCAGCTATTAGACAATACCCTGAACCAAATTGAGGACTTTGGCCGGTCGGGCGTCAACACGTTTAATCCGTATGCCGTTATCAAGCGAAACGGCTATGTCGATTACCGTAATAATGCCATCGAGAGCGTGTTTGTGCTGGACCAGAAGCTGGACCGAATCACAAAAGGACTGAGTTTCAAGGCCACCTTTGGCTACGATGCCTACATTGCCGGGGTACGCGGGCAAGGCGGGGCCTATGCGGCTTACAACGTAAACCGAACCACCAAAACCCTCGAACTAGCTCGCGGCTCGTTTGAAGACCCCCTCGGCGGGGTAACGGCCCAGAACTACGGCTACGTGAAAACCAACCTCCAACTGGCCCTGAACTACGCCCGTTCGTTTGGCAAACATAATGTGTCGAGTGTGGCCGTGGCGCAGCGGGAGTTGCGCGGGGCCGACGGTGTAGCCGCCCCCTTTGCCAACGAGGGCGTGGTGTTGCGGGCTACGTATAACTACGACAGCCGCTATTTTATTGAAGTGAACGGAGCGTACAACGGCTCCGAAAATTACCCCAAAACAGAGCGATATGGCTTGTTTCCGGCTGTGTCGGCGGGGTGGACCATCAGCGAGGAGAAGTTTTTGAAGGGTGCCAAGTGGATCGACTACCTCAAAATTCGGGGGTCGTATGGCCTCATTGGCTACGGTAACGTAGGGACTGCCGCAGCGAATCGTTTTTTGTATTTAGATGAATATGCCAATGGCGGAGGAACCCCCGGAGTCAGTGCTAACTCATTGATTAATAACCGGGTGTTGTTCGGAACGGCCAGCACTAACGTGTCGTATCCGGTGGTGTGGCACAGCCGGTCGGGCAACCCCGACGTAACCTGGGAGAAATCGATTAAGCGTAATTTTGGGGTAGAGGCCGCTTTCCTGCGGAACCGGATGTCCATAACGGCGGATATTTTCGATGA
Organism: Cytophagales bacterium; assembly: GCA_004292855.1. Lineage (GTDB taxonomy): Bacteria > Bacteroidota > Bacteroidia > Cytophagales > Spirosomataceae > Rudanella. The sequence continues at coordinate 117,970 of RDXN01000035.1, forward strand.
AAAACGGTACGACATTCTGCTGGCCCGCAACAACTCGGCCCTCGTGGTGTTTGGCGAGTCGTTACCACAGAGCAATTTCGGCGAAAATTACAACAGTGGCTTTGAGGTAGAGGCTAGTTTCAAGGATGCCAAAGGCCATTTTCGGTATGGGATCAGCGGGCAATATACCCACGCCAAAAACCGCGTTGTCAGAACTGACGAACCCATCAACCTGCCTGATAATCAGAAGGCTACGGGGCAGGCTATCGGGCAGTTTCGGGGTTATAAAGTACTTGGGTTCTACCAGAGTCTGGACGATATTGCCGCCAGCCCAACCAGCCGCGTGAATGGAGCCGTAATTCCGGGCGACTTCAAATTTGCCGATATCAACGGCGATGGGTTCATCGACGATCAGGACCGTGCCCCCATTGGCTATGCCGACGTTCCCCAAAACGTGTTTGGCATCGAGCCGAATTTCGGCTACAAAGGCTTCACGTTGTCGGCTCTCTTTCAAGGTGTTACGAAGGTGAATTCAAACGTGTTCTTCGCGGGAGGCAATTATTACTCGGAAATGCTGAATCGTTGGACCCCCGAAAACGCCCAGAATGCCACGTGGCCCTCGATCCGGCCACGGACCACCGCAGCACCAAGCTACTCCACCAACGATTATCTGCTTCAGGATGCCAGCTACCTGAAACTCCGCAATGTGGAGATCAGCTACGCCGTGCCGGCCACGTTTGCCAAACGACTGAATATGGAAACGATTCGGGTGTTCTTGACGGGGCAAAACCTATACACGTGGACCAAATTCGTGGGCCTCGACCCCGAAAACAACCAGGGTAGTGCCGTGCAAAGTTCTTTCTTTTCCGGCCCCAACAACGCGATCCCGGTTTCTCGGACCTTCAACCTCGGTGCCAACATCCAATTCTGAAACCGAATATGCGCTCTTTAACTCTTTCACTCCGCTTCGGCGGTCCGATTCAGTCTTTGGTGATGAAATATATGAATTATACACTCGTCGTCTGCTTTCTGTTGGGGGCCACTTCCTGCAAAGAAGACTTCCTGCAACGCGACCCTGGTGTGGCCATCACCCAGGAAAACGTGTTTACCGACCCCGTGCTGGCCACCCGATTTGCCGATAATAGCTACAATTTCCTGCTTGATGAGTATGGCCGACTGAGTACGTTGCAGACCCACAAAGGCACAACCGGCCAGTTTACCGACGAGGCTATTTTTGGGGAGACCAGCCCCGGACACGGTGTCTCAACTATGAATCAGGGGAAGTTTCTGGACAACCTCTCCACCGATGTGTCGGCTGTCTATACCCGTATGTATCAGGGCATTCGCAATGCTAACGTGATGCTGGCCAACGTGGATAACGTGAAGTGGACAGCCGCCGAAAATGGTCCGCTCATCAAAGCGCAACAGTTGTATCTACGGGCGTTTTTCTACTTTGAACTCGTGAAACGCTACGGCGGGGTGATCCTGCTGGAAAAACCCTTAACCCCAACCGACAACTTCGATTTGCCCCGCAACACCTACGACGAAACGGTGTCGTTTATCCTGAAAGACCTGGCGGCTGCCGAGGCCATTCTGGATAAAGAGACTTGGGGAACGATCTACACGCCCACAACCGACTGGAACGCGGGCAATTTGGGCCGGGCCACGGTTGGGTCGGTGCGAGCGTTGCGGTCGCGGTTGTTGCTGATGGATGCAAGCCCGCTGAATAACCCCACGGGCGATGTCGCCAAATGGCAACGGGCGGCAGACGCGGCCAAAGCCATTATGTCGATGGGTAAGTTCTCGCTGCACCCCGTTTATGGAACCCTGTTGAACCAGCCAACCTCGCCCGAATACATCCAGATTAAGGTGCGGGGAGCGCGTTCGGGCAATGGCGGTTTCCTGGGCGACTTTGTGATTCCGCCCTCGTTCGGGGGAGCGCAGGGACAGTTGAACCCCACCCATAACCACGTTGACCTCTACGAAATGGCCAACGGCAAACCCATCTCGGACCCTACATCGGGCTATAAACCGCAAGACCCCTACACGGGCCGCGATCCCCGGTTCTACGCCAACGTGATCTATAACGATCAAACCTGGCAGGGCCGAAAAGTAGCGATGTGGATCAATAACGCCACCAATCCTGTCTCGTTTGGCGTTGATTATCAGCCTGCTGCCACCAGTTATACCCGCACCCGGTATTACCCCAAAAAATTGTGGCCGGAGTCGGTCAGAGGGGGAACGGGGGGGGCGTCGGCCATCCTGAACTACATCTTTTTCCGGTATGGTGAAGTACTGCTCAACCACGCCGAAGCCTTGAACGAAGCTCAGGGGCCGGTGGCCGACGTGTACAGTTCGGTGAATCAGATTCGTAAACGGGCCGGTATGCCCGACCTGCCTGCTGGCCTGACCAAAGCCCAGATGCGCGACCGGATTCACAACGAGCGGGCGGTAGAACTGGCGTTTGAAGAGCATCGGTGGTGGGATATTTTGCGCTGGAAAAAAGGCGTTGAAATTATTCCCAAAACCATCACGGGCATGGATGTAGAGCGGCTCACGGCCACCACATTCAAATACACCGTGATCCCGTTGCCCGCCGTGTATCAGCGCGTGTTTGAAGACCACATGCACCGCTACCCCATTCCCCGCAACGAAATTTTCAAAAGCAACGGGATATTGAAACAAAATCCGGGCTGGTGAAAACAGTGAGCAGCTAACAGCCAACAGTGAGCAGTAAGAAGAAAGGGGATCGGTTCGCGTTCGGTAAGCCACTCTTTCACTCTTTCGCTCTTTCACTCTTTGATATTGATGAAACATATCATACCTATTCTCTTCGGGCTACTCGTCCTCGGCACGGCCGGGGCGTATGCCCAGACAAAAACCGCGACCCCGGTTAGCTTTTCGGGCGTGGTGACCGGCCCCGACGATAAACCGCTGGCGGGTGCGCTGGTGGCCGTGCAGGAAGCCCGCGTCGAGGCCATGACCGACAACGAGGGGCGATTTAACCTACAGGCAGCTCCCGGCGACGTGCTGGTAATCCGTAAAAACGGTTACCTGGGGCAGACCAAAACCGTGAACGATGTAACGAGCTTCAAGGCAACATTAGCCCGCGCCCTCACCGATGCGGGCGACGATGATATTGTCCCGATTCCATTCGCAACCCGTAAAAAACGGGAGGTCAACATGGCCATCTCGACCTTCAATACGCGCAACCTGCCACAGGTTCCTGTGGCTTCGGTTAACGCCACGTTTGCGGGGCGCATTCCGGGTTTGTATGTGCAGCAAACCGGCACGGCTCCCGGCTTAGATGGGGCGTTTTTCCAGACGCGGGGCGTATCGACGTTCGGGCCAAACAGCCTGCGAACACTGGTGGACGGGGTGATCCGACCGCTTAACGACATCGACATCAACGAGATCGAGAGCATTACGGTCTTGAAAGATGCGGCTTCGCTGGCCTGGTATGGCCTTCGCTACGGTAGTGGGGTGATGCTGATTACCACCAAGAAGGGGAGTGCAACCCGCAACAACATTCAGTTCGATGTGCAAACCGGGGTGCAGTCGCCGGAGAAGATGATTAAACCCCTCAACTCCTACGATTTTGCCTCGCTCTACAACGAAGCATTGGTGAACGATGGGTCGCAACCCATTTACGACGCGGCCACGCTGAATGCTTACCAAACTGGTTCGGATGCGTTTCGCTTCCCGAACAACAATTACGTCGACCAGTTTTTCAACAAACAGTCGCCTTCGCAACGGTATGTGTTGTCGGCAGACGGGGGCAGCAACAGCGTTCGGTATTTTGCCCTGTTAAGTTATTTCACGCAGGATGGACTGTTCAAAGGGGGCAAAACCGACGATTACAACGCCAATATCGGCTTCAACCGGTTCAATTTCCGGGGCAACGTCGATTTCGACGTGAACAAGAATCTGACCGTTGGCCTGAACGTGGCCGGTCGGTCGGAGGGGCAGCGGCAAACGGGCAATTTGGAGGTCGGAACGTTGTTGAACGCGATTTATACCACCCCCCCCAATGCCTTCCCGATTCAGAATCAGGACGGCTCGTATGGTGGCACCGCCCTGTTCCAGAACAACCCGCTGGGGCTGCTCCGCGAGCGGGGTTACACCAGTTTCGTGACGCGGGTGCTGATGGCGACCATCGACGTACGCGAGAAACTGGACTTCTGGGTGCCGGGGCTTTCGGCCAACGTTAATTTCAGCTACGATATTCAGGGTACTTATCTGTCGGGGCTGAACCGCGATTTTCAGGTGGTCGATGCATCGGGGACGACGCCCCTGATTTACCGCAACCAATCCCCTCTTGCGTATCGCTCGGCGGCTTTTGGGGCCACCGCTCAACGCAACGAAGGCTGGGCCGGGCTTGACTATGACCGCCGGTTTGGGGCGCATCAGATCAACGCATCGGTGCGGGCGCAGCGCAACGTGGCCTACACACCATCGCAACTCGATTTCCGGGGGCAGGGGCTGGCTTCGCGGCTCGATTACAGCTATAAAGACCGCTACTATCTGGGCATTGTAGCGGGTTATTCGGGTTCCGAAAACTTCCCTTCGGGTAAGCGATATGGCTTCTTCCCGGCCCTCTCGGCGGGTTGGGTCGTCTCGGACGAAGCGTTTATCCCGTCCAATAAATTCCTCAGCTATCTGAAACTACGGGCCTCCTACGGGCAGTCGGGTAGCAGCGACATTGGTGGCAGCCGCTTCCCGTTTGAGCAGTTTTTCGCCCGCAACACGGGTGGGGGAGGCTACACTTTCGGCACGGGTTTCTCGGCCACAACCTCGGCCAACGAGGTGTCCATCGCCAACCCCGACATTACCTGGGAAACCCTTACGTCGCTCAATGTTGGTGCTGATTTTCACCTGTTTAACCACGCGCTGACGGGTTCGGTCGATTATTTTGTAAACAACCGCACGGGTATCCTAACCCCCTCGGCTATTCCGAGCATTCTGGGTAAAACGCTCGTGGTGAATCAGGGCGAAGTGACCAGCAAGGGCGTTGATCTGGCCCTGAACTACGACAAGCAACTAGGTCGGGTCTCGCTCTCGCTCTACGGCAACGCGACCGTGGCCGACGACCGGGTGGTCTCCGAAAACGGGCAGGCCGGTTTACCCGACTACCAGAGTACGGTGGGCCGCGTAGTAAACAGCCGGTTGGTGTTTGTGTCGGACGGGATTTTCCAGAACCAGGCCCAGATTGATGCCAGCCCCAAGCAGGTGCTGTCGGGTCGGATGGTGCCGGGCGACATTAAATACAAGGACATCGGTGGGGTGAACGGCACGCCCGACGGGGTTGTCGATAACCTTGACCGGGTTCGCGTCGATGACCGCGACCGGCCCAAGTCGTTCTTTGGGTTCGGGACGGTAGTACGCTACGGCGTATTCGATTTATCGGTTCACTTTCAAGGGGTTGGCGGGCGTTTTATCGACACCCAGGGCATCATAAACACGGGACCGTCGAACTTCAACCAGGAGAGCCTGAACCGCTGGACACCCGCCACCGCATCCACAGCCATCTACCCGCGTTTGGGTATTTCAGACCGCGCCAACAATACCTCGCCCTCCGATTTCTGGCTCGCTTCGGGCGATTATGTCCGGCTCAAAAACGTGGAATTAGGCGCAACACTCCCCCGGAAATTCCTGTCGAAATACGCCGTAAAAAACACCCGCGTCTACATCGGCGGTTTCAACCTGTTTGCCTTCGATAAACTCAAACTCGACATCGACCCCGAAATTCCGGGAGCCGGTCGGGGTAGTGCGTATCCGTATGTGAAAACCATGTACGCTGGACTAAGAGCTTCATTCTAAAACAACCTCACGGCTGCGGCCGACCGTCCCCGGCCCCTCTCCTTCGCAAGGAGAGGGGTTGGGGGTGAGGTCAAAAACTATGAAAAAAATACTTTCCTTTCTGCTGTTAATCAGTTTAATAGCCTGCAAAGACGATTACCTCGAATTTGACTTTACGGATGGAAACATCCGCGACGAAGCCGACGTCTGGAATTCCGACCGCAACGCACGGGGCTTTCTGAGCAACGTCTATTTCGGGATTTTTAACCGTTATAACCTCGACGGAAACGGTTCTATGTTTTCGCAGGCCAGCGACGAGGCCGTGAATTCGAACCTCAGCTCGAACATCAACATTTTCAACAACGACACTTGGGGTTCGCTGCGTACCAACGACGATCAGTACGTGAATATGTACGATTATCTGCGTCGGGCGAATATGTTCCTAGAGAAATCGCCCGGCAGTGCCATTACGCCCGCTACCGACATTCCCCGGCTGCGAGGTGAGGCTTTCTTTTTGAGGGCCATGTTCCACTTTGAACTGATGCGCCGGTATGGGCCAATTGTGCTGGCAACCCGATCCTACAAACTCTCCGACGATCTGGATTTGCCCCGCAATTCGCTGGACGAAGTAGTGGCCCACATCGTGCGCGACTGCGACTCGGCAGCCGTGATGGTTACCCCCGGCGGCTTGGTCGATCAGGCGGCTGGCGACAAAGGCCGGATTGGTCAAACGGCGGCTTTGGCCCTAAAAGCCAGAACGTTGCTCTATGCGGCCAGTCCGCTCAACAACCCCACGGGCGAGGCCGCCAAATGGCAACGGGCGGCTGATGCGGCCAAAGTCATCATGACCCTCAATAAGCATTCGCTGCTGACCCAGGCCGTTTTGCCCAACCTTTGGAACTACGGCAGTCAGGCATACAACGCGGAGGTGATTTTTGCGGGCCAAACCGATAACAACAACACCCTCGAACTGAACAACGCGCCCATCAGCTACGACGGTGCGCGGGGACGCACCAACCCGACGCAGGAACTGGTCGATGCGTTCGATATGCGAACGAGCGGTAAACCCATCGCCGACCCCACTTCCGGCTATAATCCGGCCAACCCCTACAACGACCGCGACCCGCGATTGGCCCTGTTTGTGATCCTGAACAATTCGACGTTCAAAGGCCGGGCCGTGGAAACGTTCGACGGTGGGAAGGACAACGTGCCGACGAACCTAAATAGCACCAAGACAGGCTACTACATGCGGAAGTTCATGATCGAAAGTGCCTTTTGGGGCGTCGGAACAGCCATCAACGTGCGTCGCCCCTGGGTGATTTTCCGCTACGCCGAGGTGCTGCTGAACCATGCCGAAGCTCTCAACGAAGCGCAGGGGCCGGTGGCCGACGTGTATAGTTCGGTGAACCTGATTCGGACGCGGGTTGGGATGCCCGCCCTGCCTGCGGGCCTCACCAAAGATCAAATGCGCGAGCGGATTCAGAAGGAGCGGCAAGTGGAGCTTTGCTTTGAAGACCAACGTTTTTATGATGTCCGTCGCTGGAAAAAAGGGGAGCAGTTGTTCAATCGGGCTGTAACGGGCATGAGAATTACCCGGACGGGGACAACCTTTACCTACACCCGATTCCCGGTAGAAACCCGTATTTTCAGCGAGAAAATGTACCGGTTCCCCATTCCCCAAGCCGAACTAAACCGCGCCCCGAAGAACCTGAAACAGAACGTAGGTTGGTAATTGTAGCGTGGTTTTCCAAAACCGCGCGTGATGCGTCAGCAAACTAATACGTGGCTGACGCATCACGCACGGTTTTGGAAAACCACGCTACAATTACCCCCAACCTCCAACCGCACAGCCATCCCCATCGGAATCGTCCAGTTTGGGGTGTCGTGACCGGCAGGTAAACCGAAACAAACCGGGAAGTCATAACCAGAAACGGCCTCGGCAATGATCTCGTAAGGTGTCTTGCCGTAGGGCAGAGAAAGACTCGTGACCATGTCGGTGAATTGCCCCACTACCAGCCCCGCCAGCCCCGCCAACCGACCCGACCGTTTGAGGTGGTGCATCATCCGATCCAAAGAAAATAACGTCTCATCAATTTCTTCGATGAACAAAATCTTACCCCGATAATCGAGGTCTGTGGGCGTGTCGATAGAGTTGATGAGCAAGGTCAGGTTACCGCCAACCAGGATGCCAGTAGCCTCGCCTATTCGGTTCAACTCGTGTGCAGGAATAGGGTAGGGGGGGGGCAACTCGCCAAACAACCACTGCCGCAGATTCTCCACCGACTCGCCGGTGGGATCTTTGGCGAAACCGCGCGGCATGATTCCGTGCAGACAGGCTATATCGTTTTTGACTAGCAAACTCAATAGCACTGTAACATCGCTGAAGCCAACGACCCATTTCGGATCCTGGAGGATACCTGATAAATCCAGCCCGTCGGCAATACGGTAACAGCCATAGCCCCCACGAGCCGCCAGAACGGCGCGAATATCGGGGTTATCGAAAAAGCGTTGCAGATCGCGTCGACGTAGTTCATCGGACCCGGCGAAGGGTCCATCCTTCGCCTGTACGCTCTCTCCCTCCACTACATTTAAGCCCCATTTTTCGCGCATAATGGTGAGGCCGGGCAGTAAGTCCGCATAGGCAAAATGACTGGCCGGAGCCACCACCCCGACCGTGTCGCCGGGTTTGAGAAAGGGAGGGATCATGAGTAGGCAGTATGCAGTATGCAGTAAGCAGTTACTGACGCGTAAGCCCTGCTTACTGCCACTGCTTACTGCTACTCAGTTTAATGGTACTTCATCCGTTACGTCCAATTGATCTAGATCAACTGTTACGTCGCCCTGCGCGTCGCTGCTGAACATGGGCCGGAACTTGTGACCCCACAGAATTTCGTCGTAGCGGTATGAGTATCGGGTGTGTACCATTTGTGATAGGGTATCGTCGATAGCCCGGAGCAAGATCAAAAACTCAGCGTCCGACTCTTTTAATTGTTCGGGCGTGCAGCCGTGGAGCGGACTGTCAGGTTGAATTGGGTGAACAACCGTCCAGTTGTTCGGGAAGAACGCCACCTTTTTTCGTTCGAGCGGCAGGCCGTAGTACCGGCGGAAACGGGTGCCGTCGGGCTTCGTTTCCAATCGCGATAGCGAGACCTCCACTTCCACATCGATCAATTGATTGGAACGTTCGTGGATGATGCGAAACATCCAGCCATTCACATCCAGATAAGGCGCGAAAACGGCTTTTTTCGTGAACCGGATATTGGCCACCGGGCGCGAAAATCTTCCGTACAACAAGCCTGTCACGAGGGCAAAAACGAGCCATCCGCACATCGACTCAATAGCAGCAATGGAGTTGGTCAGATAGCCGATGGGCGAAATGGCCCCATAACCCACCGTCGATAAGGTTTGCGTACTGAAGAAAAACGCTTCGCCAAACCGACCGAGGGCCGTGTTCTCTTCAAAGCCCCGTAGCGAGTCGGAACCGGCCAGGAGATAGAGTGCGGTAAATACCAGGTTGACGAGGATATAAAAGAAGACGACCAGACCTAGAAACGGCAGCCATCCCATCGTGATGAGCCGGTGGTAGGGATTCAGACGGTTCCAAAAGCCCTCGTTCCGCCGTTGCACGTTGAAGCTACCGTCTTTATTGACCAGCCGGGCGTACGACTCGTTGATCTTGGTGCCAAAGCCGAGGTCTTGCCGTAGTTCTTCCTGCTCAACAAGGTCGCTGTCGCGGCCCCGGAGTCGTAATGGGCGTTGGGGAGGTTGGTTATCGGGGGTAGAGCGGTGTCTCATTACACGAAAACCACATCGTCGATCACGCTGGTTCCCATGTCTTCGTTGATGCGGGTAATCATCTTGCTTTTGGCGGTAACCAATTCATTACGAAGGGGAGCCGAGACGATTTCAATATACAACACGCGCTCTTTTACATACAGCCGACCCGTGCGGGAGGCAATCGTTTGGCCCATCATTTTGGCCCAAAATGCTTCCAGATACGTCTCATTAAACCGTGACTGAAGCTGGTAGTGCTTCAATAACTGGCTAATGGCATCTTTGACGGTTGTGGTGCCGGGCGCGCGCCGGGCGTTGTCACGGTTGTAGCGATATACCTCGTTCATACAAGTTGTGTGGGGAAACGGGTGGGGCTATTCACAAATATAGGCAGCCTGCCAGACAAAGATACAGCAATGAAAACGCCCTAGAACCTATCGCCCTAAAAATTACTTGTATGGTCAATTAACGTACACAACCATGCAAGTAGGGATAGATAGCTTTGTAGCCGTTTCGGACCAAACCGGAGCTAACCTGAGTGATACCAACGCTATGACGCAGGTGCTCGACCGCATTGAACTCGCCGACCGCGTTGGCCTCGACGTGTTTGGCATTGGCGAACACCACCGGCGCGACTTTCAGGACTCAGCCACAGCCGTGATTCTGGCCGCAGCCGCAGCCCGCACGAGCCGTATTCGCCTGTCGAGTGCCGTAACGGTGCTGAGTGCCGCCGACCCCGTGCGTGTGTTCCAACAGTTTGCCACCCTCGATTTGATCTCGAAAGGCCGCGCCGAACTGGTAGTGGGGCGCGGGTCGTTCACGGAAGCGTTCCCTTTGTTCGGCCTCAATATCCACGATTACGACGAACTGTTCACCGAGAAACTAGGACTCCTACTCGCCATCCGCGACAACGAGCACGTGCATTGGTCGGGTCGGTTCCGTCCGGCCTTGACGGGGCAGGGTATTTACCCGCGCCCGGTGCAGAACCCCCTGCCGATCTGGATCGGTGTGGGCGGCACCCCGCAGTCGTTTGTGCGGGCGGGTACGCTGGGCCTGCCGCTGATGGTGGCCGTGATTGGGGGCGAAACCCACCGCTTCCGGCCCCTCATCGACCTCTACCGGCGGGCGGGCGCGCAAGCCGGACACGCCCCCGAAAAACTCAAAGTGGGCCTGCACTCGCTTGGCTTCGTGGGCGAAACCACCAAAGAAGCGGTCGATGCGTTCTATCCCGGCTATGCCGAAACCTTCACCAAGATTGGCCGCGAACGTGGTTGGCCCCCGGTCAGCCGCCCCCACTTCGACGCGCAAAACGGCCAGACGGGTGCCCTGCTCGTGGGTGACCCCGACGAGATAGCCGCCAAGATCAAACGCCACTCCGACGCCCTGGGCGGCATTAACCTAATCTCGTTTCAGATGGACAGCGCGAAACTCACCAACGAGCAATTGCTGCGGTCTATTGAGTTGCTGGGAACGGAAGTCGCCCCGTTGGTGCGGGGGTGATGGGAATCGTAGCGGCCCTACTGTTGAGCAATGGGAGTTGAGCGTTCGCTTCTCTCTTTTGCTATGATCGAGTCGATAAACTCGTTGACAGTCAACTCTTTTAGGTGGGCGTACATTTTTCTATCCTGATTGGCTTTCTCGGCCAACTCGTATTTCATTCGTTGATACTCCAGCCTGGCCCAATCATTTTTCCGTAGAAAATCGCGCGATAAGAGATGCCTTTCCAAAGCTTTACTGTGAATTGGACCGACATAAAGGTGATGCGTTACGGTGTCTAAAACGCCACTTGTCTGTTTTCCGCTTCGTTTAAAAACGTCGCGGTCCTCAATCCCCTGATTCCCATTGTGGTAATACCCGATTCCTTCTAGGCCCAATTTTATCTTACCAAAGTCCGCTTGATCAGGATAAATGATGTCAATGTCGATGATGGCTTTAGCCGCTAAATTGGGTACAGACGTACTACCCACATGCTCAATTTGATAGTCAAGTCCGCGCAGGCCAAGATCGATTTCCCGCTTTATATCCGCAAAATCGTCAACCCACTTCGATGTGTACGCTTCGATCAGCATTCTGTATTTGGGAGTTTACGATGGTGCAATAGTGTGAAACTCCATAATGGGCAATTGCTGCTATCTATTGAGTTATTAGGGACGTAGGTGGCTCCGTTGGTGCGGGGGTGATTGGGAACTCATCAGCTTTTGTTAGCAAGCTGATTTTGAATCTCAAGTACAAACTCAACACTAACCTCAGAGATGTCCGCGACTAACCGTACATCAAGACCTTTCAGGAGGGCATTTTTGATTGTCTCAGTTTTCACTGCCAACTGCGCTTCCTGAATTTTCCTGTTTTCACTCTCAATCGCCAACGCATTGGCGGAGAGTGTCATCTCGTAAGCCATCCGCTTCTCCGGTGTCATTTGCCGCGTGTCCAACTCCTTGATAGCTGCCTCGAGCCACTCCTCTGTCCAGAAGGGGGGGAACTGCTTGGGCTTGCTCGCTTTGTGGGTCGCCTTCATGGTGTATATCAGTTTGTCTAAGTCCGTCTGCACTTTGCCTAACCGCTTCTTGAATTTAGCCAGCTCTACAGTGATAAACGTGGTCTGCTCATCAATCAGTTCGCCTTTCTCATTCCGCAACACCGCTACGTTGTGGTAATCAGCGATGTGAGGAAAAATGTTGGTGGCTAAAATGCCAATGCAATAAATTCTGGGCAAGCCTTCAAACTTGTATTTGCCTTTACGAATGAGCGTGTTCAGGCGGTAGAACGAATAAAACTTCATGCGTTGAATGAAGTCGGGGTACTTGCTCAACTGCATCTCGACGATGAACTGGTTACCCCGCTCATCCACACAGGCCAAATCGTAGATTCCACTACGGCTATCGCGGGTGAGGCCCGGAATTTCGCTCTCAATAAACTCAATATGCCTGATAGCCACTGGCGACCCAATCAGAGCCTGCAAAGCCCGACGCAGGAATCGCGTATCTGACTCGTTACCGAATGTTACTTTGAAGCCATAATCGGAGAGAATGGAGATAAACCGCTCGCTATCATTGTACAAGTTCACGGGATAAAGATAGCGAAAAGTAACTCTTCCCATCAGCCGCCCCCACTTCGACACGCAAAATGGCCCAACCGGTGCGTTGCTCGTGGGTGGCCCCGACGAGATAGCCGCCAAGATTAAGTTGGATGCACAATAGTTCTAGCTAAGCTGGTCTAACAATAAGCTCATTTTGACAGCGATTACTTTGAGCTTTGTTGCTTTTGCACCAGCTTTTCGTAAGTCCAATAGTCATCTTTTCTCAAGGCTCCTAATAATATTCCAATTTTACCAATGATAACCTTGTCCTCTGATTTATGTTGCTGCGTTTCTTCTGAAAAAGTCGCTTCTGGACGAGCAATTAATATAAAGCCACCATTGTTTAATTCCGCTGGCTTAGAATAATAGTCAAACTCGCTGAAATGATAACAATCAGTTAAAAGAACTACAACGTCAGACATTCCAGCTCTTCTTATAATGCGAAATATATAGTACTCTCTAGTTGAGATGTCAATAATAGAAGCCACATCTTGATGGAGTTCTACTCTGCTTTTAAAAAAACGCAAAATGCTTGGGTGTAAGTCTTTTCCCATTTATTTTATATTATTCTTATGTAGTTATTCAAAGATATAAAATATTCAAAACTTAAATTCTCGTTCTGAGTGAAAGTTGTAACATGAAGTGACTTCGAAAAAGTGCTGTAGAACTCTTCTTTAATTTCTTTGAGACTTTGTGAGTACGCATCTACTATGTACCCTTTTTTAAAGTATATTCTCTGTACTATATCCACATCGTTAGCGATATTTTCATCCACTAATACTGAACCGATAATGTAAAGTTCAAGCAAGCATTTGTGGTCTCCAAATGCAGACTCAAGCCATTGTTCAACAATTGAAAGATTATGCATTGGCAAATTTATTTATGACATTAACAATCTCCTTAGGAAATTGATACAGGGTATAATCAAAGTTTGCGTCCTCGCAATGCTTTTCAAATGCGTATGAATGTGCTTGGAAAGCCTCAAATAGGCTTTTGTGTTCTTGCACAATTAGTTTACTATATTCATCGATTAATGCAGAAATATTTCGGTTGTTAGGCAAAATCTTCTCCCTCCTTGACTTATACCATAGTGTCATGTCCTCTCTTAGAGGCCCCACTCCATCAGCCCCCGAATTCGGACCGAACATCTTAAAAATGAGGCTATTTTCGTCAAAATATGTTTTCAGAGCCGCACATAAATCTTCGAACGACTTGATAACAGGAAGAGTGTTCTTTGTTGCAACATCACTGAACTGAGATTCTAGTAGCTCTTTTATTGCAAGTATTTTGGTTAAGTCATTTTTTTCGTTGAGAAGAACGTATAGGGTCGCAAAATCTATAATGTTTTTACCTCCATCAAAGTGGAAATACGGCTCCGTCACTTTGTCTATAGCCTCTTGACTGTATGCCTTTTGCCGACCACTTAACACCAGAATCTTCAATTCCTCATAATTATTGTAGTGTCCATTTTCAGTATATTTTAGTAGTGTTTTTTTTACCTTTCCAATATTTGATGTTGCAGTAACTTGTACAGCTAATTTTCCGGTTTTATCGCGCAAATCGATGCTGTTATAATTCTTACCCTCCACGTAATTTGTGTTTTCAAAATCACAATCAAAAATAATATTGAGTATTTTTATTAGTATATTTTCTGCATGAATATTAATACTAAATTCACTATTATTATTTAATATGTTGACTTGTTCTTTGAATCTTGCAAAATACTTAGTGACAGCTTGGAGTAATTCTTGTTGCTTCATTGTTGAAATTCTCTAATAACATTTGATTAGAAAGTCAATAGCCCAAATATACTATATCACTATTACGTTCTATTCGTTTGGCTACTGCGAACAATAATTTAAAAAGTTTTTATCTCGACTGTAATACATACAAGTTCTTTCTTACTGTGCTACCAACAATAAACAACAACTTTGAACCCTAACTACACACATCAGCCTAAATCCTAAAAATCATTCCCATCTACTCCCCCCCCCTTGCGCCCAACAAAATTACGCGCTTTATTTGCAGCATCAAGTCAACTGACGCGCAACTTGACCTTCGCGCGATTCATTGATTTATAAAGAAGCGAGGAGAGATCAGGCTCTACGAATCGCTGGCAACCTACCCCCTTCGGCAAGGTGCTAATTCCTGCCCACAGCAAGGTGCTGATGGGAAATATAAGTTAATCGTTTTTATCCCTTTTACTGGACCAATGGCAACTCCATTGCACTTCGACACCCTGCAACTACACGCAGGGCAGGAGATCGACCCCACGACCAACTCGCGGGCCGTCCCGATCTACCAAACCACCTCGTATGCGTTCAACGACTCGGCACACGGGGCCGATTTGTTCGCGCTTAAAGCATTCGGCAACATCTACACCCGCATCATGAACCCCACCACCGACGTGTTTGAGAAACGCGTGGCGGCTTTGGAGGGGGGCGTGGCGGCTCTGGCGGTGGCGTCGGGGCAGGCGGCTCAGTTTATCGCTCTGAGCAACATCCTGAACGCGGGCGACAATTTTGTGTCGTCGCCGTTTTTGTACGGCGGCACCTACAATCAGTTTAAGGTCTCGTTTAAGCGGCTGGGCATCGACGCTCGCTTTGCCAAGAGCGACCAAGCGGCTGATCTGGAGGCCCTGATCGACGACAATACCAAAGCCATTTACCTCGAAACCATCGGCAACCCCGGTTTTAACATCCCTGACTTCGACGCGATTGCCGAGATGGCCAAGCGGCACGATCTACCCATTGTTGTCGACAATACGTTCGGGGCGGGCGGCTACCTGTTCCGGCCTATTGAGCATGGCGCGGCTGTGGTGGTCGAGTCGGCAACGAAGTGGATTGGTGGACACGGTACGAGCATCGGCGGGGTCATTGTCGATAGCGGCAACTACAACTGGGGCAACGGCAAGTACCCGCAGTTTAGTCAGCCGTCGCCGGGTTATCACGGGCTGGTGTTCAGCGACGTGTTTGGCGTGGGTGGGCCATTCGGCAACATTCAGTTCATCATCCGTGCCCGCGTGGAGGGCCTGCGCGACTGGGGTCCGGCCATTAGCCCGTTCAACTCGTTCATGCTCATTCAGGGCGTCGAAACGCTGTCGTTGCGCGTGGATCGGACGGTACAGAACGCCCTGGCTCTGGCGCAGTGGTTTGAAGCACACGAGCAGGTGGAACACGTGAACTACCCCGGTTTGACGAGCAGCCCATACCACGAATTGGCCAAGAAATACCTCAAGCGGGGCTTTGGTGGGGTGTTTATGGTGAAGATCAAAGGGGGCAAAGAAGCCGCCGATAAATTCGTAAACAGTCTGAAAATGGTGAGCCACCTGGCCAATGTGGGCGACTCGAAAACGCTCATCATCCACCCGGCCTCGACCACGCACCAACAACTGAGCGAACACGAGCAGGCGGCTGCGGGTGTGGAGCCGGGCCTGTTGCGAATCTCGACCGGCACCGAACACATCGACGACATCAAAGCTGATTTTGAGCAGGCGTTCGCACTCATATAAGTAAGCAGAGGGCAGTGGCAGTAGGCAGTCGTTCCCACGTAGCCACTGCCTACTGCCGCTGCTTACTGCAACTCTTTTCCCCTTGCATTTTTTCGACTATAAATACTCGTTTCCACTCGAAGCCGGGGGGACTCTCCCCGGCTTTCGACTGGCGTATACGACGTTTGGAACGCTCCAGAACGACGGCTCCAACGTGATTTGGGTGTGCCATGCCCTCACCGGCAACGCCGACCCCACCGACTGGTGGAACGGCATGGTGGGGCCGGGGAAATACTACGACCCGGCTAAGTGGTTCGTCGTGTGCGCCAATGTGATCGGCTCGTGTTATGGCTCCACGGGGCCACTTTCGATCAACCCCGAAACCAACGAGCCGTTCTATCACGATTTCCCGATTATCACCATCCGCGACATGGTGGGCGCGCTCGATTTGCTTCGGCAGGAGTTGGGCATCGAGCAGATTCATGCCTGCATTGGTGGGTCGGTGGGGGGGCAGCAGGCCGTGGAGTGGGCCATTATGCAGCCCGGCCTGATCGAAAACCTCGTTTTGATTGCCACCAACGCCGTGCATTCGCCCTGGGGGATTGCCTTCAACGAGTCGCAGCGGATGGCGATTGAGGCCGACGCCACCTGGCCCGAACGTCGGGCCGATGCGGGGGCTGTGGGTATGAAAGCGGCCCGCGCGATGGCCCTGATTTCGTACCGCAACTACGACACCTACGGCTTCACGCAGGCCCTCGACAACAACGAACAGATTGATAATTACAAAGCATCGGGGTATCAGCGTTATCAGGGCGACAAGATCGTTCAACGATTCAACGCGTTCACCTATTGGACGTTATCGAAGGTGATGGACTCGCACAACGTAGGCCGCAACCGGGGAAGTATTCCGAGGGCGTTGGAAACGATTCGCGCCCGGACGCTGGTAGTGGGTATTCGGTCGGATGTCTTGTTTCCGCCCGTCGAGCAGCAATTTCTGGCCCGCCATATACCCAATGCCGTGTATGAAGAAATCGATTCGTTGTATGGGCACGATGGGTTTCTGATCGAGTTTCGACCACTGACTCAGATCATTCGTAAGTGGTTAGAAACTATCTGAAAATCAACTTTGAACAAGGCTGAAAATACCCCCAACCCCCTAAAGGGGGCTTATCTCAACGTCGGATAAAGCCCCCTTTAGGGGGTTGGGGGTATTTTCAGTTTCTTAGAAATGGATTAAAGGACCGTTGACCGACGGGTATGTATGGGTGTTAAAGTGGTTTTGATTTCGCCACTTTGACGCAATCATGAAAAAACTGACCCTGCTGGCCTGGATGCTTCCGGTCATCGCCTTTGCTCAAACTCCTCTCCAAAATTTCCAAACCCCACCCGATGCCGCTAGACCCCGCGTGTGGTGGCACTGGATGAACGGCAACATCACCAAAGAGGGCATTACCAAAGACCTCGAATGGATGAAGCGCGTGGGCATTGGTGGGTTTCAGAACTTCGATGCCAGTTTGTTTACGCCCAATGTGGTCCCCAAAAAGCTGGTGTTTATGACGCCCGACTGGAAAGACGCGTTCCGGCACACCACCGACCTGGCCACAAAACTCGGCCTGGAAATGGCCATTGCCGGGTCGCCGGGGTGGAGCGTGACGGGTGGTCCCTGGGTGCCCCCCGCCGATGCCATGAAGAAATACGTTTGGTCGGAAACGCGCGTGACTGGTGGGCAGGCGTTTACAGGCAAACTACCGCAACCGCCCAACACGACGGGTAAGTTTCAAAACGTGGCCATAGCCTCAGCGGGGATCATGGGCGGGCCTCCGAAAGAGATCAAAACGTATTACGCCGATGCCGCCGTGATTGCCTACCGGCTCCCGGCTACTGAAAAATCGCTGGCTTCGCTGAACCCAAAAGTTACGTCGAGTGGAGGCTCGTTTGCCCTGGCCGATCTGGTCGATGGCGACCTGAACAAGACCACTATGCTGCCGCCGATGGAGGTGGGGCAGGATATGTGGGTCCAATACGAGTTTGAGAGTCCGCAGACAGTCAAGGCGTTCACCATCGTGGGCGCACCCCCGGCGGGCGAGTTGGCCGAGTTCAACGGGATGCCCGACAACCGGGGCCTCAAGGTGAGCGACGATGGCGTGACCTTCCGCGACGTGGTTGTGATTCGGGGCAGTACGGTCCCGCAAAGCACGGTGAGCATTGCGCCAACAACGGCTAAATACTTTCGGTTTACCTTCAAAACGGAGCAGTCGGGGCCAAACATGATTGCCGTGATGATGGGCGGCAAGGCCGAACCCGGCAAGCCGCAGGGCGTTCCCGTGGCCGAACTCGTCCTGCACAACACCGACCGCGTGGACCTGTTCGAGCAGAAAGCGGGCTTCAACCCCTGGCGCGAAACCACCCCCACCCGCGTAACCCCCAACGCCGACGCGGTTCCACTCGAAGACGTAGTGGATCTGACGGGAAAAATGGGTGCGGACGGAACTCTTAACTGGACACCGCCAGCAGGCCCAGCATCCACTGCGGATTGGATCGTGATGCGGCTCGGTTCCGCGCTCACAGGCCGCGAAAACCACCCGGCCTCGCCCGAAGCCACGGGCCTGGAGGTCGACAAGCTCGACAAGGTGGCCGTTCGGAAATACATCGACACCTATCTGGACATGTACAAAGACGCCACCGGCGACCGGCTGGGCGCGAAGGGCCTCGAATACATGATTCTGGACTCGTACGAAGCGGGCCACATGAACTGGACCAAAGAAATGCCCGCCGAGTTTCAGAAACGACGCGGCTATTCGCTCATGCCGTATTTGCCGGTGCTTTCGGGTCGGGTGATTAACAGTGCTGAAGCAAGCGAAAAATTCCTCTGGGATTTCCGCAAAACCATCGGTGAGATGATCGTGGAGAACCATTACGAGGTCATCGGCGATGCGCTGAAGGCACGGGGTATGAAACGCTATACCGAATCGCACGAGGGCGGGCGTATCTATCTGGCCGATGGCATGGATGTAAAACGCCGGGCCGATATTCCGATGTCGGCGATGTGGACGCCGGGAAGTTTGGCGGGTGGAGCCGACGAAGAAATTCGGAGCGAGGCCGACATTCGCGAGGCTGCTTCGGTGGCGCACATCTACGGCAAACCGTTTGTGGCTGCCGAGTCGATGACGTCGGTGGGCAACGGATTCAGTTTTCACCCCGAAAAACTCAAACGCACCGCCGACCTCGAAATGGCGTCGGGCCTGAATCGCTTTGTGATTCACACGTCGGTGCATCAGCCACTCGACGACAAGAAACCTGGTTTCTCGCTCGGGCCGTTCGGGCAGTATTTTGGGCGGCAGGAGACTTGGGCCGAACAGGCCAAACCCTGGGTCGATTACCTGAGCCGGTCCTGCCATATGCTTCAGCAGGGTAAGCCCGTGGTCGATGTGCTGGTTTATTACGGCGAAAATAACAATATCACCCAGCTTTGCACCGAGAAGCTGCCCGCCGTGCCTGCCGGTTATGCGTACGACTTTGCCAATGCGTCGGTGATAAAAGACGCCCTGCGCGTGGAAAATGGCGGCCCCGCGTCCGGGCAAATCGTTACGCCAAGCGGCCAAACCTACCGGGTGTTGGCCCTGCACGAGTCGGCCAAAAACATGACCCTGCCTGTGTTGACGAAATTGGGGGAACTGGTCAAAGCGGGTATGAAGGTTGTTGGAGCCAAACCCGAACGCTCGCCAAGCCTGAGCGACAATCCCGATGCTTTCAACTACATGGTCAACGAAATTTGGAGTCACCCGAACGTTTCGACCAAGCCGCTCGACGCCGTTTTGAGTGAGATGAAGGTTCAAAAAGATGTGGACATAACGGGTAATAAAGCCGAGCGCGGCCCGGCCCCCGTCTTGTTCGTCCATCGCCAAACCGAGACGGGTGATCTGTATTGGCTCGACAGCCGCAGTGCCGACCCCAACGAGGCTACGGTCAGCTTCCGCATAACGGGCAAAGTGCCGATGTTGTGGCACCCCGAAACGGGTAAAACCGAGCGGGTTTCGTACCAAATCAAAGACGGTCGGACGATTGTGCCGCTCAAGTTTGACCCCTGGGAATCATACTTTATTGTGTTTGGCGAGAAAGCCACCGCAACCGCCTATACCAAACCCGCTGTGACGGAGTCGCTTGTGGCGCAGGTGTCGGGCGCGTGGAAAGTAGGCTTTCAGGAGGGGAGGGGCGCACCCACTCAAACCACGTTGGACGCGCTGGCCTCTCTTCACGAAAATGCCGACCCAGGTATCAAATACTTCTCCGGCACAGCGGCTTACCAGAACACCCTGACCGTTCCGGCCCTGCCCAAAAACGCCCGCTACCTGCTCGATTTGGGCGAGGTGAAGAATCTGGCTGAGGTGGTCGTAAACGGCAAAACAGTGGGAACGGTCTGGAAAAAACCCTTCCGTCTGGACATCACCGATGCTCTCAAAGCGGGCAGCAACACGGTGCAGGTGCGCGTGACTAACCTCTGGGTAAACCGACTCATTGGCGATGCTCAACCGGGTGTCACGAATAAAATTACTTACACAACGATGCCGTTCTACCGCGCTGAATCGCCCTTGCTGCCATCGGGCTTGCTGGGACCGGTTCGAGTGGTAGCGCAAACGGTGGGTAAGACGGTTGCACAGAAGTAATGAAGAGTCTTATCCATGTTACCCTGCTGATTACCCTCGGTTTTTCAGCCTTTTCGCAGTCGTACAAACAGCCTCCACATCTGGAGCGCAGAGGCAATGCTGTGCAGCTTGTTGTGCGGGATAAACCCTTTCTGGTGTTGGGGGGCGAGTTGCACAACTCCACCGTTTCGGGGGCTGCGAATATGCGTCCGGTTTGGGCGCAGTTGAAAAAGAAGCACCTGAACACCGTGTTGGCTCCCGTTTATTGGGAGTTGATGGAGCCGGAGGAAGGGCGTTTCAACTTCGCGCTGGTCGATAGCATGATAGCCGGGGCCAGAAAACAAAACCTGCATTTGGCCTTGCTCTGGTTCGGCGCGTTCAAAACGACCTACTCGACCTACGTGCCCTCGTGGGTCAAGACCAACCCGGCTAAATACCCGCGTGTGAAAACGGATAAGGGCGAGAGTCTGCCCCTGTTGTCGGTGTTTTCGGAGAACAACCTGCGTGCCAATGCCAATGCGTTTCGGGTATTGATGCAGCACATTCGGCAGGTCGATGCACGGCAGCAAACCGTGATTATGGTGCAGGTGGAGAACGAAGTGGGCTTGTTCAACATGGCTCGTGACCACAGCAACGAGGCCAATACAGCTTACAGTCAGGGTGTTCCGGCAGACATGACGCGCTATTTGGCCGCCAACAAAGGCAAGTTGCAGCCGGAACTGGACAGCATCTGGCAGGCAAACGGAGCCAAAACGTCGGGCAGTTGGGAGGCCGTGTTTGGGCCGAACGTGCTGGATGAGAAAAACCCGCGTGTACTGTCGAACCTGGCCGACGAACTGTTCACGGCTTACCACTATACCAACTACGTGGGTCGGTTGGCGGCAGCGGGCAAGGAAGCGTACCCCCTGCCGATGTTTGTGAATGCCTGGCCCAAAATGCCGGGGTTCACGGGTGTTCCGGGCAAATATCCAAGTGGTGGGCCGGTCCCGCACCTTCTCGACGTCTGGCGGGCTAACGCCCCAAGTATAGATTTCATTACGCCCAACGTGTATGCGCCCAAACCGGGCGTTTACGCGCTCGCCGAACAGTATCATCGGTCAGGCAACCCCTTGTTTATTCCCGAAATCCGCAGCGGTCTCGAACCGGCTAATCTGGCGTTGTGGCTTTATGGGCAACACGATGCGATGGGTGTGGCCCCGTTCGGGATTGATGGCAACCCGAATGAGGAAGACCCCTTTACGCACACCTTTGCCGTGTTAGAACAGATGCAGGAGATGGTTTTGGCGCATCAGGGGAAGGGTACAATGGCGGGTGTTTTTGTGGACTCGACCGCCAAAACACAAACGTTTACCCTGAACAATTACGCCGTGAAAGCCAATCTGGTCACGCCCCGCCGGTTTCCGGGTGGGCCACCGCCCCCCAAAGGGCCTCCGTTGGCGGGTGGCCTGATCATCGCAACCGGCCCCGACGAGTTTTTGGCCGTTGGCAAAGACTACGAACTCACCTTTACGCCCCTCACCCCCGACCCGCAGAAGCCCCACCTCGATGTGGACTACATGGACGAGGGAACGTTTGAGAAAGGCAAATGGATAACAACCCGGCGGCTCAACGGCGACGAAGGCACGGGGGGCGGAAGCATCGGCAGCTTCGCGGTCAAGGATTTACGGACGGGTGCGCTGCGTTTTCAGAATGATGGTTCTGGCTCGTTCCGAATCGTCAAGATTCGCTTTTATCGGTATTAAAGAGAGAGGGTATAGCAAGTTTGGTGCATAGATTTTTTGTCATTCCGAGGCACGAGGAATCTAGCTTACCTACGGTCGATTTGACTAAACCAAGAGTAGATTCCTCGTGCCTCGGAATGACAAAAACTGTACTGACTGCCTTTCCTATAACTAATCCCCAAACCAATATGAACCCCGTTAACCGCCGTGATTTTCTGTCGCAACTGTCGCTGGTAACGGCGGCTATCACGTTACCAACTCACTCATTTGCAGCCTATAAGCGAGCCGAAGAGTCAACCGAGGTCGAAACGGCGTATGGCCGAATCCGGGGTACGCGCAACGACGGCGTAACGATCTTCAAGGGCGTTCCCTACGCTGGTCGGACGTCGGGTGATCGGCGGTTTCGGGCTGCGGCCCCGCTCGACCCGTGGACGGGCGTGCGGGATGCCCTGACGGTTGGGGCACCGGCCATCCAGAACCCGCGCCGGAACGAACCCGCCCCCTCCGAAGACTGCCTGTTCCTGAACATCTGGACACCCGCCTGCGACAATCGGAAACGTCCGGTTATGTTCTACAACCACGGGGGTGGTTTCGTGATCGGCTCAGGAGCTTCCGGGGGGCAGGATGGGGCTAACCTGGCTCGCAACTTCGACGTGGTTGTGGTGCAAACCAACCATAGGCTGGGGTTGCTGGGGTTTTTGTATCTGGATGAACTGGCCGGGGCCGACTACGCCGGGTCGGGCAACCGGGGGATGGAGGATATTCTAGCTGGTTTGAAATGGGTTCATCAGAACATCACGCAGTTTGGGGGTGATCCTAACAACGTCATGATTTGGGGCGAATCGGGGGGCGGGGCCAAAACGTCGTGTTTGTATGCCATGCCCGAAGCAGCCCCGTATTTCAACAGAGCGTCGATTGAGAGCGGACCGGGCGTTCGGATGATGACCCCCGACACAGCCGCCGAAACCACGGCTATGCTGTTAAAAGAACTGGACATTACCCCCAAAGACTGGCGCAAACTGCTCGACGTTCCGGCGGCTGACCTGCTCGCCATGCAGGCGAAATTGCCCTTTGTGCCGCCGTTTCAGGAGAAAAATAAGAACAAAGGCCCCATGCAGCGCAACGCGGGTGGGTTTGGGCCGGTGGTCGATGGGGGCTTGCTACCCAACCACCCGTTCGATCCGGGGGCACCGAAAATCTCGCGAGATAAACCGCTGCTTGTGGGTTGGAACGAGGACGAGTACACGTTTTTTGCTTGGGAACGGAAAGACACCGAGTTTGCAAAATTGGACTTTGACACCCTGCGCCAAAAGCTCGAACCGCAATACGGAGCCGACGCCCCCAAAATCATCGACGCTTACCGCAAAGCCCGCCCGACGGCTTCGGCCCCAGATATTTTCGTAGCTGTTTCGTCGATCACGATGATGGGCCTGGGGTCGGTGGATATTGCCGAGAAAAAGGCCAAACAAGGTGGGGCACCGGTCTATCTGTACAACTTCGGGTATAAGTCGGAGAAGAAGATTCCCGGCACGGACTACGCGATGGGGACGCCCCACGCGATGGACATTTCGTTCAAATTCAACAACGAGATTCCCCCACGCGATGGCTCCCCCGCCCGCGAGAGCTTCTTCGGCGGCAACCGCCCCGAACGCTTTACGGCCTCGCACAACTTCGCCGAACTCTGGACCACCTTCGCCCGAACAGGCAAACCTGCCGCCAAAAACGCCCCCGAATGGCCCGCCTATACCGCCAAAAACCGCTCGACCATGCGGATCAGCGAAAACTGCGAGGTGATACCGAACCGTTTCAGTGAGGAATTGGCTATGTGGCGGTCAATTGGGAAATTGTAAATGGAATTGTTTAAAGGTTCGTTTGTAAGCGGTTTTTGTCATGGCTCCGGCCACCCGGCCCGAAGAATGAGGGATCTAGCTCACTGATGGTCAACTTGAGTATTGGTAAAGTAGATCCCTCATTCTTCGGGCCGGGTGGCCGGAGCCATGACAAAAATGCAAATCGAACTCTTTTCATAAAGTTAGAACAGTTTCATTATTGACCCTAAACCAATGAAAATAGTATCACTACTTTGCTTTCTCCTGCTCGCCCAAATATCCCTGGCCCAGCAGGTTATCAAACTCTATGACGGTAAGCCCAAAGGTTCCGAAAACTGGACCTGGAGCGAGCAGACGAGTACCCAAAATAGGTTCAATACCGAGGTGGTCTACAATGTCTCGGAAGCAACGATAACAGCCTACCTGCCACCAAAAGAAGCGGCCAATGGCACGGCGGTGGTGGTGGCTCCGGGGGGTGCGTTTCACACGTTGAGCATCAACAGCGAAGGCGTCGATGTGGCTAAATGGCTCAACAGTAAGGGTATTGCTGCCTTTGTTCTGAAATATCGCTTGGCGCGTAGCTTTACCGACGACCCCGTGCAGGAGTTGATGGGCAAGATGGCCGACTTCAAGAAACTCGATGAAGAAAACGCCCCCGTTGTACCGCTCGCTATGGCCGACGGACTCACGGCCATGAAATACGTCCGCGACCATGCCGCAGCCATGAACATTGACCCGCAGAAAATCGGGTTTATGGGCTTCTCGGCGGGGGGAACACTCACGATGTCGGTGGTGTATAACGCAACCGACGCGAACCGCCCGAACTTCGTGGCCCCCATTTATGCCTACGAACCGGCCGTGATTGGGTCCACGATTCCAACCCCCAAAACGCCCATTTTTGTAGCCGTTGCGGGCGACGATCAACTGAAAATGATGCCCATGAGCATCAGCATCTACCGCAAATGGTTCGAGGCCGGGCAACCCGCCGAACTGCACATTTACGAGAAAGGGGGCCACGGCTTCGGGATGCGGAAGCAAAACCTGCCCGTCGATTCGTGGTATGAACGCTTTGGCGAGTGGCTGAAGTTTCAGGGCTTTATGAAGACGAGGTGAACACACAGGACACAAATGACGAACAATGAGAAAACCCTTACTACTCCTACTTTTAATTCCTACCCTCGCCCTCGCGCAGAAGCCCGCACAACCCGTTTTGGGAAAGCGGAGCGTGACACTGGTGCAGGACAAGTCGCTGACATTCAAAGACCTGAACAAAAACGGCAAGCTCGACCGATATGAAGATTGGCGACTGCCCGTCGACACCCGCGTGAACGACCTGCTGGCGCAAATGACGCTTGAAGAAAAAGTTGGCTTTATGCTCATCAGCACCACGCGCATGGCAGGCGACTTTGTGTTTCAGGCTAACGCACCCCGAACGAACACACCCCGTCCTGAAATCAGCAGCGGTTTCAACGAGGAAGATTTGGTGCAACCCAACAACATGTTTACCCGCAAACCATTGGCGGTGCCGCTGATGTCGGCGGCAGGGACCACGAAAGGAGTGAACCAATTTCATCTGCGGCACTTCATTTTGCGGGCCAATCCGTCGGCACGAATCGTGGCCGAGTGGGCCAATAACCTGCAAGCCCTGTGCGAAAACTCGCGGTTGGGCATTCCGGCCATCGTGGCCTCGAACCCCCGCAATCACGTTACCATCGACGCGAGCGTGGGCCTGAGCGTGGGGACCACAGCCTTTTCAAAATGGCCCGGCGAACTGGGTTTGGCGGCCATGCGCGCCCCCAAACTGACCCGCGAATTTGCCGATATTGCCCGGCAGGAGTGGGCGGCAGTGGGCCTCCGAAAAGGCTACATGTACATGGCCGATCTGGCCACCGAACCCCGTTGGCAGCGTGTAGAGGGCACTTTTGGCGAAGACGCCGATCTGGCCGCGAGCATGATTCGGGAAATCGTGCTGGGCTTTCAGGGTCCGAAATTGAGCCCCAACTCCGTGGCCATGACCACCAAACACTTCCCCGGTGGCGGTCCGCAGGAAAATGGGCTTGATTCCCACTTCGACTGGGGCAAGTTTGCGCACTATCCCGGCAACAATTTTCAGGACCACCTGAAACCGTTTAAGGCGGCTATTGATGCCGGAACCTCGGCCATTATGCCCTATTACTCGGCCCCCAAAGACAAGAACATGGAACCCGTGGGCTTTTCGTACAACAAGGCAATTATTAGCGATTTACTACGGAAACAATTGGGCTTCAAGGGGATTATCAACTCCGACACCGGCCCTATTGATATGATGCCCTGGGGCGTGGAAAACCTCACCTTACACCAACGGTATCAGAAAGCTCTGGATGCAGGCGTGGACATTTTCTCCGGCACCGCCGACCCTGGCACCCTGCTCGAAACCGTCCGGCAGGGGTTGGTTTCGGAGAGTCGGATCAACGAATCGGTCCGGCGGTTGCTGGCGGAGAAATTCGTGCTGGGCCTGTTCGAGAATCCATATGTTGACGTCGACAAAGCCACGCAGGTCGTGGGGAATGCCGGGTTTCAGAAACGCGCCGACCTCGCCCAACGGAAGTCTATCGTGCTACTCGGCAACGAGGCAAAACGCCTGCCTCTACGCGCCAAAACCAAAGTCTACTTTGAGACCTACTACGACAACGGGCGCGAGGGCAACCCGATCCGGGTAAATAAACCCACGCAATCAGTTGGTAATCTGGAGTTTGTATCGACCAAAGACGAGGCCGACGTGGTGCTGCTCTGGCTGATTCCGAATGGCGGGGGGCTGTTTAGTTCGACAAGCAAGCCTATTGAACTGAGCCTGTCGAAAAACCGGATCGACGTGGCGCACGTCAACGACCTGCTCAAAAGTAAACCCACCGTACTGGCCATTAACTTCTCGAACCCCTGGGTGCTGGACGAGCTGGATGCGTCGGCTACCCAAACGATGCTGGCCACCTTCGGCACAACGCCCGAAGCCCTGCTCGACGTGGTGAGCGGAGCGTTCAAACCCACAGGTAAGCTACCCTTCACAATCCCGACTTCCGAAAAAGCTGTCCGGGAAAACCTGTCCGACGTGCCGGGCTACCGCGAAGGCAGCGGTTATGCCTTGTTCAAGTTTGATCATGGAATAAGTTATTGATAGTGAGCGTAAAAATAGTATTTCCTAAACCTCAAGATTCATGAAAAAAGGACTTTTTACCTACGAAAACAGCATTGTGCTGTTGATGGCCCTCACGTTCGGGTGCCTGTTCTTCGACCGGCTGGCCCTGAACTTTCTGATGCCCTATGTAGCGAAAGACCTCGCCCTGAGCAACACCCAAATTGGTTTGCTGGCGGGGGCATTGTCGCTGGCCTGGGCGTTTTCGAGCTACTTCTCGACGGCCTGGGCCGAGGCCAACAATCGCAAGAAAATCGTTTTTGTGGTGGCCGTTTTCACGTTTTCGATTTGTTCGTTTGGGTCGGGCCTGGCTACGTCGTTTGTGACGTTGTTGCTGGCCCGGTTGGTCATGGGCTTTGCCGAAGGACCAGTGATTCCGCTCGCGCAGAACTTTGTAGAGCGGGAGTCGTCGCCGAATCGGTTGGGATTAAACTCGGGCCTGTTGCAGGCGTTTGGGTCGGCCCTATGCGGGTCTATTTTGGCCCCGGTGTTGCTGGTGCAGATTGCCGAAAACATAGGCTGGCGCAATGCGTTTTTTGTGGCTGGCGCACCGGGACTGTTGTTTGGCGTGCTCGCTTGGTTTGTGCTGAAAAAACGAACCGCCGAGCGTGCGGGTAAGCGCGAACAATCGGCCCTGAACGTGTCGGAACTGCTCCAGTACAATAACGTTCGGTGGGGTGTTCTGGCGGCCTGTTGCGTGTTTGGCTGGTGGTTTGCCACCTTGCCGTTTATCACCAACTATTTCGTAACGGCGCAGGATATGACAGCCGACGAAATGGGTAAAACAATGGGCCTGCTGGGCGTATCGGGGCTTTTGTCGTCTATCATTGTCCCGGCTCTCTCCGACCGAATTGGCCGGAAACCGGTATTGTTACTATTCTGCGGAGTGGGTGCGCTCTATCCGTTTGCGGTGTATTTTCTGGCGGGTTCGGCAGCTCAGTTACCCGCCATGTTCCTGACGTATTTTATGATGGGCCTGTTGCCCGTGGTGGCTGCCGTGGTGCCCTCCGAGGCTGTGCCCAACCGCCTGAAAGCTAAAGCGTTGGGTCTTACAACGGCAGTTGGCGAACTAGTGGGCGGGGTAATGGTGCCTGCGTTGGCGGGTGTGCTGTCCGACACAGTTGCGCCCTCGGCGTTTTTGTGGGTGTCGTCGGTGATGGCTGTGTTGGGAATTTTTTGCGTGAGTAAGTTAGAGGAAACGGCACCAGCAAAGGTAGGTCAACTAGCAGAGCCACTCGTGGCGATTTGACAACAACGTATGCCAGCATTATCACAAAAAATAGCACTTGTCACAGGTGGGACAGGGGGCATTGGCGAGGCCATTTGTACGCAACTCGCTGAGGCTGGGGCCTCGCTGATCGTGACGTACAACAGCAACGCCCAAAAAGCCGAAGACCTCATTTTATCATTGCCGGGGGGCAGTCAGAAACATCAAGCCTTCCACGCGCCCAACACCGACCCCGCCCGGCTGATGGCTTTGACCCAATTCCTGACCGAAGAGTATGGCCAACTCGACATCCTGGTGAACAACGCGGGTATAACGACCCCCGTCCCCCACAACGATCTCGACGCCCTGACCGACGAGTGGATCGACCGGATTTTTCAGACCAACTTCCGGGGTTCATTTGCCATGATTCGGGCGTGTAAGGGGCTGCTGCTGGCGAGTGGCGACGCGCTGGTTGTCAATATATCGTCGGTGGCGGGGCAAACAGGCATCGGTAGCAACGTGGCCTATTGTGCTTCTAAAGCCGCGATGGACTCCATGACGCGCTCGCTGGCACGGGCGTTGGCTCCCACGATTCGGGTAGTGTCGGTGTCGCCCGGTTGGGTGTTAGGCGAGTACGCGAAACAGTTTGACCCGGCGTACATCCAAACCCAAACCGACCTTACCCCGCTTGGTCGCCTGGCCACCCCCAACGACGTTGCGAACGCGGTTCTGGCCCTGGCCACCACGCTCACCTTCACCACCGGCAGTATAATTCCCGTTGATGGGGGCAGGCCGCTTAGATGAACTGATTGGAACGCGGATTGAGCGGATTTTTTTCATCCCGACGAAGGAGGGATCTACTCCATCGACACACAAGTTGACTGTAGGTGAGCTAGATCCCTCCTTCGTCGGGATGACAAAAATCCACTAAATCCGCAATCCCAAATCCGAAAATGATAAAGACTCTGCGCCCCGCCGACCTTAATGACCATCACTTCCGGGATTCCGGTTGGCGGGTGGAGCGCACCGCTGTACACGACCTGTTCCATATCAACCGGATCGAGGACATTCGGGAGAAACTTCAGTTTCCAATTTTGCCACACCGAAAAACCCTGTTCGACTTTGTTTTTCTGACCCAGGGTCACTCCAAACGCAGCAAAGGGCTGAACGAATATTCATTTGAGACCAACACCCTGTTTTTTCTGCCCGCCTACCAGATTTCGACCCACGAGCAAATGAGCGACGATGCGCAGGGTTTCTTCTGTCATTTCGATTGGGGGCTGATCGAGCAGGTATTTCCGCACAATCGGTTGTTTGGGGAGTGTGGGTTTCTACAGCCCGAAGGTCACCCGCTGGTGCAAGTCGACGGGGCGTTGCTGCCAGTGCTCATTCACCTGCTCCACCGTCTCGAAACCGAATATGCCAAACAGGAAGGGGCCGATTTATGCATCATTGCCGCCTATTTAACCGCCTTTTTTGCCGAGTTAAAGCCGATGGTTCGGATGGCAGGCATGGCTCCCAGGAATGCTGCTTATCGAATTATGCAGGGATATAAAAATGCTCTGTCGCAGCATATTCATACCAAACAGCATGTGGCCGAATATGCTGATCTACTGGCCGTTACACCCGATCACCTGAATAAGTGTGTGCGGACTACGACGGGCAAATCGGCGCAGGATTTGCTGATGGAAATGCTCTTGCTCGAAGCGAAAGTGTTGCTCTCACAAACGGGACTCTCTATTGGCGACATTGCCTTTAAACTCACCGAAAAGACGCCCAGCGATTTCAGCCGGATGTTCAAAGCTAAAACGGGCATGACCCCCAAACAATACAAGCAACTGACAATAAACGGGTAGGTTAAAGATCAAATTGCCGGATTTTGCATGATTTAGGCCGCTTATAGCCTAACAATACTGTTTCTTGTGTAATTAGATTTGCAATAGAATTTAGCCGAATAATGTAACGTCTGATGGCCAAAAACCCTCATTACCTATCTCAACTTGCTCACCTGGAAATCTATTCACCCAACGTCGAGAAGTCAGTCGAATTTCTGCGCGACATTGTTGGTTTGGACGAAACCGGGCGCGACGAAACGTCGGTGTATTTCCGGGCCTGGGGCGATTATTTCCACCATACGCTCAAAGTAACCCACCGCGAAACGGCCGGCCTTGGTCACCTCGGCTGGCGGGCCGACAGCCCCGAAGCCCTCGACGACTGCGTGGCCTACCTGGAGTCCATTGGGGCTGGTTTGGGCTGGGTTGATGGCGACCTGGGTCATGGCCGGGCCTACCGGTTTCAGTCGCCCGACGGTCACGTGCATGAGGTGTTTTGGGATGTCGTTTGGCTGCGCGAAACAGGTGAGCGGGGCAGCGTCTATGCCGACCGCTACGCCAGTAACCGGCGCATTGGCGCAAACCCCCGCCGGTTCGATCACATCACCTACATGGTTGCGAAGTTCCAGTACGGAAAAGAAAAGGAGTTCTGGCAGGGCATGGGCCTCAAAAACCCCGATGAGGTCCGCATCGCCGACGAAATCCCGCCCGTGGGCGGCCTCTGGACCATCGGCAACCTCTCGCACGACATAGCGGTGTTCACTGACCCCACCATTGAGGGGCCGGGCCGGGGCGTGTTCAACCACGTGGCCTGGAACTTCGACAGCCGCGAGGAGGTGCTTCTGGCTCTCGATTTTTTCATTGAGAAGGGCTACAAGAGTGTGATGGGTGCGCCCACCCGCCACAAGGCCGACGAGGGCTTTTTTATATACATCGTGGAACCCGGCAGCGGCATTCTGTTCGAGTTCTACGCCTGCGCCCGGCTCATTTTCGCGCCCGATCACGGCCCCGATCTGCATTACCTCCGAGACAATCCCAACGACGCCTGGGGTACGGCCAATCCCTTCGCCGAAATGGCCAAAGGGAAATCCCTCGGCCTGACCGATGGCGTCGTGAAACCAGTAGATATTTAGAAATATTAATGGGAACGCGGATGACGCGGGTGCCCGCGTCATCCGCGTTCCCATCCCAAATCCGTAATCAAGAATGTGGCACTATTTTCCGGGGCAGTATATGCCCTCCTATCAAGTTAACCGGGCACTCACGCAGGCGCATTATGGCGGGGGTGAGTTTGCCGAATGCCTCGAAGTAGCGAGTCAGATTACCCCCGGCGACAACGAAAGTTTTCATCATGCCTGGGTCAATATGGGCAATAAGGTGTTCGATATTGGCGAAATGGCCCTTCAAAACGGCAACTTCGTCACGGCCCGACGCTCCATGCTCCGGGCGTTCAACTACCTCCGCACAGCTGAGTTTTTCCTTAAACCGAGCGACGCCCGCAAACTGCCCACCTACCTCAAGGCACGCGACGCTTTTCTGAAAGCCATTGAGCATTTTGAACAGAAGCCCGTACGGGTCGAAGTGCCGTTTGGGGACGCATTTCTGCCGGGTTACCTGTTTGCCCCGGCGGGCATAAAGAACCCTCCCGTGATGGTGATGTTTGGGGGCTTAGACAGCCTCGCCGAGGAGCTTTATTTCGGCATTTCGCAGCACCTGAACGAGCGGGGAGTTGCGCTGTTGGCGATGGATGGCCCCGGACAGGGCTACTCGTTGCGGGTCAATCATATCCTGACGCGCCACGATTTTGAGGTAGCCGGAACAGCCGTACTGGATTGGGTCATTGAAAACCTCGGCGACTACGTCGATACGAGCCAGGTGGGGATCGGGGCCGTGTCGATGGGGGGCTACATGGCGGCTCGTTGTGCGGCTTTTGAGCCTCGTTTCAAAGTCTGTATGGTATTCGGGGCCGTTTGGAGTTATTACGACGTCTGGAAAAACCGGCCCGATAATCACCCCTTAGCCGAAATCGTGCAGCACATCGTGGGGGCCAATAACATGACCGACGCCCGCGAACGACTCAAGCAATTCGCGCTCGACGGCGTAGCCGAGAAAATCACCATGCCGACCTACATTCTTCATGGCGAAGACGACCGGCAAAACGTAGTCGAAAACGCCTACAAACTCGACGCAGCCCTGATGTGCGAACACGTTCTGGAGGTTGTCCCGAAAGGAGAAAGCGGTTCGGCCCACTGCCAAATCGACGACTTCACCAAGACATTCAACATGTTCGACTGGGTAGCCAGAAAATTGCTGGAGAGTTAGGCTACGGCATAACCACTGTAGGGGCGATAGCGTGGGGGTTGGAAACCAATGACAATGTCAGACTTGGAAACTCCACGTTCCACCAATTCTGCGGCAATGTCAACGTCGGTATTGTTTACCTGAATCCAAATTTTACCATCGGGCTTAATGTCGAAATGGAAAATAACATTGTGAAAAAAACGACCATCCTTCTCCCAGCCGATACTTGCTAACTGAAAATGATTTCGTTCTCTGTCTGCAACTACCTCATTTTCAAATTCCTGCACGTTTACTGGTCGATGTTGAGCATATTGCTCTAAAAGCGAGAAGACGATAGGCTGATATGTTTCAATTTTGTTGTTCATGATGCTTAGAATGTAAACCAGTGTATGATTTTCTCTGTCTGGTCATCGTAAACGACTAATGGCATAGCAATCGATTTGACTAATTCCCAAATATCGGGTTCCTGGAAGAATGTACGGTATGCTTCGAGAGGTACAGCTAAGAAGAGTTTGCGAGTAGGGTCATCCCGGTTTAGTACAAACTGATAGTTTACGTACTGTCCTACAGCTTTATGAAGGTCATAAATGGGCGATGGACTTAGGAAGCTTTTTATTTCTACAGCAATGATTTCAGTACCACGTTGAGCAGCCAAAACTCGTTCGGCCCCTAAATCGATATTTAACTGTCGTTTAGCGATTTTAAGCGTGTACGGGTCGTGCGTAATTGTCCAACCCTCTTTATTAGTGCCGTTCTCACGGCGTCGTAAAATAAATCTTTTGCCATTATGGTGGTTTGAAAACATGGTAAAATTAATCAAAAAAGGCATCACCTACGCCGAGTCAGGGGAGGCCGACGTGCAGGTTCGGGCCACCGTCGAGCACATGCTTGCCGATGTGAGTAAGCGGGGCGACGTGGCTGTGCGCGAACTTTCTGAACGACTCGATAACTGGTCGCCTGATAGTTTTCGGCTGACCCCGGAGCAGGTTCAAATGATTATCGCAACCCTGCCGCAACAGGTGATCGACGATATTCATTTTGCCCAAACCCAGATTCGCAACTTCGCCCAAATCCAGCGCGAGGCTATCCGCGACGTGGAGGTCGAGACGCTGCCGGGCGTGATTCTGGGGCATAAAAACATTCCGGTCAACTCGGTAGGTTGCTACGTGCCGGGTGGTCGCTACCCGATGGTGGCTTCGGCCCACATGAGCGTGCTGACGGCCAAAGTGGCCGGTGTGAAACGTGTGATTGCCTGCACACCCCCCATCAAGGGCGAAATTCCAGCGGCAACCGTCGCGGCTATGTACTTCGCCGGGGCCGACGAGATTTACCTGATTGGCGGTGTTCAGGCGGTGGCGATGATGGCCCTCGGCACCGAAACCGTGCAGGGCGTGGATATGCTTGTTGGGCCGGGTAATGCCTACGTGGCCGAAGCCAAACGCCAACTCTATGGTAAAGTGGGCATCGATCTCTTTGCCGGACCCACCGAAACGCTCATCATTGCCGACGATACTACCGATACCGAAACCTGCGCAACGGACCTGCTTGGCCAGGCCGAACACGGGCCAACGTCGCCCGCCATTCTGCTCACCACCAGCCCGACCATTGCCCACGGCATACAAACCGAAATAGACCACCAACTCCAAACGCTCCCCACCGCCGATGTGGCGGGTGTGGCCTGGCGCGACTACGGGCAGGTGATCCTCTGCGACACGGTCGATGAGCTGATCTCGGAAGCTGACCGCATTGCCTCCGAACACGTGCAGGTGATGACCGAAAACCCCCGCCTGTTCCTCGACCGCATGACCAACTACGGCGGGCTGTTTCTGGGTGATAAAACCAACGTGGCCTATGGCGATAAGGTTATCGGCACGAACCATACGCTCCCGACCCGCGAAGCGGCCCGATACACCGGTGGCCTGTGGGTGGGTAAGTTCTTGAAAACCTGTACGTACCAGGAAATTCGAACGCCCGAAGCCAGTGCCTTAATCGGTGAATATTGTTCGCGCCTGTGTGCCATCGAAAACTTTGCCGCTCACCAGGCGCAGGCGGATTTGCGAGTCAGGAAATATAAAGAGCGAAAGAGTGAATGAGTGAAAGTGCGAAAAGCCGCGTCAGCCAATTCGCACTTTCACTCATTCACTCTTTCGCTCATTCACTCTTTATGAAAGTCTTAATCATCGGTGGTGGTATTGGCGGTCTGACAGCCGCGCTGTGTCTGCATGGGGCGGGCATGGAGGTGGTCGTGTGCGAGTCCGTGCCTGAAATTAAGCCGTTGGGGGTGGGTATCAACCTGTTACCCCATTCTATGCGGGTGTTGTCGCGGGTGGGGCTGCTGGAGCGGATCGCCGAACACGCCGTTGAGACCGCCGAACTAAGCTATTTTAACAAGTTCGGGCAACGGTTTTGGAGCGAACCGCGCGGGCAGTTTGCGGGCTACAAGTGGCCGCAGTTCTCGGTGCATCGGGGGGTGTTGCAATACATTCTGTTTGATGCCGTGCGCGAAACCCTCGGACCCGACGCCGTTAGAACGAATCATCACCTGGACCATTTTGAGCAGAATGACGAGGGAGTTGTTGCGCATTTTGTTGACCGGGCAACAGGCGAGATGATCCACGAAGAACGGGCCGATTTGCTAGTTGGGGCGGATGGCATCAACTCGGTTGTTCGGCAACAACTCTACCCGGACGAAGGACCGCCCATCTATTCCGAGAACGTGCTGTATCGTGGCACAACGATGATGCCCCCGTTTTTGGCGGGCAACGTGATGGCCATGATCGGCAGTATGCAGCAGAAAATGGTGGTCTACCCCATTGCCAAACCCGACGTCGACGGCCGCGTACTGACCAATTGGGTCGGCAACCTGAACGAGGGCCAATCGACCCTCACCGCCCGCGACTGGAACCGCGAAGCCGACAAAGATCGCCTGCTCGATCTCTACAAAACCTGGCAGTTCGACTGGCTCGACGTGCCGCAGATGATGGCCGGTTCGGGTAAAGTCTACGAGTTTCCAATGTCGGACCGTAACCCGCTGGACCGTTGGACGTTTGGCCGGGTGACCCTGCTGGGCGACGCGGCCCACCCCATGTACCCGATTGGCTCCAACGGGGCCTCGCAGGCCATTCTGGATGCCGATGCCCTCACCCGTGCGCTCACGTCTACGACCGACCCGCTCGACGCACTCACTGCCTATGACCGCGAGCGCGTACCGGCAACGGCGAAGGTGGTCCTGCAAAATCGCGCCAAAGGCCCCGATCAGATTCTGGACCTGATGGAGGCCCGTTTCCCGACTGGTTTTGAGAAACATGAAATCCCGCACGACGAGCTGGCCGAGGTAATGGACCACTACAAACGGGTGGCTGGTTTTGATGTGCAGTCGCTGAACCAACTCACCTGAATGGACCAATGAAAACCACCGTAACACTTCTTTTTCTGCTCGTTTGTATGTCTGCACTAGCCCAACCCCAACCTGCTCCGATGGCCCCGACCCTCGAATTTGTCTGCGAACTGGCTGTGCAGATCAGCCCGCCCCTAACTGTCGGCGACACGCCCCACGGCCTGCGCCGGATTATCCCGATCACGGGCGGCACCGTCGAGGGGCCAACCATCAAGGGGACCATCCTGAACGGTGGGGCCGATTGGCAGGTGGTCCGGGCTGATGGCGTGGCCGAACTCGAAGCCCATTACCAGTTCCGAACGAACGACGGGGTGCTTATTTATATCAAAAATGTCGGTTTGCGTGTGGCAACGCCCGAAGTAGCCGCCCGCATCTCGCGGGGCGAACTAGTGCCACCCTCTGAATATTACTTCCGAACGGTGGCCAAGTTCGAGGCTCCCCCCGGCCCGTATGCGTGGATGAACAACACCATTTTCGTGTGCTCGGCCATCCGCAACCCCCAAAACGTTCTGATTCAAGTCTGGAAAGTCAAATAGATTTGGGATTGTGGATTTTTTGTCATCCCGACCGGTCCGCCGGTGCGGCAGGAGGGATCTACTTATGGTACTCACAAATTGAGGATAAACGGAGTAGATCCCTCCTGCCGCACCGGCGGACCGGTCGGGATGACAAAAATCAACCACTCAATCACTCAATAAAACATGAAACTCGTAACCTTTGAAAACCCTGACGGTCAGGCCCGCGCCGGTTGGATGACCGCCGATCTGAATGGCATAGTCGACATGAACCTGGTCAGCAACGGCCAACTGCCCGTCGATATGCTGTCGTTTATCGACAATCATGAGGCCTATTTTAGCCTGATTCGAGAGAACGGTTGGGCCGATGCCGAGGCAACGCACCCGCTCGATTCGGTGAAACTGCTGGCTCCGTTGCCGAATCCGCGCAGTTTCCGCGACTACATTGGCTTCGAGATGCATATGCTCAATGCGTCGCGCTCGTTTGGACATAGCATTGCGCAGGCGTGGTACGAGATGCCAATTTTCTATTTCACCAACCATCAGGCCATCGTTGGCCCCGACGCCGACATTAAGCGGCCCGCCAACGAAACCCGGCTCGATATTGAACTTGAACTGGCCTGCATTATCGGAAAGCGAGGCAGCGACATTGCCGTTAAAGATGCCAAGCCGTACATTTTTGGCTACACGATCTTCAACGACTGGACGGCCCGCGCCATTCAGAAACGCGAGATGGAAGCCCCGCTTGGCCCCTGCAAAGGCAAGGATTTTGCCAACGCCATTGGCCCCTGGATTGTCACGGCAGACGAGTTTGAGCAGTACCGCTGCACCATCACTGAGGCCGATTTTGCGGAACCGTTGCGCTTCCCACCGGGACCAAAAGATCGCTTCGACCTGAAAATGCAAAGCCGTATCAACGGCACGACGGTCTGCGAGGGCAACTACAAAACGGTGTTCTACAACTTCAATCAGCAGATTGAGCGGGCGTCTGAAAACGGCGTAACGCTCATGCCGGGGGATATTCTCGGTTCGGGCACGGTTGGCTGGGGGAGTCTGGTCGAGAACGCGTTCACGGTTCATCGCCCGCTGGAACCGGGCGACGCGGTGGAGTTGGAAATCGAAGGCATTGGTGTTTTACGGAACCGAGTTGTATGATTTCGGATTTGGGATTGCGGATTTTTGTCATCCCGAAGAATGAGGGATCTACTTTGTTTGTCCTCGACTTGAGCGTTAGTAAAGTAGATCCCTCATTCTTCGGGATGACAAAAAATCTGCAAATCCCAAATTATGTATACTCCCCTCAAAGACTGGCAAGTTGACCGCTCCACGATTCAAACCATCGGGCGAGATTTGCAACGCCCTGAGTGTATTCTGGCCGAGCCAAACGGCACGATCTGGACCGCCGACGCACGGGGGGGCGTGGTGGAACTACGCCCGGACGGCTCACAACGGGTAGTTACGCCATTCGCGGATGCAACCAATAAGACGACGACGCAGGAAGGCTACGAAAACCGATTTATTCAGGCGCAGGGTTCGTTACCGAATGGCTTGTGTTTCAGCTCAAACCGGGACGCCGGACCGAGTGATTTTATCATTTGCAACTGGGGTACTAACGCCATCGAAACCATGACCCGCGACGGGCAACTGCGGACGCTGTACACCGAAATCGACGGGCAACCGCTGGGTAAAACCAACTTCCCCCTGCGCGACTCGAAGGGCCGTATCTGGTTCACCGTCACGACCCGCACCGAACCCTGGTCCGACCAAATCAACACGCGGGCAACGGATGGGTATATTGGCCTGATCGACGAACGGGGTATCCGCATCGTGGCCGAGGGCTTTTGTGGCACCAACGAAATCCGGTTTGACCCCGCCGAGGAGTGGCTGTATGTGGTTGAAAGTACGGCCTGGCGCATCTCGCGGTTACGGGTTCAACCCGATGGAACCCTCACCGACCGCGAAGTGTATGGCCCGGCGCGGCTTCCCGGCTTTCCTGATGGCTTTGCATTTGATGTAGTTGGAAACCTGTGGGTTACGCTCATTTTTACGGACGTACTCATCGCCATTACACCCGAAGGCGACGTGCTGACGTTGCTGGATGACTCGAACCCGACAACGAAAAAAGCGTTGTTCGATGCCTACGATAATCGCGCCGTAACGCCCGATCTACTGGGCCAAACGATGGGGACTATTGCCCCCTGGATGGCCAGTCTGACCTTCGGCGGACCGGATTTGCAGACGGTTTATCTGGGCAGTTTGCGCGGCACAACCATCCCGTTTTTCCGGTCGCCGGTTGCGGGGCAAAACATGATACATTGGAAATCCTAAACACATGAAAAAAGCACTTATTGTTGGTGGGGGCATCGGCGGATTATCAGCCGGTGTGGCTCTACGAAAAATTGGTCTGGAGGTTGATTTGGTAGAGATTACCCCGGCGTTCAACGTTTACGGCGTGGGCATTATTCAGCCCTCAAATGCCCTGCGCGCGCTCGACTCGCTCGGTTTGGCCGACGCCTGTATGGAGCGCGGTTCGCCCTACGGCAAGGTCAAAATGTGTACCGCTACCGGGTTCATGTTCACCGAATTAGGCACGCCCCCGTTTGGGCGGTTGCCCGTGCATAACGGTATCTCCCGGCGTATTCTGCATGACGTCCTATACCAGGGCGCACAGGCCGCAGGGGTCAATTTGCACATGGGAAAAACCGTCGAGGCTATCGACAACACCGACACAGGCGTGGCCGTGACCTTCACCGATGACAGCACCGAGCAGTACGATTTGGTCGTGGGGGCCGATGGCGTCAACTCCAACGTCCGCAACCTGGTGTTTGGCGATTACAAGCCGCGCTACACTGGGCAGTCGGTTTGGCGGTATGCGTTTGAGCGGCCCGCCGAACTCGAAACAGGCTACATGTTTATGGGCAAACAGACCAAAGCGGGCCTGATTCCGATGACCGCCGACACCATGTATATGTTCGTGGTATCGGCGGAGGGTGAAGACAACCCGTTTATTCCCGAAGACGAACTGGTGCCGCGCCTGAGAAGTCTTCTGGACGAGTATTCGGCCCCGATGATAACGAACGTGATCGAGCAGATTACCGATCCGAAAGGGGTCATTTATCGCCCGCTCGAAACCCTGCTGATGCCCGGCCCCTGGTACAAAAACCGGGTCGTGATGATTGGCGACGCCGTTCATGCGACCATCCCGCAGTTGGGGCAGGGCGCAGGGTTGGCTATCGAAGACGCCGTTGTTTTGGGTGAAGAACTCGCCATTGGCGACGACCCGCAGGCCGCTTTCGACCGCTACATGGCCCGCCGGTATGACCGGTGCAAGATGGTTGTCGACGTGTCGGCGCAGGTGGGCGAACTCGAACAACTCGAATGGCAGGGTCGCCTGCCCGAAGGAGCCAACATTGGCGCACTCATGGGAAAAACACTTTTCGCGCTCGGCGCACCAATATGAAAATCATCGACTTATCCGTTACGATTTCGCCCGAAATCAAAGAGCCGTTGCCCACGCGCATCGACTACGAGGACCACAAGGAAGGGGCCAAAAAAATGGGGTCCAAACTGTTTGGCGGGGCCTCGGCTGACGTTTTCCTGGAGGGCAATGGCCCCGCCGGGGAGTTTCTGTACCTCACGGGCCATGCCGGTACGCACATCGACGCCCCCTGGCACTACTTTCCCACCTGCGAAGGCAAGCCCTCCCGCACCATCGAAGAACTCCCCCTCGACTGGTTTTTCCATGATGGCGTTGTGCTCGACTTCACCGACAAACCCGATGGCTACTGCTTTTCGTCGGACGACCTGAAAACCAAACTAGCGGCCATCAACTACACCCTTAAGCCGTTCGATATTGTCCTGATTCGCTGCGATGCCGACAAGCGAATTCACGACGACGATTTCGTGAAAATACACGTTGGGGCCTCCGCCGAAGCCACGCACTGGCTTATCGATCAGGGTATTAAGGTGATGGGGACCGACGGATGGGGTTGGGACATTCCACTACATATTCAGGCCGAGGATTATTTCAGCAACCCGCGTCCGGGCGTCATTTGGGCGGCTCATTACGTGGGGCGCGAGAAAGAATATTGTCAGATCGAGAAGCTGGCAAACCTGGATCAGTTGCCGCCATTTGGCTTCAAGGTCTCCTGTTTTCCGGCCAAAATCAAAGGCGGCAGCGCGGGCTGGTGCCGGGCTGTAGCGATTATTGAAAACAATTAGGCACAGAGTTTTTTGTCATCCCGAGGTACGAGGGATCTAGCTTGCTTAGGCCCAAATTGATTATCAGTATAGTAGATCCCTCGTACCTCGGGATGACAAAAAACTCTGTGGAAAAATAAAACCGAACTTGTATATGAAAACACCCCCCTTCCGGGCCGATCACGTAGGCAGTTTGCTGCGGACGCCCACCGTTTTACAAAACCGTAATCGCTGGAAAAACGGCGAAATTCCTGCCGCCGAACTCCGGGCTGTCGAAGACGCTGCCATTGCCGAAACTGTCAAGAAACTCGAAGCTACCGGGATGCGATCCATTACCGATGGCGAGTTCCGGCGCGATTATTTTCATTTGGATTTCCTGAAAGAACTGTCGGGCGTGACGGTCACGGGCGGCATCGAGGCCAATCCGAACGCCAGACCTGCCGAGGACAAATTTACGCCCCCCGTGCTGAGCGTCACGGGTAAGTTGAAACACG
Organism: Cytophagales bacterium; assembly: GCA_004292855.1. Classification (GTDB taxonomy): domain Bacteria; phylum Bacteroidota; class Bacteroidia; order Cytophagales; family Spirosomataceae; genus Rudanella. The sequence goes on from RDXN01000035.1 coordinate 159,396, forward strand.
ACCACGACATTCAGGTGGCCGACTTTAACTTCCTGAAATCGGTCGTGACGCAAACGGCGAAAGTCAGTATTCCCTCGCCCACAATGATCCACTTCCGGGGTGGGCGCAAGTCGATTGATATTCAGTCGTACCCCGACATGGACCAGTTTTTTGGCGATTTGGCCCTTGCCTACCGCGAAGAAATCGACCACTTGTACAAGGCTGGATTGCGGTATCTGCAACTGGACGACACCAATTTGGCCTACCTCTGCGACCCCAAAATGCGGGCTGCTGCCGCCGAACGGGGCGAAGATCCGAACGAACTCCCCCGCACCTACGCGGCCCTGATCAACTCGGTGATCGACGGTCGCCCCGACGATCTCACGGTGGGCATTCACCTCTGCCGGGGCAACTACCGCAGCACCTGGTTTGCTGAGGGGGGGTACGAACCCGTGGCCGAAGTGTTGTTCAACGATATCAACGTAGACGCGTATTTTCTGGAATACGACGATGAGCGTTCGGGCGATTTTGCGCCGTTGCGGTTTGTGCCTCGTCATAAGCAGGTCGTGCTGGGCATCGTTTCCTCGAAACTCCGGGAACTCGAAGATATGGACGATCTCTGCAAGCGTGTCGACGAAGCCGCCCAGTATTTGCCGCTCGAAAACCTGTGTATCAGCCCCCAATGCGGGTTTTCGTCTACGCACCACGGCAACGACTTGACCGAGGACGACCAATGGCGCAAGGTTGAACTGGTCGTTAATACCGCCAGGAAAGTCTGGGGAACAGCGTAAATGGATTTCGGATTTGGGATTGCGGATTTCGGATTGGGCTGATTTTTGTCATCCCGAGGAACGAGGGATCTACCTTGTTAACACACAAGTCGGATGTAGACAACGTAGATCCCTCATTCTTCGGGATGACAAAAAAATCTGCAAAATCCGCCCAATCTGTGTCATCCGCACGGTCCGCCGTTGCGGTGCCAATTCAAAAAAATCTAATCACAATGCGTTTTCAAAACAAAGTATGCCTCGTGACGGGTGCGGGGTCGGGTATTGGGCGGGCTACGGCGGTGGCTTTTGCCCGCGAGGGGGCACGTGTACTCGTGGCCGACGTGAATGGGACGGGTGGCGAGGAGACCGTCGCCCAAATAACAGCAACGGGGGGTATCACCTTATTCATAAACGTGAACATCGCTGACCGTCAGCAAGTTGGTGGCATGGTGGCGCGGGCCGTTGGCGAGTGGGGGCAGTTGGATTGCGCCGTGAACTGCGCGGGTGTCACGGGTGGTAAATCGGCCCCGACGCACGAATACCCCGATGATGCCTGGGCGCAAAACGTAGCCGTGAACCTCAACGGAACCTTATTTTGCATGCAGGCCGAACTAACGCAAATGCTCCGGCAGGGTGGGGGAGCCATTGTGAACATCGCGTCGGCAGCCGCGCTCAAGGGCCACCCAAACAACATAGGGTATTGTGCCACCAAACATGCCATTGTGGGCATGACCAAAACAGCGGCTATCGAATACGCCACGAGGAACATCCGCATAAACGCCCTCTGTCCCTCGGCCATCGAAACGCCCATGCTTATGGACGGTCGCCTGAACCTCCGAAACAACCCCGAACTGCGCGAAAAATTCACCAACGACCAAGCCATGAAACGGATGGGGCACCCCGACGAAGTGGCCGATGTGGCCCTTTGGCTCTGCTCCGACCAATCGACGTTTATCACAGGCCACGCCATGACTGTTGATGGGGGTATGTTTGCGTGAGATTAGCGTATATTTGTTCTCAACGTTGCCCTGAACCTCCGCGCTATGCCCCATACCCTCGCCCTGCTCGACGACCATCGTGTGGTGCTCGAAAGCTTTGCCAACCTGTTGGCTACGAACGATCAGTTTCGGGTGGTGGGTATGGCCGCTACGGAGCCGGAATTGCGGGATATTTTAACGCAAAAGTCTGTCGATGTGGTTGTTACAGACCTGATGATGCCGGGCATTCAGACCCCCGAACTCATTACCGCGTTAAAAGACCAATACCCTTCACTGCGGGTGCTGGTGTTGTCGGGGGCCGACGATGCCACCCAAGTTCAACAAGCCATGCGGGCGGGGGCCGATGGGTTTGTGACCAAAACTGCCGACAAAGCCGAACTGTTCGACGCCATCCGGGCCGTGGCCTCGGGCCGTCGGTATATCGATAGCCGGGTGTTCGACATGCCCGCCGAAACTCCAGCCGAGTCATCACCCGAAACCCTACTGAGCCAGCGCGAAATCGAAATTGCCCGCCTGATTCTGGACGAATTATCGAGTACGCAAATTGCCGAACGGCTGTTTATCTCGTTCAACACGGTCGAAACCCACCGCAAGCGAATTTATCAAAAATTGGGCGTTAGTTCGGCTCTCGGGCTGCTCAAGATCTTACGGAAGCGGGAGTAGCAACCGGGCTTCTGTGCCCTCCTCTACGCTCGATTCAAACCAAAATTGCGCCCCAATCGCTTCGGCCCGCTCGCGCATGTTTTGCAAACCCATACCTTCGGTGGCAGTGGCCGACATCCCCACGCCGTTGTCGTTCAACTGAATCGCCAGCCAATTGCCATTGTCGACTAGTTTGATTTGGGCCTGTGTTGCGCGGGCGTGCCGGATGATATTCGTACACAATTCCAGACAGATGATGTACAGGTGAAATTTGGCATCGGGCGTCAGTGGTAACGGGCGGTCGAGGGCACCGGTCAGGGTGAAACTGGTTTTCCGGGCGATGTTCAACTTTCGTACTAATTCCCTCAGCGACACGGCCAATTCCTGTTGCAACAACTGTTCCGGCACGAGGTTGTGCGACAGTTGCCGGACCTGCGTGGCCACGTCGTCGAGGAGGTGCAGGCTGCTTTCGTAGAGCTGCCGGGCGCGTGGGGGGAGTGTATCGGAGTCAATGGTTTGGAACGTCATTTTGGTGGCACCCAGCAGGCTGCTTACCCGGTCGTGGAGTTCGGTGGCAACCCGCTTGCGTTCCAGCGTTTGACCGCGCAGAAGAGCCATTTCGATCTCCCGATTCTTGGCCAACAGCGTTTTGTTGATCCGCCGAAGCCGCAAGCTGTAATACAACAGCAGTACACCAAGAAGGCTAATAATGCCCAAACCAACAGCCAACTGGTTACGCAGTCGGCTCTGTGCCTGCAACCCCAGCCGGAGTTGGTCTATGTTGAGTTGTTTGATTACAGCCTGTTGGCGTGCCTGTTTTTGCTGGGCCGAGGCCCGAATCTGCCCGCTTTCGAGTTGGTGTTTCAGGGCGTTCGTTTGGGTGAGCCGCAAAAACTCGTTCGACCGATTAATGCCGTTCAGATGGTCAATTTCGGCTTGTTTAGCCAGTAGTTGATACCGTTCATTTTGTAAAAGTTGCTCCTGACGGTGGTGCCGTTCGAGTTGTTCGCGCTCCTGTTTGGCCTGACTGCGGAGGCTTTCGCGCTCGTTGATAGCCTTCTGTTCTTCTTCTTTTTTGGCATTGTAAAGCCGTTGATACACAAATGCTTTCTGCCAATCCTGTTGATGTTCGTATGCCCGAATCAAGACCGAATAGGCCGTTAGTGTAGGCGTAAACACTTTATCGTTTTTGCTCAGCGCATCGTTCGCATGAACGATAGCCTGGCGGAAATCTCCCAGGTTGGCGTATGCCTCGGCCAGATCGGCCAGAGCATCGGCTTGCGTGATCGGCGCGTTCAGTTTACCCCAATAGTCAACTGATTTTTTTAGATACGGAATAGCCTGATCGGGCTTTCGCTGACTGATATAGAGCCGCCCAATTTCGTTGGTCAAATACGCCTTGCTGGAAAGAGAGGCATTACTTTTCTGGAGCAACTCCCAGGCAATCAGACAATGGGTTTCGGCTTCGGCCAGTTGGTTTTGGTTCCGCAGCGAATTGGCCAGCGACTGGTGTAAATCAACGCGATGAATGGGGTCGCTTTTAGAATCTTTGTCAAAGAAAATTAGGCTTTTTTGAAAATTGCCGGTGGCTTCGGCATGTTCCCCAATGGTGTTGTTAATGGCTCCCAGATTCCGATAAATACGCCAGTAGTAGGGGGCAAACGTCTGTGGCGAGGTCTCAATCAATGCCAAAATCTGGTAGTTGAGCCGGATAGCCTGTGGATAGTCGATCTTATGGGCACGGTGATACCGTTCAATAGTCAACAGCCCCTTAATCTGGTATTTCACATTGCGGATCTGTCTGGCCATCCGCACCAATCGCGACGACACCGTGAGCGCACTGTCGCGCGAATACAGACCACTGTAATGCACATACGCCAGAAAATGAGTCAACTCCAGCCGCGCCGTATCGACCCGCGCCGAATGAGGTAGCCTATCGAGCGACCGAATCCGGCTTTGCGTGGCTCGGAGCAGGCTATCCACATAAGGCCGGTACATGACCCGGTCGAAATTGAACGGGGGCGTCTCGTAGCTCTGGGCAACGCTGCTACTACTCAGGCAAACAAGAAAAAATAGGAGAAACTGTTTCATGATCTGGGCCTAAACAACCCCTTAGTCGGGAAAATCACCGAATTGGGGGACACGAAATCACCGAATTGGGTGATTGACACACTAGGATGAATACGAGAGCTTTGTACAGCTAATCGACTGACAAGCAGCGTAAACGTAACACCTTCCCCGTCATGAAAATAATCCTCTTTACCTCGATTTACTTAATGGTAAATTCGTCTGTTGTCTTGGGTCAGCATCCGACAGGCTTTGCTGCCTCCCAAGCTTCTTTAGTTTCGACCACGCCTAATTCGGACGAGTTTGTCCCGAACGACAACGACCCGTTCTTCCCCGGTGGCATCGAGGCTTTGCGGGAGTATTTGAAAGAGTCTGCCCCGTATCCGCGTCAGGCTCGAATGGCGCAGATCGAAGGAACCGTTCGGGTCCGTTTCCGGGTGCAGCCCACGGGCTACCTGACCGATATCCAGGTGGTCGAATCGGGTGGAGAAGTACTGAATCGGTCGGCGTTGCGGGCCATTGCCCAGATGCCCCGCTGGTTTCCGAGCCACCGAAACGGCGAGGCCGTTGCCCGCTCCGTTGTGATGCCGATCACGTTTCGGATGGAGTGAGAAGATAGCTGGATTATTCCACTACAAAATGCCAGTCGAGCCATTCGCCAATTTGCCAGCTTCCTGATGCGTCGCGGTACTCTAACCGAAGCTGGTATTTGTCGTTCGGAACGGTTTCGGGAATAGTGAACGACGCGAAATCCTTCCATTGAACGGGCGATGGGATATAAACATAGCCGCTCGTTATTAAAACAGGGAAGCGGTAGGTTTGAGTTTCATTGATCAGCGGGCGTAAGACCACCCAAAGCCCGTAGCTACGGGCAATTTCGCTCCTGGGTTGTGGTAGAAAATAATAGGGACCGCCCTTCCGTAGCCTCACATCAGCATACGAGTCAGGTAAAAAAACGCCCTGTATAGAGCCAACTTGAGGTTGAATGCTGGTCTTGTGGATGTAAGATCGTTTCGGGTCAGAGCGAGTGCCATCTTTGTAGACAAGCCGGGCGTTGTAGGTGCCAGTCATGATTGTCCTGGGAAGCTCGACCGTCATACTAGCCCCGTTGCGACTGTATTCGTTTATTTTCAGCTTGTACTGAACCTTGTTACGCACGCCTTCCAGATCGAGTCCGGCAAGGCTTCCATCGTATAAACTATTGCCTTTGACCGAAGCATAAAAACCTTCATTCAGCGGATGCAGAAATCCCTCAAAATTAGGTTTGCCAGGGGTGAGCATCATAGCCAAACTCCTGGCTGTTTTTCGCCCGTTACTTTTCAGAATCGAAATGGCGTAATAGCCCGGTGTCATATTGCGGACGCTCGAGCTTGGAAACATATAGCCCTCAATAGTGCAGGGTGGCACGTCGAAAACCGTTTCTTCGCCCGTAAAGATATTATTGTACACGATTTTTGCTGACTTCGAGGTGTCCATGTAGTTTGCCACCCGTAGGTTTTTGAACGTTTCGCCGGTACCGTCTGATTTCATCAGATAGGTTCGGTTAGGGGTATCGAAGTACATTTCGCCCGGCGGTTTTAGTTGAAGCCGGTACGATTTGGTCCGTTCACCGTCAGTTACCTCCAGCGTGTGGTAATCGTAGGGGTCTTTTCCCGGCAGGACGGGTTCAAAGGAGTTGTTGCTGAATGTGCCATCGCATAACGAAAGCCACGGCACAGGCATCCGAAACCGATTTAAGCGCGTGCCAGAAGTCATTTGTACCCAAATCCCCCCGGTAATAACCAGCGATGTAAGCGAAGCGGGCACCGTCACAATCAACTGCCGCTTCACCTGGTCGATCTTGATATTCTCGGGAGGTATCCCCGGAATAGCCATGTTGGTAATCTTGGGTGCGAGCGTATCGGCCTGAACCACAGGATCAATACTGTCGGCAGCTTTGCGTCGGCAGGAAGTATTAATGAGGGAACTAAACAGGGCAGTAAGCAGGGCGAGAGTAGAGAAAATTGGGCGATGTCGGGTGTAGAAGTAATGTGGCATAGTGGATTGTGGATAAAATAGGCTGTGCTAGTGTTATTGAATCTCTACGTCAACCTCAATCCAGTCGCCTATCTGCTTAATGCCTTCTTTGTCGATGTATTGTACTCGATACAGATAAGTGCCCGGTAAAACAGAATCTGGAATTGTAAATGTGGGGTAATCGCTTGCTGCCCAAGGGGGTGAGTCGGCCCAATACTTCGGTAGCTTTATGGGGATCGAATAGGCTAACGAAGGGCTTTTTATAGACTGGATATGAACTTCAAGATTACGCCCTGCTTTAATGGCTTCTGTTGGCGAAGGCCAATTGTAGTAAAGTTGGCCCTTATGAAGCACTACGGGTGAACTGTTTTTTGGGTACAGACGAATGTTTGCAAAATCCGTTGATATGTATCCAGTAGTGGGCTGATTATCGTCGTTGAGAATGGTGACCGGAGCGATCCCCGACTTTCGATTGTCATACGTCAGCGTACTGTAATAAATTCCAGAGGCCACGTTCGGCGGAATTGTTACCGAAGTGACGTTACCGCGCCGGTCAAAACTCAAATCGGTAATCTGAAAGCGTACCCCCGTCCGATTGTGCCAAACGTCTAACACAGCCTGTTTACCGTTAAATAAACTGGAACCACTGATCCTGAGCTGTCGATCACCCGACAGTTTTCCAAATGCGCCATAGTAAACGAACTTTCCGGGAACGACCGTGACGAAAAGTTCATTGACTGTCTGACGTCCGGTGCTTTTCCTGATTTTTAAGGAATACTCTCCAGGCAGTAGATGGTAAGGTCTCCCCAAATAAATATGCCCAAAACTCTGACACCCCCCTATCTCCCCTTTAAATTCTTCTCCAGTAGCTATGTTTCTGAAAATAACGGTGCCACGATTATCGCCTAATGAGTCAATGTAGTTGAAAACTGCGATATTTTCGAGTATGTCGCCTGTTTCATCCGTCCCAACTGTATATCGTTTACCCGGTTGCATGAACGCCATTTCACCTTCGGGTTTGATCTTGAGTCGATACGCTTTTTGTCTCTTTCCATCGGTTATGATTAGTTCTTTGGGGTCGTACATAAAATCTTCGGTGGTAATTGGCGTCATGGGCCTTGAATCGCTGAATGTTCCACGACAGAGATCGACCTGAAGCGGAAATTCTCGTAACTGTTTGGCTCCGGGAGTCATTGTAAGCTTCACACCATCCCGATAAGACGTTGGGTAATCTTTCGGCACCGTTACAATTAATAACCGCTTCACCTGGTCGATCCTGATGTTTTCGGGCGGAATCCCCGGAATGTGCATCTTGGTAATCTTGGGCGCGAGCGTATCGGCAAGTACGGCTGGCTCAACAATTTCTCCTTTACGTCGGCAGGAAGCGTCGATGAGCAGAAGGGTAAGCAGAGCCATAACCAAACTGATGGAGATGGCGCGAAGGCTAAAACGGGTGTAGAAATGAGCGGTCATGCAGGAATAGAGAAGTCGTGTAACTACAGGACTCCAAATCAAGCACAACGGTTGGAATGGAACCGATAGATTTACTGTGATTTTTGGAACTACAGTCGACAGTATGCGCTATACCGCCCAAATCCCCGCCATCGCCATCCGAATCTCCCCATAGCTCACTTCATTATTCAATCCCTCGCGAATCTCAGCGGAGCGAACGCCTTCATGGGCGGCTGCGTAGTCGCGGATGCGGGTGATTTTTTCGGCGGGTAAAACGGCTTCCACGGGCAACACACCGGCTTTGATGGCCTGCACAAGGTGGGTTTCAATGGTCGAGAGGGCCAAGCCGCGCTTTTCGGCAATGGCGGTGGGGTTGTTGCCCGCCAGGAACAGCCTGAGCGTGGCTTCGTGGGTGGGTTCCTTGTCGGCTTTGGGCGTGCGCGACCCACCGAATCCCGCCGGGGCATCCTTAAATGCGTCCATGATGCGGATAATGTCGGCCCCAATTTGTTTGACCTTCGTTTTGCCAAACCCCTTGATAGCTAGCAAGTCGGCGGTGCTTGTTGGACGGGCTTTCACGAGTTCGACCAGGGTTTTGGTGGGCAACACCATGTAGCCGGTGGTATTGTGGGCCTCGGCCACCTCGTCGCGCCAGCGGGTGAGGGCTTTGTAGAGATCGTCGCGCCGGTTGCCGTAGGCTTTGTCTTTGTCCGGCTCCTTCTCAAAACGTTTGCGAGCGGGCCGAAAGTCAAGTTCGGCGTGGTTGCGGGCCTGTAAGTAGGCGAGCGCGTCGAAGCCGTTGGCGCAACGTTCAAAGCTTTTGAGCTTGCTGAACAGTTCTTTTTCGAGTTCGTCGAGGTGTTCCAGCAGGGCATCGCGCACGGCTTTGTTGTCGGCATCGGTGGGGGCCTGCTCCACTTTAGGCAGCAACTCGTCGGCAAGCAGAGCTTTAAAATAGGCAGCCGCTTTCCGTACGCGCTCCTGCAAGGCCTCGTTGGCTTCGGGCAGGGGTTCCTGGGCAAAGTAGGCGGGCAACTGCTGACTGAACTTGCGGCCAATGTCGCGGGCTTTGGGGCGCAGTTCATTTTCGAGTGTTTCGAGTGCGGGCGATAGCTCATCGGCGAAACTTGCCCCGTGTTGGTTCACCTCCCGCCGACAGCGGTACAACAGCGAAGCCGCCTGCTCAAACGAAAACAGTTCGTGCAACAGGGCCTCCTGGTTGGTCCGCTTGGCCTCATGCAGGTGTCCTTCGGTGGGGGTTTGCTGTTGCACCTGCTCGTGAAACACCTCAAGCGTTTGCTCGGTCTTGATGCTGCTGCTCGGAATGGGTGTTTTCAGTACCAGACCCTCCAGCGTTTTGCAGCGGCTCAGAGCCACGTACACTTGCCCGTGCGCGAAAGCCGCCGACGCGTCGATGATGGCCCGCTCGAACGTCAGGCCCTGACTTTTGTGGATCGTGATGGCCCAGGCGAGCTTGAGCGGGTACTGCGTAAACGTCCCGATGCTCTCGGCGGTGATCTCTTTGGTGGCGGGGTCGAGGGTGTAGCGTATGTTGCTCCACTCGGCTTTCTGCACCATTACCGTGTCGCCGTCGGCCTGCCCCTCCACAAAAATGAGATCGTCTTCCTCATCAATCCGAATCACGCGGCCAATCTTACCGTTGTAGTAAAGTTTCTCGCGGGAGATGTCGTTTTTAATAAACATGACCTGCGCCCCCACTTTCAGGGTCAATTGTGATTCGGTGGGGTAGGCCGAGGTCGGAAATTCGCCCGTTACGGCGGCTTCAAAGCTGTACGATTGCCCCTTTAGTTCGGCTAGCTTATTGACGTTAATCTGCTGGGCCGTGTTGTTGTGGGTCGAGAGGGTAATGTAGCCCGCATCGTCGGCGGGGTTGAACCCCGGCACATGCCGTTGGTTGAGGTCGGCGAGTTGGGCCGCGCTCACACGTTTCTCCCGAATGGCATTCAGGATGTCGATAAACCGCTGGTCGGCCTGCCGGTAAATGTGGGTCAGTTCGATGCTCACGTAGGGCGTTTCGCGCAGGGCGCGGCTCCCGAAAAAATAACCCGTTTCGTAGTAGTCGCGGAGCATCACCCAGTCCTCGTCTTTGATCACGGGCGGCAACTGCTGCATATCGCCGATCATGAGCAACTGCACCCCCCCAAACGGCACCGAGGGGTTCCGGTATCGGCGCAGGACCTCGTCGATGGCGTCGAGCACGTCGGCCCGGACCATCGAAATTTCGTCGATAACGAGCAAATCGAGTGTGCGCAGGAGCCGGATTTTGTCGCGGTTGAACTTGCGCCCCTCACGGGCGGTGGCACCGGGCGGCAGTGGTCCAAAGGGCAACTGGAACAAGGAGTGAATTGTAACGCCCCCCGCGTTTATGGCGGCCACGCCCGTGGGGGCCACGACCGCGAGCCGTTTGGCCGCCATTTGCTTTACTGAATGCAGAAACGTGGTTTTGCCGGTTCCGGCCTTCCCCGTCAGAAATACGTTGTGGCGGGTGTGGAGTACAAAATCGGTAGCAAGCGCGAGTTTCTCGTTTACGGGGGGCATGTTCAGTAAGCAGTTGGCAGTTGGCAGTTGGCAGTTGGCAGTTGGCAGTTGGCAGTTGGCAGGGCTGTGTGCCGTAAAAGTACGAACACGGGGTAGAAGGGGCAAGTTCGTTGGATGGGGGCTGACGTTTTACCCCATCACCGAGTTTGTTTGGGTTGAGGTTTCTGTATCTGTAACCACACGTACCGGTAGCCGTTGTTGAGGATGACGGCTGTATCCAACACCGTAAACTTCTCATCGCGGAGGGCACGCCCCTTGTCGATAGTAAAATTTATGTTACCCTTTCCCCATAAATTTTTCGCAGCATCGGCCAAAACCGGAACAGCGTCGCGCAAGTAGGTGTCTGTTGGCACAACGTACTGTTTGCCGATTAGTGAGGCATATTTCCTATCCGGCTGATCATCTGACCGACCTGCGTAAATCCAGTATGTTGATGTGGCCGGGTCGGTCGGTTCATTAACCCGTATCTTGTCATTCGTCTGTTGCTGTTGCTGCTGTTGTTGTTGAGGCTGTTTTTGCTGCTGCTGTTTTTGGTGTACTTTGTTCAACTGACTGTTTTCCTCAATAATCATTTTCTCGGAGTAGGCTAGTTGCGGAGACTGCTTCGGTAGCAAACTATCAACCGCATAAACTATCGTAAACGTACTGGGGACGTACAGGCCCGGTGAGTAGGAGTCATCGGGCGCGTTTGACGATGTCAGGACCCGGTAAGCCGGATTTCGGGTCATGAACACATAGGGTGCCCCTCGATCTTTCAAATACGTATCGATGAGGGCGGTGTACGGAATGAATGAGAGTTGATATTCATTGCCCTCAATCATGTCTTCGCTCAACGGATACTTTGTGAACTTGGCAGTCAACTGATTCGCCAGATGGGTGGGGTTTTTGTCGATCCTGAAATTCTTAATCTGTTTTTTCAGGTTTATCTCCCGAAGCATATTTTCCGCTTTGACGGATAATTTCGTCGGGGGCGGCAGTGCGTTTTCGGGGTCATCGGGGGGGAGAGCCTGCTTTATTTGTGTCAGGTACTCTCGGTGAATATTAACGGTAGTGTCGGCGGGCCGCAGAAACGTTTGAATCTCAAGGGTATCATTATCATCGATAAAGTGGTCGTAGTGGCGGTCGGGTAGGGCAATTACGTGTTTCAACGAGTGCCAGTGCTCATCCATCGACTTGCACTCCCGTTTATTAAAATGACTTGCCTTGAAGGGATCTGCTTTGGCCCGGCAGATATTCAGTAAATGATCGGGGTAGATCGACAGTCGGTATTCTGCCACGCGTTCGTCGTAATACAGTTTGCAGGCATAAAAAAAGCCGTCTATATCGGTCCGATACGTCTCCCGACTTGTGTATTTCTTGTTGTAGTCTCGTTCCAGATAGCGTTCGCTCATGAACACCTTTCCCACATAGGCCCCCGATGTCGACCGCCTGTCGAAGACTTTCTCAAAGCCATAAAATCGTAGGAACAGAAACGTGTATTCAAGGTGTGTTTTGAAATCCTCCGGCCCGCGATATCGATCCGGCGAAGGCATGTATCCTAGCGTGATAAGCCGCTCATAAACACCCTCTTGCATTTGTCGGGCAATAGAATCCAGATCGAGGTCAATCTGGGTCTGTGCGCGAAGTGACCCGCTTAAGCCCGTAAAAAAGCAGAGTAACAACGTCCAGCGGATGTACGATTTTGCGTAGGTAGTTCTCATAGCTTAGGTCCGAAAAGAGTGTTCAGATTTGCGCCAACGCCCCAAATAATGTGGCCTTCGCTATAGGCCGGAGAGAAATAATGCAGACGCTCCTTCGCCTTGCGGTTGCCGGAGCTATGCAGCGAATCGGGACGAAAACGAGGGCCTATCTTGTCGATAGTCGAGAGCGACGAGGCATGAATCCAGTCCTGGGCCTTCATCTGACTAGGGCCACCTTGCCAACCGAAGAAGGCCTGAAACGACGGATTTGTTGATTTTTGGTAGCTATGGTTGAATAACCCCGGCGTAAACTCAAACACACTGAAATTACGGCCTGAGTTAAACAGCTTTTGTCCAGGGTCTTGTGCCACATACCGGGGGTGCCTGCGACGCTTCGGACCACCCCGAAACTTATCTGGTTTAGTCGACGCCAGGGAATCATACGGACTGTATAAGTCGGGAGAATCGAACAGGTCGCGCGAGAAATTGCCGGTGTATATATCGGCATATTGCTTGATGGACCAAAAACGCGTGCGGATTTGCAGGTTGCCCCCGCCGGTATAAAAACGGTCGAAATTGTCGGCAAATCCCTGCGTTGCCCCCGTATCCGTGAACAAGAAATCATCGTACACATTCAGGTTGATGTCCCAGTCGCTGCCGCCCGCCCGAAGGCCAATGTACATGGTCTGCTGAGTACGGTTCCGGTAGGTGCCGACGTTGCGCCCTAGCCCACGGGGCATCACAATGAAGTTGGTGCCTACGGTAATAGATCGGCGATAGTTTGAATACACGCTGCTCAGATTCCCGAAATAGAACGAGTTTATTTCTTGGGGCAGTCCATATCGACCTCCCCCGTAGGTCAGCGCGGGTGTCATGATTAAGTTGAACTGCGATTGCGTGCGATACCGAAAGCGATTGCCGATGTTTCTAGGCCCGCCAACAAAGTTAAGGGAGAGATTAAACGAGGGTTGAAGATGCCGATAAACTGTCCAGAAGCCCACCGAAGAGCTTAACCCGTAACCTCCGCCAATCAATAAATACCCGCCCACTCTGACGTTCAGGTGCGTTTGTTGACGGTCGGCATCGGGGAAATTGAGTTGCCCGTGGGTTCGTAAAGGGCTAAATAGGAGCGGCAGAAACAGGGTGAGGCCAAGTTTTCTTACACAATAGTAGAGCGGTGAGCGCATACCTGATGGAAGGTTTAGAAATTCACCAAAGCTCCACAAACATCCACCTCCGCGCAACAGGTTGCCGCTCAATTTATTAATCGTGGCCTCACCCCTCCACGCGCCTGAAAAACTCCTCCCGAAAGGTATCGCCAACGGGAATCACGGACTTGCCGATGTAGATCCGGTTGCGCTCGATAGACTCGATCCTGTTTAGAGCTACGATGTACGATTTATGCACGCGACCTGTATTGCAAATTACAATTAATCATCTCTTCCAAATAGACTACGGTCTTCTTTTTGGGCAGCCTTTTCATACATGGCAATTTCGCTTTCTAAGTAGCTGATATGTTCAATATAAGATAATTGTTTGGGCATTTCTTGTACTATACTCAACAGTTCTTTTGTATTATCTGCGCGCACTTGATAGAAATTCGTGTAACCACTTCCTGAGATGAAATTTGGGGTCCAAGCTATCTTTTTGAAATCCTCAATGGACTTGTTCTTGGCCAAAAAAACTTTCGTCAAAAACCTTCGACAATCGTACTTGTGAGCACTTTGTAAGGCATAAACCATACGCTGGATTTCTTCAAGGTTTTCCATAAAAAGCTCTACAAAATCCTCTAGGAATTCGTGAAGTATTGCAGTTTCAATAGTTTCTGGTCCCTTAAAAAGCGATTCATATATGTCGTTGTTCCAATCACATAGTTCGTTCTCTTTCACCTTGATTACGACTTTGATAGCCCAATCTTTAGCATCTTGTAAAGACCAAATGAAAGCCAGATTCTCAAATTTGTGTAGAATATTTGTGTCGTTTGTGTATTTCAAGCAAAAGGCTTCTACGACGTTCAACAAGAACGACGGCTCACGACGTAAAATCGTTATTAAATTATTCCAAGAGTAATCAAAGGTTGCCTGCGATGAACGTTCAATGCACAAGAGCTGTAGATAAACTTTTTTTAGTAGTGGCAGGTCTGTCTCGTCAAACATGCCGATACGGTCCTTGAAGAAATTAGACGGTAGTGCATAACGCATCCCTGTTTGCTCATGTCTCTCTGATAAAATTGTTAACAAAGTCCGGTAAATATTTGGATATACTAAAGCATAATTTTGCCACCATTGATCGTAGAAATAATAAACGTCAAAAGATTGCTTTCTAAACCACTCTATCAATTTGTCAGCTAAATCTTGAGTTACACTATACTGTGGAATCATACTGAAGAAAGTCATCTGCCATTCTCCTTGATGAAACTTACTATTGAAAAATACACTAAACCACTCAGACGGTTGATTAATTTGTGGATCAAATACTTGCCTAATGACATGCCCAATACCGATCTTTTCTGGCCATTTTCGTTGGGAGAAGGCAGCAACCGATAGCTTAAACAAATCAACATCCTGTTGTTTAATAATTTTGAGAATTGTTGCTAACGGACGGTGCAATTGCAAATAATTATCCATTTGCCTTTCTGACAGTTTGACGATGTCATCAAATAATTGCTCTACATCTTCTATTGTATTAATCTGTAAATTTTGTTGTAATTCTAACTGTTTTTTCAGATCGTACGCTTCTGGATCTTTCCAAAGTTCATCCCCTGCATCACGGCCACGAGATCGATTCCAGTCAAGTTGAAGATAAAGTGCATACTCCCGATTGCAGAACAGTTCTGCTAACTGCTCAGTCTTAGCATTTTGAAGTTTGTTTCGACTAAGGAATCGCACGTACTCGTTTACAAAATGGCAGTCGTCGAAGTCATTTGGGGTCAGATAAGTCTGAATTAGGGGAATAATATATTCTCTATCTAATTCTCGTGGGCTTGTATTGATGCCCTCTAAGTACGAACCTCGATACGAAAATAAAATTTGCCGACATTCCTTTGGATACAAGAAAAATTGCAATTCTATAAAGGACCATAATGATTTGCGAAATTCAATAAACGGCTCATGCATTGGAAATTGAAGCCTTGTGAAGACGATAGCTTTACCTTTAGAAGCGGAGCTTTCGAACTCAGATTTTAAGAATGAAGGTAGAATTGCAAAAATTAAACGCCGAGCGTTTTCATTACCTAACTTTACTTCATTTATCAGAAAGTTCATCAAACGATTTTGTCGTAACTCAATATAGTGGCTGTCGTCTGGACGAAAAGACAATCTCTCTCTAGTCATGCTGATTAAGAGCGAATCATCCTCTCCCAAATTCTCCGCAAACTTTACCAACAATTCCAGTGCTGTATCAAAATGGCTATTGATACTAGAGAAGAAATAAAAAAGTAACCTCAAACGAGCCTTTAGCTGACCGCTACTTTTTGATGGACTCCCAAATAAATCATTTTCACCCCAGTGCGTTAACAGACTGGACAAGCGGTTAGCTAGAGACAATAAGTAGCTAAGAGTTTCGGTTGGTAAGCAGATATAGAATATATCAAGAAACTTGAAAGCTTTATCATCATCATTTTTTATCGATAAGTAATAATCACTGGTAACGAATTTGATGTCTTTGATGATTCGGTCCATGTCGAATACATTCAAAACACCGTAAAAAGCATCACGAATTCGATGGGGATACTCTTCAAAGAATTCGTTGAGAAGCGACTCTACACTAAGAAGTTTCTTTTCGATAAAGACCTGATAAACAGTATATGTTGCCAGATTTTGATCTGTAGACCGAAAGAGGCTCTGGTCAGCCAAGTAAACATCCGCTAATTCGTCTTCATACAAGCCTGATAGCTCAAATGCTAAGGTATCACGAGTTAGGCCAAAGGCTGACGTAACTCTTTCGATAAATGGCACATCTGATAAATCAATCAAGCGGAATACGGACAGTAAACCAAGGACTCTTAAGCGATCTGGATTACTCAGAAGTGATTTATTTTCTTGGTCAGTGAGATTATCATAATAGCTTACGTACAGGTCTGTGGCGTCATTTAAGGCCAATATATTTGGGTACTTTAACGCATGTTCGGCAGCCATAATCGCCAATCGAGGGTTCCCATTAGCTAAATCGCAGATGCGTTGCTGAAAGAGATTGCTACCAATATTGAAGGGTTCCTCAGCTATTATCTGTACAATTTGCTCATCAGTGAACTTGTCAATAGAGTATGAATCCCAATGGTATGACTGTAAATGCTTTTGGACTACGTCAAGCGCA
Organism: Cytophagales bacterium; assembly: GCA_004292855.1. Lineage (GTDB taxonomy): Bacteria > Bacteroidota > Bacteroidia > Cytophagales > Spirosomataceae > Rudanella. The sequence goes on from RDXN01000035.1 coordinate 175,872, forward strand.
TAGTCACGAACCGTCAGTAATATTTTGAATGAAAGATTAGCTTTGGCATGAAGATATCCAAGAGTTTGCAGGAGAATTGGAGTTTGCCGGTTTGCATCATCAATAAGAGTATGTTTTGTTAGCTTATTTGGCGAATCGGTTGATGATAATGGAAATGAAGGCAATTCGGAGCATGGCCTCCGAACTTTCTATCGTTTTCTCC
>RDXN01000015.1 GCA_004292855.1 Cytophagales bacterium
CACCTCGACAATCCCGCTCTCGATGCCGACCTGCTGGCTTCCGAACTGGGCATGAGCAACCGCACCCTCAGCCGAAAACTCGCCACGCTGGTGGCCATGAATTCCGGCGAGTTGATCCGCACCTACCGGCTCCGGCAAGCCGCCCAACTGTTGCAATCGGGCCTGTCGCCCACCGAAACGGCCTACCGGGTGGGGTTCGACAATCCGTCGTCGTTTAGCCGCGCTTTCCGGGCCGTTTATCAGAAAACACCGTCGGAGTATGGGAAGTGAGGGGCAAGGCTGGCAGTTTTCGTTACCAACAGAATCAACCGTTTGGTTAGTTTTACGGTCGATTCTTCGTTTCCCTACCGTTCACATGTATTATCGTATTACCCTAGTTTTCTGGCTGATTGTGAGTCCGTTGGTTGCGTTTACTCAGGTTGTGTTGCAGGATTCCACCAAGCGTGTACAGGTGGGAATGCAAACTGAGGTTCTCGAAGACAAAACCGCCCGGCTGACCGTTGAGCAAGTGCGGCAACACGCTGGTTTCAAGCCGAGTAGCAGTGAGGATTTTCGGTTCGGGTTTACCGAGAGTGCCGTGTGGTTTCGGGTGCAACTCCGCAACCAGAGCAACCACCAAAAATGGCATATCGTGCTGTTCGACAGCTATAGTACGGACTATGCCGACCTGTATTTACTGTATCCCGACGGCCACGTCGATCATCAGAAAGGGGGACTTAAACGACCCTACCCCAACCGGGGCATTGTGGAATTGACTCCCCTTTTCCCGGTCAACATTCCTACCGAAACCACCGTTACGGCCTACATCCGAATCGAAAGTAGCCTGAGTATGTGGGGCAGCTTAGTAGTTTGGGAAGAATATGACAACCTCACCACCGGACGAAGGCTCTCCATAGTTCTCTGGTTGTTTCTGGGCTTGTTCATTCTGCGAACATTAAACACCTTCGTGCTGGTTGGTTTCATTCGCGACCTACACTTTCGGTTCTATACGTTCTGTTCATTTCTGATGTATTTAGCCAGCTTCGCCCGGACAGGCATTTACCCGATTCTGTTCTCCGGCCAACCCTGGCTCATGGAATGGGTGTTTTATGGATTGAATCGATTATTTGCGGCCTCTTTGGTTCTCTGGGCTTATTTTTTAGTTGGTAATCACCCCCGATTTAAACCCTTTCGGTGGTTATTCATGGGATTGATGGGGGTAGGGGTTGTAGGCGCGTTTTTACCGTTTTGGGTGCAAAATGCCACCCTTACCCGCCTGTTTTCCGGGCTGTTTCTGCTAGCGTTTCCCCTATTCATCGGGTCGGTCATTCTGGCCAAACAAGCCCGGTTACGGCCTCCGCTGCATTTTCTGTTGCCCATGATGATCTGTGTAGCCATGCTATTCTTTTTCCAGTTCAGGCTACTGAATATTATCTCATTCGGCTCAATGGTTAGTCAGGCAATTGTTATTTTGTTAGCCCTGGAACTCGTATCGATTTCATTGGTCATGGGCTTCATTGTCCGAAACTACATCCGCAACCAGATTGTAGCCGCCAAGGCCCTGATGCAGACCAAATTAGAGACAGCCAATGCCCTGATGCAGAACAAAGTAGAGGTCGATACGCTCCGCGAAGTGAACCTGCTCAAAACCCGCTTCTTCACCAATATCTCCCACGAGTTCCGCACGCCCCTCACCCTGCTCATTGGCCCACTCACCGACCGAATCCGGCAGTTCCCCGGCGACGGACTCTACCACCTGATGTACCGCAATGCTACCCGGCTCCAAACGCTCATCAACCAGATTCTCGACCTCGCCAAAGCCGAAGCCGGCCAACTCCCCCTCCATGTCCAACCCGGCGATCTGGCAGCCGACGTGCGCCTTTGGGTTTCGTCCTTTGAGTCGCTGGCCGAAAGCCGCCACATCCACCTGAGCCTGACCCAAAACCAAACCACCCAAACCGCTCACTACGACCCCGACAAACTCCAGTCCATCCTGACCAATCTGGTCGCCAACGCCCTCAAATTTACGCCGAATGGTGGGCAAGTGCGGGTAGTAGCAAACCTCACCCCAACCCCTCTCCTTCGTAAGGAGAGGGGCTATACTCTGACCCTCACCGTCTCCGACTCCGGCGTGGGCATCGCCCCCGATCAACTACCCCACATCTTCGACCGCTTCTATCAAGCGACGGCTGAAACCGACCACCACCAAACCGATCAGGTGGGTACGGGCATTGGCTTGGCCCTTGTGAATGAGTTGGTTAAGTTGCTCGATGGCACCATCACGGTTCAAAGTGTAGTGGGAACCGGAACCACCTTCACACTTACCCTGCCGCTGGAAGCTGTTTCAGATCAACAGCTAACATCTATCCCTGACCGGGAAAATTATCAGATGGAATTGCCCGTGGGGCTTAACTCGGCAGAAATGGTGGACCTCATTCCACAAGACACAGACTCCCGCGACTCTGCCCAGCCTACCGTCCTCATCGTGGAAGACAACGACGATATGCGGGCGTATATCCGGCGGGTGCTGTCCGACCCGTCGGACCGTCCCACCTTCACCCTGCTCGAAGCCGCCGACGGCCAACAGGGACTCGATAT
>RDXN01000106.1 GCA_004292855.1 Cytophagales bacterium
TGTTGGTCAACACGACCGGCCTTGCCAGCGTGAGCGTAAATGGAGCGTACAGCGTCACGGCCACCTCCGCCGATGGTCTTTGCACAACCACGGCAAGCGAGACGGTAAGCAGCAGCCTGCACCCGGATTATTTACCGTTAGTCGATCTGTACAACAGCACCAACGGCCCCGGCTGGACGAACAAAACAGGCTGGCTAACGAACTGTGATCCGTGTAGCGGCTGGTTTGGGGTAATGTGTGCAGGAGGAAGGATGACAGGACTAAGCCTGAAAAAGAACCTTCTAAATGGCTCTCTAGTCAACAGTCTGGGCAACCTTTCCAATCTCCAATTGCTCGAACTGGATACCAACAACATCAGTGGTCAGATACCTACCCCACTAATTCGCTTATCTCAGTTAAAAACACTGACGCTCAACAGCAATCAATTATCGGGACGGATTCCGGGCAGTTTGAGTGCCTTATCCGGCTTGCAATCGCTTGAATTAGGCAGCAATAGCTTCAGTGGCCCTATTCCGGCATCGTTAGGAAATCTGACTTCCCTGAGTGTGTTGTTGTTAACTAGCAATCAGTTGACCGGGACCATTCCCAATGGTTTGAGTATGTTAACCGGCCTGACCGACCTTCTTTTGGGGAATAATCAGCTAACAGGTTTCATTCCAGCCTGGCTGGGTGGCAGTTTTACACAACTGGTCGATTTGGATCTTAGTAGCAACCAACTCACAGGCGGAATTTCGGGGAATTTGGGGAATTTAGTCAATCTGGAAACGCTGTCGATCAACAACAATCCGCTAGGTGGCACGATTCCCAGTAGTCTGAGTATGCTCACGAAGCTCCGTAATCTGAATATTTCCAGTAATGGACTAACAGGCAGTTTCCCAACGAGTATCACCGCCTTGCCTGACCTTTCTTCTATCGACCTAAGCACCAATCAATTAAGTGGCCCCTTGCCCAATAATTTTGATCGGCTTGGCAAGTTGCTTATTGTTGATTTTTCCGACAATCAATTTAGTGGATCGCTACCCAGCAGTCTGGGTCATCGGCCATTTTTGTTTGCTCTTAGCCTGGGCCGGAATCAGTTCACGGGCAGCATTCCAAGCAGTTATGGGCTTGTCGTAATTCCATTGATTTTCGACCTCGCCAATAATCAGCTTAGTGGTTGCCTGCCTCGTTCACTGACCAATCTCTGTAGCACGATTTTTACAACCATCGAAAACAATCCCGGCCTGCCCAACGGGGGTGACTTAGACGCGTTTTGTGAAACCCAAGCCGGAGCCTGTTCAGCCTGTGCTCTGACTATTACAACCCAACCGTCGGCCCCTTCGGCGATATGTGCGCGAGGCATTGTAACGCTCACGGTGAGTGCTACGGGAAGCGGGCCAATTACCTATCAATGGTTTCGCAACGGCGCAGCCCTGAGCAACGGCGGCAATTTCACCGGGGTTAACTCGGCCTCGCTGACCATAGTCGACGTACAGGCAAACAATCAGGACTATTACTACGCCATTGTCAGTAACGACTGCAACACCCTTATTTCCGACGCCATTGGCCTGACCATTACGCAACCAACGCACCCCGACTACAACGCTCTCGCCGATCTATTTTATTCCACCAACGGTATGGACTGGACTAACCGGAGCGGGTGGTTAACGAGCTGCGATCCATGTGGAGGGTGGTTTGGGGTAGAATGTTTGCAGAACAGAGTACAAGCCCTCAGCATGAGCAATAACAGGCTGGCGGGCACGATTCCCGACAGTTTCAGCGCGCTATCTTCGCTTTCGGGCGTCTATCTGGCTATCAATCAACTTAGTGGCAGTATCCCGGCGGGTTTCGGTAAGCTGACTAAGTTGACCCTTATTCAACTCAACAATAATCAGCTCAGTGGAAGCATTCCTTCTAGTTTTAGTGCTTTGCTGAATCTGGAATACCTGTCTATCTTCAGTAACAATCTGAGTGGCTCAATGCCGACAGGTTTGGGCACGTTAACCCGATTAATTAATATCGACCTGGGGTATAATCAGTTATCGGGCACAATTCCGAATACGTTGGGGGCTTTACCAAAGCTAACGGGGTTGTATCTTAACCGGAACCAATTAACAGGCCCTATCCCATCGGAACTAGGTTCGCTGACTGGCCTCACGGGTTTAGGCTTATCAGAGAACCAATTGACAGGTTCTATTCCGGGGAGCTTTAGCCGTTTGGTCAACCTGGAGCGGCTTTATCTGAACAGTAACCAACTCTCGGGTTGCCTTCCTTCGTCGCTCACGGTATTCTGCGGTCAGCAGGTCGACATTTCGAACAACACCAATCTTCCCAACGGTGGCGACTGGGCTGCGTTCTGCGCCAACGGAGCGGGGGGGTGTCCACCCTGTACGCAAACCTTCACGGTTCAACCTCCTGCCTCGTTGGCTAGCTGCACACGGGGCATCGTCACGATTGTCGTAAGTGCCACAGGCAACCTGCCGCTAACCTACCAGTGGTTCCGAAACGGGGCAGCCCTCAGCAACGGCACCAACACGAGCGGAGTTACCTCGGCCACGCTCACCATGACCGACATACAAACGGCTAGTGCAGGCAGTTACTATGCAGTCGTTAGTAGCTCGTGCGGAAGCCTGACCTCCACCCTATTGAGCTTGACCGTGAACCAACCCACCCATCCCGACTACAACGCCCTTGCTGATCTGTTTTATTCGACCAACGGCATGGGCTGGACGAATCGAACGGGCTGGCTGAGAAGCTGCGATCCGTGCGGGGGATGGTTTGGGGTGACGTGTACGGGAGGTAGGGTGACAGAGTTGAGGATGGTTGATAACAAATTATCAGGTCCGCTACCTAATTCGATCAACACACTAACCAAGCTTAATTCGATAGACTTTTTTGTTAATCAACTTACTGGCTCTATACCAAATAATTTAGAAACGTTGGGTGAATTGCGAGCAATCAGGCTTGGTGGCAATCAATTTACAGGATTAATCCCCACCTCTCTTAGTTCATTGACCACTTTACAGGGTATATATCTCACGTTTAATCAGCTTATGGGCACCATTCCAAGTAGTTTCAGTTCATTGACGGCACTTGTTGAATTTTCTGCCGAGAACAATCAACTAACAGGCACTATTCCTCCGAGCTTCGGAGCCTTAGTTAATCTTAACGTATTAGCCCTTGCATTTAACCGTTTGTCAGGGCAAATACCCCAAAGTTTGGGCTTACTAACGAAGTTGTTAACGTTAAGGGTGAGTTCTAATCAACTGACTGGGCCGATTCCAAATAGCCTGGGGAATTTATCTAAACTCCAAACACTTCAGTTGACATTCAACCAGTTGACAGGAGTCATACCAACGAGCTTCAGTGCTCTCAATGATCTAATCTATTTAGAAATAAACTACAATCAACTATCAGGAGGGATCCCAAGTTTTTTAGGTAATCTTCTGAATTTAAGCAATATAAGACTCGAAAATAATCAACTCTCCGGCTGCATCCCTTCTTCCCTCTCCACCCTTTGCGGTAAGCAAGTCGACATTTCCAACAACCCCGGACTCCCCAACAGTGGCGATTGGGCGGCTTTTTGCGCCAACTGGGCGGGGGGCTACAACGGCACGCTAACCACGACTAAAACCGGGTATTGGCACGACAAAACCGTGTGGTCGTGCGGGGCGGTACCCCAAGCGGGCGACCGGGCCGTGGTACAACACCCCGTCACGGTGGCACCGGTGCAACTCAATCAGGCTGCACAGGTGCGGTTGGAGGGGGCCGGTAAGCTCATTTACGAAGCCGGAGGGTTACTCAGAATGGGGCAATAGAGCCAGTTATTACGCCGTCAGGGCAACTGGCGCGGGCAACCCGAACGTGTCGCGGAGGGCCACACGGGCGGCATGGTAGCCACACATGCCGTGGACACCCCCACCCGGTGGCGTGGCCGACGAGCAGATATACAAGCCCGCAGCCCCCGCCCGATACGGCGACAGCGTGATGGCCGGACGCGTGTACAACTGCCCAATGTCGATGATGCCGCCGTTGATGTCGCCCCCCACGTAGTTCGGGTTGTAGGTTTCCATCTGGGCCGTGTTCATGGTATGCTTGGCTATAATTATATCGCGGAAGCCGGGGGCAAACCGCTCAACCTGCCGTTCAATGGCATCAGTCATGTCAACGGTGGAGCCATTCGGAACATGGCAGTAGGCCCAGGCCGTATGTTTGCCCGCAGGCGCACGGGTCGGGTCGAAGCGGCTTTGCTGGGCCAGGAGTACAAACGGGCGGGCGGGGTGTTGGCCCGCGTAGGTGGCCTGTTCGGCAGCGGTGATCTCTTCGAGGGTGTTGCCCAAATGCACCGTGCCTGCCTGTTGCGCGTCGGCGTTTGTGAACGGGATAGGCCCATCCAACGCCCAATCGATCTTGAACACACCCGGCCCGTAACGATAGCGTTCGAGTTGCCAGCGATAGAGTGGACTCATTTTTTCGCCCGCAATCTGAATCAGTTGACGGGGCGTCAGGTCAAACAGAACGGCCCGCGCCGGGGGTAGGTCAGCCAGCGAGCGCACGGGGCGGTCTACCTGTATTTCGCCCCCTAGCGATTCAAAATACCCGGCTAGAGCATTGGCGATAGTTTGTGAGCCACCCTTTGGAATGGGCCAGCCGTGGTTGTGCCCCACTGCCAGCAGAACCAGCGCGATGGCCGACGTGGTGAGGTTCTTGAGCGGCTGAATCGAATGCGCGGCCATACCGGCCAGCAACCCCCGCCCCTCTTTGGTTTGAAACCGTTTGGCCAGATGCGTGATGGGCGGCAGGGCATCCAACCCGAATCGAGCGAGCTTGACCGGATGGTCCGGGAAGCGCAACGGCCCCAGCAAGTCGGGGGCAAGCGCGGGCCAGTCGCGCACGAGCGGGGCCAGCAGGTCGTGGTAAGCATGGGCGTCGGGGCCGAGCAGCCGGGCCGTTTCGCTCACCGACCCCGTGAGCAGGGCCGCCGTACCATCATCGAAGGGGTGCGCAGCCGCCACCGGGGGTAAAATGAACTCCAATCCAAACTGATCCAGTGGCAATTGTCGAAAAAACGGCGACCCCAAGGCCAGCGGATGAATCGCCGAGCATACATCATGCACGAATCCCGGACCGGTCAATGCCGCAGACCGCAGCCCCCCGCCAATCGTGGGTTTAGCTTCGAGGATAAGGGTGCGTAACCCCGCCCGCTGCATCAGGATAGCCGCACTCAGGCCATTTGGCCCGGAGCCGACAATCACGGCGTCGTAGGTGCGGGGTTCGTTTTTCAAAAGCTGTTTTTGATGCGCTCGATCAGGCTTGTGGTGGAATAACCTTGCACGAGCGGAATCGTTTCGACGCTACCGCCGTTGGCCAACACAAAGTCGGCCCCGACGATGGTGGCTACGGTGTAGTCGTCGCCTTTCACGAGAATATCGGGCCGAATGGCCTCAATCAGTTCTTTGGGCGTGGGTTCATCGAACAGCACCACGAGGTCGACAAACTGCATGGCGGCCATCATGCGCGAGCGGGCCTGCTCGTTCACGACCGGGCGCAACGGCCCTTTAATTCGGCTCACCGATGCGTCGGTGTTGAGGCCCAAAACGAGCTTGTCGCCCAGGGCGCGGGCTTTTTCGAGGTAATCGATGTGGCCCAGGTGAACGATGTCAAAACAGCCGTTGGTAAACACCAGGCGTTGCCCCTCGGCTCGCCAACGGGCGGCTTGGTCAATGGCCTGGGGTAGGGAAAGGATTTTGGAAGAAGTCATAAGTCAGGAAGCTCCTAGCCCATCAATTCGTTCACCTTAACTAGCAAAGGAATCTGTTGGGGGGTAACAACCTGCCCCCGTTTCAGGGTTTGTAGTTGGCTGTAACTACCCTGTTGAGGGCCTGTATATACCTCGACACAGGATGATTTAAGATTGACAATCCAGACTTCGGGGATACCACTTTCGGCATAGAGCGGCAGTTTCACCTCCTTCATCTGATGATACTCGGCTACCGTGAACTGATACTGATTAGGTGCTATTTCGATTTCCGTAGTCATGACGTTGCCTATTTTGCCCTCAAGATAACCACAAATTTCTGTTTTTCGTTGTGTCACTTCCACTGCAAACGGTTCACGGCCTGACCAATTTTGGCTCCTTCAGCCAAACCAACCTCGTTGTCGTGGCGCGTGTGAATACCACCCAGCAACCGCGACTCCGCGCATTCGCGGGCAGCCGCCCAAAACGACGAATACGCGCGCGGGGTAAACACAAGCGGTTTCCATTCGCCTTTGAGACCGTACCCAACAACCGGCGCACGAGCCACATGCGTATCGTCGACAAACGAGAAATTATCGCCGTACAAATCCGTCAAAACCGTGGCCATAGCCGCCGATTGGGTGGCGTGTCCCGAATAAAATGCAGGAAACGGTGGTTCGGGAAAAAACGGATACCAACGGTCCATGTAATGCGTGCCGTTGAACTTCATGGTGGCCACAAACGTGGAGGGTCGCTCGACCATGTAGGTGAACTTAGTTTTCCAGCAAACCACAAACGCATCGGCTACTGCCATCCCAACGCGGCAGTAGGTCTGAGCCGCCTTTACCAGGTCGGGGTTGGCCTTCCGAACGGCTTTAGTAGCCAGATAATACGAATGGCCCGGTGGCGAACAGGTCAGGTTTGGGTCGTCGCCCCACCACAAAGCGGTTTCGCAATCCGCTTCGGTCAGGGTTTTATTGCGGGTAAAGACCTCTTTGTATTGTTGGTGATACTGGCTGCTCGAATCGGTCGAATAAGGCAGCGGTTTGGGTAACGGCAACGCATGATTTCGGGCCACAAATACCCGGTTCTTGCCCCAATCGGGGTGCATGGGGACTTTGGTTCTCGTCTGACCAATAATCGGAACTTGCCAGATACTCAGACCTTTTGCCAGGACATAATCGGCAGGAAAGTTGCGTTCATAGCCTTTGTGCCCTCCGTCGGTTTGCGACCACTGATAGATTTTATGGGCCAAGGCCCGGCCATAGGCTTCCGAACGGGTCACCACATCGGGCGGGTAACAGTTTGCGTAATAATCGTGCATCGCCCGGGCCAGCGAATCGACTCGCTCCAGGCTATTCGTGTACCCGTAGAGCGCATGCATCATGTAGGCCTGCCCGGCATTGAGAGCCAGTTCATAACAGTACGTACGCGTGTGGTCGGGTTGAGGCAGGACGAGCGTATCGCACAACTGACGCGCCACAGACCGATATTTTTTCGAGCTACACACGACGGTCTCGTACATCGTCAGGCCCAGATAGCCCAACGCCCGCGAACCATAGGTAGGCGTGTTTTGTGGGGCGCGGGTCATGGTTTTCACCGTCACGTCGGCCCAGGCAACGGCAATGGCCGGATCAGGGGGGAGACTGGGTTGGGCGCGGACAGGCAGACTGATCGTGAGCCAGATACCCGCAAGAATTATAACCGATTTGTGCAATAAAACAGGTGATTTGACGAAGCCAAACGGGGTCATACGGGCAGATAATGGGCAATACATGAACGGGTTAGCCTGTTCAACAATAATGCCAGATTACTGCGCAACTTCTACCGCCGGGCGGGCCGTTTTCCGACTCCGGGCCAGCACGATCAGGAAGCTGATGCCCCCGTACAGAATCACAAACAGCCACTGCGACAACAACATAAGCGTAGCCAGCGTTTGACCGTCCTGCTGGGTTAGGCCATACAGCACGAGCGTCGACCCAACCAGAATATTGAACGACCCCAGCCCACCCTGCGTGGGCGCGGCCATGCCAATGCTACCCATCACCAAAATCGTCAGCGCGGCCAGCGGACCAAGACTGCTCGTTTGGGGCATGGCCTTAAATAGCACGTAGGTGGTGCCGTAATACATGGTCCAGATCAGGAGCGTATGGAAGACAAACAGGCCGGGGTTGCGGAGTTTGCGAACGCTCAACAGGCCGTCGAGCAGGCCCAACCCGAACCCGATAATCTTACCCAACACTGGGTTTTGCATGAGCCGGTCTTTGTAGCGATTGAACACCCACCAGGCCCCGACCAGACCGCCGACCAACCCCAACCCAGCCACAATGAACAGCCACGAATTGTTGCCCGCTTTACCCAGGTTTAGTTTACTATTGAAAAACTCGATCAGAAACGCGCTCAACCGGTCGAACTCCAGCACGAAATTCAACCCGATGAGCAGCAGTAACATAACCACGTCGAAAATGCGCTCGGCCACTACGGTCCCGAAACTCACATTCACGGGTACGTCGTCGGTACGGTTGAGGGTGCCACAGCGCGTTACCTCGCCCATGCGCGGGATGAGCAAGTTGGCGAAATACCCCGTCAGCACGGCCATTGTCAGGTTACTCTGACTAATTCGCTGTTTCACAACGGGTTCCATCAACAAGCCCCAGCGGACGCCACGGCTCCAGTGAGACACCAGGATCAGCACGCCATAAACGGCTATCCAACGGTAGTCAGCCTGCCCAATAGCCGTGAGCATGGCGGGTAAGTCGATGTCTTTAAAAACAAACCAGAGCAGCCCACCGGCCACCCCAAGCGAAACGAGGTATTTTAAAGCGTTTTTCATGTATGAGGAGAAGCTTTTGTCATCCCGAAGAATGAGGGATCTACTCGGTTAACAATCAACTTGACGAGATCAAAAGTAGATCCCTCATTCTTCGGGATGACAAAACAGCCTCCTTTTACCCTTTTATCAGTCTGTTATTTTCATCAGGGAAGATCACCGTGGGTTTGTGGGCGCGGGCTTCGTCGGGGGTCATCATGGCGTAGGCGATGATAATAATAATATCGCCAACCTGCGCCCGGCGGGCGGCTGCCCCGTTGAGGCAAATAATACCCGAACCGCGTTCACCAGGAATCGTATAGGTAATCAGGCGTTCGCCGTTGTTATTGTTGACGATGTGTACCTGTTCGTTTTCCTGGATTCCGGCGGCATCCATCAGATCGAGGTCGATGGTGATGCTGCCCACGTAGTTCAATTCGGCCTGGGTCACGCGAACCCGGTGCAGTTTTGATTTGAGAACGGTCAAAAACATAGTTAGTAAGTCGATAGCCGCGCAAAAGTAGTGTATTTTGAGTGCTCATGCGGCACCGTTCAAACACGAGCGTGTAGGCTTTGGTTGCAGACCGCTTTTTAATGGTAACCGATACTCCCCTTCATTTTACCAAAACGTTACCGCTCTTAACCTCCGACGTTCACAGTACTGACAAGTTTCTGGTAATCAGCACTTTTTTAATAGGAATTACCCCATAAATTATATAGAATATTTATAGTCAGTCGGTTAAATAGTCTATAAAATTAGTCTAGTGTGTCCATTGCATACCGTTTACTAATTACTGCTAAATTTAATGTCATAAATTCTTGACAACAATCAATTGTCTTACTACTATTGTCGTATGTTCTTATAGAAACGAACACATAAACTATGTTAAAATACTCTCTCTTTATCCAGTTCATAGTGGGAGTGCTATGGCTGGGCTTAGGGGCGGGATGTCAGAAAGACCCGCCCTAACCTTACAAGTGAGTTCGCAGAGCAACTCAAACGTATGGGTCTAGCGTTCCGAAATAGACCCTCCATAAGTTTCACCTTAAAATTCACACAGTAATGAAAACCATTAAACTACTTATACTTCTTGGCATCTTTATTGCTGGGGGGGGCAATCTGCTTTAGCACAGGCTAAATTCAAGCCCAAATATCTGCGCGAGAATGATGCTGAACTTCTCAAACTAACCAGCCGGACCACCGACGACGGTTGGTTAGAGTTTCCCCAGTCCGGTGAAGCGGTGGATGCTGCTTCTTTCTCCAAAAAGTTCGCCAAGAGTTTAGGTATCAAAGACGGGTACGAGCTACGATTGGTGCAAGATAACACCGACGTTAAAGAAACGCGACATCAGTACTATCAACTCTTCTATCGAAATATTGAAGTAGCAGGAGGACACATCACGTTGCACTCGCGCAAGGGTAATCTTCGGTCGGCACACGTACGGATCATCGAAGATTTGGACAAAGCAACCCTCAAGGAGTCGTTGACCGAACTTCAAGCGTTGGACGTAGCGTTAAAAGCTAAAAACAAAAAAGCCGCTGACCTCAAAGAGAAACTACCTAAAGGTAATTTGGTGCTGACCCAAATAGAGAACGATTACGTTGTAGAGAGTTACCGGCTGGCCTATGTTTTCGAGGTCAGAGATAACGAAATCGATGGCGACCTGATCTACGTAGATGCCGCATCTGGAAAGGTTCTGAAAAAAATTCCACTGGTGCAACGGTGTTTTGATCCCACACACGCGCATGGCGAAAAACCGCAGGGTAAAGCATTTGGGGCCGGTTTATTAGAACATACCCAAAACGCCCAACCGTTGATGGCCGGTACGTTCAACAATCTGTTCCCTCGTGGTGCGCCAACGCCCACCCTTGAGGTAGAGCGGACAAATCCCGCTTCATTGTCCGACCTGACGACGCGACTCACCATGAGCACGACCCGAAGTCAGGCGTTAGATACACGTTTCGATAACGACAATAACCGTGGCTGGAATGACGAGCCATTGACGAATGCGACTAGCAATTGGGGCAATAATCAGCAATTAGCAACTCTCGCCCATTGGACTACCTGGCGTACAAACGAATATTTTCGTGGTAAATTTGGTTTTAACGGAACCAACGGATCGGGGAACATTGCAAGAGTACTTATTGCTCCGAACGAAGACCAAGGGGCTTTCTGGACATATTTGACTAATGACAGGAACAATGGTATAATAGTGCTTGGTAGGTTTTTTAATAATGCTGGCTTTGCAGTTTCTCCTGTTTTGTCGGCAGTTGATATTGTAGCCCACGAATATGGGCACGGCATTTCGGCCCATTTAGTTAATGGATGGTCAAACAATATAGAATCGCGTTCACTGAACGAAGGATTTTCGGACATTATTGGTTCGATCATTGAACGAGAGTTGCTACCTAATGGAGGTCCCAATGGCATTGACTTTTGGCGCATTGGGGAAGATGCTTTTCTTATCCGAAATATGGCTAATCCGCATCAATTTGGCCAACCCCAGACGTACGGCGAAAACGGTTTTTGGCTGAATAATCCCCCCCCAAATAATCCCCACCATAATAGTTCGGTCTTGAGCAAGTGGTTTCACACACTCATAACCGGAAACGGGCCAACCAACACGATCACAGCGATAGATAGCTATGACAAAGCGGTAGAAATCGTGTATTGGGCACTGGACAACTACATATTTGGAGACTATAATTATCCGAATTTGGCCGGTGCACTGATTCAAGCATCTACCGCTTTGTATGGCGAATGCTCTCCACAACAAATCGCCGTACGCGATGCGTTGAACGCAGTTGGTCTAAACGGTGGCGTGTGTACGCCCGACTGTAATTTTAGAGCAGCATTTACTCCGCCTACGAACATTGGCTGTGGGCAAACCCTGAACCTGAACGCGAGTTGCACGAATGGGCCGGGATGGACTAACTCATGGACCTGCTACAACGTACATTTAGCATTCTCTGGTCCGAATGTGCCCGGCAATTCAGCGGTAGGGAACAATAATATCAACGTAACGGCCCCCTCAACACCCGGCACGTATCAATATACCGTCGTCACGTCGAAACCGAATAGCACTTGCTACGTGCGGCCACAGACTGTAAACATTACGGTGAGTTGCCAAACGCCTAACCCCTGCGATTTTACGGGTGGTCCGCGTTATGTAGGAACTTGGGCAGGGCTAACGGTGCAGATCCGAAATATCAACGGACAAAATATTCTGGTCACGGCCATCACCGGCTCAAATCCTGATAAATATTACCCCCGTGGTGACAACTTCTGGGATCGGAGCGACATCAACAAAGACCCTAACGCAGTCAACCTAGGTAGTTGTTTGAACGGAGGCAGTACTGGTTGGGGTGGTTTGGGCGTACCCGCTGGATTGACACCCCCTCCTGGCTATTCTCAGGGACAGGAAAGCGATGGGGCTATTTTCTTTGTTGCTAACGGAGGTACTCCCCCACCAAACCCCTGTGACTTTGGTACACCCCGACGTGTAGGCACATGGAACAATATGATTGTGCAAATTCGTCAGTTTCCGAATGGCAAACAGGCACTGGTGACTGCCGAGGTCAACTCATCGAATGATAAGTATTTTCCACGTGGCGATAATTTCTGGGACAACTTCACAAAAGACTCCGGCGTTGACCAGTACCGGTCGTGCCTAAACGCCGGCGAAACCGGTTGGTGGGGGCTTGTGTTCCCGAATGTAAGCCCACCACCGGGGTATCAGCAGGGGCAAACGGGTGACGGAGCTACCTTCTTCTCGACCAACGGTGCTCGCGTCGCAACGCTCTCCAATGCCGAACTACCCGCCGAGGGGCCAAGATTAGTTCGAGTACGGCCAAATCCCGCACAAACCGAACTAACCGTTACGTTCGACTTACGCGAAGCGCAAGCAGTACCCATGCGTTTTCTCGACGTAAGCGGGAAGGCCGTATTGAACCGAAGCTATCAGGGCACTACAGGCAAGAACGAGCAGGTGATTGACGTCTCAGCTTTGCCTACTGGGGTATATATGCTGGAGGTGCTAATGGATCAGCAACGTATCGTGCAGAAAGTGATTAAGGACTAATTCTGTTGTCGGCACTATCTGCGCAAGCTCATCTTTGCACGGGTAGTGCCAACTCAACCTCAAGAAAGACAAAACCATGAAAACGACAACGGTTTCAGTTCTAACTATAAGCACCCTTTTGTTAAGCTGTCTGTTCGCTGTGACAGGATGCAAAAAAGACACCGAGGCCTTACCAGAGTGCTGGGGAACTCAGCGAATAAAGCCTCTAAAGCGTTTGGAGGGCGTTCGTGCAGACTTTAGTGGTGGCGGTTTCATGTATAAAGAACCCCAAGAGTTACCTTGGGGTGGCCCAACAGGCCGTACGCCGGTTTGCCCCGATCAGATAAATGACCTGAAAAACCTAAATTTGATCGATAACTTTGACATAAAAGACAATAAAGGGTTCTGGATCGACTCAACTCGTATTTATCCGTATAAGGTTTGGGGGACAATATATGAATTTCCCGATATAATTAATATTTTACCTATTCCAACAACTAAGTTATGGATAGAAAAAGTGGAAGAGGTGCAGTAACAGGGTGATTGCATGACCCAATTTTGGGCATTTTTACCAAATTTTCGTTGGTTGATTTAGAGGCTCTTTACTGTTAAAAGCCATTCTAAAGCTTTTGAAGTCGCAGAAGCCAAGAAAGGGCTATCTTTGCGGCAGAAGTCTTACACCGTTTCAGGTTTCAAGTTTGGGGTTCCAGTCGGCATAAGTGAGCCTTCTGGCCACTCAACGCTTTAAACCTGAAACTTGAAACCTGAAACAACGTTTATGTCCCGCGTTTTGATTATTGGTGCCGGAGGAGTCGGCAGTGTTGTGGCGCACAAGTGTGCCCTGAACAACGACGTCTTCACGGACATTATTCTGGCTAGTCGTACGCAGTCGAAGTGCGACAAAATTGCCGCCGAGATCCAGGAGATGCACGGCGTAACGCTCCGCACCGATCAGGTCGATGCCGACGTAGCCGCCAACATGGTGGCCCTGATTCGGAAATACGAACCGAAGTTGGTGATCAATGTGGCCCTCCCCTATCAGGATTTACCCATTATGGATGCCTGCCTCGAAACCCGCACGCACTACATGGACACGGCCAACTACGAACCTAAAGACGTGGCTAAGTTCGAGTATAGCTGGCAATGGGCCTACAAAGAGCGGTTCGAGCAGGCGGGCATCATGGCCCTGTTGGGGTGTGGTTTCGACCCCGGCGCAACGCAGGTGTTCACGGCCTATGCGGCCAAGCACCACTTCGACGAGATGCACTACCTCGACATTGTCGACTGTAACGCGGGGAATCACGGCAAGGCGTTTGCCACCAACTTCAACCCCGAAATCAACATTCGCGAGATCACCCAGCCGGGTCGCTACTGGGAGAATGGCGAGTGGATCGAGATTCCGGCCATGAGCATTCACAAGCCCATCGACTACCCCGAAATTGGCCCGAAGGAGTCGTATGTTCTCTACCACGAGGAACTCGAATCGCTGGTCAAAAACTTCCCAACCCTGAAGCGGGCGCGTTTCTGGATGACCTTCGGGCAGGCGTATCTGACACACCTCGAAGTCCTGCAAAACGTGGGTATGACCAACATTTTGCCCATAAATTTTCAGGGCCAACAAATTGTACCGCTGGAGTTTTTGAAGGCTGTGTTGCCCGCCCCCGACAGCCTCGGCGAGAACTATTCGGGCCAAACGAGCATCGGTTGCCAGATCAAAGGCGTGAAAGACGGGCAGGACCGGACCTATTATATCTGGAACAACTGCGACCACGCCGAGACCTACAAGGAAGTACGCGGGCAAGCCGTGAGCTACACAACGGGGGTGCCGGCCATGATTGGGGCCATGCTCATGCTTAAGGGAATCTGGATGCAGCCCGGCGTTTGGAACTGCGAAGAACTCGACCCCGACCCGTTCATCGAGCAAATGAACAAGCAGGGTCTGCCCGTTCAGGAGCAGGTCAACGTGCCACTACCCCACGAGTATTAGTTTGTAAACAAAAAGTCCTGCCAAAGACGATATCGTTGGCAGGACTTAACCACCTTATTCAAACTGTGGAACACCTCCGCTACCCCATTGGTCCCTGGACTGAGAAACCCGCCTACACGCCCGACGTTGTAGCCGCCATCATCGACCGGATTGAGCAGACGCCCGCCGAGTATGCCACGCTAACGGCCAACCTCGACGCCAACGATTTAGCTAAACAATACCGCGAGGGCAGTTTCACGATCCAGCAACTCGTGCATCACGTGGCCGATACGCACATGATGCACCTATTTCGGTTCAAAAACGCGTTGCTCATGCCCGGTCAGCCCGCGCTTATGGCCGACGTGAGCGGTTGGGCCAGTTTGGAAGAAGCCCGCACCGCCCCCGTCTCCTATTCACTCACAATGCTGGAAGGAACTCACCAGCGCATTGTGTTTCTGGCCCGCACCCTCTCGCCCGAACAACTCGCCATCACCTACCATCACACTATCCGCCAACGCGACATGACGTTGGCGCAGGCTTTGGATACAGTCGCATGGCACGCCGAGCATCATCTGGCGCATATCCGAATTGCGCTGGGGTAAGGTTACTCCCCCCCACTGCCAACCTTCCCGCTACTTTTCTCGCTCACTACCGGTGTAGTATCGCCCAGATTATTCCAGTTCATCAGCACGTTCCAGACCATTGGTGCGTCGTGATGGTTCAGATAGCGATGCAGCGGGTCGAACGTAAAGGCGATCACACGCCCCGCCCCCACCGGCACGTTGAACACCGCCCCGTGGCCCACGATAGCCTGTTCGTTCCGCACCATCCCCGATACCACGTAGGGAGCTTCGGGACGTTTTGGCATTGCGGATTCCGGCTCTTTTACGGCCTTTCTGTCGGGCATTCCCATCACTAAGCCTTTGTATTCCTCCTCGTCTTTAAGGGGTTTGGTCCCGTATTGCAACAGCAGCATCGAGCGGTTGTATTTGGCGGTTTGCAGCAGCGGCCCCATGCCTTTGAAAATCGGAAATGTTTCGGGGAAGCCGTACAAGACGGGGCTATTGGAGCGGGCCTTTGCCATCACAATGGAGCCGGGGTGAAACAACCCTGCGGCAGCCGGGGCGGGTGTGCTGCGCAACGCACGGGCAATACCAGCCTCGGCCACGAGCATCGACGAGTTGTCGAGCGTGACCAACACGCCCCCGGCCTCTACAAACCCTTTCAGGTTGTTGATTCCGTCAAAACCCGGCCCGCCGGTCATGTCGGGGGTGGCGTCGGGGAAGCCGTGATGGGGGAACTCCGCCGTTTTGGTGAAGGGCATCGGGCTGTATTTCTTGTCGATCTCGTGGATAAAATCGGCTGCGGTACCGCCCATGCGCGGGATCAAAATGACGTCGAATTTCTTGCGCAGGTCGCCCGCTTTGAGGTCGTCCTTGTCGATGCTCGTGAAGGGGATGCCGCGTTGCTCGAAGGTGTAGCGCGACCAGCCCTCATCCTGTGTGCTGTACCAACTATGGTAGATCGCCACGCGCGGCAACGTCACCTCGTGCTGCCGGGCCACCGGCTTCGTGCGGGTCGCCCGCAAATCCAGACCGAATTGGGTGCTCAATGTCTTGGCCTGATCGGCACTCAACCCGCTCAACACCACCGACCCCGCCGAGAGGGTGTCTTTAGAGCCGTCGAGCACCATTTTTTGGTCCAGGATAACGGCTTGGGCTGTTTTGCTCCCGTTTTTAGCCCAATACAAGGCGGGCAACACCGAGTTTTGGCCTTTGTAGTTCAGCACGTAGTTGGTCCCCTCGCCCTGAACGTTGCCCGCGTATTGCACGTCGGCAGCGAGCATTTTGAGGTCGGCGGGGGCGTATTTGACGGAGTCCTGCGCCTTCACGTCTACGCCGTAGAGATAGCCGAGTGTCCAGGCGATGTCGTCGTAAGGTGGGAACTTGGCTTCTTTGGGGTAGTTCTGTTTGGTCAGCAGGCTCACGGCGAGGTTGCGGTACGGCTGATTGAGCAACACCACATAGTCACCCGCGTTGGGGCCGGTTTCGGCTTTGTGGACCTCAATGGCCTGCATCCGCAACTGATTCACCAGATACGACGCCATTGCCGGGTCGCGCTGATTTTTGGGAATCACAAAGGCACGGGGCGTTTCGGTGGTTCCTTTCTGGATATTGTTTAGGCCTTTCTGGTAGAAGTTTTTGAGGAGCATCCGGCTGTTGGTAGCCCCGTACGTGAGCGATGCCAGAACCCCGGCTTCCATGTAGTTGATGTTGTTCCGGTACGACCAATACACCTTTTCGGTTGGCGGTACGGGTCGATACCATTCTTTGGTGGTGGCGGGGTCGCCCGCGTACTTCTGCTCGGCCAGATCGCGCATGTAGGTGTTGGCCCCCGCGTTGCCGAAGGTCTCGTAAAACCGCCCCGACGAGTTGTGGTTGTTCATGATCCACATCCCATAACCGGGATACCAACCGTCGTAAAACGCCCACGTAAACACCCCCGGCAAGCCCTGAGCAGCTAAACTCGTCATGTCGTGGTTGGCCTGGGTTTGCCACTCGGCAATGGTAATCGGGTCGATGGTCTCGTTATAAGGGCCGGTGCCAGTTGAAATGTAGAGCAGGGGCACCGACTCGTGCAGGTCGAGCGAGACAACCGGGTGCCAGTCGTAGTACATCTTGTAAAGCGACTTAGTGATGGCCTGCGACCCCTGCAAACCATCGCGGTTGTTGTCGTGGAAGGTGTATTTGCCCCAGTACGGCACGCCCGGAAAGCCATCGGCGAACTCCTTCTTGTTCTTCGAGTAGCGGTAATACCAGTCGACCTGCTTATCCCAGCCGTCGGGTTCCGATACGGGGTTGATGATGACAATGATGTTGTCGCGGATGGTTTTGATGTCCTCGTCCTGACTCGTTGCCAGCCGGTACGCCAGTTCCATCAGCATCATCGGCGACCCCATTTCGGTTGAGTGCATCCCCCCGTTGAGGTAGTAAACCAGCTTGGTATCGCCCAGAATCTTGCCCAGGTCGGCGGGGTTCATCTTGCGCGGGTCGGCCAGCAGAGCCAGTTGGCGTTTGTAGTGATCGAGCCGTTTTTGGGCATCCTCGTTGCCAATCACTACCAGATTCATTGCCCGGCCCTCTTCGCTCGTCATCACGGGTTGCATGCTCACGTAGGGCGAGGTCTCGGTCAGTTTTTTGAAGTACCCGTAGATTTCGGCGGTATGATGGATTACGCCCGGCTCGCCAATGATCTTGCCAAAGTGTTTGAGGGGCGAGGGCACCTTTGGGTCGTCGGGCAGGTCCAAAACGGACGCGGGCAAAAAGCGCGGATCGGTCGTATGTTCGCGAATCTTGGCGTTGTACGTTTGGTCAACGGATTGGGTTCCGGCTTGTTGAGCACGAACGGGGGTTGCATAGGCAAGAAGGGCAAGCAGACACCCAGCAAATAATGAAGTACGGAGAGGTTGCAGCATACCAGTTGATTTTAGGTTTTTAGTGCTACTTTTATAATCAGTTGACCCACCTTTACTACTGATATGACGGAGATAACCATGCTGCTTGATCTCAAGCGAGCTATGGAAGCGAACCTTGAACTATTCGAGGAACAAATTTTGCTAAGTGACCCGCTGGGCGACGATGAGGAGTTTAATTTTCTGCTCAAAAAAGCGGCAAACTTTCGGGACACTTTACAAAAAATTGAACAACGTATAAGCGAGATTCAGGGCGAATAATCGATACGATTACTATGATGACAGCAAGGGACTATTTGGAAAAATACAATTCTGCGACTTCGGCGGAAGAGAGGTCGGCGGTGTTGATTGACTATCAATCGTTTTTACAAACGTTGTCAACAGACGACCGTGCCGAGGCCCGCGCCTTTATACAAACTAATTTAAAGCCGAAGATTCAAGAAACAATGCAACGACTAGATGAACTTGCAGAGCGAGCTAAGTTATTGCTTGAACAGTCTGAGAAAATGAATGTCTAATTACGCACAACGTCTAGGGTTTTGTATACTGGTCAATAATCCATTGGAGAACGCCTAGCACCTTGTTCAGATCGGGGTAGTAGAAGATGGTTGGGTCGGAGACGACCCGGCTACCTGTTAGTTGAAGAAACAGCCACTCGTTGCCAGTCGTGACGCAGCCATACGTGGCCGTGTAATGAACTCCCGCCTGTGCGTTAACGCTACGAGCAGCAATCATCTCACCAATGCACTGCGGAATACCGCCATACAAATCCTGCTTTTTAGCCTCGACCAGCACCATTATTGGCGGTTCGGGCAAGAACGCTTTGGGGTTGGCAGCAATGATGAAATCACAGATACCCGTTAGCTCGTCTGCCGTCAATGCTTCGCCCGAAAAAAGCGAGATTTTATCCGCATTGTATTCCTTGATCGCTGAAAGCATAGGGGCAATCAACATCTCCGAAACCGCTTTCTCCGACTTTGCCAGAGCAGGCGACAACCGATTCACAGCCAGATACTTTGTTAGCCAGTCGGGCAAGGCTAATGGCTCCACATCCGGCAGAAACCGCTCGTTCTCAACCTGTATACCGAATGTATCGCGGAGCGTTTGAAAAGTAAGTTGGCTGAAGATGAGCATGGTGTTCGTTAAATTAGGGTTGTCAATGATCTAACTTCTGCAATAATGGGAATATGGAGATCAGTTCGACACGATTGCGTTCTTTAATCAGGTAATCAGCCAAAGCAATCGCATTGTGCCACAAATAATGACTATCCCGATTCGTACCTGCTCCTTTATAGATCAGATACTCAACGATTTCTGGCGTACCATAGCCTACAGCAACAATCAAAGGTTTGTAGCCTAACAGTCCATTACCACTGGAATATTCTACATTAGCTTCGTTGTCAACTAGATAACGAACTAAATCTACATTTCGGAAGTAAATTGCCCATGCAAGCGGATAGCCTCCATTGGGTAATGGTGAGTTAATCTGCCACCCCTGCTTTAGTTTTGCATCCAGCGTGTCAGTATCTCCCTTGAAAATTGCCCGTTCAATTACTGATAGGAATTGTGGTGACGTTTTGAGTCGGCTTATCAGTTCAGTAAAGGACATCTTAGCGTACTGCAGGTAGCCAACTCCTGGCCAATAGCTTGTGGGTTCGTACTGTTTTTCAATGCCAACTGTCCATTCATCCCGTTCATATTGAAGGACAAGGTAGACTCCAGGATTGGTCATTGCTATAGGTAGGCAAGCACTCAAATCTTGCCCATTGTGAATCAGTTTAGCACGTTCCTGTAATTGTTGGTAATGGTAGAGCAAATCACTTTTGGGATGCCCCGTTGCACCATAAAACTCTAACACCTGAATTGGAAACGAGCCATTTGGATTGATTTGCAGCCAAGCCTCAGTCAATAAACCCCCGTTAGCTTGAAGTAAAAATTGCCGATAATCCGTTGGTAATTCATTCCCTATTTGTTCCTCCAACTGGGTAATATAGGCTTCGACAGCCACCCCATTTGTAATAAACTGAAAGCGTTCCAAAGTGGAAGTAATATCTTTTTCTGAAACAGCTATAGTATGGGTATCTGTATGAATAATACCTTCTATGTCTTTTACTAAGGAGGGAGTTTGTGGTTTGTTTGTTGTTCTGTACTCAGCCAATAACTGATTTGTCTGTGCATCTATCCATTGAGGCCAATGATGAGGCAAATCTTCTGTTGAAGCTCCATTCATCAACAAGGCACGAATTACATCATGAGCATTGGCATTAATCGCAGTTTTTAATGCCGTTTGGCCTTCTTTATCAACTGAATCAACAGGCCAACCATCCTTTATTTTTTGTAGCAATTGAGCTGAATCATTCTTTTTTGCAAAAAAAGTGACCTCGTCGTCAATGAAATAGCTGTCAAAAAAACTATCGCCAAATTCTTCGAAAGTTGGGGTCAAAACCTTGCTGACTTTGCGTTTTGAATCCCAATAAACGACCTCGTCGGTTTGGTCAGCAGCAGTACGAAGCAACAATAGATTTGCGCTCATATCCTGTCCAAACGCAATGTGACTGCTTGGAATGTCCCCAAGCAATATCTGGTTCCGGGCAGTTAGTCCCAGTGTTTCATTCTGTCCGAGGCCAAAGAAATATTGCAGTGTTTGCCAGTTCGTTTGGCTTAGTGGAAAAGCCACTTTATCGTTAGGGGTTACTCCACCATTATGAATACGCAGAAAGCCGATAAAACTGTTGGGTAATTTGCACTGAAACGCTTGTTCAAACGCTAACACATCTTGCTCCCAAAAACGGGGTAATGAGTTTACCAAACTGACATCCCTAACTACGTATGACGTGTCGGTGAGTCGCTGAGGCATATTTGGTGGACGGAGTTTTTGCTCAAAACCGTCCAGAATCGCTTTATCCAACGCTTTTGCAACATCCTGATTAATATTCGTTGATTCGGCCAGAAAATGAAGCGGTTTGGTTCGACGCTCCGATAGTTTCCCTCTACGTTTGCCTATTTCAGCATGGCAAACGCCTATTTCCAAAAACTCGTCGTCCTTTTCAAAGTAATACCATTGATTAGCCGCACTATAACCAAATAGTAAGCCAACACGAGTTTCTATCTCGAGTTTGTTCAAAGGGCGATTAAATGGATACGGAACAGCTACACCAGCTTTTGCAGGTTGCCAATCCTGTACGTTCTCTTCCCAATGGCAGGCTATCAAGTCAAACGTTCGGACGCTATTGTTTTGAACTGTCACAGAACGTAAACCGCAAAGGTGTCCCCCGGCCTGTTGCCACAAATGGGCAAACCAGCTATGAAGTAAAATTTCAATATTTCGATAGTAAAGAGTTTCTCGACAGCCATCATAGAGATGATAGTATCTATTCCGATCAACATGCTCATTTTGCTCAAGTTGAATGGCTTTGTCATCCTGCCAATCATCAAAAAATACCTCCGGGTAACTGTTGTACAACTCTTCCCATTCTTCAGACATGACAGCCGACGACATACTGTACGAACCTATACCATACCAAAATTCGATACTGGCTGCTCGTTGCTCTTGCTCAGATAGGCTGGGCAAGTTATCGAAATTGAATCGGGCAAGTAGCGTTTTTAGCTTAGCTAAAACATCAGGCGTTTGCTGTTGAAGATAGGCTTCAATTTGTTCTACATGTCGTTTTTGGGCAGGTGTCAGATAGTCTTTCTGCTGGTTCATGTATCAGTCTTATTTGCTTCAATACACAACAAATCCGTGTTTTCTGCAACTACCCCAAACTCACTAACTCCTTCAAATCCTCGTCGCTCAGGTCGCCGAGCCAGGTTTCACCAGTTTTCACGCTGAGGTCAGCGAGCTCTTTTTTGCTACGGATCATGGCGTCGATTTTCTCTTCGAGCGTACCCTGATTCATGAGCCGATACACCAGCACGTTTTTGGTTTGCCCGATGCGGAACGCCCGGTCGGTGGCCTGATTTTCCACGGCGGGGTTCCACCATAAGTCGTAGTGGATCACGTGGTTGGCCTGCGTGAGGTTGAGGCCCGTACCGCCCGCCTTGAGCGAGAGAATGAACGTGTGGTCGGAGCGGTTTTTCTGGAACTGCTCCACCATCTCGTCGCGGTCGGAGCGGGGCGTGCCGCCGTGTAGAAACAGGGGTTCATGACCAAATCGCTGCTGAATGAACTCTTGCAACAACACACCCATTTCGTGGTACTGCGTAAAAATCAGGACCTTCTCGTGGTTGGCATAGATTGTTTCGAGCAGGTCGAGGAGCATGGTCGCTTTGCCGGAAAGGCTCACCTGACGGTTGCCTTCTTTCAAGTATTGGTGCGGGTGGTTGCCGATTTGCTTGAGGGCGGTCATCAGTTTCAGAACCAGCCCACGCCGGGCGATGCCATCTTTGTCTTCGATGGCCCGGATGCTCTCCTGCACCACACTCTCATACAGCGACGCCTGTTCCGACGTCAGCGAACAGTACTGATTGTTCTCGATCTTGTCGGGCAGGTCGCTGATGATGGTCTTGTCGGTTTTTACGCGCCGGAGCAAAAACGGACTCGTCACGCGCCGGAACTGATCGAGTTTCTGGTGGTCGCGCTCCTGCTGAATGGGTTTTCCGAACTCCTCGTTGAACTTGGTCAGGCCTCCCAGATAGCCCTTGTTCACGAAGTCCATAATGCTCCAAAACTCCGACAACCGGTTCTCCACGGGCGTGCCGCTGAGAGCAATCCGAATCGGCGATTTGAGCGACTTAACGGCCTTTGTTTGCTCGGTATCGGCGTTTTTGATGTTCTGCGCTTCGTCGATAACCACGGTGGCCCAGGTAATCTTCTTAAGCGTTTCGAGGTCGGAGCGGACCACGCCGTAGGTGGTTAGCAGCAGATCGTAGGTGCCGCCTTTTTTGCCTTCGGCGGGAAGTTTGCGGCCCGGACCGTGGTAAATATGCGGCCTCAGCGCGGGAGCAAATTTGGCAATCTCTTTTTGCCAGTTCGTGAGCAAAGTCGTGGGCAACACCACTAGCCCTTTCTGCTTCTCAAACCGCCCTTCCTGTTTGAACCGGAGCAGCAACGCGATCACCTGCAAAGTTTTACCCAGACCCATGTCGTCGGCCAGGAGGCTCCCCATGCCGAGAGCGGTGTTTTTCACAAGCCAATCGTAACCGCGATGTTGATAAGGACGCAGATTGGCCCGCAGGTCGTCGGGCAGGGGTTGGTTTTCAACGTTGGTAAACTGCTTGATGATCTCGCGAACGTCTTCGGCCAACCCAATTCGTCCGCCCTTGTACTCCTCCGACAGAGCCGCCCGCAGCAACTCGGTGCCGGTCAGTTCGGGCGGATTTTCGAGTTGTTTGTAGAGCTTGGTCAACTCGTTAGGGTCCACAAGCACATACTGATCTTTGATCTTGACCAGCCCCGTGGAGTTGTTTACCAGCTTCTGAAAATCCTTCACGCTCACCATCTCGTTGCCTAGGGCCACCTGCCAGTCGAAGGTAAGCATATCGTCGAGCCGCATAAAGGCGTTGTTGGCCGTGACTTTCGCTTTGGCCCGAAGCCGCCCACCCGCCGAGGGGCGCACCCAATGCCGGAGTGACTTGGGTAACAGCAGGGCAATGCCCAACAACTGCATCCGGGGCAGGGTTTCGAGCAGAACCTTTACAAAATCGGCCGATTTGTAGTACAGAGCCGCCGGGCTATCCGTTTTGGTCAGTTGGGCCAGATCGGGGAAGTGCCGCGAGAGCACGAGCAAGTCCTGCAATACGGCCATACGGATGCTCGCATACTGTTTGTCGCGCAGAATGTCGGGCAGGGGGATGGGGGGGGCTACCGAGGGCTTGGGCAACGAGTCTGCTTTGGTCGTTTTCTTGCTACCTCCCTTCCGAAGCGTCGGACCGTCCGCCTTCTTGGCAGGTTCAGGCGCGACGGGTTGTTTAACGGCTTCACTGTCGCGGATGAGCAGGCTAACCCGAAACTCCTCTCCTAGCTCCGAGTCTTCGACGGCCAGAATTGGCACGAATCGCTTGTGGCTCAGGAAGAAATCGTTGAGCCAAAGCTGCATGGCCAGGGGCATTTCGCGCTTGCCAAAGCCCTCGAACCGGATGTTTTCAACCCCAAAAAATAGTCGGTCAGCGTCTTCCAAAGGCCACCGCTCCCAGAGTTCAACGGTGGTGTCGTGGATGGTTGGGCGCATGAGCAGCGAGCAGAGCGTGAGCACCTGTTCGCGACCGGGCAAGGCCAGCCACTCTTTTTGCCAGCGCACCGTAAGCAGCAGCGGGGGCAGTTGGGCCGCCAGCAAATCGGTTTGGGTGCGTACGGCCTCGTTGAGCGTGGCGGGCATCCAACGAACGCGGTAATACTCTTCGGTGGGGCCAACGCGTAGCAGTTGCGGCACTACGGCCCCGCGCCGGAGCAACGCCCCCGAAAACTGCGTGGCTAGGTACATGGCCCGCACGGAGTCGCTCATCTCCGAAAAATCGGCCTCCGTAAGCGTTTGAAGCCAGTTGGTGAGGTCGCCGAGGGTGTACTCGGCGAAGGGTTTCGACTCGCCCTGTTCGCTGTACACGCCAATTTTTTTCACCTCCATAAACTCGTCCAACTGGAGTTCGATGGAGTCGCTCATAACTGGATGAACGATCTCGGCAACGGAGGGGCGGGCCATGCGGCCATTGGCATAGGTGACCCGTTTTTTGATCTTGGTCTGGTCAACAGGCTTGGCGAACAGGTCGTAGGCGCGGCCCAGCGACTTCAGGAAATCGCTTTTGGTAAACGTGGTGGTGGGTTGCAGCAGGCCGAGCAGTTGGTCGGCGAGGGGCGGGATAGTGGCGTAGTCGAGGAGAGCGCGGGCGTTGTCGTCGGGTTGCCAGTCCTCATCGTCGGGGAGGTCGTCGGTGCCGATGTCCTGGAACGACAGCACCTCGTTCATGGTCCCGCTTACCATGTCGGCCTGCACATTTTTCAACTCGTCCAGAATATCCAGACCCTTCATCTGAAACACCAGAAATGGGTTCCGGTCGATCTCGTTGGCAATCACGTATACCACGGCCGCAAGGTGTTTGCAGGGAATGGCATAATCGGGGCAGGAACAGCCCATACCGAGGTCGTCGAAGGTGCGCGGAAACAGCCGAATCCCGCGTTTTTGGGCAAACTCGACCAGTTCAGGCGGCAGTTGACGGTTCAGCAACTGGGCCAGAATAGCGGGGTTTTGTTCGATTTCGGCCAACAAAGCCTCTTTCTCCTGCGGCTTGAATAGCGGCACCAGCAACTTGACTTTATAGGGTCGGGGTTTCGACCCGCGCACCGACGCACTGATTTCGTTTTTCTCGATTTTCAGGTTCTGTACGGCCCCTTTGTTGGCATACGTTTTGCCACGGGGTAGTCGATTCGATTCGTCAATTCGGGTCAGAGCGTTGAGCCACTGCTGACCCCACCAGGTTTTGCCGTAGGAGATACGTTCGGCCATTGGAAAGGGGAAAAGTGTACGGGCAATAAGTACGTAACGAAAATCGAACGCAAAAATTCACGCGTTGTTTGCGCTTTGCCCTAAAACTCCATTTCTAACCACCCAATACCGCCGTGAACTCAATTTCGATCAAAAACTCCGGTGCAATCAACGCGCTCACTTCGTACAAACTCGTAGTAGGCTTTATATCCCGAAAAACGGCCCCATGCGCCAATGCGATTTCTTCCCAGCGGTGAATTTGCGTGGTGAACATACGAGTCCGCACCACGTCGCTCATCGACGCGCCCAGCCCGGCCAATACGTCGGCTACGCGGGTCAGAATATTCTGGGTTTGGGCCGTGATGTCGTCGGCCCGAACGGTCTCGCCATCTACGATAGCTACCGTACCCGACACCTCGATGATGTTGCCGATTTTAACGGCCCGGCAGTAGCCCATTTTGTCCTCCCAGGGAGAACCAGTTAGTACGTTTTGACGTGACATTGCTAGTAGAATGAGTACGATAGGTTGACAATAACTAACGTTTTATTCAACAATGCAAACCTCGTAAAACGAGTTGATTACCCTATCGAAATCGTTCTTCCAGCCAACTTACACCAAACGTTACTAGTTCAGCCGCAGGCAGCAGCACCGACGGTGCATCACCAACCGGCCCTTTCTGTCCGTTACCTGTTGCCAAAAACTCCTTCACGATAGCACCAAAATAGTCGACCGGCAAGCCCTCAACGACGGGATCAGCCGTATCGAACTCTTCGATCATCAACCACTCCACATGATCGTTTACAAGGATTGGCACTTCCATCCGGCGGATACGTTTGTTTGGTATCTGCGCCAAATGTTCGGCATGATGCAACAGGCTGATGGTGTCGAGTGGTGCCCCAATCATAAGCACCTTACCCCGTACTTCGATCAGGCGGGCAAACGGCGAACCGGGGCCGTAGCCATATTGAAGCGCATGGTTGGCCGTAAACCACTCAGCTCGATCACCGATAGCCACGACCGACGCACCGGGGTTTGCACTGCGCACGGCACCGGGGGTCGTGCGCACAAACTCAGCAAACACGCCGTGGTCGCGGCTGGCCCGCGAGCGAACCGGGTCGAAGGGTGGAACATCGGCGCGGAGCATGTCAGGCATTCGCCCGTCCTCATCGAGTGCGTCTTCGTATTGTTGCTCCCAATTCACGTAGCATAGCAACGTGCCGACAGACCCAACAACATCCAGTAGGGCTTCGACAAGCGTGTCGGGTCCGTTGAGCAATGGCCCCACGGCCCGCATTCCTGCATGAACCATAACGGTATCGCCCGCTTGTAACCCCAATTCATGTAGCTGATCGATCAGGTGCCTACGCACCCAGTAGTGCGTATCTCCAACCAGAACTTTTGATGACATACTAGGAAGTGCGTTGTACTTTATTCGATTTGGATTTCACCAAAAATAGCTTTTTCCGTTTCGCAAATCCCACAACAATATGTCGCCAGATTCGCAAACAACGTGCCGGGCGCGATGTCCGGGTGCGGCTCGGTCATACCCACCCAAAATCTGATGAAACTTCGGGGCTAAGGAAATTTTGTTTGCATTTGAGTCTATACAAGGGGAAAGATGTTCGGGTTACTAGTCCGTTTTAGGGCTTGGGGGTGGGCATTAGCGCGTTGTGGCGTTTGCGCCAGGTGTCGAGTTGGGCGAGCAGGGCCTTCAGGCGGGCAGGCTGTTGAGCTGCCTGGTCGGTTTGCTCCGAAGGGTCGGTTTTCAAATTGTATAGTTCCAGTCGGTTTCCCTCAAACTGCTGCACTAGTTTCCAGTCGCCCTCTCGGATAGCGGCTGCCGGGCTACTCTTCTGATTACTGTAATGCGGGTAATGCCACAGGAGCCGACGTGGTTTGGGTTTCACATTGGGTGCGTTCAGCAGACGGGCGAAACTTTGGCCTTCCATCTGCTCCGGGTTGGGGTTGGCAATACCGGCCATATCGAGAAACGTTGGGAAGAAATCGGCTCCCCAAACCACCGACTCCTCGACGTGAGGAGTGGCCTTGGGCGCATAAACAATAAACGGCACCCGAATGCCGCCCTCGTATACGTGACCCTTGCCGGCCCGCAACGGAGTGTTGACTGTAGCTGGCGTAAATTTCCCTTCTTCAACAGCCAGGCCGCCATTGTCGGAGGTGAACACAACAATGGTGTTCTGGTCTAACCCGCTTGCTTTCAGGTACGCCATAACCTTGCCTACACTCTGATCAAGACTTTCGAGTAGAGCGGCATAGTGCGGATTTTCAGGGGCTTTTTCGGGGTGTCCTCCCAATTTTCGCCGGTATTTTTCGAGCAGTTCGGGCTTGGGCTGGAGGGGGGTATGCACGGCATGGTGGCTCAGAAAGGCGAAAAATGGGCGGTCTTTACCGGCTTCCATAAACTTGATGGCCTCGTCGGTCAGGCGGTCGGTGAGGTACTCGCCTTCCTGCCCGGTGGGTGTGAGATCTTCGCTGGTTCGCGATCCGTTTTTGTAGGGGTAAAAATAGTTGAGTGGGCTACCTCCGTGCGGTTTTCCAGCCGCTACCTCAAAGCCCTGTTGCTCGGGCCAGTAGGCTTTTTCGCCGAGGTGCCACTTGCCAAACAAGCCCGTCCGGTAGCCGTTTTGTCGCAGCACCTCGGCGATGGTGGTTTCTTCCAGAGCCATAAACTGCTTCGTATCGGCGGCAATTAGCTGGTCGGTGGGCTGAGATCCGGCATTCAATTTTCGGCTTGTTAACCAGTCGGTTACACCTGTAGCGATGGGGGTCTTACCCGTCATGATACTGCTGCGCGAGGGCGAGCATACCGGGCAGGTCGAGTAGCCCTGCGTGAAGCGAACGCCCCGTTTGGCGAGCGAATCGAGGGCAGGTGTTTCATTGAACGAATTACGGTAACAGCCCAGGTCGGCCCAACCGAGATCGTCAGCCAAAATCAGCACAATATTGGGTCGGGTATTCAAGCGAGCTTTCTGAGCGTTAGCCGACAGCGCGAACAAGAGGAGGAGGAGGAGGAGTCGATTCATGGCTTGTTTTAGGGTAAAGAAAAACAGGAAAGCCACTTACCGCAACGAAATCACCATAGTCCAACCAGGGGAATTGCATGAAGAGCTAAGTTAGCCATCTTTGCCAGATGGATGTAGCTGAATTTTTTTTTGAGGTTGATGATCCTCGCCAAAGTGGCAA
>RDXN01000036.1 GCA_004292855.1 Cytophagales bacterium
TTGACGAAGTTCAGTCAGTTGTGGCTGGGTTAAGTCCAAGTTCATAAGTCAAAGCTACGATTTTCAACTTTTTCGCAATTCAATTCCGTTTGACTATAATACGACAATCTCGTCTGCGGCATTGAGGTTTTGCAATTTAGATTCGGCAAAATTACGAAGCACATAGACTTGGCCGCGCCCATATTTGAATGCATCGTTCCCGAATAAAACAATACCTTCCCCGTTGAAAAGCGTGGCTAGTATCTCACTGTCAATTAAACGTGATGCTTCGAGATTACCTTGCTCTCCATCTAATCGTAGTAGACTCTCATACCCTTTTTCCGATTGCGCTTTCCCAATCGTTTCAATGTCTTCCTCTGAGACAGAAAGTCGTTCGAAGGCTGTTCGCATAGAAGTGAAACCGGAGAACTTCTTCTCCCACGCATCTAATTCAGCTTTTGTCTGATGTTGTCTCAACGCTGATGCCACTTGCTGCAAGTGGTCAAAATCGCGAAATCTTAATCGCCCATTTGCAACAGAAATGTCTTCTGGGCTAGCCATTTCAGCTACAGGGTTGCAGGAATACGTGACAGCTATTAGGCCAATAGCTATCATTGCTAAAAGTTTTTTCATACTTTTACACTTGGTTTTAGTGAAACAAATGAAACCTCAACAAGCCGCTGCTGTCCGTTCCAAAGGAGTAGCGGCTTTGTTGTGTCAAAGGTAGTGGCTAAGAGATAGCTTTGGCAATCCCCTTTTTAGGTGAAAACAGACACCCATTTAGGGGTATTTACAGCACGAGTTGGGCATGGGCAGCAAGCCATTGGGTATAGGAGGCCATAAAGAACACAATGGCACGTCGGGTGGGTAGGCCCAGTGTTGTGGCAATGAATTTTTTGTTTGATACGACCGTCTCAAACGACATAGAAAGTCGGGAAGCAATGTCTTTGGTTGTAAGCCCCCGGCAAACCAGCACTAACACTTGCTTTCGGCGCACCGAAAAGGCGTTCAGTGTAGTCAGAATAGTTGGGTCAACCGTCGGAATGGGTAAGGCTAATAAGTTGGTAAACACCGGACTCACGTACCGGAAACAGTCCCGAACCGTTTGCAAACAGGTTTCTAATTCCGGCAGCTCAAATTGTTGGGGCAAATACCCGCTGGCATCGGTCTGTAGGGCTTTATGCACATAGTCGGGGTTGGGTGGTAAGGATACCAGCAGACGTATTCGGGGATTGATTACCTGCATCATCCGGGCCGCTTCAAAACCATGTCCTGCATCAAAACTGGCGTCGGCAAGTATCAGCTCAGGTAAAAACGTTCGGGCTAGTTCTAACGCGTCGTCGAGTGTGGTCGTGCAACACTGAACATAGTATCCCAACGGCTGTAGGTAGGTCGCCAGCGATTGGCAAATCAATTGGTGAGAATGCAAAAGTAATAAACGAATTCGCATAGATTCGGTGAGTAAAAACACTCAAATATATACTGGACTCGCTCAAAAAAAAAAAAACGGTTACAAATTCTCTCTGTTTCACAACGTCAAGAAACACTGCCGCTTGCCTAACTCGGAGCGAACGAGTGAAAGAACGAAAGGAGAATTTGTTTTGTCATTCCGGCAGACCAGCCGGAATGACAAAATTCTACGCCACTAGCTGAACGAAAACTAGTTTCGTTAGCTCAAATATTTCAGCTTAATCACCTCCTTCGGCTCCAGGAATCGCCATTTGCCACGGGGAAGCTCTTTCTTGTTGAGGGTGGCATACACCGTGCGGTCAAGCTTGGCCACCTCGTAACCAAAGTGTTCAAAAATCCGGCGCACAATGCGATTGCGGCCACTGTGAATTTCGATGCCAACTACCTGCGCATCAGGCGTTACCAAGCCCAAGTCGTCGGGCTTAATGAACCCATCTTCCAACTCAATACCCGACTGAATAGCCTCGAAATGCTCCTCGGTAATGGGTTTGTCGAGTTCGACCTGGTAAATCTTGCGGATGTTGTTTGAGGGGTGCGTGAGCTTGTCGGCCAACTCGCCGTCGTTGGTCATCAGCAACAGGCCGGTCGTGTTGCGGTCGAGCCGCCCGACGGGGTAAATCCGAAAATTGCCTGCGTCGGCCACCAGTTCCATCACCGTTTTACGCTCTTCGGGGTCTTCGGTCGTGGTGAGGTAATCTTTCGGCTTGTTGAGCAGGAGATACACCAACTTCTCAGGGTTCAGCGTCGTTTTGCCATATTTCACCATGTCGGTCGGCTGTACTTTGTAGCCCATCTCAGTCACGACGTTGCCGTTCACCGTAATGTCGCCCCGGCTGATCAGCTCGTCAGCTTCCCGGCGCGAACACACGCCCGCGTTGGCAATGTAACGGTTCAGGCGAATCAGGCCCGACGGGTCGCGGTCTTCGCGCTCCAGATCCCGGTCACTCTTCGGTTTTTTATCGGTAAAATCTCCTTTGGGCTTATCGAAACGCTTACCGGGGCCTTTTTTATCGAAACCCGGCTTGGTGGGCCGTTCTTTGTTGTAGTCGGGAGCTTGCTTAAACTTCCCTACGCGACGGTCGCGGCTGTCTTCGCGCTGCTCGTCCGAAAATCGCTTATCAAACTCATTGTCCCGTGGGCGGAAACCGCCTTCGCGCGGGCCAGAACCCCCATCGCGAGAGGAGCGGTCGTCGCGCTCAGATCGGTTTGAGTCCGTGCGCGGGCCACGCTCCGAACGGCGGTCGTTGTCGGCTCCACGAGCTTCGCGACGCCCCATAGGTGCTTTGCCGGCATACCGGTCAGGACGGGGGCTACGCTCGGGACGGTCGTTGTCACGCTTGAACGGCGGGCGATTCTCCTCTCCGGCAGGGCGGTCGTTGCGGTCACGGTTGAAGCCGCCCTCTCGTGGGCCGCCCTCTCGTGGACCGCCCTCTCGTGGACCCGCACCAGCAGGTCGGTCATTACGGCGGTCGTCAAATCGGGGGCGGTCACCCCGGTCAAAACGGGGTTTGTCGTCGCTCCGGCGGTTATCGCCAAAGCGGTTGGGTCGTTCATCACGATTTGGCCGTTCGTCACGATCCCGGTTGAAGGGTGGACGAGGTCCCCGGTCATCGCGACCTTCGCCCCGTGGGCCACCAAAACGGTCATCGCGGGGACGGTCGGTACGTGGGCGGCCCACGAGAGGGCGATCACTGCGGGAGTCATTACCCCGTCGATCATCCGACCGGCGGTCGTTGCGGTCACGGTTGAAGCCGCCCTCCCGTGGGCCGCGATCATCACGATCCCGGTTAAACGGTGGACGCGAGCCGCCATCCCGTGGGCCTCGATCATCACGATCCCGGTTAAACGGCGGGCGGGGTGCCCGGTCGTCCCGGTTAAAAGGTGGTCGAGAATTACCTCCCTCTCGTGGGCCACCCTGACGTGGGCCTCGGTCGTCGCGATCCCGGTTAAAGGGCGGGCGGGGGCTGTCGTTACGGTCCCGGTTAAACGGCGGGCGTGAGCTACCATCCCGGTCGGGGCGGGGGCGGTCACGGTCGCCACCCCGGTTGAAACCACCCTCGCGCGGGCGGCCGTCACGATTGTAAGACGGCCTGTCGTTACTCCGTGGGCGGTCGTTGCCGCGTGCGAAATTAGGGCGCGAATCTCCGCTGTTGTTACGGTCTGTGCCCCGACGG
The DNA here is from genome assembly GCA_004292855.1 of Cytophagales bacterium. Classification (GTDB taxonomy): domain Bacteria; phylum Bacteroidota; class Bacteroidia; order Cytophagales; family Spirosomataceae; genus Rudanella. Next base: position 3,624 of record RDXN01000036.1, read on the forward strand.
TCGTCATCCCGACGACCTGCTGAACGACGTTCACCATCCCGGCGATCATCCCGATCAAAATCCCGATCCTGATTCATGGAAAAATACAGCAATCACTGCTGTGTTAAATAATTTATTAGCTGATTATCAGCGATATTAATTTTACTCAGTGCAAAAAGTGGACGCAAAGGTACGGCTTTTTACATGAAACGTTCCCTCAATCAAAAACAATCCCGACCGTCTTAGTTCGTTAACCGACCGGGCAGCGGCTATGGCTGGCTCATTCGTTCGTATTCGTAAATCTGTAAACTCACCGTATGATAACTCCGCTGTGGAAACCGTCTCGCTACTTAACCGAACAGTCGTTGCTGAAAAAATACACGGAGTGGCTTTTCGTAAAAAAAGGCCTGTATTTCCGCGATTACGACGACCTCTGGGACTGGTCGGTGACTGACATTGAGGACTTCTGGGAGAGCATTTACCAGTTTTTCGACGTGCAGAGCCACACGCTCTATCGCGAGGTGCTCGACCGCCCACAACCCGGCCCGCCCAACTGGGGCATGATCGGCACGCGCTGGTTTGTGGGGGCAACCGTCAACTATGCCGAGCATGTGTTTCGTCATAAAAACGGAAGTTGCCCCGCCCTGATCTTTCAGGCCGAGGGTCGCGAACCGCTTCAAATGTCGTGGGCGGTACTCGAAAGTCAGGTGGCGGCCGTAGCCGCTTACCTGCGCGAATCCGGCGTTGGCCCAGGCGACCGTGTGGCCTCGATGCTACCCAACATTCCCGAAGCGGTGGTGGCGTTTTTGGCGACGGCTTCGGTCGGGGGGGTGTGGTCGAGTTGCTCGCCCGACTTCGGCACGGCGAGCGTAGTAGACCGGTTTCAGCAGATTGAACCCAAAGTCCTGCTGGCCGTTGATGGCTATTTCTACAACGGCAAACTCATTAACAAACAGACCGACATGCGCGAACTTCGGCAACGGCTTTCCTCGGTTGAGCGCGTTATCTGGATACCCTTTGCCGATCTGCCTACAAGCGACCGCCTAGAAGGGTCCGACCTCTGGGCCGAGGTGGTCCAAACACCCAATATGGGCCTGGAGTTCGTGCCGATACCCTTCAACGACCCGATCTGGATTTTGTATTCGTCGGGAACAACGGGCAAACCGAAAGCTATCACACACTCGGTGGGCGGGTGTTTGCTCGAACACCTGAAATCGTTGGGTCTGCATCATGACGTTCGGGCCGGGGAGCGTTTTTTCTGGTACTCCACAACGGGTTGGATGATGTGGAACTACTCCGTTGCTTCTATGTTGTTGGGGGCCACGCTGGTTTTATACGAAGGCTCACCCGCTTACCCCAATCTCAACGCACTCTGGGACCTGGCCGAACGTGCTCAAATTCAACATTTTGGGGGCGGGGCGGCTTACTTTATTTCGTGTATGCGGGGTGGCCCCGATGGCGGACCGTTGCAGCCCATGAAAACCCATACGCTCCCCGCCCTGCGTACAATCGGCTCTACGGGTTCGCCCCTGCCCAACGAGGGGTTCCGGTGGGTGTATGCGTCCGTCAAAAAAGATGTGTGGCTCATTTCGCTCAGTGGGGGCACCGACATTTGCAGCGGGTTTGTGGGCGGTTGCCCGCTCGTGCCCCTCTACGAAGGCGAGATTCAACGCCGGTTGTTAGGCTGCAAACTCGATGCCTTCGACGAAGACGGCCAACCGGTGCAGGGTCAATTAGGCGAGATGGTGATCCGTGAACCCATGCCCTCCATGCCTGTCTATTTCTGGAATGATCAGGATAATGAACGATACCGGAGGAGTTATTTCGAGTCGTTCCCGAACGTTTGGCGGCACGGCGATTTTATTCAAATCACTGAACATAAAGGCGTTGTAATCTACGGCAGGTCGGACGCTACCCTCAATCGCGACGGGGTCCGCATTGGCACCGCCGAGATTTACAGTGCAGTCGGGACCCTCCCCGACGTGACCGACAGCCTTGTAATAGGTCTCGAACGCCCCGGCGGGCGGTACTACATGCCCCTGTTCGTGACCCTCCGCGACAACAAGCCCCTCACCGACGAACTAGTAAAGCGCATTCGCCAAACGATCCGCACCATCTACAGCCCCCGGCACGTGCCCGATGCGGTGATTCAGGTGGCTGAGATTCCGTACACGATCAGTGGTAAGAAAATGGAGATGCCCGTGAAGAAAATCCTTGCGGGCAGCGACCCCGCCACCGTTGCCTCCCGCGACACCATGCGCAACCCGCAGGCATTAGACGGTTTCGTGGTGATTGCCCAATCGGAAGAGTTTGCGGGGGTAGCTTAGAAGGAGAAAAGGGAGGAGGGAGACGAAAGGGAGGAAAAGGATTCGTCGATGCGGCCCCTTTTTCTCCCTTTCGTCTCCCTCCTCCCTTTTCTCCTTTAATTCGACTGGCGCAATTTGGCCTCGATAGTCTGTTGCGTATGCGGCACGGCACGGAGCCGCTCTTTCGGAATCAGTTTTCCGGTGTCCTTACAGATGCCGTAGGTGCCGTTTTTGATACGAATCATGGCCGCTTCGAGTTGTTGCGTGAATTTCTGCAACCGAACTGCCAACTGGTTCAGGTTCTCGCGCTCGCTGGTGTCGGCACCATCTTCGAGCAGTTTAGAGTTTCCCGACGTATTGTCGGTGCCACTATCGTTACGCTTGCTTAGCGTTTCTTTGATATAATTAAGTTCGCTACGGGTGGCGTCGAGTTTCTGGCTAATCAGGATTTCAAATTCCTTGAGATCCTCTTCCGAATAGCGTTTCTTTTCTTCCTGAACCATGATGGACTCGATGGGCTTGATTTAGTGCATTTGCAATTACAAAGCTACACACGTTCGGGCGGCATACCAACGTCCGGTCTGTTTTCAGAAAGTTTTTTGAAAAATTTAGCCAATTGTTAATCTCGCGGATTACCAACGAATATTCGGGCTTTACAACGTATATCCTAATCGTATTTCGGCTCTATGCCATCAGGGCAACGAATATTTCTGTACATTTTTATAGGACTTGTCCGTGAAAAAATATCCCTTTGACAATTACGGTGTTGTTTAGCTAAGTTTGCAACAGACACTTCATCAACAACAGCGTTTAATAGAGACGTTGGATGCTGGACGTTAGATACTGGACACCGGAAAACCATCTAAATTTTATCCAGTGTCCAATATCCAACGTCTAACATCCTGAAACAGAAACTTCGTCATGGTTATGGGATATATCGAACCAGCCCCGATTAAAGATAAAGAGAATCCACTCGCGTCGATGATGTCGCGTTTCGATGCAGCCGCGCATATTGTGGGCATCAGCGACGAGATGTACGACATTCTGAAAGTACCCGCCCGGCAAGTGATTGTGGGCTTGCCCGTTACAATGGACGACGGCAGCATTAAGGTGTTTGAAGGCTACCGGGTTATCCACTCCAACATTCTCGGTCCCTCGAAAGGCGGCATCCGGCTTGATCCCGGCGTTCACCTCGACGAGGTGCGTGCCCTTGCCGCCTGGATGACCTGGAAATGCGCCGTTGTCGATATTCCCTACGGTGGAGCAAAGGGCGGTATCGCCTGCAACCCACGCGAAATGTCGGCGGGCGAAATCGAACGACTTATTCGCGCCTATACCGTGCAGATGCTCGACGTGTTTGGCCCCGACCGCGACATTCCGGCCCCCGACATGGGCACCGGCCCACGTGAGATGGCCTGGATTGTCGATGAATATTCCAAGGCGCGGGGCATGACCGTCAACGGCGTTGTTACGGGTAAGCCACTCGTGTTGGGCGGTTCGCTGGGGCGCACCGAGGCCACGGGCCGGGGCGTAACGGTTGCTGCCTTGTCGGCGATGGACAAGCTTCGGATTAACCCCTACCGGGCCACAGCCGCTATTCAGGGATTTGGCAATGTGGGGTCGTTTGCTGCTGAATTGCTCCACGAACGGGGCGTGACGGTGGTGGCCGTAAGCGACATTTCGGGCGGCTACTACAACGAAAAAGGCATCGACATTACGGCGGCTCTTAACTACCGTAACGCCAACAAAGGCACGCTGGAGGGCTATAACGGGGCCGAGAAGATCACAAACGAGGAACTACTCACGCTCCCCGTCGACCTGCTCGTACCAGCCGCCAAAGAAGACGTCATCACCGACGAAAACGCTGGGCAGATTCAGGCCAAGATGATTGTGGAGGGTGCCAACGGCCCCACATCGGCCAGTGCCGACGATATTATCAATAGCAAAGGCATTATGGTTGTGCCTGATATTCTGGCCAATGCCGGTGGCGTAACGGTTTCTTATTTCGAGTGGGTACAAAATCGTATCGGCTACAAATGGACCCTCGACCGGATTAACCGCCGAGCCGACCGTGCTATGAAAGACGCCTTCGACCGGGTTTTCGACGTGTCGCAAAAGCACAAAGTTCCCCTTCGCCTGGCTGCTTACGTAGTGGCCATCGAGAAAGTAGCGAGTACCTACAAATTCCGGGGGGGCTACTAATTTTGGATTTCGGATTGGGGCGGTGCGACGTTTCGCTTGCGGATTGCGGCATCTGATAGGTGATTGTCTTACCTTTGCTGAAGGAATTTGTGTCTTAACCAAAGCTGGTAGCATACGCACTAATCCGAAACCGCTACGGCGGACCGTCCAAATCCCCAATCCGAAATCATTATGCGTTTACATCGCGAAGGCAACACCATTATGCTCAACACCGCGCTGGCGTTGCTGGCAATCAATGGTCTTGCCTATTATTTTTTGTTTGCCGGAAACACCACAGCCACCGTGCTGATGGCTGTGGTCAGTCTGGTGCTGTTTGGCCTGGTTGTGCAGTTTTTCCGAATTCCAAGCCGCCCCCTCACCCTCCACGACCGGCAGATTGTGGCCCCCGCCGATGGTACTGTTGTGGTGATCGAAGAAACCGAGGAGACCGAATATTTTAAGGAGCGTCGGCGGCAAATCTCTATTTTCATGTCACCCCTCAACGTCCACGTTAACCGGAATCCGGTGTCGGGGGTGGTAAACTATTTTCGGTATTACCCCGGCAAATACTTGGTGGCCTGGCATCCTAAATCGAGCACCGAGAACGAACGTACAACCGTTGTTCTGGAAATGAAAACGGGCGTAGAGATCTTGTTTCGGCAGATTGCCGGGGCCGTTGCCCGCCGGATTGTGTGGTACGTAAACGAGGGCCAATCCGTGGAGCAGGGTAGCGAAATGGGCTTCATCAAATTCGGCTCACGGGTCGACGTGTTTGTGCCGCTCAACGCCAAAGTCAATGTCAAAATCGGCGATAAGATGAAAGGGGGCGTTACGGTGCTGGCTGAGATTCTGGAGTAAAGGATGGGAACGCGTTTTTTTTGTCATCCCGACGCAGGAGGGATCTAGTTGACTCACCCTCAACTTGCAAAAAAACAGAGTAGATCCCTCCTGCGTCGGGATGACAAAAAAATCCGCGTCATCCGCGTTCCAATCCTTTGTCGCGTCAGCGGCACGGCACGAAATGTGTACGCTTTTTCGTTTGGAAATAGACATTTGTTCCATTGCCAATAGACTAATGAATCCCCAACGTCTCCTACTCGCCGGACTCTTACTAAACACGCTCTCCGCAAGCCTCTTTGCTCAATCGAAGGTCGAGAACCTTGGCCCACAGGTCAACTCGGAGTTTAACGAGATCAATCCGGTCATATCGCCGGATGGCAAAACGCTGTATTACGCCCGCATCAGCCACCCCCAAAACACCCACGGCGATAAAGGCTCTCAGGATATTTGGTACTCCGAAAAAGACCCTGGAGGGCAGTGGGGTCCGGGCCGACGCATGGCGTTTCCACTCAATAAAGAAGAGTATAACTGCCTATACAGCATCACGCCCGACGGCAACACGATGCTCGTGAAAGGGGCTTATACCAATGGAGCTTACGAAACACGCGGGTTTTCGTTGAGCAAACGCGGCCCGAATGGTTGGGCGGCTCCGCAGAAAATCAATCTGGCGGGCTATGAGAACATGAGCAGGGGCCAGTTCGACTGCGGCTTTTTGTCTGCCGATGGTAAGACCCTGCTGATGGCCTTTAGCGAGAAGAAGAACAGTAAGACCGACGATATGTATGTGAGCTTTCGGATGAAGGACGGCTCGTGGAGCAAGCCCATGAACCTCGGCGACGATGTGAACACCGACTTTACCGAAACGACACCGTTTCTGGCTCCCGATGGGGTAACGCTCTACTTTTCGAGCGACCGCACGGGCGGGCAGGGCAGCAACGACGTATATGTGTGCAAACGCGTCGACAAGACCTGGAAACGCTGGTCGAAGCCGGTAAACATTGGCCCCAAGTTCAATACCGACGGCTACGACGCCTACTATACCCTCTCAGCAGCAGGCGATTATGCCTATCTGACCACCTTCAAAGGTACCCTCGGCAAGGGCGATGTAGTGCGGGTGAAACTGTTTGACGATGCGCCCACGACACCCACGCTCGCAGGCAACGACCCAAATAATCCCGCGCAGGTGGGCGGGGGGAACAACGGAACCAGCCCCGGCTCCGGGACAGCTACCGACGCCACCCGCCCCGACCCCGTGGCATTGCTGACGGGTAAGGTAATTGACCAGAAAACAGGCCGACCCGTGCAGGCGCGAATCGTTGTGCAAACCCTGCCTGATGGCGAAGAAGTAATTGAAGCCACATCGGACCCAGTCACGGGCGAGTACAAGATTGTGCTTCCATACGGCAAAAAATATGGTATGCGGGCCATTACGCCTAATTTCATTGCCGAAAGCGACAACATCGACTTAACGACTAGCACGGGGCCCAAGGGATTTCAGGAGATTCGGGGCAAGCAGATTAACCTCGTTCCGATTGAAACCGGGGCCATTGTGCGCCTAAACAATATTTTCTTCGACACGGGTAAGGCAGAGTTGCGACCCGAATCGGCCCCCGAACTCGACCGGATGATTGCGACCCTGAACGAGAACCCTAAGCTGGTGATCGAATTAGGCGGGCACACCGACAACGTGGGTGGCAACGAGTTAAACCAAAAACTCTCGCAAGACCGGGCCGACTCTGTGCGGGAGTACTTCATTGGCAAGGGCATCGAACCCGACCGCGTGGCCAGTAAGGGTTACGGCGAAACCAAACCCGTGGCTACCAACGATAGCGACGAGGGCCGTCAGCGCAACCGACGTGTGGAGTTTATGATTGTGAAGAAGTAGGGTTAAACCCAACTCGGTTTTTCCGGTCAAATCTGTGCAACTTGGCCTTCGGCTGCATCAAACGCATACAGACAGTTGCCTTTTATGATGAATCGGATTCCCACCGCGCTGGCACTTTGTGTGCTGGCTGTTACCGCTATTCTGGCCGGACAATCGTTCACCCAACCAAAACCCGCCCCCAAACCCTTGCCCAAATCCTACGAAACGGCCTGGAAACAAGTCGATTCGCTCCTTCGGAAAGGCCTATATCAATCGGCTCTGACCCAGACTAACGCGCTGTATGACCGCGCGAAAGCCGAAAAAAACTACCCGCAATTAGTCCGGTCGAGCATCGAGCGCGGTAGCCTGAGCGAGCGGCTCGACCCGGCCCTGTGGCCCGCACACATCCGCACGCTCGAAACCGACGCCCGCCAAACCCCCGACCCCGCCCGTTCGGTGCTTAACTCGGTGCTGGGCGATGCCTACGCAAACTACTACGCCCGCAACCGCTACCGGATTTACGACCGTAGCCGCACCAAAGACGTAAATACCGCCGACAGTTCGGACATCACCACCTGGGACGGTCCCCGGCTGGCCGGAGCCGCTACCCGTGCCTACGTTGCTTCGATCCAAAACGAGCGGGCCTTGCAGGTAACGCCCCTAGCGGCCTATGCGCCTGTCATTCAGCCCGGCAACCGTGAGGGAGAAGCCCTCCGCCCGACCCTGTTCGACTTGCTGGCGCACCGGGCCATTGCGTTCTTCCAAAACACGGAATACGAGACGCAGAACAACGTATTTCGCTTTGAACTCGACCGCCCCGACTACTTTGCCGACCCCGAAACGTTTGCCAATCTGAAACTGACAACGCCCCCCAACGCAGGAGGAACAGGCCGGATGCTGGCCCTGCAAACGTATCAGCGATTGCTGGCTTTCCACGCCAACCAAGCCCGCAAAGCCCCTGAAGCTCTGGCTGATGCCGATTTGGGGCGGCTTCGGTTTGTGCGGCAATACAGCACGGTTTCGGACAAAGACACGCTATACCGCCAAAACCTCGAACGTCAGACTACCCGTTGGAAAGGGCAGGTTGTTGAAGCCGAATATGGGTTGGCCCTCGCGCAATTTTTGCAGGAACAGGGCAGCCGGTACGACGCCCTGACGAATACAAAGTCCAAATGGGCCAACAAGCAAGCCGCTGATATTTGCCGCGATCTGGAAAAACGGTTTCCAAAAACGCGGGCCGCGCAAACCGCACAGGCATTACTCACCCAACTTACGCAGCCTTCGCTGGGGGCGAGTGTTGAGGCCATAAATGAACCACAGAAGCCGTTTCGGACGCGGGTCGAATACCGCAACGTGCCGCAGGCATTTTACCGGCTCTACAAAATCACGCCCGACGAACGAGCTACGTTCGGGCAAATGGCCTATCAGAACGAAGAGCAACGCAACAAACTTTTTGCCCAACTGGTAGCAAAACCACTCGCCACCGAGGGCAAAACCGCCCTGCCCGACGATGGCGATTTGAACACCCACGCCGTTGAACTGCCCGTGAACGGCGTTCCGGTGGGGCAATACATCTTGTTATTGTCGGCCGATGCGCAGTTCAGCAGTCGGGCCAAAAACCTGGCAATGGCGCAACTCACGGTATCGCGGCTTGGGTTCATTGTCGATGGTTCGTACGGAATCGCCGACGACCGTACGCTGTACGTGACCGACCGCACGACGGGCCAACCGCTGTCTGGTGTATCGGTGCAGTTGTTCACGGCCCCCGAACGCTACGGCAACGATATTCGGTTTGTGCCCGGCCCAACCCGCCCAACCGACGCTAGCGGGCGCGTAACATTTGCCAAAAGCGAAATGGGCGTCAACCGCCAAAGCTATTTCCGCATCGCGCAAGGCAATGATGTGCTGTTTACGGATAACCAGTACGTCTACGCCAACCAACAACCCGAAGAGCCAGAATCTCCGCGTGCCCTGCTTTTCACTGACCGTGCTATGTACCGGCCCGGTCAGCCGATTTACGTGAAAGGTTTAGTGTATGGGGGAAAAGACAACAACTTTAAGGTCGTTCCAAACGCAGAAGTAGAGTTGGAATTGGAAGATGTTAACGGCGAAACCGTTAGTACGCTCGAACTTAAAACAAACGAGTTCGGCTCCTTCACAGGCACATTTACGGCTCCCGTAGGCCGCCTGACTGGTGAGATGACGATCCGTTGCGAGTACGGCGCGACGCAAATTCGGGTTGAGGAATACAAACGCCCGACGTTTGCTGTAAAGGCCGATACCGTGCGGCAGGCCGTTAAGTTAGGGCAAACTGTGCGCGTATCGGCAAAAGCCGAGACGTTTGCAGGTGCTGCTGTCGATGGGGCCTCAGTGCGCTACCGCGTTGCGCGTACGTACGTGCAACCCTACTGGGGCTGGGGTCGTGGTTTGGGATTTGGGCGGAACACACAACCCATCGAAATAACCAACGGCGAAACCACCACCGACGCGACCGGGGCCGTGAGTCTGAGCTTCGCGGCCACCCCCGACGCGACCATCCCCCACGCCGACAACCCGACGTTTACGTTCGATATCACGGTCGACGTGACCGACCGGGCAGGCGAAACCCGCAGCACCACCCAGACGCTCCAACTTGGCTACACGGCCCTGCAAGCAAGCCTCGACATCCCGCAGCAAGTCGAAAAAGGCGATGCCAAAACCTACGCCGTGAAAGCCACGAATGCCGCCGGTGTGCCAGTGAACATCCAGCAGGGCGAGGTGCTGATTTCGCGCTTGCGGGCACCCAACCCGTTCCCCCGCACCCGCCTGTGGGAACGCCCCGACCGCCAACTCCTGCCTGAAGCCGAGTTCAAAAAACTCTTTCCAAACGACCTCTACGCCGACGAGAACAACCCGCTCAACTGGCCTACGGAACGCACTCTGACCGCCCAGCCCAAAGTCGTTTTGCTCCGCGATCTGGCTCCCGGCGAGTACGTAGCCGACGTGACAGTGACCGACGAAACCGGCGAACGGGCCACCCAACGGCAGTATTTCAGCGTAGTCGACGACCGCACGGCCTCGCCCCGCCCCGATGCCTGGGTGCGGCTTGAAAAAACGGAATACGAACCCGGCACCGACGCGGTGTTCTTCGTGGGCAACGCCCAACCCGGCTGGGTACTTATGACCGTTGAGGAAAAAAACAATGCCCCGCGCTCGGAATGGATCAAGACTGACGGAACTGCCAAACGCGTTACCCTGCCCGTTACCGAAACCCAACGGGGCGGTTTTGCGGTGCATTTCGCGACCATTCAAAACGGGCGGTTGCTGAACGAGACCCGCGCCATTCAAGTGCCCTTTACCAACAAACGCCTGACCGTCGAAACGCTCACCTTCCGCGACAAGCTCAAACCCGGCCAACCCGACGAGTGGACCCTCCGCATCAGCGGCCCCGACAAAGACAAGGTCGTTGCCGAGATGGTCGCGGCCCTGTACGATGCTTCGCTGGATGAATTTGTAGCACACTCCTGGCAGGCAGACATCTACCAACGTTTTTCGGGTGGAGCTATCAATTGGACATCCAACGCCTTTCAAGCGGTTGGGGCCAACCCCCTGTTCTACCGCTACGCGCAAGGCCCCGGCCCAGTTGACCCGCTGGTTTATCCAAGTCTGTTCACATCCTGGCCCGGCTCAAGACGAATCTTAGGCGGAGCCGCAGCCAAACGTGGCAGGGGTGATTATGCGGGAGAAGGTGTCGATATGGAAAAAGCAGCACCCATGATGGCAGAAGCACGAGTAGCTTCGGCACCTATGGCTGATGCACAATCGCTTAACGAAGTGGTTGTTGCTGGTTACGGAAAATCCCAATCAACTGCCAAGCCAACTTCCAAACCCGCACTCAACCAACCCATTCTCCGCAAAAACTTCAGCGAAACGGCGTTTTTCTTCCCGCAACTTCGGACCGATGCCGAGGGGCGCGTGTTGCTCAAGTTCACAATGCCCGACGCCCTCACGCGTTGGAAACTGCTCACGTTTTCGCATACCAAAGACCTCAAAACCGGCCTGCTGACCCGCGAAATCGTGACCCAGAAAGAACTGATGGTCACGCTCAACCCGCCCCGCTTCCTGCGCGAGGGCGATGTGATGCAGGTGTCGGCCCGGATCAATAACTTAACGGGCAATGCCCTAACCGGTATTACTAAACTGGAGGTGTTCGACGCTCTGACCGAACAGCCCATCAGCGCGTCGGTGGGGGTTTCGGTGGCTCCGGTGGCGTTTTCGGCGGGGTCAAATGGAAGCACGTCGGCGAGTTGGACTGTCACGGTGCCCAACGGGTTGCCGCCCGTGGCCTTTCGGGTGTCGGCAACGGCAGGGAGCTTTACCGATGCCGAGGAGCGCGTGGTTCCGGTGTTGCCCAACCGGATGCTCGTGACGGACGCCCTGCCGTTTTGGGTGAATGGCAACGAGACCCGCACATTCAGCCTGTCGGCACTCACGGGTCTGGGAGCCAACGCGCCCGTGCAACATGAGCGGCTTACGGTCGAGGTAACGAGCAACCCGGCCTGGACCGCCCTGCAAAGCCTGCCCTACCTGCTGGAATACCCCTACGAGTGCGCCGAGCAACTCGCCAGCCGACTCTACGCCAATTATCTGGCTGCCATATTGGTCAACAGCCGCCCCGAATTCCGGCGCGTGATCGACGGTTGGGCCGCGAACCCGCCAAAGAGTCCTCTCACGACCAACGCCGAGTTGAAAGCCGTTACCCTCGAAAACAGCCCCTGGCTTGCCGACGCCAAGTCGGAAACCGAACGCACTGCCCGCCTGGGTCAACTGTTCGACAAGAACAGGCTGGCCTACGAGCAAACCGCCACGATTGCCAAATTGGAGCAGTTGCAAGCCGCCAACGGGGGCTTCGGCTGGTTCAGCGGGATGCGCCCCGATCTGACCATGACCCTACAGGTACTGACGGTGATGGGCCGGATGAACGCGATGAGCTACGCTAGCGGCACACTGGCAAACCCCGACCTCACGACCATGCAAACCAAAGCGGTTGCCTTCGTTGATGCTGAGATGAAAACGTGGGTGGCCGAGCATAAAAAGGCCAAAACGCCTTACCCAACGGCCTACCTGCCCACCCAATTTTTGTACGCCCGCACACTCGGCACCCAACCGGCTCTCGACAAAGCCACCGTCGCCTACCTGCAAAAACTGGTTCAAAAACATTGGCTTACCGAAAGTTTGCAGGGGCAGGCACTCGCCGTGATGGGCCTCACCCGCACCGGCGACCCCAAAACGGCCCGCGATATTTTGGCTTCGCTCAAAGAGCGGGCGCGGCAGTCCGATGAGTTGGGTATGTACTGGCCACAGAATCAATCGGGTACGTACTGGTATCAAGCACCAATCGAGACGCAGGCCTATTTGATCGAAGCATTTGGTGTGATTGGCAAAGATGAGACGTCTGTGCAGGCCATGAAAAAGTGGCTTCTGCGCCAGAAACAAACCCAATCATGGCCCTCAACAAAAGCCACCACCGAGGCCGTACACGCCCTATTGCAGAGTACATCGGGCAAAATTGGTCAATCGAACTGGCTCGAAACGGGTGTGAACACCGAAGTGCTTGTGGGTGGTCAGTCGCTCGCGGCCCGCACGGGTAAGGATGCGACAACGCCGTTGGGCTACCAGAAAACAACCTACAACCCCGCCGAAATTCGGCCCGAACTCGGCAACGTACAGATCTCCAAAAAGACAAACTCCGGCCCGGCTTGGGGCGCGTTATACTGGCAGCGATTCGAGCCGCTCGACCAAATCAAGAGCGGAAAAACTGGCCTGAGCGTTCAGAAAAACCTGTTCGTGCAGCGCGATACGCCTAATGGCCCCGTCATCGAACCCGTCACGGACAAGACTTCACTTAAACCGGGAGCATTGCTTAAGGTTCGGCTCGTCATCAAAAACGACCGGCTATTGGAGTACGTGCATTTAAAGGATGGTCGGGCGTCAGGGTTTGAGCCGGTGGCCGTGTTGTCGGGCTACAAATACGCCAACGGCCTCGGCTATTACGAAGCCCCCCGCGACGCCAGCACCGACTTTTTCATCTCGGCCCTCCCCGAAGGCACCCATGTGTTCGAGTACGACCTGCGCGTGGTGCAACCCGGCGACTTCTCGGCAGGCGTCGCCACGATCCAGTGCTTCTACGCCCCTGAATTCTCCGCGCATTCAGCGGGGGTTCGGGTAAAGGTTCGGTAAGGGTTTCATGCGTCAGCAACTTTTTGTGTAAAAACCCAATGCAAACATTCACTGCGTTACTCGAAAAGTTTGGCTTAAAGGGCGAGAAAACTGGCTGGACTTATTTCGTGGTGCCGCCCGACGTATCAGACGTACTTTGTCCCGGTCAGAAAACCAGTTTTAGGGTGAAAGGCCAACTGGACCAATTGACGATCAAAGCCGTCGCGCTCCTCCCAATGGGTGATGGTACATTTATCATCCCCATCAACGCCGACATGCGCCGGAACTTACGCAAGGAAGCCGGGAGTACTTTACGGGTTCAGTTGGCCTTCGACGACAACCCCCAACTCGAATCCGCTGATTTTCTGCTGTGTCTGGAGGATGAGCCGCAAGCTCTGGCCTTTTTCAACACCCTGCCCAAAGGCCACCAGAATTATTTCTCAAAGTGGATCGAAAGCGCGAAAACCTCCGAGACCAAGGCCAAACGAATTGCACAAGCCGTGCATGGACTGTCGATGAGGTTTGGATACGGGGAAATGATTCGGTATTATAAAAGTCTGAACCACTGATTCGTGTGATTCATTTGATTTCACTGATGATATCGTGCTCGCGCAGATTTGTTTTCTGTTGAAGCGTTAATCAGCGAAATCAAATGAATCACAGTTCAGATTTACTTGAAAAACCCCTTAGGATCAGGCAATTTGGCCGAAAGGTCGGCCAGTAGGGAGAGGTCGATGGATGAGAAATCCAGTCGGCGAGCCTGATGGATATGCTCCCAAGCTTTGGCGTAATCGGCTTTGGTGTACTGGAGCAGGGCCATTTTTATGTGGGCCGTTGCATTATCGGGCAGGAGGGCAATGGCGCGGGTCAGGTGATTTTCAGCCTCTTGTAAATGTTTCGATTCCTTCTTAGCCCCAAACTGCATCAGTTCGACAGTGGCGAGGTCGGTCATCAGCACGGCGTTGGTATCGGCCAGGGCCAGACCTTTGCTTAGCATCCGAACGGCCTGATCGAGCTTGTTTTGCTGGTAGCAAATTACACCCAGCCCCCAGAACGCATCGACGTTTTTATCGTTGAGTAACCACGCCAGATTGAATCGGTAAGCCGCCGTATCTAGCTGACTTTCAGCTAGATAGTCCCAGGCGCGAGCCGCAAAAAACTGGCTGGCTTCGGTCCGGGTGGCAAAACTTCCATCGCAATCGTTCAGGAAATTGATCTCAAATTCGATCTGCTCCCCCGATTTTGAGCGTTCGCCAAAGAGTGGCATCGTGCGGAGCATCGCCGTGGTAACAATACCCCCTCCATTGGCATCTGCCGCTGAATCTTCGCGCCCCCCGTTGCTCACCGCCCGTGCCGAACTGATGAGTTGACCGGGCTGAGCGGCCACCCAAAGGGGCAGAAAAGCAACGAGTAACAAAAAGGCGTTATGGGGTGTCCTGACGGTCATTGTTGTACGCGCAAGAGGTACTTGCTTCGGTAAAACGAAAACGTCGGGAAAGTTAGTGTTTTCCGCCTGAATTATCTCTGACTCTTTCCTTTATTTGTGCCCGACCGCCCCGGTCCACCCGGCTTGCTAAATCGCTTATTCCCAGTCGTTCGCGCTCCCGAAGATTTACCTTTCCCGGTGCTGCTTCCGGTTGGCTTAACACCCATTTTTGCCGCTTTGGCTGCCAGCATATTCTTTTTGATGGCCCGATCTTTGGCTACGCCGAGCGACTTTTTCTCATGAAATGCCCCCTGAAACGTCGGGTCTTCTTTTCGGCGTTGCTCGTCAATCTCCCGCAACATGGCCTGCTGCTCGTCAAACGGTGTTTCGACCACAGCCACCGAGCCGGGCAGATTCTCGCGCGGGATGGTCATGCGAATAATTTTTTCGATCTTTTTGATGTGGTATTCCTCCGGGGGGGTCATAAACGTGATGGCCTTCCCCGACCGATTCGCCCGGCCCGTGCGCCCAATCCGGTGAACATAATCTTCGTAAATAATCGGCACGTCGAAATTGATTACGTGCGACACCTCGGCCACGTCGATACCCCGCGCGGCCACGTCGGTAGCTACCAGTACCTTAATGTTGCCTTCTTTAAAAGCCTCCATCGAATTGATGCGGGTGTTTTGACCTTTGTTCGCGTGGATCACCCGCACCTGTCCCTCACCCGTCACCTTACGTTGCAGAAACTTGAACACATTTTCGGCGTTGGTTTTCGAGCGGGTAAACACGATTCCCCGCGAGAAATCCTCGGTCTCGACCAGGTGTTCGAGCAGGTTTATCTTGGTGCGGAAGTTGGGCGCGGTGTAGAGCACCTGCGAGACCATATCGGCGGTCGATGCCTGCGGGCTAACCTCTACGCGCACCGGGGCCTCCAGAAACTCCGCCGACAGATTTTCGACCCGGTCGGGGAAGGTGGCCGAGAACAGGAGATTTTGCCGTTTGCGCGGAATAACCTCCAAAATTTTCCGAATCTGAGGCATGAAACCCATGTCCATCATCTTGTCGGCCTCATCCAGAATCATCGTTTTGAGGTCTTTCGTTATAAGGGCCTCCATCAGATACAGGTCCATGAACCGACCGGGCGTTGCCACGATAATATCGACGCCCTCCTTCAGGATTGCTAACTGCGTTTTGGGGCCAAGCCCCCCGTAAATAGCCACATGGCGCAGGTCGGTGTGTTTGCCGAGTTGCCCGATAGCCTCATCGATCTGTATCACCAACTCACGCGTGGGGGCCAAAATCAACGCGCGGGGGTGCTTACCCTGCGCGTATTTGGTCTTCATCAGCAAGGGCAACACATAAGCCGCCGTTTTGCCGGTGCCCGTTTGCGCGATGCCCAGCACGTCGTGATTACCCAAAATCAGCGGAATGGTTTTCTGCTGAATAGGCGTAGGCGTCGTGTAGCCAAGCTCAGCAACTGCCGTGAGCAACTGCTTATTAAGGGCAAACTGATCGAACGAGTCTAGTTCCATAGCGTAAAGGTAGATAAATCGAAATCCAAAAATTTGCTTGTTTTGTACCTTGTCAGTCCGCGCAAACGGCGTATATTTGCCAACATGGAAATTGTTATGCACGCATACTATTTGATCACAAGACACAAAAAAAGCCTCTCCGATTGGAGAGGCTTTCACCCGGTGGTGATGGACGGAATCGAACCGCCGACACAAGGATTTTCAGTCCTTTGCTCTACCAACTGAGCTACATCACCGAGCGACGTCTGTTAAACGTGGGTGCAAAAGTAGGGCAACAGGGGCTTCAAACCAAGAATTGACCAATAATTTTTTTATCAACAGACAAAGCAATCGAGTAATTGGTTGATTGTCAACAACGATTAATCCATAAACATGGCTTATTTAGAGCAAATTCTTTTTGTGGTGGCCGTAGCCGTAACGGGCTGGTTCGTCACGAAGCGCGTTAAACTCATTAGTCGGGCCATCCGACTGGGCCGGGCCGAAGACCGCTCGGCCAATGCCGCCGAACGGCTCAAAATTATGCTGTTGGTGGCATTCGGGCAGAAAAAGATGTTCGATAACTTACTAGTTGGGGTGATGCACTTCATCATTTACGCTGGTTTCATCATCATCAACGTCGAGATTCTGGAGATCATCATGGACGGAATTCTGGGAACACACCGGCTGTTCGCGCCCTACATCGCCCCGGTTTATCCGTTCCTGATTAATTTCTTCGAGATCTTGGCATTCGGCGTGTTGGCCGTGTGCGTGGTGTTCCTGACCCGCCGTTGGGTAACCAAAGTAAGCCGCCTGAATGCCGACCGACACCGCGAGCTAAAGCAGTGGCCCGTGAAAGACGCCACCTATATTCTGGTTGCTGAGATCGTACTGATGTTCTTGTTCCTGTCGTGGAATGCGTCGGACAGTGTGCTGCGCGACCGGGGTATCGGGCACTACGGCGAGCTACAGGGCATCGTGCCTGACTTTGTGATTAGCCAATTTTTGAAACCGATGTTTACGGGCCTGAGCGACACCGCGCTGGTTGGTTACGAACGGGCGTCCTGGTGGTTGCACATTCTGGGCATCATGGCCTTTGCGGTTTATGTGACGTACTCGAAACACCTGCACATCGCGCTTGGCTTCCCCAACGTGTACTTCTCCGACCTGAAACCCAAAGGCGAGATGGCCAACATGCCGGAAGTTACAAAAGAAGTACAGTTGATGCTGGGCCTTACCCCCGAACAAACCGCCGAAGCCGATCCATCGGGGGGTAACGACAACGGCGAGCAGCCCGAAAGCATCGGGCGGTTTGGGGCCAAAGACGTGGAAGACCTGCGCTGGATCAACCTTATGAACGCGTATAGCTGCACCGAGTGCGGGCGTTGTACGGCGGCTTGCCCGGCCAATATTACGGGCAAAAAGCTGTCGCCCCGCAAAATCATGATGGACACCCGCGACCGGCTCGAAGATATTCAGCAAGGTTGGGTGAAAAATGGTCCCGACTACAAAGACGAGAAGTCGCTGCTGGGCGATTACATCACGGTGGAGGAAATTAACGCTTGCACTACTTGTCAGGCGTGCGTTGTGGCCTGCCCCATCAACATCAACCCGCTGGATATTATCCTGCAACTGCGTCGCTACAAGGTGATGGAGGAATCGCAGGCACCGGGTTCGTGGAATGCGATGTTCAGCAATATCGAAAACAACATGGCTCCCTGGAAATTTTCACCCAGCGACCGTTTCAACTGGGCCGAGCAGGTCAACGAAACCAAATAGACATGACACAGGAAGTTAAGCAATATTCTGTTCCGACGATGGCCGATATGATGGCCGCCGGTGAGGAACCTGAGATTCTGTTCTGGGTGGGCTGTGCTGGCTCATTCGATGACCGGTACAAGCGCGTGACCATCGCTTTTGTGCGGATTTTGAACCACGTGGGCGTCAAGTTCGCCGTTTTGGGGCCGGAGGAGGCTTGTACGGGCGACCCGGCGCGTCGGGCAGGGAACGAGTTTTTGTTTCAGATGCAGGCCGTATCAAACATTCAGGTGCTGAACGGCTACAACGTGAAGAAAATCGTGACGGCCTGCCCACACTGTTTCAACACGATCAAAAACGAGTACCCCGAACTAGGCGGCAACTACGAGGTTATTCACCACTCCACGTTTTTGCAGGGTCTTATCAACGAGGGCCGGGTGCGGGTCGAAGGGGGCGAGTCGTTCAAGGGACGCAAGATTACGTTCCACGACTCGTGCTATTTGGGTCGGGCCAACAAGGTGTATGAAGCCCCCCGCGAGGTTTTGGCCGCGCTCGACGCCGATCTGGTTGAGATGAAGCGCGTTCGGGCCAACGGGCTTTGCTGCGGGGCTGGTGGGGCGCAATATTTCAAAGATGCCGAACCCGGTAACAAGGAAGTCAACGTCGAGCGTGCTCAGGAAGCCCTCGCGACCGGGGCCGACACAATTGCCGTGGCCTGCCCATTCTGCATGACGATGATGAGCGACGGAGTCAAAAACCAAAATCAGGAAGACCGCGTGAAGGTCTACGACATCTCGGAACTGATTGCACAAGGGCAAGGGTTGTAAGTGTGTTTCAGGTTTCAATGCCTACGGCTGTTTCAAGTTTCAACGCTACGCTGTTTTATTGCTTCGCATTTCAGTAGCGCGTTGAAACCTGAAACGGCCAAAGGCCTTTGAAACGGCGTAGCTTTGAAACGGCCTCTGGCCTTTGAAACAATGTACACTCCCTTCTCTCAACTTCCCGATTCAGCCCGCTTGTGGGTATATCAGGCCAACCGGCCTCTGACCGATGCTGAAGTCTCGCAGATTGACGCGTCGTTGCAACCGGCGTTGAGCCAATGGGCGGCTCACGGGCAACCGTTGCTGGCGTCGGCGCAGATGGTGGCGAATCGGTTTGTGGTGATCGCCGTCGATGAGGGGCACAACCTGCCCAGCGGTTGCTCAATTGATGCGTCGACGCACTTTCTGAAACAGATTGGTGGTCAGCTAGGAGCCGACTTTTTTGATCGGTCTGCCGCTTATCGGGATTCCGATGGGGCGGTGCAAACATTACCTTTACCCAAGATCAAAGAGGCTGTTTTGGATGGTCGCCTGACACCCGAAACAACTGTTTTCAACACGCTCGTCAACACCAAGGCTGACTTCGCTCAAAACTGGCTTAAGCCCGCCCATCAGACCTGGCTGAACCGGTATTTTGGTCGGGTGATTGGGTGACAATTGCACTAAATATTGGAACCGCAACGGCGGACCGTGCGGATGAAGCGGATTCTCACAGATTCTTTTTGTCATCCCGACGCAGGAGGGATCTAGTTCTGGTAAACCCAACTTGAGCATTTGGGAAGTAGATCCCTCCTGCGTCGGGATGACAAAAACCGTTCCTGTTTCACTAAAAAATCCGCGTTAATCCGCCATATCCGCCTAATCTGCGTGCCAACCCCCAACATGGCTGAAACACTTCTTATTCCGCAAACCACCGACCGGGCGGCTCTGTATGAGAGTTTAGTGCCGCAGATAGCCGCCCTTGTCGAGGGCGAAACCGACCTCACGGCTAATTTGGCCAATATCGCAGCCGCGCTTCGGGAAGCGTTTGGCTTTTTCTGGGTTGGGTTCTACCTCAAAAAAGAAAATCAACTCGTTTTGGGACCGTTTCAAGGGCCGATTGCCTGCACGCGCATCGCGTTCGATAAGGGCGTTTGCGGGGCGGCCTACACGCGCAGGGAAACCCTACTCGTGCCCGATGTGGAACAGTTTCCGGGGCATATTGCCTGTAGTTCAGCATCGAAATCAGAAGTGGTCGTGCCGATCTTCGACCGGGCGGGTGAGGTCGCAATGGTGCTGGATGTGGACAGCGACCGGCTCAATGACTTTAGCGAAGTAGACGTGCAGGGCCTGGAGGCCGTTGGCCGAATCGTGACGACCCATCTGGTCTAGCGTCTTAATCAACGAATGTACCTTCCTTGGGTAGTGCGTTGGCGACGAGAAACGAGCGGTTGGTTTTGGGCTGGGTTTGGCGATGGTGCCCCCTGTGGATTGGGCTTTTTTGCCTGGTGAACGTGCATATCCTTGCCCAGTGGTGTACAGGCCCCACCGCCGAAGTTCTGATCCGCGAATCGTTCGGAATGAGCAATTGGACGCCCTCGCTCAATGGCCGTACCTCCTACCAATTCGTGACCAAATCCTGCCCCGACAACGGTGAGTACGTCATCGTCTCCACTTCCGACCGAACTTGCTTCAACTCGGTTTGGCACGGCCTTACACAAGACCACACGGGCGATCCGCGCGGTAACATGCTCATTGTGAACGGCTCCAACGAACCCGGCGAGTTTTACCGTCAAACGATTCCTGGCCTCTGCGGGGGCACTAACTACGAGTTTTCGGCCTGGGGCATCAACTTATTGCAACCGGGCAACTGCAACGAATCGTCGCAACCCAACCTGACCATTCAGATCGCCACCCAAAGCGGACAACTCCTCCGCACGCTCGATGTGGGTACTATCCCCGAAACCGTTAAGCCCGTTTGGCGACGATTCGGGGTTTCGTTTACCATGCCCGATGTTGACGAGCCGGTGGTGGTGAAACTCATAAACAACGCCGAAGCGGGTGGATGCGGCAACGACCTTGCCATCGACGATATTGAACTCGTCCGGTGTAGCAGTTGCCCCCCGGAGCCGGTCATCGTACCCGACGCCTTTACGCCCAACGGCGACGAACACAATGACCAACTAGCTATCTATCTGGCCACGTACGTCTCGGCACGCGTACAGATTTTCGACCGGTGGGGCACAGTCGTTTATGCCGCCGACGATCTCACCGAACAATGGGACGGTACCTACCGGGGTGCGCCCTGCCCGGCGGGAAAGTACATTTGGGAGGTTACGTACGAGGCCGTCGATTCGCCCACCATCACTTCAACCTACGTGCGGTCGGGGTCTGTTTTACTACTCCGCTAATTGATGAAAACCGCCCTACTCCTCTCGGCCCTAAGCGTGGCCTGCCTGTTTCTGGTCGATGGAATCCGCCCGCCCGGTCCGCGCTTGGTTGGTCTGGCCCCCAAGCTTAAGCCCCGGCAGATTCCGATTGACCCCAAACGCTGGTATCAGGTCGTGAACGTCGCCAACGGGTTGGAGGGATTGTCCGATGGCGTGACCGACGAATCCGTTCAGACCGGCTACAACAAGTTGGTGAAGAATTACGACGCCTACTATCCGCTCCGTGAAGGTGAAACCATGCGCATCGACAGCATCCGGCTCTACGATTACAACGATACCAACCCCGACGCGCCCTTCACGCTCTTTGCCGTAACCAACACCTGGCAACGCATCCCGATTGCCCGGTTTGTGGGCGACAAGTACCGCGAATGGGTTGGCCCCGACCCCGCCCAGCCGCGCAGTTTCGGGGTCAAAACGCCCGTTGCCAATATCCGTTATCTGGTTATCAACACGTCGGGCGCGTATCCGTCCGAAATGGAGTTATACGGCACGCATACCCCCGGCAAAACGCCATCGACAGCCCCCAAACGCACGGGAACACCGTTTCGGCAGGCGATTGGCGTGAACATTTTTGAGTGGTATGTGGAGGCTGCCGCCCGCTCGTGGGAGATCGACGAGACCCGGATGCCTGCTTTGAAGGGTTTCGCGCAGGTTCGGCACTACATGGACTGGGAAAAGCTCGAATCGCAGCCGGGGCAGTACTCGTTCAACCTGACCCTGAGCGGAGCCTGGAATTACGACGTGATGTACGAGCGGTTCAAGGCCGAGGGAATCGAGGTGTTGGCCTGCCTGAAAACCGTTCCGAAATGGCTCGAAAACACCTACCCAGCCGATCAACGCGACTACGGCAACAACCCCGCCCGCTACGGGGCCGACCTCACGCAACCGCGCTCGTACGTGGAGCAGGCTCGGGTCGCATTTCAGTATATGGCCCGTTATGGCACAAACAAGGCAGTGAATCCAGCCCTGGTGAAGGTTACGAATGTGAAAACGTGGATGCCCCCGCACCAGAAAAAGATTGGCCTGGGACTGATTCGCTACATCGAGTGCGAAAACGAGCGCGACAAAACCTGGAAAGGTCGGCAGGGGTATCAAACGGCCCGCGAATATGCGGCCAACCTGTCGGCGTTTTACGATGGCCACAAACACACGCTCGGCCCCGACGCAGGTGTGAAAACCGCCGACCCATCTGTTACGGTCGTGATTGGCGGATTGGCGGCATCCTCCACCGATTACGTCCGGGCCATGATCGACTGGTGCAAGGAGTTCCGGGGTTACCGGCCCGATGGTCGCGTGGACCTCTGCTGGGACGTGATTAACCAGCATTTTTATGCCAACGATGCGGGCACCTCGCAGGCAGGTGGAGGCACGCGGGGAGCTGCGCCCGAACTGGCTCGCATTGGGCAACAGGCAGCCGCGTTCGTGCAACTCGCCCACGAGCAGGCCTACGACATGCCCGTTTGGGTAACCGAGACCGGCTACGACACCAACCCCGGCAGTCCGTTTCGGGCGATTTCGATTGGTACAAAATCCATACTCGAAACACAAGCCGACTGGACCCTCCGTACAGCCTTGCTGTTCAACCGCGTGGGCATTGACCGCACGTTTTTCTACCAACTCTACGACGAGAACCCCGCCGACCCCACGCAGTTCAGTTCGATGGGTTTGATCAACCAAAACAAAACGCGCAAACCCGCTGCCGATTATCTGGCGCAAGCTCTGCGGCTGATCGGCGATTACCGGTATTGGGAAACAATTAGCCAGAATCCAGTGGTGGACCGTTACGAACACAATAAAAAGCAGTCATATGTATTGGTGGTTCCCGACGAGCGGGGGCGTACGATGCCCTACGCGCTCAGGCTCCCCGCCGGAACAACGGTGCAGGTTTGCCACCCGCAGGCTGGCCGGGAAGCGATGGCGTGTGCCAATCAGGTGGTTCCGGCAACAGGGCGTTTAGACCTGACCGTGACGGAAACGCCTACTTTTGTGATAACGAAGAATGAGTAATAAACGAAAAGCCGTCGATGGCGGCAAATGGATTACCCTCTCCACAGTGGTCTCTATCGTGGTGCAGTTCGCGCAGGTGGCCCTGCTGGCGCGGCTGCTCGACCCTGCCGATTTTGGCGTGGTAGCCGTCAGCAACCTCATCATCGGGTTTTTTGTGACGTTTGCCAACCTCGGTTTCGCCAACTCGATCATCTACAAACAAGAAAGCGACCGCACCGTACTCTCCACGCTTTATTGGCTCAACATGCTCGTGGGCGTGGTCATTTTCCTCATCATCCAACTCGGCACGCCCGCCATCGTCGCGTTTTACAAGGAACCCAAGCTGACGCGGGTGCTGCAACTATCGTCGTTCTATTTCGTGATCGTGTACGTCGGGCAGTTATATATGTTCCTGCTGGAGAAGGAGTTACGCTTCAAGTCGGTGGCCACTGTCGATATAGGCGGAACGGTGGTGGGGGCCATAGCTACGGCAACACTGGCTTATATGGGTTTTGCCGAGATGTCGCTCATTATCGGGCAGTTAGTGAGCCAAACCGTGAAAAGTACGCTACAGGTTTGGTTGGGGCGGTCGCTGTTCTGGCCCCAATTCCGGTTTGCGTTCAGCAAAATTCGCGAGCACCTGCAATTTGGCCTGTTCAACCTGGCCGACGGGATTCTGGGTTACGTGCAATCGAACGCCGACAACTTTTTTATCGGGAGCATTCTGGGTGTGAAAATGCTGGGTTACTACCAGTTGGCCTACCAGTTGGCGGTGTTCCCCATCATCCGCCTGAACCCCATTATCTTACAAGTGGCTTACCCGATTCTGGCTAAAATGCAGGGCGACGACGTGGGACTGAAACGGGCGTATCTCAAAATTCTGGATGCCCTGTCGTTCACCAACTTACCGCTGCTGGCGGGGTTATTTATCACCGCTGAGAGCGTGGTGCCGCTCGTCTATGGGCCGGGTTGGGACGAGTCGGCGCGGTTGGTGCAGATTTTTGTGTTCGTAGGTCTATTCTCCTGTTTGGGCCACCCGTTGTTTACGCTGGCGTTCACCAAAGGCAAACCCAACCTGCTGTTTTACCTGAACGTGGCCACGTTGCTGGTCAAAATTCCGCTCGTGTACATCATGGGCAATCTCTACGGCGTTACGGGCATTGCGGCCTCGTTTGTGTTGGCAACACTGTTCAATTTGGTCGCCAACTTTTGGGTAGTACAGTATCTAGTCGGCGATTTCCTGCGCGATTTCTTCCGAAACTTCATTCAGCCGTTGGCGTTCTCTGCGATTATGGTAGCGATCATTGCCTTGTATAAGCAGTTTATTGGCAATGAAGGCTTATTTCATACACTGGCGCAGGTTGCATTGGGTGGAAGCATTTATGGGGGCCTCACGCTGGCCTTCAAAATGTCGCTGGCTGAGATCAAAGCCTTGCGGACAGTTCGGGGCTAAATTACCCCACCCCAACCCCTCCCCTGTTTTCAGGGGAGGGGCTATGTCAAATCACCCGCGTATCAACCCGGCCCGTTTCTAAATTAAGCACACCGCGCGGGCATACTGCCGAACAAATGCCGCAGCCCACGCACGACGACCGCACGATGTCCTGCTGCCGTTGGGCATACCAGCGCACGTCGATACCCATCTCGCATTGGGCCGAGCAATTGCCACAGGAGATGCATTGCCCGCCATTGGTTGTGATCCGAAACCGTGACTTAAACCGCTGCACCAGACCCAGATAAGCCGCCAACGGGCACCCAAACCGACACCACACCCGGTTGCCCATAATCGGGTAAAACCCCGTGCCGATCACCCCCGAAAACAGTGTACCGATGTAAAATCCGTAGGTAGATCGAACGCTGTAAGAGTCCAGAAAGCCTAACACCGTCGATTGCCCCGTAAAGTAGGTGTAGAGCACCAAGGCGGTCATAACGACGGCGAATACCAGCACGCCATGCACCACAGGCCGTTCAAATTTCCAGGCCTTCAAGCTCTTGTCGGACAGGTGCCGGTAGGGATCGCCGAGGGTTTCGGCCAGGCCACCGCACCCACATACCCACGAGCAATACCAACGTTTGCCAAAGAAGTAGGTGAGTACCGGCACCAACACCACCGTTCCGATGATGCCCCACACGAGCATGAAAATCCCGAACGTGCCCGCCTGAATCTTGGCGTTCAGCTCGTAATCGAAAAAGAAATCATAGTCGAGCGGCCAGAAGCTCTTTAGGTCCTGATAGGGTTGATTAAGCAGGGCAAGCACTTCGGGAATCAGAAACGCAAATGAGGTCTGGAAAAACATGACCGATACCGTTCGCCATTGCTGATACCGGCTGTGCCGATACCGGATGAGCATTCGGACGCCCATCACCAGAATCACGACGGTGTACAAAAATCCATACAGAAACCACTGCGAGGCCTGTGCATTGCCGCTTAATGCCCGGCTAATGGGACTTACCAGCAACGTCCAGTTCGTTATATACGCCGGGGCCATGTAGAGCAACACATAAAATCCGATCAGAAACGTGCCCACGAGCCAGCCAATCCAACCCCGATTGGTAGCTGGGTGTTGGTACAAAAAGTTGCTGCGAATACCACCCGGGCCTTTATACTTCGGGTTGGGCACCATGTAGAGCAGGGCACCCAGCGTTGCCAATCCGATGCTCAACCAAAACCAGAGCCAGGGGTTTTCAGCCACCGTCCCGACCGAAGCCGCCCGCGTAACGGGAAATTCGTAGCTATCGTTGATTGCCTTATCGGCCTGTCCCTTCGCCCGAACCTCGTCGTTATAGCTATAAACCGCTTGCTTAAAATCACGGATAAACGACCACTGATTGTTGTAGTTTTGGTTGCGCATAGGGGCCGTGCGCTCCAGTAAAACGGCTCGGTGTTCGGGCTTCACTGCCGCCGTCAGTACCTCTTCGGTCAAACGGAACTGCCCTACTGTGAGCACCAGAACAAACACGGCAAAGCCCGTCAGGAACAGGCCGAGGCCGATTGTGGAGATAGATTTCATAGCGGTAGCAAATAACGTTTAAAGCTATACCTCTTTTGTGAGAAAACAGTTTTTAACGCTGGTTAAACGAATTGGATAATAACAGGTCTAATCGTTGGCAGATGAGAATAAAAGGCAATTAAAATTGGGCAAAACGATTGTTAGACCTGTTATCCAATCGGCCAACTGGCTATTTTTGTTCATCGCACAATTGTCGAAACACTTTTGCCGTAACCCACATGCAAACCGTCACCTATGAGTCGCTGAAAGCCGAGCAAGCCTGGATGGTTGTGTCGGACCAATTGAACCAACGTAACACGCTCCTCTCACGGGGAATCAGCCACCTCGAAAGCAGTCCGGTCGAACTTCCCTTGGCCAGCCGCCTGATGATCTTGCGCTACCACCTGCGCCATAGCCTGCGCCGGCTCACCGCCGAAGCCCGCCATTTTCCCTATTCCACCGACCATGCCGGGCGTTTGCATAGCCAATGGATGCACGTTCATCAACTGCACTTTCTGCTCCGGCAAGTCGACGCCGAACTGAACAACGCTTCCGACGATAGCGACCAATTCCGCGATTGGCTCGAATCGCTCGAATCCAGAGTGTACAAATCTGCCTTGATTAGTTTGAACTAAGATGTTATTTGAGTTGGCATTTTGGTCAACAAGGGCGTCTTTTGGCAGTTAGCTGCGGCAATTTTCTTGGCCGTAGCTACAGCTACGACCTGCAAAAATTGTCTTGCTAACCGCCAAAATCCCCTCCTTACAGTCTCAAAATGCCAACTCAAATAACATCAAAAAAGCCGCTCCTCAACACGGGGGCGGCTTTTTGCTTCAGCATATTCTCTCTTACTTTTTACTTTTCCTTGATGTCTGATCCTCGGCCTGTGAGGGCACAGGCTGAGGATAGCCCTTCCAGCTCACCCCTCCCACTACAATTACCCGGCCAAAGTTTACAGGCGTTTCGATTGAATAATCAGACAGGACGGAGACGGGTTTCCGCAGTCGGGCAAGACCCCGAATGATGTGTCGGCAGTTCGGGGGGCGGCTCGACCCTGGACTTTGTCGTTTTGCAGCAAAATACGAGTGCTCATCAGCCCGTAAATGGGCGAGTACGTACTTTGACCCGTGCCGATGGTTCGGAATAATGGTCCACCGAAAGCGAAATTTGCGGCATCGAGTCCCACAATGTAAAACTCATTCTGGTAGAGTTGGGCAAACCGATATTGACCCTTGCTGTCCGTTTGGGTTTGCTCCATAATTTGCCCGTCGGTGGGGTCGCCGTCGCTGTTGGGATCGGTGTAGAGGGTTACTCGCACATTGGCGATACCGAGTTCTCCGGGTTCCTGTTTTCCATTTCGGGCAATGCCACCCCCGCTGCCGTTGTCCAGAAATACCGCGCTCGTCAACGATTGGGGGCTATTACAGCTTGGCACGGTTATAGCCATCAGGTCGATGGTTTTGGTTGCGTCGTTAGATAAAGTTAGCAAATACAAACCCTCTGCCCGCAAGCTCCGAACCGCACCATTAGGCGACAATGTGACAACAGACCCCGCAGGGCGACTCAAAATGCGCCACACCTGATTGGGTCCGGGCGCAGGTAAATCAACAGAGGTTACCCCACAACGCAGCACAATGTCGGGGCCGGCGTTGGGCAACGGAGCCGTAGCGGTTGGTGGCGTATAGGTGACCACTACCGTGTCCGTGCATGTCTTCCCCGGACTGCTCGACGTGGTGGTTGAGGTAGGCCCATTTGGGCTACTGGCAAACCATTCCAGTTTGAACGAACCCGACAACGACGGGCCGTCCCAGGCCGGCCTGAACAGCACCTGCCGGATCAGTGAACTACTCCAACTTGTATTGGTCAGGTCGATTTCATACGTATGAAACTGACCGTCGTTGATGATTTTAAAATCTTTGTACCGCCCATCCATTCCCAAAAATTCGTAGTCTTCCTGGGTCCGCCAGTGAAACCGGTACATATCGCCCCCCTTCAGGTCAAATGCCGCCCGGATATACACTTTTTTATTGTCGCGCCCCTGCCACGCTACAGCGGGCGATTTCACTTGCTGTTGTCCGTTACCGTCCAGCCTAATATCCAGATGATTACCAATAGGAAACCCCGTGTCGGTTGTCTCAACGTAATGCCAGGCATGCCGGTTATTCACGAACCGGTAGTTCGGACCGGCATCGGGGCGGGGTTGGGCATACACATACGAGCGAATGTCGTTGATGTGTCCTAACACCATTTCGTAGTCAAAGTCGGTTACGGAGTTATGGTCGAGCACCAAAAGCGGCACTCCCGCTATGTACGATGTGCTACCGTTAAACTCGCTGTCCGAGAACTCATCGCCAAAGAATGCCTCCTTAAAAAAATGGTTCTTGGGCGTATAAAGTCCTACGCCCACATCGTCGTCGCGGGTGAGGGCAATCCAGGGTTCGGAACCCCGGACGTT
Organism: Cytophagales bacterium; assembly: GCA_004292855.1. Taxonomy (GTDB): domain Bacteria; phylum Bacteroidota; class Bacteroidia; order Cytophagales; family Spirosomataceae; genus Rudanella. The sequence goes on from RDXN01000036.1 coordinate 32,368, forward strand.
GATCATCTCGAACGGCCCGACTTTCAGTTGTTTGTCAGCGTTTGTGAACGGAGCCGAACCCGTGTATTTCCACGACCGCTTATAGATACTGTTAAGGTATAAACACGGGAATTCCTGCTCACGGGCGGCATACTGCGTTTTGTCGGCCCGGTTCATTGTGAGCCGGACATGTACTTTCACCACATTGCCCGACAGTCGAATCCAGTGTTCAAACGTACATTCGCCATCGAAATTACGCAGGGGCCAATGCTTCGGGACAGACTTGACGTACAGCAGGTTATCACGTTTTTCAAAAGTCAGAATTCGACTTGGATTATTGTAGTAATCGCCCGCCTGAATGGGGTTCCAGCCGATACTCGACCAAACAGGTTGAATATCCACCCCCGGCGGTTTAAACGGCACTGGCCCACTATAGGCGGCATTTTGAATCTGACGGCCTAAGTCATAGTTGTTAACCATGTTCAGGCCATTTTTTGTCGACAGGTAGGTAATTGCCCCCCCATATCGGCTATCAACACCGACTTTGATTTGGCCGTTGTCGAGAAGCTCTAACCCATTAATGCTATTGCTTCGCAAGGATCCGTCTTGCGGAACTACCTGCGACATGTTCTGATCTGACCCTCCCGCAATCGACGACAGGATAAATCGGTATTGACCCGGCACGGTTAGGCCAGTGACTTCCCCAGTTTGCGCGTTAAGGGTAGCGTTTGGGTTCGGGTTCCCTGTTGGCGGGCACCAAAAATAGCCCGCAGGTGCATCTTTGAGCTTAATGGTTGTTGAACTTGTCGTTACGTCCTGCCCTGCATCGGGTTTAACGCAGGCAGTCTGTGCAAGTGTAACTAGCTGACTATTAGTGATTAGGGTAATCAAAAAAAGTCTACACCAGATCCGACCACCCCTCTCTCGTAAAAAAACCATACCTGGATTGACTTTTAGCCTCAGGTATGGTTTGCAACAAAATATGTGCCAACTCTAATAAGTTAGTAGGATGATAGGTTATTTACCTAAAAAAGCTCGATTTTGCTCGTCAACACGGTCTGCATCAATGGCTCCGCTTGTAATTACGACCCGGTATTGAAACGTTACTGACTTACCCGCACCGAGCGTGTAATTCATAGCGGCTTCCTTATTGTTGGTGAACACGGCGGGGGCCAACGGGTTAGCGGCATACAGTCCATATCCTCTTGAGTGCCAGTAGGTTGGGTAGCCCACATTTTGCGGATGGTCGAGCATCAGCACAGAAACGTTTTCGCCGTTTACAATGCCCGTGAGGTTCATCCATTTGGCTCGTTTGCCCCAAACAGCCTCACCCTCAACGCCTTCGCTACTGTGGTACTTGCCTGTGATACCCGCACTCGCCATAGCCGGTACTTTCGTAGCAACTCCGTTGGCGTCGGTGAATACTTCGGGTTTGTTAGACGGATGTTCGAGTTCACGAGCCACCCGGATAGCCACCATACCTTCTTTATTGTCTTTAAAAACAACCTCTTTGTCGAGAGTCGTTAGCGTCGTGATCCGGTCGATGGTGCGTTGGGAGCCTTCGCCCCGGAACACGAATGTAGTGCGTTCGCGGAGCATGGGTTTGTCGTCTTTGTCGAGCCATGCCGCTGTTACCACCAGTTCGGCTTTGTCTTTGCCGCTCTTCATCGACTGCACACCCGTATGCACCACCGTTCCGAAGGGGCCGCCATGACTTTTGTCGATATCAGTCGAGTTGTTCCAGAAATCATGCCCGTTTGCGTTGCCGTAGTTAAACCACATGCCCACGTGGTGCGGGTGGTCGATGCGCTCGCCCGGACGGGGGTTCATGGGCCACCCCCGCGTGATAAAGTTGCCGCTTGCTGTTTGAATAGGAAACAGAACTGGTTTTTTCAGCTCTGCCGGACCGGGATAAATGTAGGCCGTAAAGGGTTTGCCATCCACGGTCACCTCCACGCGCTTTCCAGCCTCGTCGTGCTTCAACTGAATCCGGTTCTGGGCAAACGCTGAGAGGCTTAGCAGGCTTAAAATGATAATTTTTTTCATGTTGGTTTTAATAAAAAATGGGAACGCGGTTTTTGTCATCCCGACAAAGGAGGGGTCTACTCTGCCTATGCTCGACTTGAGAATACCAGAACTAGATCCCTCCTTTGTCGGGATGACAAAAGCCGCGTTCCCATTCAATCATCAAAATAATTTAGCTCAGAACCATGTCGTTCTTGGTCGAATCCCACGTCACGCGTTTGCCTGTTTGTTGAGCCGTGCTAGCCATGATGTTGGCAACGGAGTGGTTGAAACCAGCGCGGGCGGGCGCGTTCGGCTCCTTGCGGCTCCGTACGCACTCCATCCAGTTGAGCATGTGCAACGACGTCATGGGATCACCACCTGTATTGGCACCGGTTTCCATTCTCATGGCGTTGGCCAGCGTCATGTCGGGCAGGAGATTGGCCTGCATACCCATGTCTTTAGCCGGACCGGCTTGTAAACCACCTTCCGACGATATTTTGTTCGTGTCGAGGTTGATCATTCCCCCGTTCGAGAAATAGTATTCTTTGGTGCCACCAGCCTCGTTGTGCATCCGCGACGAATACAACACCTGGAAGCCCTTGCTCTTGTCATTGTCGGGGCCGTAGTCGAATACGGCCGTGAACGTGTCGGGGTTCACACGGCCATCTTTCCAGACATACACGCCCCCATTGGCCACCACCGACCGTGGGTGTTCATAGCCGCTAAACCAGTGAACGGTGTCGATTTGGTGCGACATCCACTGCCCCGGTATTCCCGACGAATAGGGGTAGAACAACCGGTATTCCAGATACTTGCGGGGGTCCCAGTCAACTTTGGGGCGGTTCAGCAGGTAGCGGTTCCAGTCGGTGTCTTCTTTCCGAATCTCGGCTACCAACTTTGGCCGACGCCACCGGCCCGGCTGGTTCACGTTCCAGGTCATCTCGACCATCGAAATTTCGCCAAACTTACCCGACCGGATAAACTCGTTGGCTGAGTGATAGTTGGGAGCCGACCGACGTTGCGAACCGACCTGCACGATTTTCTTCGATTTCTCGACGGCTTTCAGAGCCTTGCGGGCGTCTTCGAGCGATTCGGCAAAGGGCTTTTCTACATACACGTCGCGCCCCGATTCTACGGCATCGACGCAATGCAGCGCGTGCTGAAAATCGGCAGTGCTGATTATAACGGCATCGACGTCTTTACGGTCGAGCATCTCGTCGTTGTTGCGCGAGAGGAAAAAACTATCGTCGGCCAGACCCTTGCCTTTGAGATATTGGGCGGCCTCATCGCGACGGCGGCTCCAGATGTCCGACACGCCCACGAAGGCGAAGTTCTGGTTTTTGGCGTGGGCCGCAAACGCCGGGGCCAACGACTGCCGGAATCGGTCCGAGAAGCCAATGATCCCCACCCGGACCCGCTCATTAGCCCCAATGATCCGGGCGTAGCTGCTAGCCGAGAAGGTCATGCCCAATCCGGCGAGTGCCGATTTCTTTATAAATTCACGACGATTTTCCATTTGAAAACAGGTCTTGTTTAACGTGTAAAGTGCTTGAAAAAGAGCGAGAGAGGGCCTTTATACTATAGTAGCCCCGGCGGGGCGGCATGTTGATAGAAAAATGATTGAAATCAATCATAATGAAGCCCCATCGGGGCGGCATGTTTATAGGCATCACCTATAAACATACCGCCCCGATGGGGCTTTGGTCACTCACATGGCGTCTTTTCTATTAACATGACACCCCGCCGGGGTTGTGAGATGGTGGAGAGTCTTCTCAATTCAGAGCTCCCGAATCTTGATACTACGGAAGGAAACCCGGTCGCCGTGGTCCTGAAGCAGGATATGGCCTTTGGGGGCTTCGCCGAAGCGGCCATTGGCGTTGTAGGCAGGCGTTGCGTATTTACTTTTGGCAACCAACTCCCGGAAGGCCTCATTACCGCGCTCGTATTCGAGTACTTTCTTATCGTTAAGCCAATGCTCCACATGCGTGCCCCGCACCAACACCCGCGCCCGGTTCCACTCGCCAATGGGGTTTACTGCTTTGTTTTGAGCGGGCATCAAATCGTATAGCGACGAGACGGTTCGGTTGCCATCTCGGCCCATTTTGGCATCGGGATGTTTGGCATCGTCCAAAACCTGATATTCCAATCCGAAGGCCGAGCCAGCCGGTTTAGGCTGATGCTCCACTACAAAATATTTCAGGCCGCTGTTGGCTCCCTCTGTCAGGCGAAACTCAAACGTCAGGTCGAAATTGGCGTACTCGCTCGTTGTTACGATGTCGCCCGCATTGCGCGACTCGCTTCCGTCGGTCTTGGCAATGCTCAATGTACCGTCTTCGACCGACCAGCCAGCCGTCGGAAACTTGTCTCTATAAGCTCCTCGCCAGCCGGTTGCGGTTTGTCCGTCGAACAGGAGTTTCCACCCCTCGCGCTTTTCTTTGGCGGTGAGGGTGTTAGGTTGAGCGAGGGAGAGGAGGGGAAAAAGGACGAAAAGGAGAGTTTTCATTAAAGCGGAAATTTCAACGTCTGCGTAATGTACTCCTTGTTGATCGCGGCACACTGCGCGGCTGTTTTGTCTTTTTCGGGCACTCCGTCGAGTTCAACAACGCCCCAGCCTTTAAACTTGATCTTGTCCAATGCTTTAAACACCGCTGCCACGTCGACGTTGCCCCGACCAAGTTCTACAAATTTATAGGCTTTGGGATTTTCGGGCTTGTCGGCTAGGGGCGACATCGTGTCTTTCAGGTGCAGAGCCGACATGATGTCACGGTATTGCAAAACGGCCTTTTCGGGCTGACCTCCCCCCTGCCGGTAGTGGGCAATGTCGAGCAGGAGCCGGAGGTGTTTGGGATTCATGGCCTGCACAATCACGTCGACCTCTTCGGGGGTTTCGCCCCATTGGTTCATGTGATTGTGGTACATGGTTTGCACGCCCATGTCGGCGGTTTGCTCGCCAATTTTGTTCATCACCGCTGTAAGGCGTTTTAGCTCTTCGGCTGTGGGAGCTTGCCCGGCCTTGCGCAACGAGTTGGTCACCTGCATGGCCGAGCCGCCCAATGCTTTCACGAAACTCGCGTGAGCCACATGTTGGTCGATGGTGCTTTGCTCCTTGGCTGGGTCAACCTCCACGTTGCCGCTCGAAAACATGCAGAGCTGGAGTTTGGCCTCCTCTAGCAGGGCGCGCAGTTCGGAGGGTTTGGTTCGGTACGGCCCAAATGTATTGGCCCGGAGTTGAATACCGCGAAAGCCAAGCGCAGCAATGTCTTTGATGGCCTGTGCGTCGTTGCCCCCCCATGTGATGGCTGAATAGCCAATTTGCAGACCTGATTTTTTTAGGGGGAGATGAGTCGTCAGCGGGTCGGCTCCGGCAGAGATTGCCAGAGCCGACAGGCCGAGCGACTGGAGGAAACGCCGTCTGTTTAGTACGGACTCCTTCATGATGGATTCGGGAATAGTCAGCGTCAGTTCAGTGTGCGCGCACACCACAGTGACGACTGCTGGGTTAAATGTATAGACTTTGTCAGAAAAAATGGCATTAAAAAGAGCAGATTTGGGCAACGATCTACCCAACGGTACAGCGACTTTACCGTTTAACGGATCTATTTATCTGAACAGCAGCGAGTTTTAGCGGAAACACCGATTTACCACGAACTTCGAGCGAGTCGCCGGGACTCATGGTTACCCGACGTTGGTCGTCGTTCAGGAGGAGGGTGAGATTACCCGTTTGCAGCCCTACGCGGGTGCCTTCGGCCTGCTGACCCACCCAAAATTCGGTGTCTGATGCTTCTACTGTCACGTCACTCGTGTGTACGCGCAAGGAGGTTGCTTTAGGTCGGCGAATCACCAAAAATTGAGCTTCGCCCTGTAGCCAAACGGCATGGGGCGTTTCATCAACCCATTGTTGAGCAAATTCGAGTTGACTATTAGGGGCCAATTGGACCTGGGAACCATCGGGCAAGCGCACCACCCGAGCCTCGGCACTCCCCGACCGAACGGTACGCAGGTTCTCGCTTTGCTGCGTCCAAAATCCCCATCCTACAAACAACAGTAAGCTCAGAGCAGCCGCTACCGTCCGGCCAAAGTACCACCAGGCAACCACCGTTCTGACGGCAGGCTGCAAGGGTCTTACCTCATCAAGATCCTGCAAGGAGACCCGAATTCGTTGCCACAGATTCGACATGTCGTCGTACGACATAGCACCAGGCAGCGGCACCGACGCATCGTTGACCAGCTTGCGGGCTTCGTTAACAGTTGGCTTGCAGTAGGGGTGTTGACGGACGAAACTTTGCCAAAATAGATCGACCTCGTCGTCGTCAGGGTGTTGAACCCACCGCATGAACATATCGTCGAGGGCGAGTTCCTCAGCGGCATATGTGGTGTAGGATTTCATGCGATAATGGTTTGAACAAGCCTGTTTTTGTGGCAAAAGCAGGACGAAACAACTAATCTACTTGGAATTGGTGGTAAGCAATCGGCAAAAAAAGTCACCGTGAATCGCGTTGCAAAGATACTATCTTACCCTAAACCTGTAGTATCTTGTCTAGCGGTCGTTTTATTGTTTTCGTTCAGGCAGTAAAACAAATCGAATTAGATTTTGGCCGGATAGATATCGGTTAGCGGCTGCTTTAGTGCTCTCTGCGGTAACTTTATCAAGTTGCTCGTTCTCCCGAAGCACTTCAGCGAGGTCGTCCTTGTTAAAATATTGGTTGGTTAAGTAGCCCAGCCAAAAGTTGTTGTCTTTCAGTTGAAGCTCCGTTTCCCGTTGGCTTTCGGCTTTGAATTTAGCTATATCGTTCGGGTCAGCCCCCTTCTGTTTGATCTCGTTAATGATGTCGAGCGTTTTACTTACGAGTTTCTCGACGTTCTCGGGCGCACAGCCGAAACCGATGCGGAATGTGTACCGTTGAGCGGGCAATTTGCTGTAGGAACCGCTTGCACCGGGAGTATATACGCCACTCTCTTCTTCGCGCAGCTTTTCGGTCAGTTTAATCTCGAGCACCTCGGCCAAGGCGTCGATTTGGGTCGTGTTTTCGGGTTTCCAGTCGAGATCACCGCTGAACACCAGTTGCACCGTGGCGCGGGGTTCGAGGCCTTTATACACGGTTTTACTAATCTGCCCTGCCGGAATCCGAATGCCCAAATCGCGGAAGTTTTCTTTGGCGCGGGCCGGGTCTCCGGGTAAGCCGCCAATGTACGTTTCGACCAGTGGGCGGAGTGTTTTGGGATCTAGATTGCCGACGAACACGAACGTAAAGTCGCCCGCGTTGGCAAAGCGTTCGGCGTAAATCTGTGCGGCCCGGTCGAGGCTAACTTGGTCGAGATCGGAGGGGCGCAGGGGTTGCCGCCGGGAGTTGTTTTGGCCCAATGTTACGGCAACGGTGTCGCCAAATACTTTCTGTGGAGTGGGCGTGGCCAACTGATTTTGCAACAAACTCCGCTGATTCGACAGGAAACCCTGCACCACATCGGGGTCTTTTCGAGGCTGTGTAAAATAACTGTAGAGCAATTGCATGGCCGTTTCCAAATCTTTGGGGGACGTACTTCCGCTGATACCCTCGTTGATCTCGCTGATATACGGCCCCACACTCAACGACTTACCCGCCAGAAATTTCCCCAGTTGAATCTGATTGTACTCGCCCGTGCCGCCCTGACCAATAAGCGTCGACGCAAAGCGGGCACTCATATAGTCTTTCAAATCATAAAGCGATGTGCCCCCGTAGCTAACCGCCGAAAACAGAATTTGGTCATTTTTGAACGTAGTGGGCTTCAAAACAACCCGTGCCCCATTGCTCAGGGTCCACTCGGTCACACCAACGTCGGTAACTTGCCTCTCGTTAATTACGGACTTAGCCATAGGCTGACGAGCCAACAGGGGTTTGTTTAGCGTTTGGTCGACGTAGGCGGTCAGGTCTTTCCCGGCGTTGTCGATGTAGCTGATGACTTGCTCAACACTGGGGAGTTTAGCTTTCTCTTTCTCCGGGGCCATAATGACCACCGCCCGGTTCTCGTTGCGAATAAACTGCCCGGCCAACGCATTGACCTCCGTTAGCGCGATGCCTCCAAGGTTCTTACGGACAAAGTCGTAATAGAAACCAATGTCCGTAGCGGGGTCACCGTCCAGAAAATACTGCACGTATTGCCCCACCAGCGACGAGGAGCGGGTTTTGTCGCGCTCCCGATACGCCTGCTCTACTCCCTGAAGCATCTCCTGCCTGGCCCGGGCCAGTTCGGTGGTGGTGAAGCCGAACCGTTGGGCGCGGGCATTCTCATCCAGTACGGCCCGGATTGCCCCTTCGACACCGGCGGCATCACGCGGTACAGCGATTGACGAAAACGCGTCCAGATTACCTAGAAACCCGCCGTAGCTACTCGTACCGTACACAAACGGCGGGTTGGCCCGCTGCGTAAGCTCACCAATCCGGTTGCCGAGCATCATGTTGAACAAACTCCGTTGCAGGCTAGCCCGCAGGTCGGCAAGGGTGCGCTCCTTGAGTTCGGGGCGTTTGTAGATAATCTGTACCACCGTGTTGGGCTGTTCGGGGTCGGTTACAATCACGACTTTGGTGTCTTTATGGGCGTCGATGCCAAATTCGGGCCGGGGCTTGGCAGGGGGCTTAGCTGCTAGAATGCGCCCGAATTTCTCGCGAATCATGGCCTCTACTTTCCCCATATCAAAGTCGCCCACGGCCACTACGGCCATCAAATCGGGCCTGTACCAGTCGCGATAAAACTGCCGGAGCTGTTCGGGGCGGAACGTGCGGATAATGCTGTCCAGGCCAATGGGCAAGCGGTTGGCGTAGCGCGAGTTGTTCAGAATGAGCGGGAAGTACTTGTCGCGCATACGCTGCTGCGCGCCCCGGCCCAACCGTGACTCCTCCAGGATAACCCCACGCTCTTTTTCAATCTCGACCGAGTCGAGCAGGGCGTTGTGTGCCCAGTCTTCCAGAATCTGCATCGACCGCTCAAAAATCCGGGCCGAGTCGGTCGGGACAGGTAGTTGATACACCGTTTCGTCGAAACTCGTGTAGGCGTTCAGGTCGGCCCCGAAGCGTACGCCCGACGATTGCAGAAAGTTGACCAGCTCGTTTTTAGGGAAATTTTTGGTGCCGTTGAAGGCCATATGCTCCATAAAGTGCGCCAGTCCCTGTTGCGCATCCGTCTCCAGCACCGACCCCGCCCGAATGACTAACCGGAGTTCGGCGCGGTTCTTCGGCTCGGCATTTTTACGGATAAAATACGTCAGGCCATTGGGCAGTTTTCCCACCTTCACCGACGGGTCGAAAGGAATTGGTGCGTTGAGCGAAGCCGTTGGTAGGGCTTTCAGAGTTTTTTTGGCGTTGGTTTTGGTCGTTGGTTGGGCCAACAAAAGCGAGGAGCCGAGCCACAGCCCGACCAGGCAAACGTACCGGAACATACGGTCTTGATTTTTAACGTATTGGGGGTATGAAAAGGCCGCGCCCGGCATGATCCCGACGCGGCTCTTAAATTAACGAACAGAAGGAGCGAAACGTTTTAACGACTTGCTAAATACCCCGCCATCTCGACCTGTAAGGCTTTGGCCTCGTGCCTGGCGCATTCAGCAAAGTCGGGGCCGTCGGATGCGTAGAGGATGCTGCGCGAGGCATTTACGAGCAGGCCTCCGCCGGATGTCAGGCCGATACGCGAGACCTCGGCCAATGAGCCACCCTGTGCGCCTACGCCCGGAACGAGTAAAAAATGGGCCGGCACAATCTCGCGAATTTGGGCAAGTTGGTCGGTTTGGGTGGCTCCCACCACAAACATCAGTTGGTCGGGGCCAGCCCAGGTTTTGGCCGTTTCCAGAACCACCTCAAACAACTCCTGCTCGCCTACGGGCTGCCGCTGAAAATCGGCGCTGCCTGTGTTGGAAGTAAGGGCCAGCAAGATGACCCACTTGCCGGGGTAGTTCAAAAACGGCATCACGGAGTCGTGGCCCATGTAGGGGGCTACCGTCACGGCATCGAAGTTCATGCCAGCCGCCGAAGGGTCGAAAAATGTGCGGGCGTAGAGGTCGGAGGTGTTGCCAATATCGCCCCGTTTGGCGTCGGCAATGGTAAAGCAGTCGGCGGGAATATAGTCGAGGGTTTTTTGCAGACTTTCCCAGCCGCGCGGCCCCATCGCTTCGTAAAAGGCGATGTTGGGTTTGTAGGCCACGGCATACTCGGCAGTAGCGTCGATAATGGCCCGGTTGAAGGCGAAAACGGGGTCGGGTTCCTGGCGAAGATGCGCGGGCAGTTTACGAATGTCGGTATCCAGGCCAACGCAGAGGTACGATTGTTTCCGGTAAATAAGTCCTGTAAGCTCAGAAGCGGTCATACAACGGATTAACGCAAAGTCATGTCCCCCAAAGGTACGAACTACCGTTGGGCTTTCGTAGATTTGCGTCAAATACCGGATTTCCATCTAATTAGATTGCTTATGCAGGTCCGCCATACGTCGATTGAAGGGCTGATAGAATTGATTCCGCGCGTGTTTGAGGACGAACGCGGCCATTTTTTAGAGACATACAACAAGCCATTGTTCGAGAAGCTAGGCCTGCCCATTGATTTTGTGCAGGATAACCAGTCGTTCTCGGTGAAGGGTGTGTTGCGGGGTTTGCACTTCCAGAGCGAACCCTACGCACAGGGTAAACTGGTACGCGTTATTACGGGTCAGGTGCTCGACGTGGCAGTTGATATTCGCGAGGACTCACCCACGTTTGGGCAGTATGAGACGTTTTTACTTGATGCGCGGCTCTCCAACATGGCCTGGATTCCGGGGGGATTTGCCCACGGTTTTGTGGCCCTCGAAGACAGCGTGTTTAGCTACAAATGTACTAATGTGTATAATAAGCAGGCTGAGGGTGGTCTTGTCTGGAATGACCCCGACCTGAACATCGACTGGGGTATTGCCAATCCAATCGTTTCGGACAAGGATCAGATTCTGCCCGCATTGCGGACTTTGTTTCCGCACGTGACGGTTTAGCCGTTAGAACGCACGTTCATGAAAAAGAGCAGGCCTTCGGGTCTGCTTTTTTTATTCTGGCATAGTTCATGCAACGGCTGCAAATACAACCAAACCTACCCACGAATTCGTGAGGCACCCCTATCAAGTTTGCGGTACTTTTCTAACGCCAGCCTATGTCGTTTTCTTTCCTAACGCGCTCACGAAGGGCCGCTCAGCGGTCACATTCCCCGTCTGTGAACATCACAGATTTGCATTGTCACATTTTACCAGGTTTGGGCGGAGGCCCCGAAACGCTCGATCAGAGCGTTAAACTGGCCCGTCAGCTACACAAGCTCGGATTCAGGCGTATTGTAGCAACGCCCCACATCATGAAGGGTTTTTATAACCCGTTGCCCGAACAGGTACGAGCGTCCGTTAACCAACTCCAGCGTGCCCTGCTCGACGAAGGCGTGGCCCTGTTCATCGACATCGGGGCGCAGTATTACATCGACGAGGGCTTGCTCGGCATGCTCGAAAGTAGAAGCGAAATGCTGCCATTCGGCACGTACGTCGATGCCCCACGGTCGTTAATGATGCTTGAAACCTCGCTCATTAGTTTCCCGGATATTTGGTACGACGTCACTGACCTGCTCAATGCCCGTGGCCTGATGCCCGTGTTGTCGAACCCGGAGCGATATATTTATTTGCAACGCAACCGCGACTGGATTCGGTTGCTCCGTAACCGGGGCACGTTGTTTAAGATCGATTTGGGATCGTTGATGGGCCGGTACGGACAGGAAGCCCGTCAAATGGCAGAGTGGATGATTGAGCAGGGTCATGTATCATTCATTGGCACCGAAATGGCCACCGAAAACCACCTGCGCCTATTCCGCGAAGCCCTGGCCTCGCCCCACGGACAGCGGTTGCGGAGGAGTTAGGATTTACGACTGGCCCGATAGCGGACGATGTCTTTCACCAGATGGGCATTGGCCGCGTCGAAATGCCGCAACTCCGATGCTTTAGCGGGGTTAGTGGGCAACATCGCGACTATCAGTTCATGCGCCATATCGGTAATTGGCTCCGAGAGAATGGCAAATCGCTTGTATTCGTGCCGAAGTACTTGCAAAAACTCGGCCCGATTGGTGTCGTTCACCTCAGTAGCATACAAAGTCTGCAATGTTTCGTTCAGTGCTTCCGGGACTGTAATGGCCCCAAAGTACTGAACGAGGCAATTGTGGGCATCGCGGTTTTCGCGCCATCCCCGTAGCAACCATGTCTGCCCGCTCTCAGGGTCGTGCAACTTCTGCCGGCAGAGCAGGGCCGCTTTGACGTACTGTTGTCGGGCCGTCAGCTCGTCCAGCACCAACTGATACTGCTGCCGGGCTTCGTGCGACCGGTGCAGGCTTGCGTACAGGTCGCCCGCGCGTTCGTGCTGTTTTAGTTCCTTATACAGATCAATGGCGGCCTCCATCATGTTAGCCTTTTCGTAGCACTCGGCGGCTTTCACTTTGTCGTTCCTGTATTTAAGCCAAACAGAGGCTGCTTCGGCAAAAAATCGGCCCTCTTCGAGCGTTTTGGCTCCTTCGTGGTAATCCTTCAGCAGTTTCAGGTAAACGAATGCCGCCTTCCGAAAGTCGCCCCGTTGCACAAGTTCCTCTGCCGTTTGGGTGTATTGTTGCCGCAACTGCTCAAACTTGTCGTCGCCGAGCGTAACGCCCCCCCTTCCCGCCGGGCCACTCCGACCAAACAGCGACAGATCGGCCCAACGCAGATTTAACGAAAACACTCCGTCGTTGGCCCCGCGCCCGGTGCCACCCTCATCGAGCGGAATAGCGTATCGGAGGGCTTCGGCGGGGTTTGCTTTGAGCAAGTCTACCAACCGTTGCACCTGTTCCTGATTGCGCCGTTCCAGCTCGGCCTGATCTATGCGCAACTGCTCGACCCAGTCCGGCGATTGTGCAGCGGTTTTTTTGAGCCGATTGACCAGTTTTGCCAGCAGGCTTGCAACGGGAGCGGGCTTGTCGGAACCGGGTTTGCCGAGCAAGGGCCGGTAGAGTTTCAACCGTATTTTTTCGAGCAGGTTGAGCGGGGTTTCGGGCAGGGGTTCCCGCTTGGGGAAGGCGTCTTGTTCCAATTTCTCCAGCACCTGCTCCGGCGGGGCGGGCTGCACCGCAAAGTGACGCACCTGTTCGGGCAAGGCAGATGAAGGAGCCGGTTGGCGAACCTGACTCGTCCGCTCAACGGGCAAGGTGAGCAGTTCGGCCCAGTCGATGGGGCGAATGAGTTCGATGAGGCCCGTGTCGGGATGCCAGAAATGCCGACGCGACAGCAGCAGCCGGTCCAGTTCAGCCGCCGACACCGCCGGAAACACCACCGACCGCTCCGGTATAAACAACAACTCGTGGACCAACTGACAATACTGATGCGGCCCGGCCAACGCAACCCGCCCGGCCAACGGATGCACCAGCAAACATCCCCACGCGTGAGCGGAATCGGGCAACGGCAACGCGAAAGCCTCCCCCGCCGACAGCGGCAACCCCAGCATCTGCATGGCCCGCAGCCACTCCACCGGCGACCGGCCACTGAGCAGAATGCCCCCCAACGGGGCCATGTTCTGCGGGTGCGGTTTAAGCTGTAGATCCATGTTCGGTGATTGTCTGGATAAATTTAACGATGTATTGCTGCCAAAAATCCCGAATGGACAACGAATCCTGTCCGTCCTGCGGCAGTCGAAACCGCTCGTCTCCGGCAAAGTGTGCGTCGGTAGCCAGTCCCAGCGCACTATCGAGAACCAACGGCACATAAATCGTGGGCAACGTGGTATCGCTACTAACCAGCATTAGCATCCCATCGCGGTTCACATACACCATGCTTCCGTCGGGAAATCTGAATGCCCCCGAAGGTGTGACCGAAGCCTGACGCTGTCTCTCTGCCTGCTTGTTCAGTTTAAGTTTGATCATTGGATTTTGCAGGCAAACCAATTCATGAACGTTCAGCATCAATTGATTATGCTGATTGACAAACACTACTTTCACACTCTTAAGAATATTTTTCGAGCGGTCGCGAAAAGCATTTACCAACGCCTGCCCCTGTCCATTCCGCATTGGAAACAGAATCGGGTACGTAAACTCTGGCCGTTCTTCCTCGATAACGGGAGGTTCTTTGGCGGCTTTAGGCTTGTTTTTCCAGAGTTCGGCCAGAGGAAGCGTCAGGTCTTGCAAGTGTTTGCGGCCCCCACCCTGCTGGCGGTAGAGCGCGATTTGCCCCGTGCTATTGGGAAAGAGGTAGTAGCTGAAATTGGCCCCGTACTGACTCATAGCCTGTTGCATGGCTGGTGCTTGCACCGCCCTCGCCGTCGATACCCAAAACAACTCGACCGAACCCGCCGGGGCGTGGTTCCGAAAATAATCCGCTAATCCGGTGGCCGCGTGTAGGCCCCCCGTCAGGCGTTGCAAACCGGCAATCAACCCGTCGCGCTCACCCAGATCAACCGATTGGCAATCGTGACCAACGGTAAAGGCCAGCGTTCGGGCGTTGGCTTTGGGGTGGTGAGCCAAGGCAACGGCCAACGCGAAGGCCAGCGTTTTGGGCGTTCCCCAGTTCTTGAGCGACACGTCGAGCAGCAACACCCGGTCGCGGGTATCGGACGTGGGTGGTATTTCGCGGTTCAGGTACAGGGCCTCATCGTTGGCCAGCCGCGACAGAAAAACCAGGTCGTCGTTGGCCCACTCTGATAATAGCAGGTGATGCAATTGCCCCTTGTTAGTCAGGTCCGACACGCCCCCAACGGGCCGTTGTGTCGGCTGACTCTGCCGGAACGGAATCGCCAACCCCGACCACAACCGCTTCACCAACGCGCCCACCTCGAAAGTCTGCGAATCGTCCAGAAGCGACTGCACAAAATCGGTCGGGCCAACGGGCGCGGGTTCGGCGGGCAAGATCGGCTCCGGCAAAGTAGGCAGGTCGGTGAGTTTCGACAGGATGCTCTCCTCCGTCGGGAACCGACTGTTCAGCACTCGTAACACGTTCCGGGCGTGGTAGGCCGACCACATATCGGTTTGCTCACCCCTTCCTCGCTTTTTCAGCAGTTCGGGCAGTTCGTACTGACGCAGGCGGAACTGATCGGCCAACTGTCGGGCTTCTTTCGGGCCGACGCCGTTGTGGGTATTAGCCAGTACGGTCTGTATCAGCAACAGTCGTTTCTGTCCCGTTTTGTACGATCTGGGCAACCCGGCCAGCCGCTGTAGAAACCCTAACTCATTCACAGTCAGTTCGAGTAATCCAGCGGGCGCACCGGCCTGCTGCCAAACGGAGGGCAATATCTCAACAGCGTTTGCCCCGTCGGGATTGGTAGCCAGCAGAACCAGCAGCAGCGTATCGAACGAGGGAAGTCCCTGATCGGCCAGCAGGTCGAGCATAGGGGCAACCTGATCCCGGTAGGCGATGGTTGGACCGTTCGGAACGGCAATCACCGTACCCTGTTCTTCCCATTGCCAGAAACCGCATTTGTCTGCCCCGAAGTATTCGTAGAATTTCATAACCGAGTGATTTTTAGCCCACCACACTCGTTGTCCGCACCGACCGAATCGACAGGATCTGAAAGGCTGTGCGGGGAATGCGGTCGTACGTCCCGTCCAGATGCCAGAGCAGCCAATCCTGCCCGGTTGGGTTGAGGTGGCTGTTGAGGTCATCAACTAAAAGAGGCAGATCAAGGTCATAGCCTACCGGAAATAGAAATTGCCCTTGTTGCCAATACGTCGGGCCAGGCAGAGGCAGCAACGGCCCGCCTAATACGAACGCCTGTTCAGCATTCAGCAACACCCAGCTTAGGGGCTTCATCCGTACGGCGGGGGCCGTTTCGACGTATGTTCTCAGGGCCGACGCGGCCACCAGCAGCGCGGTCTCGGTCTGTTCCTGAATCGTGTGTACTAGCCGCAACGGAGGCACTGGCGACAAGTCCACGTAGTTGCCCCGGTAGGTCGGCAGGGTCAGGGGCAGGCCCCGATCAATCGGCGACCAAAGCAAGGCCGGTTCGGGGCGTTCGGGCAGGCGGCTACCAATCGGAAAAAGTTGGCGACCGTTGCTCACATACAGTCGCTTGTAGGGAATGGCCTGCACGTCGGCACGGGTGATCTGTTCCGGCTCGAAACCCGTTACCCAAACGTCGTCGCCCTCAACGGCCATGCGCAGAGTAGGCCAATGCCGGAGCGCGTAGAGTTGGTCCCGTTGCCGGACGGACAACCTCAGAAAACAGGCCGTTGGCGTTACAGCGTTTGCAGAATCGTGTGCCACAGATCGTCGATTTCGGTCTGAATATGCCCTTTGTGGTCGGCGTTGGCGAGCCAAACCGCCCGCGTTTGTAGATAGCGAAGTTTGTCTTTCACGACGCTCTGTTCGGCCAGCGGCAGCACGTCCGACTGCCAGCGGGTACGCAGAGCCAGCACGTCGGCCAGGAGTTCGTCGGCGTTGGGGCGTTGGTGGGCCAGCGCACGGGGGTGCGTCTGCGGGTCGGGGTCTTTCTCGATCACGGCATCGACAATCCCGGCCAGCACCTCCACCTGCTCCTCGGTGTCCCAAATGTATTTCAACACCCACAAATCCGACGTCACGGCCACCGTTCGTCCCGATAGTATGGCACTGGCAGCCAGCAGGTTCTGAATTTTTACAGCCCGCCGATCCGATACACTGATGCCGGTGTTCCGAAGTGTATGGACCAACTCAATCAACGGCTTCCGAACGTCGGCCAGATCGACCGTGCGGCACTGTTGCTGGAGGAGTTTCAGCGCGTCGGGGCCAACGGTAGGCCGGTCGGCTGGGGTTGAGTGGGTGTTGGCGTTCAGTTGCCAGCCCGCCAGCAAGACCTCGCCCAAGCGGTCGGGTTCGACATAATCGCAACGTACCCGAATCAGAAACCGGTCGAGCAGCGCGTTCAGGGCGGGGTCGTCGGGGAGGCTATTGCTGGCCGACACGAACATGAGCGCGGGCAGGGAGCGGGTTTCTTTACCACGCCGAAACACCCGCTCGTTCAGGGCCATGAGCAGACTGTTCAGGATAGCACTGTTCGCGTTGAAAATTTCGTCCAGAAACACCAGCGATGCTTCGGGCAACATCCCCTCGGTGTTCGTGACCAGTTCGCCCTCCCGGAGCCGCCGGATGTCGAAGGGGCCAAACAGTTCGTTGGGTTCGGTGAAGCGCGTGAGCAGGTAATCGAAGTTGCGCCCGCCCTCGATGCTGGCCGAAAGACTGCGCACAATGGCACTTTTGGCCGTACCGGGAGGCCCCAGTAAAAACATATTTTCGCCCGCAACCAGACTGATTCCCAGCAGGTCGATCAACTCATCTTTACCCACAAACTGGGTTTTCAGATGGTTTAAAACGGTGTTCAGAGTGTGGACTTCGGTCATAGTGTATGAGCTAATTCAGGCCAGAATTGATGGGCGAACATACCCAAACTAGCCCGAATTTGCGCTATTAAATTCGAACGAATGGCCATTTCTTTATTTTTATATCGAATAATTCGGTCTACATACAGTTGCCGCAGGCAGGCATTGTTCAACACGGGGTCCAGGTCGAGTTCGGGTATCGGCAGGCCACGTCGAATGGCCGAATAGTGAAACGTATGCAGATGGGTTTCGAGCAGGCCAACGAGCGGGTCGTCCGGGTCGATCAAGTGGAGCTTGGTCAGAACGTCGGGCAGAAATCGCAACGTCAGGTCGGCAGAGAGCATGGCCTCAGCCTCAACGGGGCCGGAGAAAGGGGGTAACATGGCGAGCAAGTCGGCGACCTCGGCAGACCGGTGCAGCAATAACTGGCAGGCAGCATAGGTAGTCTGAGCCGCCCATAACCCCGCCTGTGAGTCGAAAGCAGGGGGTGCAAACGGGTAATCGGCTGCTTCGTACTGGTAACGTTCTGTGAGATACGCGCCCACCTCAGCCTGATCCGTGGCCGACGGTTGCGTCCATTTCTCATAGAGAACGACCGTTTCTGTCTCCAGCAATTGCCGAATGGTCCGCAGGAACTGATTAGGCATCCTGACCGCTATTTCTCAAACATCTCTTCCACCACTTTACGACCTACTTTGCGGGCCGAAAGGGGATTTTGCCCCGTCACGATGCGCTCATCGACCTCAATGTGGGGTAGGAACGGGATAAAGCCTTTGGTATAGAATGCGTTCTTCTTACGGAGTTCATCTTCGAGCAAAAACGGCACCTCATCGTTCAGGCGAATCAGCTTCTCCTCCATGTTCGAGAAGCCCGTAATCTGCTTATCCTTAATCAATTGCGAGCCGTCGGAGAGCTGCACGTTGAGCAAACCACTCACGCCGTGACACACAGCCGCCACCATGCCGTTGTTCTCGTAGATGCGCCGGGTGATGTCCTGCAGAGCCGAACTTTGCGGAAAGTCCCACATGGTTCCATGCCCGCCCGTCAGATAAACGAGTTGGTATTGTTCAGGTACTACGTCCTCTAGTTTGAGCGAATTGTCGAGCTTCTGCCGAATGGCAGGGTTGTGATACCACTTCTCATTGACATTGTCGCGCCGGTCGAGACTGCGCTCGTCAATGGGCACGGGGCCACCGGCAGGGCTGGCAATATCGATGATGAAATTCCGGTCGGCAATTTCGTCGTAGAAATGGGTAAACTCGCTCAACCACAGGCCCGTTTTGTTGGGCTTAGTTGGATAGTCGGTATGGTTCGTGCAAATGATAAGGGCTTTCATAAATCCGAAATTCTTCTATCCTTTAGATAATTCCTGGGCGCGGGTTTGTGCCGCCCGGATGCCCGACACGAGCGTTTCGGACAAGGCACCGACTTCAAACTGCCGCAGGGCGGCTTCGGTCGTGCCCCCTTTCGAGGCTACGGCCTTGATAAGGTCATCAAGCGATTTGTCGGCATTGTTGATCAGATGAAACGACCCTAACATGGTTTGCTTCACCAACAGGGTAGCTACGCCCTCGTCGAAACCCATCTGCCGACCGGCCTCGACCATTGCCTTCACAACATAGTAAAAATACGCCGGACCGCTACCGCTCAGAGCCGTAACGGCGTCGATCATGGCCTCGTCGTCCAGATAAATCGAACGGCCTGTGGCATTGATCAGGTTTTCGACCCGGCGCAGGTTACCCACCTGTACTTCGTCGGAAGCGGCAAAACCCGTGATGCCTAACCCTAACATGGCCGGGGTGTTTGGCATAGCCCGGATCACTTGCCGGTGCTGTAGCCGCTCCTGAATTTGGCTCATCGGGATACCCGCCATAATCGACAAAACCACCTGATGCGGCTTGATAACGGCGGCAAGAGCCTCACACACACTAGCGAAATCCTGTGGTTTTACAGACAGAATAACCAGGTCGTACTCAGCCACGCGCGGCCCGATGGTATCGACCACCACCCCGGCTTTTTCAGCCGTGAGAGCCGCCGACCGTTCAGCACTTTTCTCGATCAAAAGCAGGTCGTCCTGTTTCACCAAATCGTACTTCACGAACGACTTGGCAAAGGCCATACCCATATTCCCGCAACCAACTATAGCTATTTTCATTTCAGCACCTCTTCCAGTTTCTGTTCCAGGGCGGGGCCACGCAGGTCTTTGGCGATGATTTTACCCTCTTTATCGAGCAAAAACGTCTTGGGAATCCCCGTAACGCCGTATTGCTGGGCGGCTGCCGATTTCCAGTATTGCAGGTCCGACACGTGCGTCCAGGTCAGGTTGTCGTTGCGAATAGCCCGCACCCAGTTTTCGCGGTTTTGGTCGAGCGAGACGCTGTAAATCGTGAAGCCTTTTTCCTTATACTTATTGTACATGCGAACCACGTTGGGGTTCTCCATCCGGCACGGCCCACACCACGACGCCCAGAAATCAATCAACACATATTTACCCCGCAGTGACGATAGCGGTACAGAATTACCCGTCGTGTCGGCGAGGGCGATTTCGGGAGCCAATCCCCCTAGCATCAAACCCCGAATCCGGGCGATGTTGCCAATGAATCCTTTGGCTTGCGGGCTGTTTGGATTTTCTTTCTCGAATCGCTGGGCCAGCACGTTGAGTGTCTCGAAATCGTTTTCAACGCTCAGGAAATTGGTCGCAAACAGGGCCGCGAGCGAGGTGCCCATCTCCGGCAACATCGCCTTGACGCCATCGCTGAACACTTTCGACGCCTTCTCCGACTGCGCCATCACATCGTTCATCTTTTTCTGATCGTTCTTGCTGGCCGCTTCATTGTACTGCGTTTGCCAGGTCGTGTTTTTGGCCTTAATGTCGTCGTATTGCGTCATCAGTTTGGTGTAAAACTCCATGTTTTTGGAGCCAGTCACCACGGTTTGCCCTTTTTTGCCGGTTTTGACGTCGGTGGTGAAGCCATCGGCGGCAATGTTGAGGGTTTCGCCCCCTTCGAGCAGCAGGGCCACTTTTTGCCCGCCCATAATGTTGAGCAAGTAAACCCCGCCCCCTTCGGGCACACGGGTTTTGAGCGTAAAGGCGTTGTTCCGGTCGAGCTTGGCCGAGTCGAGCCGGATGGCAGGCTGACCATTGGTTTCAAAGTAAACTGGGTTACCGGGGCTGGCACTTTTCACCTTTCCCACGAGGGTAACATCTTTCAGGGCGGGCTGCGGAGCCGTTTGAGCAACGGCCTGTGCGCCCCAAAACAACAGCACGGTTAAGCTGATTAAGCGATTCATGTTCATTGTAATGCGTTAACGATCAACTGATTCACTAATTTCGGATCGGCAGACCCTTTCGACTTTTTCATCACTTCGCCTACAAACAGGCCCAGCAGATTTTTCTTACCCTTGCGGTATTGATCCGCTTTATCGGGCCAGGCAGTTATCACCTCTTCTACCAACGTTTGCAGGGCATCGGTATTGCGGTTTTGCTCCAGCCCGTGTTGTTTAGCCAGTTCGGCGGGGGATTGGGTGGGATGTTCAATCATCAGGCCGAACACCGTTTGGGCCGCCGTTTGGCTAATTGCCCCGCTGTCTATCAACGCAATAAGCAGGCCAAGTCGTTCGGCAGAGACCGGAAAACGCCGTTCGCGCAGGGTCTTGTCGGTGAGTTGCGCCCGCACCGGCCCCATGAGCCAGTTCGATACGGCTTTGTAGTTGGGCGTATGCGTACAAACGGCCTCGAAAAACTCGACCATCTCGCGAGCATCGGCGAGTTGAGCGGCATCGTATTCGGGCAGGCCGTAGTGGGTAGTTAATTTGTGCAGAACCTCGGCGGGTAAGGCGGGCATCGTAGCGCGTACCTCGGCCAGCCATTCGTCCGACACCACTAACGGGGCCAAATCGGGGTCGGGGAAGTAACGGTAGTCATTCATGGTCTCCTTCTCACGCATGGCGTAGGTGAGACCCGTAGCCGCGTCGAACGTGCGGGTTTGCTGGGTGATACGCTCGCCCGTCTCGAAGGCTTCGACCTGCCGCCGAAACTCGCCCTCGACGGCCCGCTGCACGTTGCGAATCGAGTTCAGGTTTTTTACCTCCACTTTGGTGCCTAAATGAGTCTCGCCTTTGAGCCGGATCGACAGGTTCACGTCGCAGCGCAACGAGCCTTCTTCCATGTTTCCGTCGCAGATGTCGAGATAGCGAACGAGCTTCCGTACCTCGGTCAAATACTGCCCGGCCTCCTCCGCCGACCGCAGGCAAGGGTCCGTCACCATCTCGATCAGCGGTGTTCCGGCTCGGTTATAGTCAAGGTTTGTGTAGTCGCCCTCGTCGTGGATACTTTTACCGGCGTCTTCTTCGAGGTGAATGTGGTGAATCTGAACGTCGTGTTCGATGGTAGGTTTCCCAGCAGCATCTTTGAGCTTCACCCGGATGCTGCCCCCCACGCAAATGGGCGTTTTGTCCTGGGAGAGTTGGTAGCCCTTTGGCAGGTCGGGGTAGAAATAGTTCTTGCGGGCAAACACGTTGTAGCGCGTGATGTCACACCCGCAGGCAAGGCCCATCCGAATAGCATACTCAACGGCCTTACGGTTCAGTTTGGGCAGGGTGCCGGGGTGCGCCAGCGTAATCACGCTCACCTGCGTATTGGGGTCGGCTCCAAAGGCATTGGCATCTGCCGCAAAAATCTTGGAAACCGTCGATAACTGACAATGCACTTCAAGGCCAATCACGGCCTCGTATTTGGCCAAAACGTCGGGGGATCTCTCAACCGCTGCTACCATACACGCTAACGTACTGTTTTGGGCAAAGATAGCGGTAAAGCGGCAGAGTTGCCCGGTGTGGACTATTCAGAAAGTATGTCGTTGTAGATGTCCCGCATAGGCAGTTCAATACCGCCCAGCCGAACCACATCGTCCAGAGACCAGTAATCCTGATTAAGCCACTGACCGGGTGTTTCAGTGCGTGAGAAAACCGACGCGTATGGTTTGTACTGATCAACCAGCAGAATATGCTGGAGCGACGAAATGCGTTTGTAGTAAGCCGACTTCTCAATTTCGTCAAATTTCCGGGTACTTTTCGACAACACTTCCACTACGATTTCGGGATTGGCAATCCGCATATTCGTTAGTTTACCAGCAGGTGTTGTGCCATATTCGATGGGGGCCTTCACCACCGACACGTCCGCATTAAAATCGCCATCGTGGTCAGGAATCATAATCTTGATACTGCTACCTAGCACCCGGTATTGCCGTTGAGATAAGAGGGCGGTTTTTAACAGCCAGCCAATCGTCATTACTAATTCTTCATGCGGAGCAGATGCCTGACTCATAATGATTTCATTATTCAAAAATTGAATGGTAAGGGTAGGAGCCGTTTGGTCGGCTTCGTCAAGAATTTCGAGGTAGTCATCCCATGTTCCGGGCATCCAAAACAGTTCGTCCTCGTGGAGGTTTTCGGGTAATTTGAGGGCAGTCGCTTGCATAGGTTCGTTGCAGCTTATTTTATCAAGAAATTGGTCTGAAATTTTTCATCTCTGTATACTTGTCGACAAGCTCTTTAGGGAATAAATTTAGCTTTCTAAATGCTTTAAAAACAGAAGTGAAATTAACTATTGGGTTTTTAAAGGCATCACCATATAGCTGGTTTAAAATAGTTTTACCGCGCTTCTTCAAAAGCCAATTAGGATACTCCAACTTAATACCGTTACTAAAACTCACTTCTACCCTAACAAGATCATCTGGTCTCACATCATTAAAGTAGGTTGTTAAGTTATGTTCGACTAATGCTATAATAGTATTTGCAATCTTCTGAAGCAGATCAGGTGGCATTTGTTTTAGCTTATACTCCTCTCCCAACATTAGCTGTAACCCTTCAACTTCAGGAGCCACTTCTTTATCAAGCAATGTTGCGTATATAACTATAGGGTCTGCTAGATAATTTTCGATGCTATACCGATTAATTTTCAAAATTTCATCAGTCTCATTATTATCTACATCCTCGTCTATTAAACCTCTTATAACCCCGGCAAGTCCTGATTCTGACAGTTTCTTAACCCAATTTTGTACAACATATTTTCCTCCTGATTTGTCTTTAGTAGAAGCTGGAATAAAAACTAAGGGTATATTGTTATCAATAATTCCTGTAGAAATTAACTGATTATGGACGTGCGAATAAAACTCTACATCATCATTATCTTCAACCAGAAAATATTTCGTACCCTCCCCAACGTACACCAACCCCGAAGTAAGTAACGAGACAACTTGGTTTTTCGATGTCACCTTTCTAATTCTTGGCTCTACTATAGCCATTTCATACAATGACTCAACTGGAGTGAGTATCACTGTTGAAGGCGAGTGAGTAGTCATAATAACTCTCACATCTAACTTATCCACCAATACATTTTTTACTACATTGATAAACTGTTGAGACATTGAAGGATGAAGATGAGCATCTGGTTCATCCATAAGAAATAACTTAGGATAAATCTTCTTTTCCTGAGAGTTATAGAGATAAAAGACTAATGATATTAGCACCTTCTCCCCAGAGGACAAATCATTAAATTGTACTTCTTCTCTTGAAACCTGATGAGTTAATCTTAACTGGAATCCTTCTCTTATACTAATATTTTCGGGGTCATTTATATCGAAAGGAATTTTTGCTTCTTTTAATATTTCGCGCAGAACAAGCCAGGGCTTCTGCCCTATTTTTTTTTCAATACTTTTATCGTCTTCCTTCTTAGCTTGAAGTTCAATTTCATCAATTCTGTAACTGTAGAAAATCTCACTAATTTTTTGACTCAGTTGTGCCTCCTGCTCTATGATTAACTGAGGCTCAAAATATCTTCCAAATTCCTCCCTAGATACTTGTTGCCCACTTCTTCCTGTCTCTGTTACAATCTTTCGTGATATTGCATTAAATTTAAGTTGATGCTCATATCCATTGGCATACTGACCACTGACAAAGTTATTGTAATGACTATCCGTTTGCTGCTGTATAGATGACAAATTCACGTATCCAACGTTGTTAAGTTGCCAATCTCTTAAAAAGACTACCTCTTCAGGTTTTATTATTTCACCTATCACTGATACCCGTTCTGTGGTGTACTGCTTATTTATAATTGTGTTATGCACTAGTTCAATGAGCTGTGATTTCCCTGTTCCGTTTGGTCCAGTGAGAACAACCAACTTAGGAATATCTTGCCAGAGAAAACTCTTCAAGGATTTATACTTGCCGTCAAATTGAATTTGCATGGTACCAATACATAAAAACTGAGACTAAGTTAGTCTATTTTATCTACAATTGACTGCTTTAAATCAAAAAACCTTATCCCTGAAAGAACTTAGACACAGCATCGAAAGCTATAATCCCCTACGCCAGCAATGGCTTCACGATCTTGCCATGCACGTCGGTAAGCCGATACCGGCGACCCTGATGTTTGAACGTCAATTTTTCGTGGTCAACCCCCATAAGGTGCATGATCGTGGCCTGAAAATCGTGGATGTGTACGGGGTCTTTCTGAATATTGTAGCCGAAATCGTCGGTTTCGCCATACACGAAGCTCTTTTTCACCCCTGCACCAGTCATCCAGATCGTGTAGCAACGCGGATGGTGATCGCGACCGTAGTTGTCGCGGGCCAGTTTGCCTTGAGAATACGGCCCCCGGCCAAACTCACCACCCCAAATCACGAGCGTGTCTTCGAGCAAACCGCGCTGCTTGAGGTCCATCACCAGAGCCGCCGACGCCTGATCAACACTCTTGGTCTGAATCTGAATGTCGTTGGGCAGGTTGCCGTGCTGATCCCAACCTTGATGATACAACTGCACGAACTTGACGTCTTTTTCGATCAACTTTCTGGCCAGCAGGCAGTTGGCTGCAAACGTGCCGGGCTTGCGGCTTTCGGGGCCATACATATCGAAAATGTAGTTCGGCTCCTTCGACAGATCAAGTGTTTCGGGCACAGATGCCTGCATCCGGTACGCCATCTCGTACTGCTGCATCCGGTTGTTGATCTCCGGGTCGAGCACGTGTTTGAACTGCTCCTGGTGCATTTTGCCCAGATAATCGAGCATCCGCCGACGGCTCGTGCGGTCGATGCCGGGCGGGTTGTTCAGGTAAAACACCGGGTCTGGCCCCGACCGAAACACCACGCCCTGATGCACGGAGGGCAAGAAACCGTTGCTCCAGAGCTTGGCGTACAGCGGTTGGTCGCCGTTGCGCCCTTTCGAGAGCAGCACCACAAACGAGGGCAGGTTTTGATTATCGCTGCCGAGTCCGTAGCTCACCCACGACCCAAACGAAGGCCGCCCGGCCTGTTGGCTCCCGGTCTGAATGAACGTTACGGCGGGGTCGTGGTTGATGGCCTCGGTGTTCATCGTTTTGATGAAACACAGATCATCGACAACCTTCGAGGTGTAGGGCAGCAACTCGCTGATCCACGCGCGGCTTTGGCCGTGTTGGGCGAACTTGAACTTTGATGCCGCCAACGGAAACCGGCTTTGTCCGGCGGTCATCCCTGTCAGGCGTTGCCCCTTCCGAACCGACTCAGGGAGGTCTTGCCCCCACATTGCTTCGAGCTTCGGCTTGTAGTCGAACAACTCCAATTGACTCGGTGCGCCACTCTGAAACAGGTAGACAACCCGCTTTACTTTGGGCGGGAAGTGCGGTTTGCCCAAAGCCGGTTCGCCCATTGGGGTCGCCGACGCACCCGCCGGATTGAGCAACGAGGCCAGGGCCATTGTACCAATGCCTGCGCCGGTTTGCCCCAAAAAGGTCCGGCGGCTCATCATATCGTGGAGTTCGTCTTGCAGGTTCATCGTTTTACAATGGCTTCGTCAAAGTTCATAATTGTACTCGCTACGACCGTCCAGGCGGCTAGGTCCGGGGTCGGCACTTGGGTATCAACGGGGTATTCGCCAACGGCTAGTAATTCAGTAGCACGAGCCGGGTTTTTCTGAAAATCGGCCTTCTCTTCGGCGTATAGCTGCTCCATCAGGGCTACCTCTTGCGGACGAGCCGGTCGGCCAATGATGGACTTAAAGAAGGTGTTAATGACAACTGTAGGGGCTTCTTGGTTAGCGTTGTTAGTCGCTTCGCGACTGTACCGCTTAGTAAGCGGTACTACGGCCTTCTGCGCCAATACGCGGGCGGCTTCCACAAATTGCGGGTCGTTCATCGTGACGAGGGCTTGCAGGGGGGTGGCCGTTTTTTGGCGTTTTACGGTACACATATGCCGCTCGGCTGCGTCGAAGTTGAGCATCATGGGCGGGGGCGACGACCGTTTCCAGACGGTGTACATGCTCCGGCGGTACAGGCTGTCGCCGTGATTCTGAACGTAATTGATTGCGTTACGGGTGGCCAGAGCCTCCCAAATACCATCAGGTTGGTAAGGATGCACACTCGGCCCACCAACCTTCCGTGTCAGTAAGCCACTCGCAGCCAATACGTTGTCTCGGATTTGCTCGGCACTAAGCCGGTAACTTGGTCCCCGGCTTAGGAGGCTGTTATCGAAATCTCGCTCCCGTGCTTCAGCCCCTACCGACGATGATTGGCGATAGGTAGCCGATAACACCACCAGCCGGTGCAGGGCCTTTACGTCCCATGTCCCAACGCCCTCACTTAAACTCCCTTCGCGAAAGCGAGCCGCCAGATAATCCAGCAACTGCGGGTGCGTGGGCAGGTTGCCCTGATTGCCAAAATCGTCGCTCGACTTCACCAACCCCTGCCCAAAGTACTGTTGCCAGATGCGGTTAACGGCCACCCGGGCAAACAGGGGGTTGTCGGCCCGAAGCAGCCACTGCGCCAGGCCCAGCCGGTTGGGTTGTTCGTTGTCGCTTAAAGCAGGCAGAAAATGGGGTGGCTCGGGGGCAACGGTCTCGGCGGGAGCGTCGTAGGCTCCGCGCTTAAGCAGGTGCGTGGCCACTTTGTACCGCCGTTCCTGCATCGTCATCACGTCGATTTGCTCGTTCAAGATGGCGGTTTCCTCGCCAAAAGCTCGCTCACGCACGGCACGACGGTGCATACTTGGCCCATCGAAATTGGTTATGTAATAGGCAAACAACTCAACCTCCTGCTCGTCGCTACGGTCAGGGTTTTGGATCGCTTCGGCTACCACGTCGCGCCCCACGACAAACGATTGGACCTCTAATTGACTCAACTTCCGGTTATGCACTCGAACTTCATCAACGGCATACCCTTTATAATTCTGGTCGGCAGACTGCCCGATGGTGAAATTCGGTGTTCCGCCCCCCCAATAACTCTTTCTCTTTCCCCAAATCATGCTCTGCGACAGGTTATCGGTCATGATGCGGGTAGGCGTTCGGTTGCCATTGACATAAAACCGAACCCCGGCGGCTTTGCCTTTGCCATCATACGCCAGCGTGAGGTGCATCCAACGATTTAGGGGTAGGCGTTGCGTGGTTTCGATGTCGATGGCATCATCGGGCCAGACGTAGCTCATGCGGAACGCCAGCCTGCCATCGGGTAGGCGTTCGAGCCGGTAACCCCGGAACCCGTTGAACGGTGCCAGGTCACGATTGAATAACGCACCTGTCAGTTTGGGATCATAAACATTCACCCACAGGCTCACAGTAAACGGCTGATTTCGCTCGAACCAGGCCACGCGGGCGTAATCGTTTTTGGGGTCTTCCCACCGACCAGCCCATTTCATTTGCAGGAAGCTCTCGCCCACGAGTTTGGCACCGCGCCCCACGGCCCCTTTCACAAATCGCACAGGGCTATCCAGATCGCCCTGCGTTTCGAGGGGCAAGGTGTCGTTAGCTATGTTCGTAAACAACCGGCGCATTTTGATTGGCTCAGGCCCCACCCCAACCGAAACGTCGGACCGCCCTCCCCTTAAAGGAGGGGCTTTGGCGGGTTCTGGCTTCTTTTCCTCTTTGGGCTTTTTCTTTTTTACCTCCACGTCCTTGCTCTGATCGAACGGAATGTGGAACAGCAAATTCTGTTTTTCGGGAAGCAGGGCTGATTTTGGGTTTTTCTCTGCCTTAGCAAGCCAGGTCTCAAACCGCTGCCGGACAGC
This sequence comes from Cytophagales bacterium, assembly GCA_004292855.1. Taxonomy (GTDB): domain Bacteria; phylum Bacteroidota; class Bacteroidia; order Cytophagales; family Spirosomataceae; genus Rudanella. The sequence goes on from RDXN01000036.1 coordinate 60,707, forward strand.
GTCAGCATCATTGGCTTGCGCCCGGTCGAGGGTGTTCATTCGGTTACGAATAGCCTGTAGTTTGGCGTCGGCTTCGGGGGTGGGCAGGGTGATATGGGGGGAGGGTTCGCCATTGTATGGAATCTGCCCGTATTCATTATTCTGGGCAAAAAACGCGGCCAGCGAATAGTAATCTTTCTGGCTAATCGGGTCGTACTTATGATCGTGGCAACGCGCACACTCCACCGTCATACCCAGCATGGCCTTGCCGAAGGTGGCGGCCCGGTCGGACAGATACTCCTGCCGGTACTCTTCGGGCACGATACCGCCTTCCTGACTCTGTTGGTGGTTTCGGTTGAAGGCCGTAGCCACAAGTCGGTCGCGGTCTTCGGCCCGGTTCCCCGTGCTGGGAAGCATGTCGCCCGCGAGTTGCCACGTCACAAAGCGGTCGTAGGGCAGGTTTTGGTTAAACGCCTTGATGACCCAATCGCGGTAGGGCCAGGCGGTCCGCATACCGTCGTCCTGATACCCGTGCGTGTCGGCGTAACGGGCTAAATCGAGCCACTCAACCGCCTGCCGCTCACCATACTGCGAACTTTTCAGGAGCCGATCAACCACCTTCTCATAGGCATTGGCTGATTTGTCGACCAGAAATGCGTCCACCTCGGCGGGGGTTGGGGGCAGGCCCGTGAGGTCGAGGGTCACGCGCCGGAGCAGGGTCAGTTTGTCGGCTTCGGGGGCGGGTTTTATTTTTTTGTCAATGTGCGTTTGTGCCACAAACCTGTCGATATCGTTTCGTGCCCAGTTCTGCCCCACTTTGGGTATTTCGGGCATTTTGGGGGCAATCAACGACCAATGTTCTTTGTATTCGGCCCCCTGCTCGATCCAGCGCACCAACATGGCCTTCTCCTCCACACTGAGTGTCAGATTCGACTCCGGCGTGGGCATCATGTAGTCGGGGTCGGTGCTGGTGATGCGGTGAAACAGTTCGCTACCGCCCAGGTTGCCGGGTTTGATGGCCGTATGACCGCTTTCTGCGAGGGCTTCGTAGGCACCTTCGGGCGTGTCGAGCCGGAGGCCTGCCTGTTGTTTGGCTTTGTCGGGGCCGTGGCAGGCAAAGCAGCGGTCCGACAGAATTGGCTTCACGTGCAGATTGTAATCGACTTTTTCGGGCAGATTGACCTCAGCCGCCACCAACTCGGCGGGTTTTTCGGCAGATTGGCTACACGATGTCAGCCATACGCTTGCCCCCAGCACAGTGGTTGCGGTGGCTAAGGACAAAATTCGGTTCGTCAGCAGGTGTTGCATTGATCCGGTTAAACAGGTTGGATACGCTCTAAACACGTTACACAAAAATAAGATTTTGTAGGCTTCTCGACGGGCAAAAGACAATTTCCTCTATGAAGATGAGAAGATTGTACAGAAATACTCCTAACGCTTTACCGTCATTTCGTCCATATTCATAATTGTACTCGCAACGACTGTCCAGGCAGCTAGCTCCGAGGGTGGTATCTGCTGATCAACTGAGTGTTCGCCAACGGCCAAAAGTTCGCTTGCGCGTACTGGATTCTTTCGAAAATCAGCGAATTCTTCCCGGTACAGTTGCTCCATCCACTTCATTTCCTGCGGGCGGGCCGGTCGGCTGAGAATGGCTTTGAAGAAGGTGTTGATGATGGTTAGAGGGACTTCTTCATTAGCATTGTTAGTCGCTTCGCGACTATGCCGCTTAGTAAGCGGCACTACTCGCTGCGCCAACACGCGGGCGGCTTCAACGTATTGCGGGTCATTTAGGGTGACCAGGGCTTGCAGGGGTGTGGCCGTTTTCTGACGCTTTACGGTACACATGTGCCGTTCGGAGGCATCGAAATTAATAAGAGCCGGGTGGGGCGTGGTGCGTCGCCAGAAGGTATAAAGCGTTCGGCGGTACAGGCTATCACCGTGGCTAGCCGGGTACTGCGTAGTAGAAACGGATTCCCACACGCCCGCAGGCTGGTACGGGTATACACTCGCCCCACCTAATTTTCGCACAAGCAACCCACTAACGGCCAAGGCATTGTCTCTAATCTGCTCCGCGCTCAACCGGTAGCTCGGCCCCCGGCTCAGGTAACTGTTGTCGAAGTCAATTTCTCGCGCTTTCGCAGAAACAACCGATGATTGCCGATAGGTGGCCGACAACACCACCAGCCGATGCAACGCCTTCACATCCCATGACTTAATACCTTTTTCTGTCCAACCCTCCCGGAAGCGAATGGCCAGATAATCCAACAACTCAGGATGTGTAGGCAGGTTACCCTGATTGCCAAAATCATCGCTCGACTTCACTAGCCCCTGCCCAAAATACTGTTGCCAGATGCGGTTAACGGCCACGCGAGCAAACAGCGGGTTGTCGGCCCGAAGCAGCCACTGCGCCAGGCCCAGCCGGTTGCGGGAAAGGTCGTCGCCGAGGGTTGGCAAAAAATGAGGTGTCCCCGGTTGAATAACCTCACCGGGCGCATCGTAGGCTCCACGTTTGAGCAGGTGGGTTGGTTTAGCATGCCGACGCTCGCGCATGACCATTACCTCTTCACAGGCATCATAGATTTGCGTTTCCTGTTGCCGCAGGCAGGCCCGTTGCTCCCGGTAACGCGCACTGATCGTATCGACCGCCGAGCGGTAATAAGTAAGTGAAGGGTTAAGCTGATTCGTTTTTTTGCCTAGAAAAGCCACCTCGTCGGGAGACAGTTCGCGGTTGAAGAGGGCCAGTTCGTCGACTAGAAAATCGGCCATCGAGTCGCGAAATTTGCCCCCGATCATAAAGTTGAACACCAGGCCAAAGCCGTTTTGGCGGCCAAACCCATACAAAATACTTTTCTGCAATCGGTCGGCTTGTACCCGCACGGGTTGTTCGCGACCATCGAGATAGATGTGCGTGCCCCGCGCCGAACCGGAACCGTCGTAGGTGACGGTCAAGTGTACCCAGCGACCCACGGGCACCTTCTCAATTGTTTGTAAATCAATGGCATGGTCGGGGTAGCTGTGCGCCAGATAGAACGACAGCGTACCGTCGGGGTTCATCATGCATTCGTAGCCCCGGTTGCCATTATCAAGCCCATTGGAGCGGGCAAACACCGGGCCGCGCAACCCTTTTTTGGTCAATTTTATCCACATGCTCACCGCAAAAGCATCGTGCCGCTCAAAATACCCAATGGTCGGGCCGAGGTCGATGTGGCCCTCGCCGTTCACGAGCCGCCCCCGCCCGAACCGCCCCGGCCTGATCTGTGGCAACAAATCCCGATTACCCGATACCTGCGCGGGCAGCAACGTGTCGGCACTGTTCGTGAACCAGGTCCGGGTGGTATCGTCAAACGTGTAACGGCCAATTAACCCCCGCCAATTTGGTCGGACTCCCGTTTTGGGTTGCCGGGTGAGCCATTGCCGATAGTCGGCCTGCGTACGCACGGCGTCGGCTTTTTGCTGACGGTCAAGTTGGGCTAACTGTTGTTGAATCGCCCGCAACTGTTCTTCGGCTTTGGCGTCGGTGAGGGTAATCGTTGGGCTGGACTCTCCGTTGAAGGGCACCTGTCCGGCCTCGTTTATTTTATCGAAAAAGGCGAATAGGCCGTAGTAATCTTTCTGGCTGATGGGGTCGTATTTGTGGTCGTGGCAACGGGCACACTCGACCGTCAGGCCCAGCATAGCCTTGCCGAAGGTGTTGGTTCGGTCGGCGGCATATTCGGCCCGGTACTCGTCCTCCACAATTCCCCCTTCCTGATTCTGCGGGTGCATCCGGTTGAAAGCCGTGGCCACGAGCCGGTCGCGGTTTTCGGCGGGATTGGCTGTGCTTGGGAGAAGGTCGCCCGCCAGTTGCCAGGTCACGAAGCGGTCGTAGGGCAGGTTTTGGTTGAACGCCCGGATCACCCAGTCGCGATAGGGCCATGCTGTCCGCGTCACGTCGAGTTGATAGCCGTGGGTGTCGGCGTAGCGGGCCACGTCGAGCCAGAACGTGGCCTGATGTTCGCCGTAATGCGGGCTGTTGAGCAACCGCTCCACAACGTTTTCGTACGCGTCGGGGGCTTTGTCGGCCACAAATGCGTCGATCTCGGCGGGCGTTGGGGGTAGGCCCGTGAGGTCGAGTGTCACGCGCCGGAGCAGGGTGTATCGGTCGGCTTCGGGGGCGGGTTTCAGACCACGTTGAACGTGCGCCTGGGCCACAAACCTGTCAATATCATTCCGCGCCCAACCCGCCGACGGATTACCAACGGGTTGCTGCCTCTCCGACTGGCAACCGGCCAACAGACTGCCACATAGGGGCAAGTAAATACGCCAAAACGTTTTCATCAGGTTGAACCATGTGGTTACCTGTAAAAGAACGTTTTGGCGTAAGATTACTTTTGCGTACTCGATTAGCGTTTCAGTACCCGACCTTCCATCCGTACGCACCCCACGCAATCGCTGGGCACAAGCGGGAACACAAACAACGGAGTGATCTCCCCCGTAACCTCCCGCATTGACTTTTGGGGTGGATACGTCTGGAACATGCCGTATTGTATTGTCACCTCCGACGACACTTCGGTTTCGGGGCGGTTGGCAATGCGTGCCACGATCCGGTACGTGCCTGCCACTACGCCCCCAACGCCCGGTAGCAGGGGTGCATAGAATCGGCGGAAGCTATAGCCGGGCTGCTCGGAATACAGCGTGGCCAATTGCCAGTCGGTGGGGCCAAACGGGCCGTCGAGTCGTTCAATACGTACCTGCACCGCTGAGTTGGCTTCAACAAATACCTCGAAGCCATGCGTGGGGGCATCGTATTTATAGCCAAGCCGCGTGACCATATACACCGGACCCACCGGCGGTGCCGTAGTCGTGCTTGCGGGTGGAGCCGTCGTAACGGGTGGAGTTGTGCTGACAGGTGGGGCCACGTAGATCGGGAATACCCCATATTGCAGGACTACATCAGACGTAATCAGTGTTTCGGGTTTGCCCACAATCCGGGCAGAAAGTCGGTATCGTCCGGCTACAACACCCCCAACGCCCAACGAGATGGGCGGGTAAAACCGTTGGGCCGTATAACCCGGCTCGTTTGTGAATGGCACCACCAAACCCCAATCCGATGGGCTGAATGCCCCATCGAGCCGTTCGATTTTCACTTCAATCGTACCATCGCCTTCAACCAAAAGCTGAAAGCCGTGGGTGGGCGCGTCGTATTTATAGCCCACCTTGCGCAAAACTCCCGTAATGACACCTGTGTTGTTAACTGGAGGCAGCGTGGTGCTCGGTGGGGCGGTGGTCGTGGCCACGGGCGGACTCGTCGTGACGCTCACGGGCGGGGTAATGGTCGTCGTGCTTGGAGGTGGGGTAGTTGCGCCCAATACAGTCAGGGTGAACTCCGTCGAAACAGCCAGCCCTCCGGGGTCAGTGGCCTGTACCGAGATCGTAAACCGACCTGTTTGCGTGGGCAATCCGGTGATCGTGTTCCGGTCGAGCGTAAGGCCATCGGGTTGGCCAGAGATGGAATACACCAATAACTCACCGTCGGGGTCGGTGAACGTATTCGATAGAATTACCAGCGCAAAGGGTGTGTTGAGCGAAGCCGTTTGCGAGGTCATGAAGGTTGTAACGACCGGGGCCTGATTAGCGGGCACCGGGAAAACCGTACGGAATCCGTGTGATAAAAAGACTGTCGCGCTTTTTTCGGTAGTAGGTTGCCCAATACGCCGGGCACTCATCAGGTATTGCCCCGGCTCAACGCCCCCCACGCCCAATGCTACAGGCGGATAATAGTTGCTGAAATTATAATTATCGACAAACGCGCCCCCGTTGGCTGTTAGCCAACTGTTAGCGGCAAATGTGCCACTAATGCGTTGCAACCGCACCTCGGTAGGACCATCGGCATCCACAAACAGCTTAAAGCCGTGCGTAGGTGCATCGTATTCGTAACCGATCCGACGAACAAGGCCGGGCGTTGTGTTCGTAGCGGTAGTGGTATTCGTTGGGGGTGTATTGTTTGGAGTATTTGGAGTTGAGTTGTTCACCTGCGAGGCTCCGGCAAGGGCAAACAGTTGGCTTGGTATGCCCGTTACGGCGGGGTTGGTGCCATCGACCCGAATGCTGTACTGCCCCGTTGCCAGATCGCCGGGGAGTTGCACCGACATGGGGTTCTGTGTCCCCGTGCCCAGTTGCCCTACCACCGACCCGTTGGCCGACAACAGCCTGACCACAAACACATTATCGGAGGCAAACCCATTCTCCCGAACATACGGGACCGACACCGACTGTCCGGCGTTCATACCTATGGGCACAATTGCTCCGGTTGTAATCGTTGGCGGCAGAGCCGAGAGTACGCCCGGTGCCGAGCGCGAGAAAAAGTCGTTATTGAGCCAGTTGTCCCACAAATTGGTGAGGGTATTCAGGCCATTGCCACCGAAATGCAGGCCGTCGAAACGATCATCGGGACCCGTGTAGCCATCGGTTTCGGGGCCGGGAAACACTTGGTCAATGCTTTGAATCAGTTGATTCTGAGCGGCAATAATGGCCGGATCAGTTCGGCCACCAATGTACGACACCCGCGACACCACCCACGGCAACCGCCCGAAACCACTTTGTTGCCGGGTTTTGTCGATTACGGTTTTGACATTGTCGAAATAGGCCTGTGTACCCCGCCAGCCATTGTCCGACTCGCCCTGATGCCAAAGCACGGCCCGGACGCCTGTTCGGCGGGCGTAGTGATCGAGAGCGGCACCAATGGGCCGATAGGGCATTAAATAAGGACCGGGCGTGCCACCGGGGTTTTGCCCCAGGGCCGAGAGTTTGAACACTTCGCTGTTAGCACCGCCATAGGCCGCGCCCAGAAACAACACCGGCACATTGAGCCGATTGACGAGCCGGTCGCCCAACATCCCCCACATGTGAAGCGGATTGAAGGGAGCCATACGATTATTGGTGCCTGCCTGACTGAATGTAAGCGGCAACCGGGCTTCGGGCAAGTCGTCTTCAAACCAATTCACGACCGACACCCGGTCGTCGTTGGCACCGGGGTTGGTGAGGTGCCCACCCGACGCGTTCGATTGTCCGGCCACCACGAAAACCTCGCCCACGCCTACGCGGTCAATGGTCGACTCGCCGACTACGGTATTGCCAGCCACCGCCCGAACAAACAGCCGATACCAGCCGCCCCGGAGTGTGACCATGCCGCCAAACCGCCCGTTTTGGGGCGACCCATCGACTGCCAGCCAGCCCGTATTTGTCCCCTGTCCGGCCTGAATGGCCTCAGCGCGGGCTTCGACTCGGGTTGCATTAGGAGCACACAAACCCATTACGGGTACAGAGGCCTCGTTTTGATTATTTCGTTGATAAACAACGCGATTTTGGGGCATGACCACATTCACCTGAGCCAATGCAAACAGGTGAATGGCCAGCAAAAAAGAGGTAGATAGTAGTCTTCGCATACGAGTGAGCCTAACTCCCTGAAATGGCAAAAAGTATGCTAGGTCGCTTCCACGAAGGTTCAGACGGGTCAGAACGTATTATTCGGCAGTGATGTTAGTTGATTTATTTTAGACCACTAAATCCATTATTATTATAGATTTATTGGTTTGCTACTGCTACAAAAACCGCGCCATTGCGAGTAGTATGAAAACATCCTCGAGCCAGCTTTCTGCGTTCCTCAACCCTATTTTTTAACCATTTCTCCCCTTCCTCCAATCCGACCCACCCACTTTTGTCGTAAGTCTGTTCTGACGATTAGTTCACAAATCGTTCACATTCATTTCTAAACATCCTGCTTAAACAGGGTGTCTGATTCAAAACAACTTACAATAGATGAAAACTTTCAAATTCGCTTACACATTGCTCGCTATGCTATTCGTTAGTCAATTAGCCGTAGCACAGGAGAAGACAGTAATGGTGGGTGGTGCGGCTATGTACCCCTCTAAAAACATTGTGGAGAACGCCGTAAACTCCAAAGATCACACCACGCTCGTAGCGGCTGTGAAAGCGGCTGGTCTAGTCGAGACGCTGTCTGGTCCCGGTCCATTTACGGTATTTGCGCCGACCAACAAGGCATTTGAGAAACTGCCTGCCGGTACTGTTGAAACCCTGGTAAAGCCAGAAAACAAGGCCACGCTGACGGGAATTTTGACCTACCACGTGGTAGCTGGCAAGATGTCAGCAACGGATTTGGTGAAGGCAATCAAAGACGGTGGCGGTAAAGCCAGCCTTACCACAGTGGCCGGTGGTACGCTTACAGCAATGATGAAAGGCAAGAACGTTGTACTGACCGATGCAAAAGGCGGCACATCAACCGTTACAATTGCCGACGTGAACCAGTCGAACGGTGTGATTCACGTAATTGACACGGTGCTGATGCCCCAGTAAAGTAACGAGGAGAGAGATAGAGGAGAATGTTTGAAACGTCTGACCGTGAGGTTAGACGTTTTTTTTGCTTTTACCTAAAAACACCTCAACCCCACAAACATGCGCCCTATTCCCCGTCGGAGTTTTTTGCAAAAAACCGCTTTAGCAACGCTGGCAGGCGTTTCGCTACCCACATTGCTGCCTGCCACCCATACCCGTTCAGCCGACAATGTCGTGCTCGGTCACAATTCGCACCGCTACCGGGTCGTGCCGAACTGGGGCGTGCTGGACGCGGGAAAAAATCCTGTCAACGACTGTCACGAGATGGTCGAGGATGCAAAAAGTCGCATCTTTTTGCTGACCAACGAGACCAAAAACAACGTCCTGATTTACGACAAATCAGGTAAGTTGCTCGATAGTTGGGGCACCACCTATCCCGGTGCCCACGGCCTCACACTCGTGAATGAGGGGGGCGAACAGTTTCTGCTCATCAGCGACAACGCCCGTCGGCAGGTGATCAAAACCGATTTGAAAGGCCGCGAGTTGATGAAAATCGACTACCCCAGAGAAACAGGCGTGTATGCCCACCCCGGCGAGTTCACCCCCACTGAAACCGCCGTGAACCCCGCCAATGGCGACATCTACGTGGCCGACGGCTACGGGGCTAACTACGTGACGCAGTACGACGCCAAAGGCCGCTACATCCGGCACTTTGGCGGCAAAAGCACCGAGGCAGCCGAAACCGGCAAGTTCGACTGTTGCCACGGCGTGTTGGTCGATACGCGCAACAAGTCTAACCCGACCTTGCTCGTGACCGACCGACGGCACAATTGCTTGAAACGATTCACCCTCGACGGTAAATACCTCGCTACCATCGACTTACCGGGGTCGTACATCTGCCGCCCCGTGCTGCACGGCGACTACCTGTTCGGGGCGGTGTTCCGTAGCACCTCCGACGCCTATCCTAACTCCGGCTACATTCAGATTCTGGACAGAAACGACCGCGTCGTATCGACACCGGGCGGCTCGGCCCCGATCTATGAGAACGGCAAATTGCAGGAACAACGCAAAGACCGCTCGTTTATGGGCATCATGCACCCGCACGACGTACACGTTGACAACGACGAGAGCCTATACGTCGCACAATGGGCCTCGCAAAAAACGTATCCGGTAAAGTTAGAGCGGATTGCATGATACAATCCCATCGCGTCCTCAACACTATTCTCTTGCTGCTCGTTGCGGTTACGACTCTGGCCCAAACGAAAACGCCCCCTCGCAAACGCCGGGCTGACAGTTTTTTTGGTCTGCACTTCGATTTCCATGCGTCCATGTCCGACTCGGCCATCGGCAAAACACTTACCGAAGGCATGATCGATAGTATGCTGGTGGCCGTGAAACCCGACTATATTCAGGTCGATAGCAAAGGCCACGCGGGGGTGTCGAGCTACCCGACGCGGGTAGGTCATGCACCCAAACGGTTCGTGCGAAACCCGCTCCGGCTGTTTCGCGACGTAACGGCTCGGCGCGGGGTTGCCTTGTACGTACATCATTCGGGCGTGTGGGACGACCAAGCAGTTAAAAATCACCCCAATTGGGCACGAATTAAACCCGACGGCAAACCTGATGAGAAAAAAGCCTCGCTCTGGAGTAGTTATGTAGATAGCCTCTTGATTCCGCAACTGAAAGAAATCAGCGATTATGGCATCGATGGGGTTTGGATTGATGGTGATTGTTGGGCCGTTGAACCCGATTATGGCCGGGCGTCGGTGGCGGCTTTCGAGCGGGCCGGGGGTAGCAAAACAACCCCTCAGAAGGTTGGTGATGCCGGTTTTGAGCAGTTTTTAGAACAACAACGAACGGCTTTCAAACGCTACGTAGCTCGTTACACCAACGCCCTGCATGAGTACAATCCCCGGTTCCAGGTGGCAAGTAATTGGGCATTCTCATCCTTCATGCCCGAACCCGTCAGCCTACCCGTCGATTTTATTTCGGGCGATACCGACCCGCTCGACGGGGCCAATCGGTCGGCGTTTCAGGCCCGGTGCATTGCCCCACAAGGCAAACCCTGGGACTTGATGTCGTGGAGTTTTGGGTTCGGCTGGAAGGATCAGGTGGCGACGCCCAAACCGGCAGTCCAACTTTGTCAGGAGGCCGCGCAGGTGATCTCGTTAGGCGGTGGGTTTCAGTCGTATTGGCCCCAAAATAATGATGCTAGCCTGAAACCCTGGAATATTCCGACGATGGCCGAGATTGCCCGGTTCTGCCGCGCTCGTCAGCCGTTTTGCCAGGGCGCAAAAGCCGTTCCACAGGTGGCTTTGCTTTATTCGGGATTCGCCCAACGCGCCCGGTCCTATGCGGCCTATAACTTCGATGCCGATCTGTTGGGCAACCTCATCGGCACGCTCAACGCCCTGTTATACAGCCAGTTTTCGACCGAAATCCTGATGGAACATCACCTGCATGGGCGTATGAATCAGTACCCGCTTATTGTGATTCCCGAATGGCAAACCCTACCCGACACGTTCCGCACCGAACTGGTTCAGTATGTAAAACAAGGGGGTAATCTGCTCGTTATGGGTCATCAAACCGTGCGGTTGTTTGGCAACGAATTAGGGGTGAAAATGGATCAAAATGAGCGATCGGTGCCCGGTTTCGGCATCGACGACGTGCTGACGGGCATCCGGGCGAGTTATCAGCCATTCACGCCCCTGCCGGGTACGCGCACGATGGGCAGTATCTATAACAACCACGACAAACGGTTCCCGGTGGGGCCGTTGGCCTCCGTTGCTAAACTCGGCAAGGGGAGTATTGCCGGGATTTACGTGAACATTGGCGATGCCCAATCGAAGCGAGAAACGCACGTGGGTCGGCGGGTTATTGCAAGCGTGGCGCGGGCGATCTTCGAGCCGCAGGTGGAGGTAAAGGGGTCGCAGTTCGCCCATGTCGTATTGAACCGTAAAAACGGCAAAACGATGCTCAATTTGATCAACATGGCGGGTACGCACGGCAACAAAGCGGTGTTCTCGACCGACGAGATTCCGCCAATCGGTCCGCTTACAGTCACGTACCGAACCCCCACGCGTCCGGGCCGATTAACGCTTCAACCGAATAATACCCCTGTTCCCTTCACGTATAAAAATGGCGTTGCTGCCTTTACTATACCAAGCGTTGCCATTCATTCAATTGTTGTTGCTGAATAAGTCCGAATCAACCACCCTGCTATGTTCACCATGCTATTGCTGCAAGCCGCCCCCCCCTCCAACTGGGCCTTGTTTTTCGGTCATTTTCACCCCCTAATCGTTCACCTGCCCATTGGCTTTTTGCTCATCGCGGGCGTGTTGGAACTCGGTCGGCGGATGGGCCGGATTACGGTAAGCAACTCGGCCATCAGCGCGGTACTGTTTTGGTCGGCGGTAAGTGCCACAGTGGCCTGCGTATTTGGGTATCTGCTCTCGCTCGGTGGGGGCTACGACACCGAAATTCTCGAAGAGCACCAATGGCAGGGCATCGGGGTGGCCGCGTTTGCCTGGGTGGCCTGGTTTATGAAGTCGGACCGCTTCGCCGACCGGATTCCGTTGTCCTCTATCTTATACGTTCCGGCTCTGGTTGTGTCTATCGTATTGTTGATGGTGGCCGGGCATCATGGCGGCTCGCTCACGCATGGCTCCGATTATCTCACCCAATACACCCCCGAACCGTTCCGTACGTTGGCGGGCATCCCCCCGCGTAAGGAAAACGAATCGACCATTGCCACGCCCATTGCCGATATAAACAACGCGCTGGTTTATAATCAGGTTGTGAATCCCATTTTGCAGGCTCGGTGCGTGCAGTGTCACAATGCCGAAAAATCGAAAGGCGACCTGCGCTTCGACACGCCCCAAATGATTCAGAAAGGGGGCGAAGGTGGTCCCGTGTTTGTGGCGGGTAAGGGCGTGGACAGCGAAATGGTGAAGCGTTGCCTGCTGCCCCTCGAAGACGACGAACACATGCCCCCTAAAGGCAAAACCCAGTTGACCGACAGCCAAGTGGCGATCCTGAGCTGGTGGATTGATCAGGGGGCTTCGTTCGACAAAAAAGTGTCGGACCTCGCCGTAACCGATGCCGTTCGGCCCGCGTTGGCCGAGTTGGGTGGTGGTCCCGCAACAGGCGGCAGCAAGCCCGGTGTCGCAGCGACCGGCCCGGCCCCCGAACCCGAAGTGCTGAAAATGAAGGTGTCAGCGGCCAACGCGACCGCCGTTGAGGCCGCTCGCAAAACCGGCCTGCTTGTCATGCCACTCTCGAAGGAGCAAAATCAGTTGGAAGTCAGTGCCGTAAACGCCAAAACGTTCAGCGATGCCGACGCGGCCACGTTGCCAGCTCTAAGTGAGCAACTCGTTTGGCTCAAACTGAGCAACACGAGCGTGGGCGACGGCACGTTGGCGCAGGTAGCCAAGTTGAAAAACCTCCACAAGCTGCATCTTGAAGGTACTAAAATCACCGATTCGGGCCTCAAAAACCTGAAAGGATTGCAAAATCTGGCCTATTTAAATCTCTACGGCACAGCCATTTCCGACGCGGGACTGGTTGAACTAGCGGGCTTAAAAAACCTGCGGACGCTGTATCTGTGGCAAACGAAAGTTAGCCCTGCCGGCGTGGAGCAGCTCAAGAAAGCCATGCCCCAACTCGAAATCGTGGGGGGCCTCGACGCGCAGGCCATCGCGACGTTTGCCACGAGTGTGACGCAACCGGCGGGGAAATAATTATCCGTTGGCTAAAGCCAACGGTCAAAAAGGCCACTGCCCCCGCACTCGCGCACTGACCAAAAACGCCACCACGCCGAGGGCGATAACCGTTAGCCCGGAGAGCATAAACGATAGCCCCGTTGATACAAAGATGAAGAGCCACACCGCTACCGCCAACACAATAGGTAGCGGGTAGAGCGGCATACGGAACGGGAACGTCTGATCTGTTTTTCGGCGGTGCAGTAGCCAGAGTCCTACGGCCTGCCCAATAAACTGTACCACGATCCGCATAGCCAGAATAGCCGTGATCACGTCGCCTAAGCGGAACAACAGGCTAAATATGAACGCTAGCCCGCCCAGAAATAGCAGCGACACATACGGGAACTGCCGGGTTGGGTGCAACCGGGCGAAGATGGGGAAAAACTGCCCGTCGGCGGCTGCCGCGTAGGGTACGCGCGAGTACCCCAACAACACGGCGAATAGGGACGAAAACGCCACCATCAACACCAGGGCAGTAGCTATTTGCGCGGCTCCATGTCCGTAAATAGCTTCAATTACGCTGCTCACGATGAACTTACTTTCTTTGGCCTGTTGCCAGGGAATCACACTTACCACACTCACATTGAGCAACAGATACAGCACGGCGATCCCCGCTATGGACAGGAACATGCTTACGGGAATGTTGCGCTCCGGTCGGCGGATTTCGGAACCGAGGTGGCACACGTTATAGTAGCCCAGGTAACAATAAACGGTTTTGACCGAAGCCGCGCCCAGGCCAGCCGCCCACCAGCCGTTGTTGACCGATGCCGGGCCCACCGCCGACCGCAGCACCTCGCTCACCGGCGTTTGTCCGTGCGTAAGCCCGCCAATAATGATCCAGCCGAGCGTGACCAGCACCACCCCCCAAAGCACCATTCCGATGCGCCCGATGGAGTCGATTTTTCGGTAGAGCAGCCCAATCACCACCAGCACCGCCATCCCCGACACGCATTTGCTTTGCCACGGCGTAAGCGGCACTAGAAACGAGAAATATTGTGCAAATCCAATCGCCCCCGACGCTACCACCAATGGAGCCTGAATAAGCGTTTGCCAGACATACAGAAAAGACAGCAGTTTCCCCCAGCGACGTTCGCCGTAAGCGATTTTCAGAAACGAGTAACTACCCCCGGCGAGTGGATAAGCCGCGCCCAGTTCAGCCCAGATAAACGCGTCGATCAGTGATATAACGGCCCCCAACACCCACGCCCAGATGAACTGCGGCCCGCCAATAATCTGAATCACGAGCGGCAACACCACAAACGGGCCGATGCCCACCATGTCGATCATATTCAGGGCCGTACCCTGCGCCAGGCTCAACCGACGGGGCAGGGCTTCGGGCGTTGGAGCAGGTGGAATAGCCGAAGAGTCGGAGTCTGTAGAATAGGTCAAATTGATAATAGAATCAGGGCCAAGTGGGTCTGTGTCAACCGTTACTGTAAGTGGCATTTCGCCGTGTTTAGTTCCTGAGCAAACGGCCCCAATTTTAGCCAACAATTTCACTAGACTAGTGTTGTTATTATACACAGTCCGTCAGGACGTAAACACGCAACGTTTATGAAAAAGGTAATCATATTAGCTTCGCTGTTCCTCAGTATTTCTGTTGGTACAATGGCCCAGAATCCGGCCCAAACCAATAAAACCAACAACGGTATAAGTTCGCAGACCAACCGAAATGCTACCGGTTCGGCAGAGGGGCTAAAACGCCGGGGCAACGGGCAGGAAAGCCCGAAAATGAAGCAGGGTGTGAGTCGCAACGGCAACAGCAACCTCTCGCCCACCGGCCCAACCAACACCCAGGGGAGCACCTCGGAGGGTAGTGCCAGCGTACCGTCGGCGGGGGGAGCGCAGGGCACCAATACCCGCTCATCGCGCACCTCGACTAACACGGGGGGCGTGAAAGGCGCACAGAATACCAAAAACAACACCGCCAGTGATGGCGGCACAACTGGCCCCGGCGCAACAGGTGGCAACAGCCGCAACACGACTCGCGAAGGGCAGAATCGCACCTCGACCAACTCGACATCAGGCTATACAGGCGGCTCAAAACGTCCGACCTCAACCGCCGATGTTCGTAAGGAATCACGCACGAATGACCGCAACGTGGGCACGGGATACCCCGAACCAACCGGCGTAGGCAAGCCCGGCACGCCATCCGGTAACGCCAAAGGCAATAAAGGCAAAACCGGCAAAACCGAGAACTACCCGCAGTAAAAGATTGGCACCGCAACGGCGGACCGTGCGAATGAAACGGATTGGGCGGATGCACACGGATTTTTATAGATCTCTGTACATTCACCTAATCTGTGTCATTCGCACGGTCCGCCGTTGCGGTGCCATTCCTTTTTACACTGCTACTTCGGCCAATGCGGGGTAATCGGTGTATCCCTTTTCGCCGGGGGTATAGAAGGTTGAGAAGTCGGGTTGGTTTAGATCAGCTCCCGTTTTGTAACGCTCCACAAGATCGGGATTGGCGATAAAGGGACGACCAATGGCAACTAAATCGGCTTTGCCCGATTGCAGGGCATCTTCGGCAGCTTGGTCGTTGTAGCCACCACTCAAAATGAGCGTTCCGGTGAAGTGTTTGCGCACAGCCTCCACGATTTCGGGGGCCACGGCGGGCGCACCCATACTCGCGTGATCGACCAGGTGTACGTATACAACGTAGTCATTCAGTTTTTCGGCCAGGTAATGATACACGGCATCGTACTGTGGGTCGTACGGCATATCGTTGAATACACCGTAGGGCGACAGGCGAATACCAAGCCGCTCTTTACCGATTGCTTCCGACACCGATTTGGCTATATCGAGCGCGAACCGGGCGTTATTTTCGGCACTACCGCCATACTCATCGGTGCGTTGGTTGGTGGTACTGCGCAGAAACTGCTCAATCAGGTAGCCGTTGGCCCCGTGAAGCTCTACCCCGTCGAAACCGGCCCGGATGGCGTTTTGAGCCGCTGTTACAAACTCGGCAATGGTCGCTTTGATCTCATCGAGCGTGAAGGCGCGGGGCGTGGGGTGGTCCTGCATACCCTGGGTATCAGTATAGATCTGACCATCGGCTGCAACGGAAGATGGAGCTAAAATTTCGGCTCCTTCATGCATATTTGCCGAGTGCCCTATCCGGCCCGTGTGCATAAGTTGGGCGAAAATTTTACCGCCTTTCTGGTGAACGGCGTCCGTCACTTTTTTCCAACCGTCAACCTGTTGTTCGGTGTACAGCCCCGGCACGCGGGCGTAGCCGTTGCCATTGGCCGAGGGCGCAATGCCTTCCGATAAAATTAGTCCTGCCGTAGCCCGTTGTGCGTAATAGGTGGCCATAATGTCGGTCACTTCGTGGTTGGCAGTGGCCCGGTTGCGAGTCATTGGGGCCATAACGAGGTGGTTCTGTAGCGTCAGATTTCCCAGTTGAGCGGGTTCAAATAGTTTGGTTGCCATTGGATTCAGTTTTGTACGTTTTTTGAGACAACACAACCATTTATTTAAAAGTTTAAATGTTTTTGGGCAAATTTTTAGCTTTACTTACTCGTTGATCAACCTAATGTCTTCAGAAAATCGCCTAAGTCGCTAAGGGCCTGTTTGTTCAGGCTGAGAAAAACGTTTCGCCCTTCTTTCTGTGACTCGACAAGGCCGCTTTCGGTTAGCAGTTTCACATGATGCGACACGCAGGGTTGCGACAAACCTGTCATCTCCTGCACATCGGAGTTGGTTAGGGTGCCCTTTTGCGCAAGCTCCAGCAAAATCGACAGCCTATATTTATCGGCAATCGCGCCCGTTGCTTTTTCTACGTTCTTTGGTTCCATGAGTAGTGTATCGGTTGGGGAATCAATTGACGCCTGATTGCTACATAACGTCCAAAAATACAATCCAATTCACGCAGGCCCAAACAACCTTTACGTTAACAAGTAAAGAACGCACCGGAATTTGCTTATTTTTACCACTATGAACACACAGTTGCCTTTCCTGATTACCATTCTTGGCTTCTTGCTGATTAACAAGGCCTGCGCTCAAAGCTTTACCTCGTCGGACCTGCCCATTATTACCATCACTACTGATGCAGGTCGCACGATTGTCGATGATCCGAAAGTACTTGCAACGCTAACAGTAATCGACAATGGACCCGGCAAACGCAACAACCTGGCCGACAAACCAGCCGTGACAAGCAAAATCGGCATCGAACTACGCGGCTCGACCTCGCAGGAGTTCTTTCCCAAGAAACCCTATGGCTTTGAACTGCGCGATCCGGGGGGCGTCAACTCGGTCAATGTAGGCTTGTTAGGCATGCCCGAAGAAAGCGACTGGGTACTCAACGCCGTTTACAACGACCGGAGTCTCCTGCGCGAGGCCCTCACTTACGACCTCAACCGGAAAATGAGCCGTTACTACACCCCCCGTTTTCGTTACTGCGAAGTCGTGCTCAACGGCAACTATCAGGGCATTTATATCTTGTTCGAGAAGATCAAGCGCGACAAAAACCGGGTCGACATTGCCGATTTGAAGAAAGTTGACATTGCGGGCGACCAACTCACGGGCGGTTATATTCTGAAAGTCGATAAGTTTGAAGGCACCGTTGGCGAGTCGTGGCAAACGTCGGTGCCCAACATCAACGGCAAAAAAGCGAGTATTCAGATCGACCGGCCCAAGCGCGAGGACTTGGTGCAGGAGCAGATTGCCTACATCCGCAATTACGTGAAGGCCTTCGAAACCGCTCTGGCCGGTCCCGACTTCCGCGACGAAACCAAAGGCTACCGGAAGTATTTCGACGATGATGCTGCGGTCGATTACCTGCTACTAACCGAAATCTGCCGCAATGTAGATGGCTATCGGATCAGCACATTTTTTTATAAAGATCGCGACAGCAAGGGGGGCAAGCTCACACTGGGTCCGATCTGGGACTATAACCTGACGTACGGAAACGCCAACTACAGCGATGGCGAAAAGCCGACTGGTTGGGCGTACAATTTTGACCGGATCAGCCCAAGCGATTATTTCCAGATGCCTTTTTGGTGGGACCGGCTTCTGAAAGACCCCACGTTTACGGCCAAAGTGGTGCAAAAGTATCAGGCCATGCGAAAGACTGTGTTGGCTACCAACAAGATACATGCCTATGTCGACTCGTCGGCTACGCGTTTGACCGAAGCCCGAATTCGTAATTTTCAGCGGTGGCCTATTATTGGCAAGACCGATCTGTGGCCCGTTTTTTACACAGGCCGCACCTACGACGATGAGGTGAACTATTTTAAAGACTGGATTCGGAAACGTCTCGACTGGATGGACGGGGCCATGCCGCTGCTCAGCGTGGGCATTCTGGCCACCGAACCCACCGACGATCTGTCTCTGAGCGTTGGACCAGTGCCCATGACCGAGTCGGCCACGGTACGCTACAAATTATCGCAACGCGCCAATGTTCAATTAGCAATGGTTGACGCAAACGGGCGTTCGGTGTTTGTAGCCAATCAGACCGGGCAACCAGCGGGCGAACACACCTACGCGCTGAATGCGAATCAGTTACCGTCTCAACCAGGGGTTTACGTGCTAACGTTGCAAACGGATGGGCAAGTAAAAGCCACGCAGAAAGTGATTAAATATTAAAGACGTTGGACGTTGGATGATTAGTCTACCGTCCAGTGTCCAACGTCCAGTGTCCGATATCCAACGTCCTTTAACATGAACCTGAACATAAAAGCCACAGCCGCCAATACGTACGATGCCATCGTGATTGGGTCCGGCATCAGCGGTGGATGGGCCGCTAAAGAACTGACCCAGAAGGGTATGCGTACGCTCGTACTGGAACGGGGCCGCCCGGTTGAGCACGTGACCGACTACCCAACGACGATGTCGAGTCCGTGGGAAATGGAACACCGGGGGCGGTATCCACTCGCCAAAACGCTCGACAACCCGGTCAACAGCAAAACCGGCTACGCGTTCAACGAGTATTCGGGGCAGTTTTTCGTGAATGAGAAGGAGCATCCGTTTGGGCAAATCAAACCGTTCGACTGGACGCGCGGCTATCAGGTGGGCGGCAAATCGTTGCTCTGGGCGCGCTGGACCCAACGCTGGGCACCTTTCAACTTCACCGACAACCTAACCGACGGACACGGCGTCGACTGGCCCATCCGCTACGACGACCTCGCCCCCTGGTACAGCTACGTCGAAAAATTCGCCGGCATTTCGGGAAACCGTGATGGCCTCTCGACCCTGCCCGATGGCGAGTTTCTGCCGCCGTTCGAGATGTACTGCGTGGAGAAAAGCGTGCGCGACGTCTGGAAGAAACAATTTCCCGACCGGCACCTGATTATCAGCCGCACGGCCAACCTCAGCAAAGCCCAACCGCATCACCTGGCCCTGGGCCGGGCCGATTGCCAATCGCGCAACTGGTGTGGGCGGGGCTGTCCATACGGGGCCTATTTCAGCAGCAACTCGGCCACGTTGCCAGCCGCCCAAAAAACGGGCAAGCTCACCATACGGCCCTTCTCGGTGGTGCATTCGATTATTTACGACGATGTGAAAGGCAAGGCCACCGGCGTGCGCGTGATTGACACGAACACCAAACAAACAACCGAGTACTTCGCTAAAGTGATCTTCGTGAACGCGGCCACTCTGAATTCAACCCTGATCCTGATGAACTCGACCTCACGCCGACATCCCAACGGGCTGGGCAACGAGAGCGGTGCGTTGGGCCATTATCTAATGGACCATAATTACCGGGGTCGAGTCGGCGGTATTTACGAAGGCAAGGAGTTCGACGATCAGTATTATTATGGCCGTCGCCCAACGGGAACCTACGTGCCCCGTTTCCGCAATGTGCTGAATGACAAGCAACAAGACTTTTTGCGGGGCTATTCGTACGCCTGCGGAGGGAGCCGCGAAAACTGGAACCGGGGCAACGCGATGGACGGGTTCGGGGCCGATTTCAAGGAGTCGCTGACCAAACCGGGCCTATGGACATTCTCCATGACGGCGATGGGCGAGATGCTGCCCCGCTTTGAGAACCACGTGAAGCTCAACCACGACCGCAAAGACGCCTGGGGTATGCCCACCCTCGACATCGACTGTGCCTGGGGCGACAACGAAGACAAAATGACGCAGGACGCCATCAATCAGGCCAAAGCCATGATGGAAGCCGCCGGAGTGAAAATCACCTACGCGTTCGACAATCACCAGAACCCCGGCTTGGCCATTCACGAAATGGGCACCGCCCGCATGGGCCGCGACCCAAAAACGTCGGTCCTGAACGGCAACAATCAGGTGTGGGGTGCGCCCAACGTGTTCGTGACGGATGGGGCAAGCATGACCTCGTCGGCCTCCCAAAACCCCTCGCTCACCTACATGGCCCTCACGGCCCGTGCGGCAGACTTTGCGGTGAAACAGGTGAAGGCAGGTAAGATTTGATAAGAACAATCATATTATGAGAACAGCCAAGTATCTGTTGTTAGCAATCCTCTGCCAAAGCATTGCATGGGCAAGTCCAACATCCAAAACCGACCCCCTACGGAACTTTGAGGAGTTTTGGCGACTGTTTGATCGTTACTACGCTCATTTTGAGACGAGGGGCGTAGACTGGAAACAGCAGTACCAGCAGTTTAGACCCAAAGTTACTTCGCTAACAACGGATGAGGAGCTACTGGCGATTTTCAACGACATGGTAGCCCCTCTCAAAGACGGCCATGTAGTGATCTCGCCAACGGGCGATTTGCCCGCAAGTGCAAAATATTCCCGATTTTATGAGGAGTTTCCGACAAAGGAACTACAGAGACAATTCCACGCGGTCAGCCTTGCTATGTTACAAAAGCAAGGATTTAGGCCGTTCACAAAATTCAAAAGCGAATTGTATCAGATTGGCGGCTACTGCCGGTCGAGCGAACTCGGCTACCTTCAGCTAAACGGCTTCGGGGGAATGCCCTTGAAAGAATTTGAAAAACAGTTGGACGAAATGGTGGTCGAGTTTGCCGACGTGAAAGGGTTAATTATCGACATTCGGATAAATGGTGGTGGTTCACCCGATTTTTTGTATGCTTTAGTCGGGCGGCTTACCCAAGTTAAACGACTGGTTGGCTATGGGCGTGCCCGCATCAGTAAACCAAAATTAGAGTACGGTCCCTGGGCACCTTATCTTCTCTCGCCCCAAGGCTCAACGCAACTCATTAAACCGACCGTTCTGCTGACCAGCGGAGCCGCTATCAGTGCCGCCGACCATTTCGCCATGTATCTCAAAGAGTTTTCCTATGTGAAACTGATGGGAGAAAACACGAACGGCATTTTTTCGCCCATGCTAGGAAAGCGATTGCCCAATGGTTGGGAAATCTCATTGTCTGACGGCCAAATCGTCAATCCTAAACGGGTCAGCTATGAGGGGAAGGGCGTTCCTGTCGATGTACTGGCTCTGCATTATCAACAGGATATGTTAGCGGGTCGCGACCCCGTTTTGAGTCAGGCAATGGACTTCCTGAACGTAAACCAATCGGAGCTTGCCAAGCAAACGGTTTGCTATGAGCAGATTGCGCTGAATTTCTATGCAGATAGTTTACTGAAACATAAGGTTTATGGTGCTGTGACTGCATATTCAAATGGTTTAGTCGAAGAAGATGCAACCTTGTTAGCTCCATTCGCCAAGAAGTGCTATTCGTTAAAGTCAGCTTATTGGACCAACGGCGTAGAGAATCGCATCAAAGCCGAGCAAGTGGCTGATTCGAGCTTCTACACGCAAAATGTCGAGAATCGTTTTTACGTAAACCCTCGGTCACCAATTCGGTCAAAGATGCAGTGGCCCTTCGCAAAGCGTAATGCTCGACGATTGACCCTTGCTCATCACATCACTCTTGACGATAAGCAATACGTCCGCCTTCATTTAAGTCAGGGGGGCTGGCTGGGGGAGACTATTTTGATCGTGCTCGACAACACTGGGCGTGTTGTTGAACATTGCGCTTTAACATACAATTACTTGACCAGTCAGCCATACCAATAATTGCCCCAAAGGCCGACGCTTATTACTCGCATGACCCCCGAAACCATTTCCTGGCCCGACTTCGAGAAAGTCGATATGCGCGTGGGTACGATTGTGGCCGCGCAACCCTTCGAGAAAGCCCGCAAACCCGCCCACCAACTTACCATCGACTTTGGGCCGATAGGCATCCGGCGGTCGTCGGCGCAGATTACGGTGCTGTATCAACCCGAAACGCTTGTGGGGCGACAGGTGATTGCGGTGGTCAATTTTCCACCGAAGCAAATCGCCAACTTCATGAGCGAATGTTTGGTGCTGGGTTCAGTAGGAGAAGACGGCACCATAACGCTTTTACAACCAGAACGGCCTGTTGAGAACGGCCTGCGTATTGCTTAGGTCTTGGAGGTGCATAGCTTCTTTTTTTATAGTTTTTCTGGTCAATCTTATAATAACGGACACAAATAAGTATGTTTGTGGTGTACTTAAACATTCACAAACTCCATGAGGAACACCATTCTCCTAGTATTACTATCAACCAGTGTATTTGCACAGAAGGTTGATAAGACTGTCACATTTCGATTTTCTGATTACAAAAAGACCCCCATCAATCCAACTTTAGCCGCGATTGGGTTACAGCCCGATAATCAATCCGTCACTGTCTATGGCTGGCACCGTATGGCGGGCGACCTTCGGACGGAGACAGCAAACACGAAGAAAGAAGCAGAAGAACCCAAGAAAGGCAGCAAGTTTTTAGGCAAGTTGGTCAGTGCTGCTACGAGCATCGAAACAATTGGTGGTGGCCAGTCAGCTCCCGCAGCACCATCGGCCGTTCCAATGTTATCCGTTCGGAGTTTTAATGCACAAACGCTGGAACAAACCCAGCAGAGTGCCGAATTTATTGGAACCAAGTCGCTTGACCCGGCAAACAAATATTTTTTTATGACTACGCTGCGGGCAGAGGACGATACGCCTGGAAAAACTTACGTAACCACCGATTTTGCACAGGCCGTTACCAAATATCCGCTATTGACAGGCCCTAATGCCGTGCGTTCCTATGGCCTAAGTAGTCAGGGAGGTGGCACGTTTGGCACCCGCACCGATGCCAGCAGTTTCTTTGTTACCAATCAGGAAGCCCCCCTAAAGATAACAGGCGATGGAAAGTTAGTTTCCGCTGAAGCTAAAGCTCCAAATCAGGAACAAAACACCAAACTGTTGCAGGGCGTCCTGCCGTTAGGACTATCCTTTGCTTCGCCCGATAAGAAGCAGTTCATAGCATTGGGCTATGAGAATAACAAAGATGATTCGTGGGCCAGATATAAGCAGTTTCGAGTTGCCGCGTTCGATCAGGCCGGTGTGGCTGTTAAACGAATCGACTTGAACTTTGAGTTTGTCCGTAATCTCGATTCGTATGGCTACGTTCATAATGAAGCAGGACAACCCACGGGTGTTTATCTCTCCTTCAATGCGCTCACCTCCGGGGCAGGTAAAAAACATCGTGATCCGGTTGAGAACCGAGTCAACTTCGTATATGTAGGTTTTGACGGAGTTGCTCGCTATCAATATGGTTTTGAGCATGGTAATCCAGAAAAATCGCGTGGTTTCAACCCTATTGCCATCATCGACAATGGCTCGCAACTACGCGTTTTATCGGCTAATTACGATAAGGTTCTGTCGCCTTATATGGAAGAAATTGTCCTCAATGAAAAAGGGAAAGTTTCGGACCGCAAACTCGACATACCCAATACGCTCAACGACGTTTATTTGCCTTCATTAGCGGTTAAAGCAGGCAACGAAGCAAACGTTTTCGTAGCCAACGGCATGATTGTAGCCACAATACAGGCTAAAACCGCAGGGACGGCAGCTAATCCCGTTGACGCGTATGCAGCCGAAGTGTTGGTAGGAGCATTTAAAAGCAGTGATTTTACGCCCGTCACAGCGCGGAAGTTGATGGTAACGCCAACGGCATCGCCCACTCAATTCGACCAATTGAGTAGCACCACCCCATGCCTGGTTGTGACTACCCCCACTCAAAATTTATTTGTCCGGCTCGACAACGACCTAACCGTAACAAACGTTACCCCAGCAGGTAGCCGGGTTGTTTCGTCAGCCGCTATGGCTCGAAACTATGTGTATGATGCCAATCAACAAAAAGTCTATCTTGTTTATGACTCTGCGGTTAGTGGTGAAGGCAAATTGATTTCAGTCTCCCTTCCCTCGCCACTGAGTAGTCGTTAGTCAACAATGCAAAACAGAACGTCGCTGCCTGAATTCTATCTCGATTCAGGCAGCGACGTTCTGTTTTGACTCAACCTAGACCAGTTTATATTACGTAGAAAGTCGGCTTTCAGAGCTTTTGCTATTATCTGTTATAGAATCATGAAAAAACTGCTGCCACTCGCAACCTTATCGTTCGCCCTTTCACTCATTCACTCGTTCACTCTGGCGCAGTCGTCGCGCCCGATGACCGAGGATGATTATTATCGGATTGTCACGCTGCCCATTCCCGAAACGGTTCCGTTGGAGGTGGGCGGGTTGGCTCCCCTACCCGATGGGCGGCTGGCGGCCTGTACGCGCCGGGGCGACGTTTGGATGATTGGCAACCCCTACATGCAGGGAAGCCGGATGCCAACTTTTAAAAAGTTTGCGACGGGCCTCCACGAGCCGCTAGGCCTAATGTGGCACCCCAAAGGCTTTTTGCTTTGCACGCAACGGGGCGAAGTGACCAAGCTCGTTGACAATGACGGCGACGACGTGGCCGATCAATACGGGTCGTTTTACAAATGGCCTCTGTCGGGCAATTACCACGAGTACAGTTACGGCCCCGTGATGCTGCCCGACGGCGACATGGTGATCACCCTCAACCTCGACTGGATTGGGTTTGGGGCTAGCCTGGCCAAGTGGCGCGGCTGGATGCTCAAGTTGAACGACCGGGGCGAGATGACCCCCTGGGCAACGGGCCTGCGTTCGCCCGCAGGTTTCGCGGTTCTGCGCGACGGCAGCATTTTCTACGGCGAAAATCAGGGCGACTGGGTTGGTTCGGGGCGGGTAACGCACCTCGAAAAAGGCGATTTCGCCGGGAACCCCGCCGGTTTGCGCTGGACGAGCGAGGCCGGGTCTCCCCTATCGCTCAAACCCGACGACGTACCCAGCACCGGCAAACCCATGCACGAGGTAGCCAAGACGGTGAAGAACCTGAAAGTCCCCGCCGTATGGTTTCCGCACACGCTGATGGGCATTTCGACCTCCGACATGAAAGAAGACACCACTAACGGTGCCTTCGGACCGTTTGCCGGTCAGGTGTTCGTGGGCGATCAGGGCCACAGCAAGGTGATGCGGATGCAGATGGAGAAGGTGAACGGCAAATGGCAGGGTGCCTGCTTCCCGTTCCGCGAGGGCCTGCAATCGGGCATTTTGCGGATGGTGTGGGGGCAGGATGGTTCCATGTTCGTGGGGATGACGAGCAGGGGCTGGGCCAGCACGGGCAAAGCACCGTTTGGGATTCAGCGATTAGTCTGGACGGGCAAGGTGCCATTTGAAATGAAAACCATCTCGTCGCGCCCCGACGGGTTTGAGGTTACGTTTACGATGCCCGTAGACCGGAAAACCGGCGAAGACCCTAACTCGTACAGCCTGAACAGCTTCACCTACAAGTACCATAAAACGTACGGAAGCCCTATTGAAGACGCTAAAGCCGTGCCCATCCGGGGTGTTGTTTTGTCGGCAGATGGGTTGTCGGCGCGGATTGTGGCGGATACCAGCCTGCGCGAGGGCTATGTCCACGAGGTAAAGGCCGAGGGCGTCCGGTCGGTGGCAGGTAGCTTACCGCTGCTCCACAACACGGGTTATTACACCCTCAACAGCATTGCCCCCGGCAACCGCGTAGCCAATTTGCCCCCACGAGCAGCCGCAACCATGACCGCATCGACAAGCAGTGGCACGGCAGGCATGAATCACGACCACAGCGCGATGGCAGCAACCGCTAAAACGCCAGCCGCCGTTAAAGGTAAAACTGCCCCAACTGCCAAGCGCATCACCGACATGCCCGCCAACTGGACCAACGGACCGGACCAAACCGTGACCATCGGCACCAAACCGGGCCTCAAATTCGACATGGAGCAGGTTCAGGTGAAAGCGGGTAGCCGTGTAAAATGGGTGTTCAATAACAACGACGACATGTTGCACAATTGCGTAATCGTGAAGCCCGGCACTGCCGACGCCATAGGCAATGCAGCCATGAAACTGAACCTCAATGGGGCCAGGCTAAATTACGTACCGGCTTCGCCCAATGTGCTGTATCACACCAATATTACGCAACCCGAAACATCGGAGAATATCTATTTTGTAGCCCCCACGGAGCCGGGTGAGTACACATACGTGTGTACGTTCCCCGGTCATCATACGCTCATGCAGGGGACCCTGAGAGTGGTCAAATAACAACGTTTTCGTTTTCGCTTTTGGGCGGGCCGACTTCAATCGGCCCGCTTTTGTTTTAGCTTTGCTCTCTATCAACTAGTCTATGCGAATCTTTTTTCTTCTGCCTCTGCTCTTCTTCGCAATCCGCGTAAACGCGCAGTCATTCGCGCCTGTACCTCCTCCCGCACATTTGGCTCCGATTCTTCACGCACCCGGCTCAACCATTCTCGGACCCAGTTATTATTACAAAGGCCGACGACTGAGTGCGCCGTTCTCAGTTGAGGTGCCAATTCTGGAGTTGAACGACCCGGTGGCTACGATGCATTTTAAGCGGTTTCGGACCTGGACCAACGTAGGGCGGCTAACAGGCCTGGCCTCAGTGGCCTATGTGCTCTTCAACCGAACGCCTGACCCACAAACACGACGGGTAGTCTACATTGGATCGTTAATAGCATCAGTGGGATTCTCGCTGGTGAGCAATAGTCAGGTTAACAAAGCTGTTCGGCGGTATAACGCCGTAGTAGATGCTCCAAAAATTGGTGTGACCCTGCTGAATATTCCCGGTTATGGTCAAATTCCTGGCGTTGGAGTAATAGTTCCGATTTAGGTCTTAAATCGACGGTTGCCTCTTAACTTGCGGCATGGAACTCCTGCTTGCAGTAGCCATTGCGAGCTACATTATCTACCTCCGTTATTACGCCGATTTTGAGACCAAAGCCGAAAAAGAGCGGTCTCAAGTAAAGCCGGGTATCGATCTGTACAACACGAATCAGCTCGAAGCCGCCCGGCAGTACTTCACCAAAACCATTGCCGAACACCCACAGTGGGCCACGGCTTATCTCTACCGGGGCCGCTGCCTACACGAACTGGGCGACACTGAAGCCGCACTAAACGATTTCCGCACTGCCGAAAGCTACGACGACACAGTGGCCGATATCCACGTTGAGCTAGGTCGACTCCTCTACGACCAACGCGACTACGCGGGAGCCTTTGCGGAGTTCGATAAAGCGGTGTTTCACTCGCAGGGCCGCGAGTCGATGCCCTATTATTGGCGGGGCCTTGCTCGTCAGCAATTGGGCCATCCCGCCGAAGCCGACCACGATTTGGAACAAGCCACGACCATCGACGAGGCTTCTCGGAACACAGCCGATCCGACTCTAACACCCAAATCAACCACTTTTTTCGACCGGCGACTGCTAACCAACGCGGTGTTTGTGTTGCTCCACAGCGGGTTACTGCTCGCAGCCATTAAACAGTCGGCGGTAATTCATTGGCCGTACTTGATGGCGGCAGTGTCGGCGGCTGCGATTGGTTTTGCTGAGCCGCGTAAAGGCTGGTTTCTGGCTATTCTACAAGGTGTGGCCATCGTGGTTGGTTATTACCTCTTCACCGCCATTCCACAAAAGAACGGTGAGCGTGAGTTAGAAGCCTTTTGCCTGTACGGCTCGGTGGGGCTTACGTTCGTTGGGAGTTTTATTGGAGGTATTCTAAAACGGGCTATGCGACCCCGGTGAGGTGATTTGGCGAGTTTGCTGCTTTGCTTGATACTAATTTGTTTTTGTAACCTATGCGAAAGACACTTCTCCCGGTTCTACTTCTTTTCTCGTCTCCCCTATTCGCGCAAACCATTGTCAACCGCGATCCGCAGATTGTGCAGATGATGAGCGAACTCTCCACCGACAGTCTGCGTGCTCATATCGACGGACTTGTTCGGTTCGGAACGCGCAACACGTTAAGTTCACAAAATAGCACCGCCACGCGCGGCATCACACCCGCCCGGCAGTGGGTGATGCGGAAATTTGAGCAATACGCCCGGCAGTCGGGCGGGCGCATGACGGCCACGCTCGACACCTGGACACTCCCCGCCGACGGACGCCGGGTCGACCGACCCACCGAAATTGCCAACGTGATGGCGACCCTCAAAGGCTCTGACCCCACCGACACGCGGGTTTTCGTCGTGCAGGGCCACATCGACAGCCGGGCTACGAGCGTGATGAGTAATACGGTCGATGCCCCCGGTGCCAACGACGATGGGTCGGGCACGGCGGCTGTTATTGAACTATGCCGGGTTATGAGCAAGTATTCGTTTCCGGCCACCATCGTTTTTGTAGCCGTGAGTGGCGAAGAACAGGGCCTGCTGGGTGCCGAGCACCTGTCGGAGCGGGCCGTTCAGGAGAAATGGAACCTCGAAGCCCTGCTCAACAACGACATCATGGGCAGCAATAACAGTTCGGAAACGCGCATAATCGACAACACGCGGCTGCGGGTGTTCAGCGAGGGGCTACCGGCCACACTCGTCCGCGATACGACGGGCCGGGTGGGGCAAATCCGAAATTTCGGCACCGAAAACGACGGAAAAGCCCGCACGTTGGCCCGGTATCTGAAAGAGATTGGCGAACGGTACGTGGAGAATCTGGAGGTGGTGATGGTGTACCGCAACGACCGGTTCCTGCGTGGGGGCGACCACACCCCGTTTGTGAACCGGGGGTTTGCCGCCGTGCGCATCACCGAAATGAACGAGAACTACGAGCATCAACACCAGGACGTGCGCGTGCAAAATGGCGTCGAATACGGCGATTTGGCCAAATTCATGGACTTCGAGTATCTCCGCAAAAACACAGGTGTAAATCTCGCCACGCTGGCAAACCTTGCCAAATCGCCCGCCATGCCTCAAAACGTGACCGTCGACGTGCGCAACCTGACCAACTCAACGGCCCTCTACTGGAAAGCCCCGGCGGTCGGCAAAGTGCGCGGCTACTATGTGCTGATGCGTGAAACCCACTGGCCGTTCTGGCAAAAGAAGTTTTTCACGACCAACCTTGGCATGACCCTGCCCTACTCCAAAGACAACTACTACTTCGCCGTGCAATCCGTCAGCGAATCGGGCAACGAGAGCCTGCCCGTGTTGCCGGTCCCGAATTTGCGGTGATTCTCACCGAATATCGGCATACAATCGCTTCAGTCGTTCGGGGGAAAAACCGATGCCCCAGAGGAAGCCAATGGTTAGGAAGATGGCGTTGGCTCGCCAAAAGCCCCACTTCGCCACGCGCCGGTCCGACGATTCGACCACGCGGTTCACCTGCCGGATGCGCCCGTACTGAACCAATCTGAGCAACAAATCGGCCTCTTCCATGATGGGCAAATCGTCGCGGTAGCCGCCACAGGCCAGGAATTGGGGCCGTCGGCAAAAAATTACCTGATCGCCAAAGAGCAACCGGGCACCTTTGAAAAAGAATAGGTAGGGCCGGAACAGCATTGGGGCGTAGTAGCTCTTGATGTAGTTGTGGAACGAGGTGAGCCAACGCGTTTGGAGAGGACCGCGCATAATCGAAATAAAGCCCCCGGCAGCCACGCGAGCATCGGTCAGGGTCTTTTCGATCACAGCGAGGGCATCGTCGGGGAGGTTCGTGTCGGCGTGTAAAAAGCACAGAATCGGGCCGGTAGCCTGTTGTACAGCTTCGTTCATCTGGCAAGCCCGACCTGCGCGGGGACACTCGATCAGGTGCAGGTTGGGCATGTCTGCTTGCCACGCCCGCACGATGGCCACCGTTTGGTCAGTACTGCCCCCATCGGCCACAATCACTTCCACGGGCGCAGGACACAGCCCCCGCACCATCCGCAACGTGCGAGGAAGCGCGTGCTCTTCGTTGAGAGTTGGGATGATGATCGAGACCATAGTGTAGTGAGCAGTAGGCAGTAGCAGAGGGCAGTGTCCGTGCATCAGCCCATGCCTCATTCTGACCGCTGCCTACTGCTACTGCCTACTGTCTACTATTTTCAAAACCAGCCCGCGCCGGGAATACGGAACGGCCAGGGAATAGAGGCCAGAATGAGCAGCAGGCCAAGCCCCATAAAAATGGCTACGGCTTTGTGTTTGGCGGTGGCATTGCTCAAGCGTTTGGCCCGCGAATAACCAACCGTCACGAGCGCAATAGCGATGAGCATACCGGCAAGGTGCTCCACCGTGTAAAACCGATAAAGCTTTTCGCTCATCATACCAAAGTCGACCTTCGGACTTATGAAATATAGAACCAAGCCCAGAACTAACTGCGTGTGAACAGAGATCAGTGTAAACAAATACAGTTTGCGATTCGATTCGGTGAAATCGGCGCGGCCCTGCCAGCGGCTAAAAGCGGTGGCTACGGCAGCGACCAACAACAGTAGAGCTACCCAGCGTAGGCCCGAGTGGGCATGAACTAATCCAGAGTACATACGTTTTTTTAGGTTTAGCGCAAATGTATAGCATCCCGCATGATTCTTTTCAACATTACCTATAGCATCGACCCCAAAATTGAGCGCGAATGGCTCCGGTTCATGAAAACCGAATACGTTCCGATGGTGAAAGCTACCGACTTGCCCGCCGATGCGAAGATCCTGAAGCTCCTGACTGAACTCGATAACGGGGCCGTTACCTACTCCTTTCAGTTCTTTTTCAGGGCGATGGAAGAGTTCCTGACCTATCACCACACCTTTGCCGATGCCCATCAGGCCAAAGTCGACGAACGCTTCGCCAATCAATATGCTACATTTCGGACGTTGCTGGAAGAGATTTGAGCCGTAGCTTTGTCCCATGTTGAATCGTTTGTTTGCCCTGCGTCCCGACGAAACCCGCCGTGTATTCGGGCTTGATGTGCTTCGGGCCATTGCCATTTTGACCGTTGTCGATGCGCACTCAGGGGCTGCAATGGGATCGTACTTTAAGCTCGGCTTGCTGCATCAGTGCATTCCTGACGGCGTAGAGCTGTTTTTTGTGCTCAGTGGTTTTCTGATTGGAGGCATCCTGATTCGACTCTTCGAGCGCGATCAGCACTATGGCTGGCGCGAAATTGGTAATTTCTGGACCCGCCGATGGTTTCGGACATTGCCTGCCTACTATTTGGTTCTGGGCGGGTTAATTGTTTTCGGACTCCTCCGGGGATGGGATAATGGTGGGTCAACGGGCCTGCCCGCTAAATCTATTTTAGCAAGTTATTTTGTGTTTCTACAAAATTTCGACCACTACATTTATGAGTTCTTCCCGGAAACCTGGAGCCTTGCTATCGAAGAATGGTCGTACTTGCTGCTGCCCACGTTGCTCCTGCTCGTATCGGCCCTGACGCCCAAAACATGGTCCCGCCAACGGGTGATCCTGACGGTTATTCTGCTGGTTATTGTGGGTAGCAACGTGGGTCGTCTGGTTCAGGCGGTTCGTATTCCGCTCGACATCCCCAACCCCGAACTTGGCTACCGGGGCATTGTGCTAACCCGGCTCGACGCCATTGCCTATGGTGTGTTGGCCGCGTGGCTTAAGCAATACAAACCGGGGTTCTGGAATGGCCGTTGGGCGCAAAATACGGGGTTCTGGTTGGGCGTGGCCCTTACGATTGGCGTGGCCGTTACTTCGTCTATCCTGATCCTGCCCTATTACGTCGACGGGGGCGTTTACCCGATGTATGTGTTCTACAAACGGTCGATCTATTTTCTGGTGATGGGCGTGAGTATGTTGCTGCTGGTGCCGCGCATGAGCAATTGGCAAACAGGTCCCCGGTTGCTTACCCCATTCGTAACCCATATCAGCTTAATTTCCTATTCGATGTATTTACTCAACCTGTCGGTGATCATGGCGTTGATCATAAACCCTATCCCGACAACTTCTGTATGGGTTGGCTACGGGAAAGTACTCTTATTCTGGGTGCTTACCATCGTGGCAGCAACCGTATTGTATCGGCTGTACGAAAAGCCAATGACACAACTACGAGAGCGATTCTCGAAAAAAGAAGCAAAGCTACTTTGACGACCAAACAGACCGTATAATCCTATCAACGCACGCATGACATACATGAACACATTCTATGGTTTAAATAGATGAGTGTGTAAAATTATTTGCAAATTATTGCAACCTTTCCTCCTTTAACAGAGTCTACAGGCTATACAACCAACGTTACAGGTATGCTTATTTGTCGTCTCTTCCGGCAGTGGACGAGTCGAGGTTTTGTGGCAGCGATATGTGGGGGATTGATAACCTCGTTTTTCACACCAGTTTTTGCGCAAATTTCTGTGGTATTCCCAACGCCCCAGACGGTTATTCAGCGCAATAATGCGAACCAAGCCCAATTGTGGGTTGAAGGACAATGCCCGCCCGGCACTAATCAAATCGACGTATATCTGGAAGCAACCCGCCCCGGTGGTGGAGTAAACTCGTCGAGTTTTATGTTGCTCGACGGTAGCCCCCAGAACGGCCGTTTCCGGGGTGCAGTAACGGTTCAGGGAGGCTGGTATAATCTATATGTGCGGGCTACCCAAAACGGTAGTGTCCTCGAAATCAAGAAGATCACACCCATTGGTATAGGTGAGGTGTTTGTCATTGCCGGGCAGTCGAACGGGCAGGGCGTGCTCCCCAATCGTAACACCACTCCCCCCACCGACGAACGGGTTGTAACGGTGCCCCACTATAACCACACCGACACAATCCGGTTGCCTATGCCCCCTCAGTTTGAGCGCATCACCACCGACGGTGTTATTGGTCCACGAGGTATAACAAGCTGGTGCTGGGGCGTTTTGGGCGATTCGCTTGCCAAACGCCTGAACGTGCCTATTGCGTTTTACAACACGGCCTGGTCGGGCACAGCCATCCGAAACTGGCGCGAGAGCATCACCCAAGATAGTACGGCAACCTCATGGGGCGAATTTTTTCGCCCAAAAATGCCCTACGGAAATTTGAAGCGTGTTTTGCAGGACTATGTGGCTCTCACGGGTCTACGCGCCGTACTCTGGCATCAGGGCGAGGCCGAATATTACGACACCAACCCGATGGCCCCGAATTACTACAACGACTTGCGCTTTGTGATTGCCCAAAGCCGCGCCGATGTTGGGTATGCCAACTTGCCCTGGATGGTGGCCCGTGCCTCAATCGACATGTTTACGCGTACCCTGTACCCATCGAAACGATATGAGCCAGTTTGGAACGCGCAAACGCAGGTAATTCAAACCACAGGTCGCGTATTTTTTGGTCCCGACACCGACACCCTCGACATTCCGCGTAACGACGGTGTCCATTTAAGCGGAACCGGCCTAATAAAGGTTGCCAACGCCTGGAACCGAGCACTCTCTGCCGATTTTTTCAATGCAGCCACACCCCTTCTTCCCCAAACGACACCCCTCATTACGGACCTTAGTCTGGCGGGTTCAATTACCAACCGCGTGGTGCCGATTGGCGAAGATGTACTTGTGACAATTTCGCTAAAAAATTCGGGGGAGTATGCCGCATCGGGCATTCGCATTCGCTGTCAGCTACCCAACAATCTGGCCTGCGTGAATCCGGGGCAATTCACCCTGAGCAATGGGCAATTGTTGGCCCGTGTAGGGGGCACCCTGACGCCCGGCGGTCTCACTACCCTACCGTTTGTGGTTCGGCCTTTGGCAAACGGGACCTTCCGGCTTGCCGCCGAAATTATTCGTAGTGATCAATTTGATGAAGACTCCCGACCCAACACCAGCTTCGCCGATGGGCAAGACGATACGGTCTGGATTGATTTCAGGACCCTGGAAGCAAGCTCCAGCGTGTTTAGTGCCCCCATCTCGGTCAATGCCGTCGCGCTACCACTCGTGACCAGCAACCAACCCGTACCCAACCCCACTCAGTCCGATCTGAGTTTGTTGGCCGTTTCAGACCGCTTGGCCGTGGCCGTGGGACAACCCATGCGGGTGTCGTTGGTCGTCACAAATCGGGGTGGGTCAGCGGCCACCAATGTGCAGGTGCAGTGCGTTCTGCCCCCCGGCGTGGGGTCGTTCAGTAGCCCAACCCTAACCCAAAGCGGCCAAACCGTGAGCGGGGCTGTGTCCAGCATTCCGGCGGGTGGAACGGCAACGGTTTGGTTTCAGGTAAGCAGCACCGGAGCAGGTAGCCCCCTCTTTAAAGCGCAGATTGTATCAGTCAACCCAACGGACTCAAATTCAGCCCCCAATAACGGCTACGACAACGGCGAAGACGACACCGCACAGGTGGCGGTGCGGGTTTGGTGATGCTAAACCAAATCAGGAAAATTCGCACGGACCATTGCGGAGAACAACCTTCCGGGTTGACCAAGACGTTTAAGGTGTTCGCGAGCATGGTATGCTTCTTCTGCTTTACTCCTCGCTATAATCGCTAGCACCCTTAACGTTTCTAGATATTCTAACCGGCTATCGTTCAGCTTCTCACGATCAAGTCCTGTTCTTTTGATGGTTTCTCTTCCTTTAACTGATTGATTTCTAGACTTAACTACTTCGTCAACAAAGGTGATGTGGTCTTCTGGGTTATCCAACTCTGGATGAAGTATCAAGCTGTCTTCGAGCAGGCAATCGTTTGTATGAGATAAGGCCCGTTTTGACTCGTCAGCTAGAGGAAAATAGTTTCGTTTGTAAACTTCATTACACTTTTGACAGGCGAAAAATAGATTAGAAAAGTCGTAAGCCAGCCAGTAGTAGCCGGGCTTTTGTAGCGACTGTTGCTCTGATTGTTGATAGCCTCCTTTCGGGCGGAAATGTTCTACATCACCATAACTCGTATCTGTCACGAAACCCTGACAAAAGCAACATTTATCTTTTTGCAGACCAATCAGTGCCTCTTTGACACTTTTGTGGCCATAGATTGAATCTTGAAATTCAACTTGTGTCTGCCCGTTCGTCGCAGCCTGCATTAACTCCCTAGTTTCCACATCGCCCTTACCTCCGGGGGCTAAAATAGCCGGGGTCGCAACGTTCACTTTGCTAATTCTTATCACGATTACTCCTGATTGAGCATTGCCTTTCTGATAATATCCAATGTTTTTACAGACTCCCACGTATCAGATACAGACACTATATCTAATTCTCGCTCCAGTTCAGCCAGTTCTGTTTTTTCCTCCGACGACAAGCTATCCTGAACTAATAGATGTCTTCTTCGTGCCATCTTTGCCTCAGCCTCTGGGGCGCGTGGCGAAATGCCCTCAAACAGGTCGCTCGACAGGATTTGATCTACGCGCCAATTCCGAACGTCAAGCCCGTTCGTTACAACGGTTTCGTTGCCTTCGCGCTTCAGCACGATCAAGTTGGCCTGGTAGTCCTCAGCGGCTTGCACAACCAACGAGCTGTGCGCCGTAACAATAAACTGGGTGTTTGGAAACGTGTCAGTCAGGAACTTGATAATGTTCCGCTGAAACTTAGGGTGCAAATGCAGATCAATCTCATCGACCAAACAAACGGCAGGCTCGGCCAATGGATTGGGGCTGCCTGGATAATGATCAAGTAATCCTTTTGCAAAATCGACCATCCAAGCGATAGTTGTTTTATAGCCTAGACTTAATTCATGAAGGTTCACGTCCCCGTAAACTGTTGAGAAAAATACTTTGGGAACCCCTGCTTTAAGTTCAATAAAGATGTAGTAAACCTCTCCTTCAAAAAGTTTTGAGAGTACTTTATCTATGATTTCATATCTTTTTTTGTATTTGGAATCTTTATAACTCAAATAGTCAGCCTGTATCAGCCATTCTTCTGCATTAGTGAGTTTACTTTCCTCCCCAAAAAAGTTGGATATAGGGTCAGTACTATCCTCTGATATGCCTGTTGTACTAATTCTTCGGGCAGCGTTATAAGCAAATACTGCTACATCTATTTCGTAATTCCTTAGAAATCGAAAATAAGAGGAGTTTTTGGGTCCATCAGATGCGTAGTCTATTTTAAATAAAGAGCTGATCTTATTGTTTTGATCATCAAGCATTACTTCGACCGTAGCCCCGCCAATTTCGCCTTTATTTCTCCAGAATTCGGTTAAATCAACGCCTGTTTTTACAACTGCCTGTTGATTTTGAACTGACACTACCAACCCCTTCAAAACCGTTGTCTTCCCCGTACCGTTATCCCCCAAAAGCACGTTCCAGCGGGCGACAGGGCTGTTTTCGGTGCCATCTTCCGTGAAATAAATGGTTTGTTTGCTGCCAAACGACCGCACATTCTCCAACGAGATGCTTCTGAACCAAACGCGGGGATTTTCCATACTTCCAACTGTTTACTCAAAGATACCACACAAACAAGGCTCTACGCCACTTTGTCCCCACTCCTGCGCTTCTCCACCGTCAGCAAGAACGCGGGGAGCAAAATCAGGTTCGAGGCCATGCCCATGAGCAGGGTGATCGACACCAAAATGCCCAGCGCAACCGTCCCCTGAAACGTGGAGGCCGTGAAGATGGCGAAACCCGCAAACAGGATGATGGCCGTGTAGAACATGCTCAAGCCCGTGAAGCGGATTGTTCGGCTAACGGCCTCGGCAATGCTCGTGCTGGGGTTACGGAGTTCGTCGCGGTATTTGGTAATGAAATAGATGGTTCCGTCGGACGAGAGACCGAAGGCGATGCTGAAAATCAGGATAGTCGAGGGTTTCAGATTAATGCCAAAATAGCCCATCAGGCCCGCCGTAACAATGAGCGGCACAATGCTCGGCAGAATGGCAATCAGGCTCAGGCGTACGTCGCGGAGGAGCAGAATCATGATACCACAAACGAGTAAAATAGCCAGAGCCGTACTCTCGGCCAGATTCTTGAGCAGATAATCATTACCCCGTGTGAACACCACGCTGTTGCCCGTAATCCGCACGTCGTAGCTTTCTTCGGGGGCCACGCGCTGTCCAGTCGAGGCATCGACGTTGAAAATAGAGTCGGCTTTGGGTTGGAGTTGGGCGAGGAGTTGCTTGATGCGGACCGTGCCGATGTCGGCCATCTGGAAACTCACGCGGGTATAGCGACGAGTGCTGTCGAGAAAGCCTTTAAAGCGATTTTCGGACCCTTTAAGTTGGGGAGCGTAAGAAGCCAGTTTGTTCAGTTCGAGCGCGGGCGGCAGGATGTAGTATTTCGGGTCGCCCCCGCGATAGCCCTGGTAAAAAAACTTCAAAGCCTCCACCACCGACAGCGGCTTGGTGAACTCCGGGTATTTGGCCACCTCTCGTTGCAAGAGCCGGATTTTGGTCAGGGTTTGGGGCGTCAGCACGCGGCCCGGCTGCTTGGCGTCGATGTGTACCTCGAACGGCAAAACACCCCGGAAATGTTTCTCAAAGAACTTGAGATCGGTGTAAATCGGGTCGTTTTTGGGCAGATCGTCGACCACAAACCCGATGGCCTTCACGCGTAGCATTCCCACCACGCCAAACACCACTGCGCCCACGATAAACCAATAGATGACCGTTCGGCGGTGAGCCACCATGTCGTTGACCCACGCCAGAAACCCGTTGATACGTCGGCGGTCCATGTGCCCGCGTTTTTTCTCCGACGGTTCAGGCAGGTAACTGAAAATAATGGGCACCAGGATCAACGACACGAGGTAAGTGCTCATAATACCCAGCGCAGCCACCAACCCGAATTCGAGCAAAAGCGGGCTGCTGGTGAAGTAAAACACGAAAAAGCCGATGCTCGTGGTCACGTTGGCGAAGAACGTGGTTTCGCCCACTTTCTCGGCAGCAATTGCCAACGCTTCAATTTTTTTACGCTCCCGATTTAGCTCCTCGTGGTATCGGTTCAGCAGAAAAATGGCGTTTGGAATGCCGATGACGATGATTAGCGGGGGAATAAGGCCTGTAAGTAAAGTGATCTTATAGCCGAGCAACACAATGTAGCCCGTGGCCCAGATTACGCCCACACTCACCACCGCAATGGCGGCTATGACTACTGTGATCGACCGGAAAAAGTAGAGCAGAATAAGGGCCGTAACCAAAAACGCCAGCCCCATGAACAGGATCATCTCGTTGCTGACCTTTGCTGTAAACTCGGTGCGGATGTAGGGCATCCCCGACAGATGCACCTCCATGCTATGTTGTTCGCCAAACTGACGGGCTTCAGCCTGAATTTTCCGTACAATATCAATCCGACCGTGGGTGTTCAGTTCGGCCTGATCGAATGTGATAGCCATCAGGTGTGCCCCTTTTCCGCTAGCGGTAGCCGCGCTATCCTGTACAAACCCCTCATAAAACGGCAACGAAGCCAGTTTCGCCCGGATGCTATCTACAGTAATTTGATCAGTGGGTTTGCGCGATACGAGCGGCTTGAACTTAAACTTGCCAGTGCTATCGTCGCGGACTACTTCGTACAGACTGGCGTTCGAAACTACGTCTTTAACGCCGTCGATGGCCTTGATACGCGCATTCAGGTCGTACCAGTCGTTGAAAAACGCTTGCTGGTACATCTTGTCAGTCTCAACGCCCAGCACCATCACGTTACCATCCTCACCATAGCGTGCTTTGAAGCCCTCGTACAATTGAAAATCGGGATCGCTTACAGGCAGAATTTTGGCTAGTTCGTACGAGAGTTGAATCCGGCTAGCCTGAAAGCCCATAAAGGCCGTGCCAAGCAGGACCACGGACAGGAGCAGGATTCGATTTTTGAGGATGAATACGGAGACGCGGTGCCAGAACATGCCGAAATACGCAGTGGGGTCAATTGGGGCCGCAAGTTAGCGGGTTTTGCCCACAAAAAGCGACGTGCGGTCTGTCGCCCATCCGGGCAATCGACCGCGCGTCAATTCATACAGAACCAGATATCCATACTCACCGCTAACGAATGAGAAAGTAATGGAGAACTTTTAAGGGGGCGTACGTGTCAAACAAATAGTGCCTTTACCGTCGCTCTGTATGACACGTGCTGAAAAACTTCTCCTCTTCGTACTCTCCTGCCTGAATTTTACCCACATCATGGACTTCATGATTATGATGCCGATGGGGCCGCAATTGATGCGCTTTTTTAGCTTAAGTCCACAGCAATTCAGCTTCATCGTGTCGGCTTACAGTCTCAGCGCGGGCATCTCGGGCTTTTTGTTCTCTTTCTGGGCCGACCGTTTTCCGCGCAAGTACATTCTGTTGGTAGCCTATTCGGGTTTTGTGATCGGGACTATTGGTTGCGGGTTGGCACCTACGTTTACAATGCTCGTTGTGGCACGTACGGTTGCCGGCATGTTTGGGGGCGTAATTGGTGCGCAGGTGTTATCCATCGTGAGCGACAAGTTCTCGTACGAACGTCGGGCACAGGCCATGTCGATTGTCATGACCGCGTTTTCGGTGGCTTCCGTCATCGGCGTGCCAGTGGGTTTATATCTGGCCACAACGTTTACCTGGCATGCTCCTTTTCTGGTCGTTGGGGCAATGGGGCTGGGCGTTATTCTTCTGATTATCAAGTTCGTCCCCCGGCTCGACGAGCACCTGGAGCAAATGCCTGAAGGTGGACACCGAAACCCGTTTGCCGTTGTTACGAATATCCTCCAAAACCCTAATCAGCTTCGCGCTTTGTGGCTCACAAGCACCATCATGCTGGGGCATTTCAGTATCATTCCGTTTATCTCGCCTTCTCTGGTTCAAAACGTAGGCTTTGGCGAAAAAGACCTGTACCTGATTTATGCCGTGGGGGGTGCGCTCACGATTTTCTCGGCCCCGGTCGTGGGTAAAATCGCCGATCAACGCGGTAAGCTGCCTGTGTTTATCGTGTTCGCGATTCTATCGTTGTTGCCTATCTATCTCATCACCAACATGCCTCCGTCATCGATGACCTACGTGCTGTTTGTAGCTGGGCTGTTCTTCATTTTCTCCAACGGGCGGCTCATCCCTACGCAAGCCATGACCTCGTCGGTGGTATCGCCCCAACAGCGGGGCGGCTTCATGAGCATCAACCAGTCGTTGCAACTGCTCATGCAATCGGTGGCCACCTACGGCGCGGGTCTCATTATCCAGAAGGGGCCACAAGGTCAACTTCTGCACTACCCTACAGTTGGTTTTCTGGCAATGGCGTTCATCTTCGCCAGCATCTTCATCGCCCGAACCGTCAAGCCGATTGAGGCACTTTAAAATCAGTATGCTTGCATACTATCTCAAATTCTTCGTAGTTTTGTACAATGAATGCGAGAGGGGAAACAGGCATGAAAAAGGAGAAGACCGTTGATTTCCACATCAAATGGAGTTGGCATTCGATCTCACGGATGTACAACGCCTATGCGGCCAAGTACGACATGACGATGGCGATTGGCTATGTCTTGCTCAACATCGACTCCGAAACAGGTACCCCTGCTACTAAAATTGGCCCGGCCTTAGGCATGGAACCGCGCAGCCTGGTCAGAATGCTCAAAAGCCTGGAAGAGCGCGGGTGGGTGCGTCGGGAAATCGACGATAACGACAAGCGATTTGTCCGAATCGTGCTGACTGAAGAGGGTCGCCGTCGGCGCGAGATGGCACGGGAAGGCGTAATCCTGTTCAACCGGACCATCCGCGACCGGATTCCCCTCGACAAGTTGGTGACGTTTTTTGAAGTGATCAAAGAGATCAACTTGGTCGTCGACGAGGAGAATCAGAAAATCAAAGCCAACGAAGCCGAAGAACTTACGTTTGACTAACCCAAGCAACTTCTAAATGCTAACGCTCAACGCACCTAACGCCACCGAGAACCTGATGCAGTTTGTCAGGCTGATGGAGGTCGTAGATAGTTTGTATCGAGCCAACCCGCACAACCCAAACAAGTCAATGGACATTAGCTGCGCCGACGTACAGACACTTTTCGAGAGTTTTAATCGGCACAGCGTTCGGTATTTGTTAGTGGGTGGTTTGGCGGGGGTCGTGCATGGACACGTGCGAGCCACGCAAGACCTTGACCTGTGGATTCAGGTGGGTGATGCAAACAAAGACCGTTTGATTCTAGCGTTACAGGAAAACGAAGTAGCCGGAGCCGAATTGCTTAAAAATACGCCACTCTTGTTTGGCTGGACGAGCGTTATTACAG
The DNA here is from genome assembly GCA_004292855.1 of Cytophagales bacterium. GTDB lineage: Bacteria > Bacteroidota > Bacteroidia > Cytophagales > Spirosomataceae > Rudanella. Next base: position 101,866 of record RDXN01000036.1, read on the forward strand.
GTAAGCATGGCCTCACGCTCGATATGGGCCACGCTCTGAAAGCCTTTGGCGAACTGGATTTTGATGCTTGTCATGGGCGATCCTTGCAAGCATCATTTGGTGGCGTCCCCTTCCGGGTAATTCACTTGAACGATCTAATCCAGGAGAAACAAGCCACCGGACGTCTGAAGGACTTAGCCGATGTAGAAGAATTAGAGAAACTTAGAATAAATAAGGACGTGGAATGAGTCAGTTTTTTTGTCATGGCTCCGGCCACCCGGCCCGAAGAATGAGGGATCTAGTTCAACAACACTAAAGTTGACTATAGATAAACTAGATCCCTCCGTTGTCGGGATGACAAAAAACCGTCCGTATTACCAATCCCAATCAACAAATGGAAGCAACCCTGCAAAAACCAGTCACACAAACGAAAAACCGGACCATTCGGCGCGTAGCCGTACTGGGGTCGGGTATCATGGGATCACGCATTGCGGCCCACTTCGCTAATATTGGCCTCGACGTGCTGCTGTTAGACATTATTCCCAACGCGCTTAATCCTGCCGAGGAAGCCAAAAAACTAACGCTCGAAAGCCCCGCCGTCCGCAACCGGATTGTGAACGACGCATTCCAGGCTATGCTCAAGGCGTCGCCTGCGGCCCTGTACAGCCCCAAGTTTGCCGACCGCATCAAGCTCGGAAACTTCGACGATAACCTCAAAGAACTGGCTAACCAGGACTGGATTATTGAGGCCGTTGTGGAGCGGCTCGACATCAAGCGGTCGTTGTATGAGCGTGTAGAGGCAGTTCGCAAACCCGGAACGCTGATTTCCACCAACACATCGGGCATTCCAATGCACTTGCTGGCCGAAGGACGGTCCGAAGATTTTCGGCGGCATTTCTGCGGGACGCACTTTTTCAACCCGCCCCGCTACCTGCGCCTGCTCGAAATTATACCGCTCGCCGATGCGACTGGCCCCGATACCGACCCCGCCATCATCGACTTTTTGATGAATTACGGCGATCTGTACCTCGGCAAAACGACCGTGTTGTGCAAAGACACGCCCGGTTTTATTGCCAACCGTTTGGGCATTCAGTCTCTCGTGCAAACCATCCGCGTCGCCGAAGACCTCGGCCTGACCGTGGAGGAGGTCGACAAACTGACCGGACCGGTGGTTGGGCGGCCCAAGTCGGGTACGTTCCGGTTATCGGACGTGGTGGGTCTGGACACGACCGTTAACGTGGCCAACAACCTTGTCAAGATGGAGCATGATGAGTCGCGGGAGTCGTTTCAGTTGACACCGTCGATGCAGAAGTTGATGGAGAACAAGTGGCTCGGCGACAAGACCAGTCAGGGTTATTACAAGAAAACCAAAGACGCGAACGGCAAGACTGAGATTCTGGCTCTTGACCTCAAAACGTTCGAGTATAAGCCTTCTGCGAAGGGCACCAAGTTTGCCACGCTCGAAAGCACCAAAGCCATCGACAACCTGCGCAAGCGGTTCTCGGTGTTGCTGGCTGGCAAAGACAACGCGGGCGAGTTTTACCGGCGCACGTTCGCCGATGGGTTCGCCTATGCCACCCACCGCATCCCCGAAATTTCGGACGAACTCTACCGCATCGACGCGGCCATCACGACCGGCTTCGGCTGGCAGATGGGCCTGTTCGAGACCTGGGACGCGGTTGGTATTCAGAAGGGTCTCGAACTAATTGAGTCGCAAGGCAAGAAACCGGCCCAATGGGTGTACGACATGATTGCCGGTGGCTTTGGTGCGTTTTACAAATCCGAAGGCGGCAAGAAGAAGTACTACGACATTCCGTCGAAAAGCTACAAGGTAATTCCCGGCACGGAGTCGTTCACGATTCTCGAAAACCTGAGCGACAACATCGTTTGGAAAAACGCGGGAGCCGCTCTCTACGACATCGGCGACGGTATTCTGAACCTCGAATTCCGCTCTAAAATGAACACGTTTGGGGCCGAGGTGATCGAAGGTCTCCAAAAGTCGATCAGCCTGGCCGAGAAGGATTTCCGGGGTCTGGTGATTGGCAACGAATCGACGGAAGCGTTTTCGGCGGGGGCCAATTTGGCGACGCTGTTCATGTTCGCCATCGAGCAGGAGTTTGATGAGATCAACCTGATGATCGCGCAATTCCAGCAAACCATGATGCGGGCGCGGTACTCGTCGATCCCAGTCGTGGGCGCCCCCCACACGCTTGCTCTCGGTGGCGGCTGCGAGCTGAACCTCCACGCCGACCGCGTGGTGGCACACTCAGAAACGTACATGGGTCTCGTGGAAGTCGGCGTTGGCCTGATTCCGGCGGGAGGTGGCACCAAAGAAATGGCCGCCCGCGCCAGCGATCTCTACCAAACCGGCGACCCTGAGTTGAACATCCTGCAAAGTGTGTTCATGAACATCGCGACGGCCAAAGTGTCGACCTCGGCGCAAGAAGCGAAGGAGATGAACTACATCCGGCCAACGGACCAGATTGTGCTGAACCGTAGCCGCCTGATTGCCGAAGCCAAGCAAGCCGCCATCGAACTCGCCGAGAACGGCTACGTGCAACCCAAGCCCCGCAACGACATTAAGGTGCAGGGCAAAACGGGTATCGCCCTGTTCCGGGCGGGCGTCACGGCCATGCACATGGGCCGCTACATCTCTGACCACGACCGCAAAATTGCCGACAAACTTGCCTACGTAATCTGCGGTGGCGACCTCAGCAGCCCCCAAACTGTTACCGAGCAGTACCTTCTCGACCTGGAGCGCGAGGCTTTCCTATCGCTCGCGGGCGAAAAGAAAACGCTGGAGCGCATTCAGAGCCTGCTGCAAGGCGGCAAGCCGGTGCGGAATTAGAAATAAATGGGAGTTAAAAAAAGGTCAAAGGCCAAGCTTAAAAAAAGCTTGGCCTTTGACCTTTTTGATTGATGATAGATCTCTACACCGACAAAATCTTCACCATCCGTAGCAGATCTTCGTTAATGGGTTTGGGAAGTCGGATGGTGTCGCGGAAAGGCGTGTAGACCAGTTCGTTGTTGATGACCCCGGCCATCACGTTTTTCTGGCCGGCCATCAATCCCTCCAAGGCACCGAGGCCCAGGCGGCTTGCCAGAATCCGGTCGTAGGCCGTGGGGATGCCCCCGCGCTGAATGTGGCCGAGCGTGGTTACGCGCATGTCGATGTCGGTTTCGGCCATTTGCTTGCGGATTTTTTCGGCTACTTCAACAGCGTTGCCTTCTTCTTCTCCCTCGGCTACCACAATAATCGACGACGATTTTTGGCGACTCCAGCCCTGTTTCAACACGTTCACCACCTCCGAAATCGGCGTTAGTACTTCGGGCACCATCACCATTTCGGCCCCGCCCGCAATCCCCGACTGAATGGCGATGTAGCCCGAATCGCGGCCCATCACTTCAATAAAAAAGATGCGGTCGTGGGAGTCGGCGGTATCGCGGATTTTGTCGATGGCTTCAAGGGCTGTGTTCACTGCCGTGTCGAAGCCAATCGTATGGTCGGTTCCGTAGAGGTCGTTGTCGATAGTGCCGGGTGCGCCCACAGTTGGAATGCCGTATTCATCGTAGAAAATGGTGGCTCCAGTAAACGTACCGTTACCCCCTATGGCCACCAATCCTTCTATCCCGAATTTTTGAATCTGATCGTAGGCTTTTTTGCGACCCTCGGGCGTCATAAACTCCTTGCTCCGAGCCGACTTCAAGATGGTCCCCCCGCGCTGCACAATGTTGCTCACGGAGTGTGAAGTCATCTGAAATATATCGCCGTTTATCATCCCGTTGTACCCCCGGCGAATGCCAAACACTTCGAGACCGTGATACACTGACCCCCGAACTACGGCCCGGATACAAGCATTCATACCCGGTGCATCGCCCCCAGAGGTAAATACAGCGATTCGTTTCATAGGTTAAGCCAATTTTTTAAAAGAAAAGGTCTAATTCAGCCAACAACAATTGGTATTCGACCCCAAAATTAGAATTTAAAATGGGATAGGAACGCGGATGGAGCGGATGGAGTAGATTTAGACAGATTTTTTAAAGATTTCTTCATAAGCCACTCGCACCATCTCCTGTAGTGTAAAAGACAGTTCTTTGGCTTTTTGGGCGTATGTTATAACTGTCTCATTGGTTATAGTTCGATAAAATTCCTGCACCTGCTCGTCGATGTTTTTTCGGGCATCGATCAGGAACGCTGCGTCGCGGAGAAGTACGTAACTATCGCTGTCGGGGTCGCCACAGAACAGAATGGGTGAGCCGGAGCCGATGGCACTCATCGCTTTAGAGGGCACGGCGATGTGGGTCCATTCGGGCAACAGGCTCACTAACTGCACGTCGAGATAGTGAAGTTGCGTTCGGGGAATATTGGTTAGGCAGATAATGCCCTCGCGCCCGTTGGCCTCGGCCAAAACTTCGTCGGCTTTGGTGCCGTACAGAGCCAGAACGAGCCGGAAGCGGGTGGGGTCGAAGTGCCGGATAATACTTTTCAGGAACTCGGCAGAGTGGGCCTGCCCGATGTTGCCCGCATAGCCCAGATAGATCAGACCGTCGTTTTCGGCCCGCCAGGTTGGTCTGTTGGGGTCGCGTTCCTGGTGCATCAGCACGCCACAAGGCAAGATGGTCGTAGGAATATCGCGACCGTATTTACTCAGCACGTGAGCCGCCTGCCGGGGGCCGAGCGCAATGAGTCGTTCGGGCGGATTGCGGTATGTTTGGCGGATCACCCAACGATACATCGGATTGGACGAACTCACCTTGCCTTCGGCGGCAAAGCCTTCAGGAAACAGGTCCATCGACCAGAGCCAATACGGCGTTTTGCGCAAGAGCAGCGAGGCCCAAAACGGCAACATCGGCGGGCTTGTCATAATCACGAGCGGTCCCCGACGCACTTTTATTGCTCTCCGAATTAGAAAAAAACCATCCAAAAAGCCCGCCAGCAACCGAATAAGGCCGTTTTTGCCTTGATAAATCGTCCTGACCGAGTACGTAGTTCCCACGGGTTGCCGCACAGCCCCTCCCCCATCGTAGGTTCGGTCGATATGCACAATATGCACATCGACACCGTGATTTTCGATCAGGTAACGGGCCAAATCCCAAGCCGATTCGCCCGTAATGCCGGGATTTGGCGGGTAGTGGCGGTTAACGATAGTCATATTCAATGGGCAAGAAACGTTTGGGTTTAGAAAAGCCCTGATAAATTGCGTCAATAAATGGCATTTCTTCAAACCGTTTTCAAAGGTAAACCAAGATGGAAAAATGGGTTTCCGATTTCATAGAACGAATTGATCAGCTGAGTCCTGATTCTACGCCCACCTTCGGGAAGATGAACGTGTCGCAAATGCTTTGCCATTGTGCAGACCAGCTTAGGTTGATTAATCACGAACTGAAAATCGGTTTTGATGATCGAATAGCCCCTAATGAACTGGTTGCCCTATCGCGAGCAGGGAAATCCGTTCCGACACCCAAAGGATTAGACCAAGTTAACGGAGAAGGAACACAGCCTACCAGTTTTGATGCTGATAAAGAGACGTTGAAACAGTTGTTAATCAGCTACGCGGAGCTTCCAACCGATTTCAACTGCGGACTACACCCCTACTTTGGCAACATCGACAAAGAAGCATGGCATCGGCTAGTGCTTTATCATTTGAATCATCATCTAACACAATTTTCTGTATAATTCTGTATATTCTCGCACAACTCGCTCTTCTCCAAACAATTCCTCAGCCGATTGGCGGGCTTTTTGGCGGAGCAGTTCGCGGGTCGTTTGGTTCAGGATGAAGGCCAACCCGTCGGCGAGTTTCTCCGGCGAACCGGCGTTGGCCAGATAGCCCGTCTGGAAATGCTTGATCATTTCGGGGATGCCGCCCGTTCGGAAAGCCACCACCGGGGTACCGCACGAGAGGGCTTCGACAATTGTGTTGGGCAGGTTGTCTTCGAGTGAGGGTACCACGAGTGCATCGGCGGCATTGTAAGCAGCCACCAAATCGGCGTCGTTGGTCAGGATACCTAGCTGCCGAGCCGGATAAGGCAGGCCGTTCAAGTCAGGCGATTCGCCCTTACCAAACACCAAAATTTCGGGGGTTTGGCGGTCAGCCGCTGACGTAGGGTGCTGGCTTTTAATTAGTTGCAACGCCTTCGCGAAATACGAAAATCCTTTGCGGGGATCGGTCGTGTTGAAGGAGCCGAACAACAGTCGAGGCCGGTCGGGGTCGGTAAGGCCGAAGCGGGCGAGGGCAGCGGTCCGGTCGATGGGCCGGAACACGGTTTGGTCGATGGTGTTGGGGATGGTTGTGATCGGAAACCACTCAAGCAGGCGGCTTTCACCGGCTTCGTTGGCCATCCAGCGGCTCGGCGTCACGATTTGCAACCGCGTTTCGGGCTTCAGGATTGCCGCTTTTCGCTTCAGTATCTGGGCCGAGAGGTCATTTGGGCCGGGAGTTTTGAGGTACGGGCATTGGCCGCACTGTGTCAGGAAGCGGGTGCAGCCGCGTGTGTAGTGGCACCCGCCCGTAAAGGCCCATTGATCGTGCAAGGTCCAGATAATGGGTTTACCCAGACGAACCAGTTTATCCAGACCCGACAGCGACAAGAACCCAAAGTTGGTCCAGTGCAGGTGCAGCACGTCGGCCTGTTGCACAGCAGGGTGTTCGGCCAGGTTTGCCCCAACGCGCGCGGGTGAGAAATGAAACCGCACTGATTTGTCTTTCTCGTACGGCAGAAACGACAATCGGTCCAGTGCCAAACGAGCCGTTGCCCATTTCCGGCCCAAATATCCGTCGGCAAGCCCCACCACGCCCGGCTCCGGTTTGCCAACTTGCTCCACCAGCAATGTACTCGATACCCCCGCCCGCAGCAACGCACGGTGCAGTCGAGTTGCGGCTACTGCCGCCCCACCTGAAAGATGATAGGTGCTAAGAAGAGTGATTTTCATACGCGATACGCGAACACGTTCAATTGCAAATCCATCACGTCGTTGCCCTTATATCGGCGCGTCAGAAACGGGCGAGTCCGGTGCTGATTGGTGTCGATATAATACCGGAAGCCATTAGTTTCGAGCAAGGTCAGTATGCCCGCGAGTGCCTGCCCGTGTCCCACGTAGGAGTGGTATTCGATAAACAGGTTTTGCACATGGCCGAGGGCATCGTGGCAATCGGCCAACACATCGGCCTCGGCCCCTTCAATGTCCATTTTGAGCATGTCGATGCGCGGTTCGCGAAGCAGATAGTCCCGGAGCCGCACCGAAGGCACCCGTTGCTGACTTTCGGTGCTGTACATCGACCCGGCATCGGCCTCCCCTGACCCGAAATCAACACCATCGCCGTTTGTCCACACTGCTTTGTGGATAACCTCTACATTCTGGATAGAATTTGTAGCTAAGTTTTCTGCCAGTATAGCTCCCACAGCGGGGTCAGCTTCAAAAGCCACAATACGAGCCGTTGGGTACTGTTGCCGAAAGTAGGCAACACTCATGCCGATGTTGGCCCCGCAGTCGTAGATAACGGGTGTGGCTTCGGTCGTTTGGAAACGATAAAATTCGTCGGTAAAGATCTCTTTGTATTGCCAGGCAAAGGACAATCCATCAATTACCCGAAACCGAAACGGCCCCACCTTTGCCTGAAACGGCTGATTTCGGGGCCGGTCGGCGTAGCGAAGCAGCAGCCACAAGAACTGCCGCCCACCCGGTGTTTCGAGCGACCGAAAGAGGTCTTTGAAGAGAAAACGGAATAATCTCATAATTATCTTGTTCCAGTTCGCTTTAGCGAACGGTTTCAATAATCCCGTCACTGTCTGGTTCAAATCCGGCGAAAGCTTCAAGCCAATCACCAGCCCGCCAAACAGCAGGGTAATTAGCCCTGACCGCAATACCACGTCCGCCATAACCCGAACTGTACCGTTTCCATAAGGATACTGCACGGCCAGCCACCAAACCGCCAGACCAATCAGGATGACGACAACAAACCGGCCCGAGAATGGCTGCATACCGAAGGCAACCCAGACGAAAACGGTCCGCACAAAGTTATACAGAGCTGTAACAAAAGCCGCTCCCACTGCCGCTCCATTGATTCCGTAGCGCGGAATGAGCCAGGCATTCACGCCAATGGTGATCACAATGAGCGCGATAAAAAAAGCCGAATCGTAGGCGTAGTAGCGCGAGGTGGCCAGAATAACGCCGTTTACACCCGTTGCCATGTCGATGAGTTTGCCCAGGCCAATCCAAAGCACCACGTAGTATCCTGCTTCGTAACCCGCCGGGAGCCACTGAAACACGTTGGGTAGGTTGGCGGCAATGCCCACGAAAACTAACATGCCGATAATCAGTTGATTAAGGCACGAGCGGGCGTACACGTCGGCGATGTGGGCAGTATCGTTCCGTTTCCAGGCGTCGGCGATGATGGTTCCGGCTACCTTATATAACGAAGCAGCAGGCAAGGCAATCACCGAGCCGAAATAGACCATAATCGTGTAGATTCCGGTGCTTTTCAGGCCCGCCGTATCGTTGACCATAATGCTGCCGATGATCTGAATAGCGTTCGCCGAGAGGGCGGTTAACCACGAGAGAGTAGCGTAGCGAAAGACCTGCCTCCGTAATTCCGGCTTCACCGACAGGTAGCGCGAACGAACCGAAAAGCCGTGTTTTTGGGCCACCCGAATGCCCATCAGCACGGCAGGCGTCAGAAAAGCGACCATCCAGCCCACCATAAACTGATGAAACGATAACCAGTTAAACCAGTACGCAATGATGGCTACCAAAATGACTAATCGGTTGATAAACAATTGATACAGTGACCCCGGCACGGAATCATAAAGCAGTTTGGCGTAGTTGTCGAATACGTTGAACGCAACCGTGAAAAGGGTTAGCGGGATGAGCCAAAAGTAATAATCGACGAACAGGGCCGACTTTTCGAGATTCCGCTCGACCATCAAGGGTCGAAACGCCACAAGCAGGGCCGAGCAGAGCAACACTCCCGTGAAGGTGGTCAACAAACTCAGCAGCAAATAGCCATTATGTTGGCGGTCGTGATCGCGGAAATAGGGGAAATACCGGTTGCCGGCTCCGTTAAGACCCAAGTTAGCGAATTGCGCCAGCCCCACCGACCACGCCAGCAACAGCCCGACCAGGCCCACCTGCTCCTGGGTCAGAAGTTTCGGAAACAGCAGTCCCTGCGTCACGAAGCCGACGCCCGTACCCGCATAGGCGAACACAGAACTCAGAATGGTTTGGCGTTTAATTATGCCCATCGGTGACTAACTTCCAACTCAACGCCGTTCCGGCTTTAATATCTTGGCTCGCGACTTGCCCCAAAATCTGTTCGTAGTAGCGGGTATGGAGGCCGTTGGCGGGGCGGATGCTGCGGACGTTGGCAGACGTGAACGGTTCACCCGCCCGCATGTCCTGCACCACGTAGAGCGACCGCTTAAATTGTAGGCTGTTTTGTTCCTTTGGGGTGAGGGTGTAATTGACCTGCCCCATCGCCAAAAACGCCCGCTCCGATTCCACAACAAGGCTTTTGAGTTCGTCAGGTTCAAGCGAGAACGCCGAATCAACGCCCCCATCGGCCCGGCGCAGGGTGACGTGTTTTTCGAGGACCACCGCGCCGAGAGCCACTGCCGCGACAGCCGCCCCAATACCCATCGTATGGTCGGAGAGGCCCACCGGAACGGTGAACAGGTCGCGCATGTGCGGAATCGTGAGCAGGTTGGTACTTTCGGGGGTGGCCGGGTAGGTACTCGTACATTTAAGCAACACGAGGTCGCGGCACCCGTTGGCCCGCAAAACCTTCACCGATTCATCAATGTCGGCAACGGAAGCAACGCCAGTGCTCATAATGACCGGCTTACCGGTTTGGGCCACTCGTTTGAGCAAAATATGGTCGGTGTTCTCAAACGACGCGACCTTGTAGAGCGGCACATCGAGCGATTCCAGAAAGTCGACCGCCGTCGTATCGAAGGGCGACGAGAACGCTACCATTCCCCGCTTGCGGGCGTGATCGAAAATGGGTTTGTGCCATTCCCAGGGCGTATAAGCCTCTTTGTACAGCTTATACAAATTTTTGTCGGCCCACAGCGAGTTGCTATCCCGGATGTAAAACTCCTCCGACGAACCGTTGAACGTGATCGTATCGGGCGTGTACGTCTGGAGTTTGAGAGCCTGCGCGCCCGCGTCGGCCACGGCATCGACAATTTCCAACGCCCGGTCGAGCGATTGGTTGTGGTTCCCCGACATCTCGGCAATCACAAAGGGCCGGTGGTTGGGGCCAATAGTATACTGAGCAACCTGCATTTCAGAGATCAGAAAACAGTGAGCAGCGAACAGCAGACAACAAACGGAGTGCAAGACGAGCAGAGCTATTTACTGCTCCCTGTTCGTTGTTAGTTGTTCTCTGTACACTAGACTTGGAACGCCAAATTTACTGCTTCCGTGCGAGAACACGTATCCAGCCTTCTCAAACGACCGAATCGACGCCCGATTGTCGGGGCGGATGTAGGCGTGAATGGGTAGTGTTTCGTGAGAAAATTGCGTCTTATAGGCCTCAGAGGCTGCGCGAATCATGACCAGGGCTAGTCCTTGCCCGCGAAAAGCAGAGTCGAGCGAAATACCGATGATAACCTCCGGCCCTAACCGCTCCAATCGCACCTGCCCGACGGGTTGGCCTTGTTGATTATCGAAGACGAGCATCAACACGTTCGGGTCGACAATTTTTTTGGCGAACCAGGCCACGTGGTTTTCCCAAACAACCGGATTGGTGTTGAACGATTGTTGCCGAGTAAGGGGGTCATTGGCCCACTCGAAAAAGAGTTGGGCGTCGGCAGGTTGGGCGGGGCGGTAAATGAGAGGGAAAGGTTCGGGTTGGTTGGTTATAGCATCACAATGGTTTGGGTCGGCATTGCGGTTTAATGCAAGCCATTTGACAAGTTGTAAATCAGCAATGTGCCGTTTCTTTTCAACCATCGACCAAGGCCGATTGCGACATTCTTCCAGCGCGTTAGAGGCTTGTAGCGCTATATGCCACTTGCCATTTTCGAGCCAATTTTCGTATAGCAAAGGAGATACAGATCCAATCGAACGGCCATAAATATGAATTCGGTCAATGGCTTGTTCCGTTTCCAGCAATGTTATTGTTTGTGGAATTTGGGCATACAGCCGGTCGTGAGTTTCCATACCCACCCAGCGACCTTGACCTTCCCGCTCAATTTGATTTTCGTAGCGTTTATAAATTCCTAACCGGCTTGATACCGCAGGAACGGCCAAAATACTTAGTTGAATGGTATATCCCCTTTCACGAAGTTGCTGCATTGTTTGGAGAATGGGGTCTGGGGTTCCTTCCAGAGTTCCATCCAGAATCAAATTCCGGCCACTCTCTGCTGTCGCAGCGATTAACTTCTGCTGCCACTTTACAGTATCGGGATTGACCAAAAACGACGCTTTATCAAACTGGGTTTGCTGAAGATTCTCAAATTGAGGGTGATACTCCCTGAGTTCATCTGAATTGACAACAACTGCTCCACCACTCTTACTGAATTGACTGTACTCAAAATCGGCTAATTTCGATTTTCCGCTCCCTGACTGACCGCCCAGAAAGATGGCTTTGGGCTTGTGCGTGATAGATTTTAGTTCTGTCTTATCCCCTCTTTTGCCAGAAAACGACAAGCCGTAGATCATTTCACGGGCAGGTCTCGTAGCAGGAAAATAGTCTGGTACTATATCATTCTCAAAAATATCCTGATTCTCTTCTTCTGATAGTTGATAGGAACTTTGTTCAGTACTAATGGGCATGAGAAACGACGAGTTGTTGTGGTTTTTCTTTATCTTTCAGATTGCCCCATTGTTCGGAGCAACGCTTTATAAAGTCTTCCACAGCGTTGAAGTCATCCCAATTCAGTGTTCGATAATCACTTATAACTTGTTGAGAAGCACTCCACCATTTGTTTAGTTGATCCTCATTCGGCTCCGCTTTGCGTCTCTCGGCGCGTCTCAATCGTGCGTATATTCCTCTCAAACTACACACCATATCATACGCCGACTCGCTCAGGGCGAAGGTTTGCAGGCCCAGAGGGTCTTGCACAGTGCTATTTTCGGTTGTCGCTGCCATAGTCGTATGCGGTTGCTTCTTAACAAAGATACGAAAACCGGGCCAAAAAGTTCAGGCTGTCAGCCGGTTAAACAACGCCCGGAACCGTTCCGGCGATTGGCCGTCGAAGAACCGGCGTTGGTTTTGAACGAATCGCGTACGAAAGCCTGCCTGATTGGACGTTAAGCCAACATGAAACGCACTAACAAACTGACTCAGTAGCTCGTCGCCGGTTAAGGTGATAAATATTAACTCGTTTTGACGCAGAAACGAAGCTAATCGTTTCTGATTTTCAGCCGTTTGAATTGCAATTAGCGGACGACCAACACTACATACTTCGTAGGCAACTGTGCTACAGGCCGTGATGGCCAACTGGCACTTAAGTAGTTCGGTGGCCATCTGTTCGGCAGTGAGGCTCGACAGGATTTTCAGGTGTTTAAAATCAGTTTGCATCGCTTCAATAGCCTGACGGTTCTGTTGCACAGGACCGACCACCACATGAACGCGCCATTCCTGTTTTAGTGTTCGAAAGCAGTTTGCAAGCCCCCTCAACACGCGGAGGGTTGTGTCGCCAGGGTCGGCACCGCCGAGGCTAACAAAAATTGGCCCTTCTTGTGGAACAGGTGTTTTGGGGGTGAAGAAAGGCAACCGTAGCAGGGCGTAGTGTGGCCCAAGCAGAAATTGGGTGTAGGGTTCGCTTCGGTAATCGTACTCCGTTACGCCCCCCGCATGATTCACCACTACGTCGGCCACCTGATGCCCCGTCACCAGATCGTCGATATACACCAACGCCTTTGCCCGCGCCCGAACCGCCCTTTGAAAATCGGTATCGAACGAATAGCCATCCAACACGACTACATCGGTGGAATCAATCAGATTCAGGAATTCCGTAGCTTCGTCCGTTTGTATCGAAATAATAATAACCCCCTTCTCTTCAATTAGTTGCGCGACTGCCGGGGCTGGTTGTACGACGGCGAACCGTCGGGCATAGTCTGGTCCAAGCATCTCGGCGAGGGCCAGACAGCGCATCACGTGGCCCAGGCCAATTTGGGCGTTGCCATCGGCGCGGAACAGAACGGAACGGGGGGTTGGGTTCATCGGTTCGTAAGTTGCCATTTAAACTCGGCCACTTGCCAATCGTCTTCGGTGTCGATGTCGTGGGCCTGCATTTCGGAGATCACCACGCCCCCGGCGTTCGGCCCGATAATCTGCCGGTTTTCGAGCAGGGCTGCGGTCCGAAAGAAGTAGAACTGTCCGGCATCGTGATACGCCTTTTCGAGATCCTGCGAGCGGGTCGATTTGTGTTCGGGGTGCATCCAGCGCACCAATCCTGCGCTATCGAGCGCGATGGCCCGCTGAATCGGAAACCCGAACGACTGAACGGGGTAAACTGTATCGAACGTCCCGGTTTGGAGTGTTTGATAAGCCTGTTGGAGCAGGTTGCTCGTCACAAACGGCGAGGTCGGGTACAGGCAGCACCCAAACGCAAACGTGCGGCCCTGTTGGGCATAATCGGCCATGACTTCGATCAACACATCGGTCGTCGTGGCGTGGTCGTCGGCGTTTTCTCCGCTACGCATAAACGGAACCAAAGCCCCATACTGCCGGGCAACCTCGGCGATTTCGGCATCGTCGGTGGAGACCATTACCTCGGCAAACAAGCCCGATTGCAGGGCTGCTTCGATCACGTAGGCAATGATGGGTTTACCCAAAAAGGGCCGGATGTTCTTGCGCGGAATGCGTTTGCTGCCACCCCGCGCCGTGATAATGGCAACATTGTTCATTTCGGCAAAGATAACGGTGCTAGGTATGACATTTTCTGAAATGTCATACCTAAAGAATTTGAGCCAATTTTGCATTATGATGCCTTACCAATCCCTCCATCTCCCCACCGAACGACCTTACTTACTGACCGGCCTGCTCGTTCTGTTGGTCCTGTATGCCCCCTATTGGCTGCTCGGTCAAGATGTTCACTTCCTCATTCACGACTTTCTCGACGATACCTCTTATAATTTCAACCCGCTTGTACAATCGGGGCAAGCCTTCAACTTCGGTTCCGATGCCCGCGTGTCAAACCTCATGAACGGCCTGCCCCGTTCGGCCATGCACTCCGGCCTATACGTGTCGGTGTGGTTTTTCGCCCTGTTGCCGCCGTTTTGGGCTATTTTGCTCAATTTCCTGCTGGTCCACGCTATCGGGTTCGTGGGAATGTACGCGCTCGCCCGGACATATCTGTCGGCCACGCCACTACACGCACTCGGCTCGGCCCTTGTGTTCGCGCTCATTCCTACGTACTCAAACTACGGCCTCTCGGTAATGGGGCAACCGTTGTTGTTGCTGACGTTTTTAAACTTGCTTAATGGCCGGGCAGGTTGGGACAGTTGGGTTATGATCTGCCTGTTTCCATTCTATTCATTTCTGGTCCGGTCGGGCCTGTACATTCTGGCGGGGTTAGCCCTGTTGGGACTAGTCGATGCCCTGCGAAATCGGCGCATTGTTTGGCCGTACTGGTTGGGCCTTACCCTGCTCGCGGTCCTTTACGCGCTGGTTGACTTTCCCATGATTTGGGCGTACTTGACCAATGCCTTTGTCTCGCACCGCACCGAATATGAACCTGCCGCGCTCGTTTCGGGTAGTTTGATTGGTGGCCTAAAAAACGTCCTGTTGCTGTTTTTGCAGGGGCAATACCACGCAGGTATCTTTTGCCCGTTGCCCATTGCCCTGTTGTGGGGGTGGTGGTTCGTGCGGTCGCCAAAACGAACGGGCTGGCCGACTTGGGTCATGGTCGCGATTCTTGCAATTTGCCTGTTGCACGGCCTCTACCCCTGGCTGCTGACTCATTCGGGCATCCCCCAAAAACTGCTGACGGTGTTTCAACTCGACCGGTTTTATTTTTTGTTGCCGTTGTTGTGGGTGTTGTTGCTTGGAATCGCTCAGAAAACAGCCATGCGCTACGTCTTGCTCGCCCAACTTCTCCTCACCCTCCTCCTCAACAAAGAGTGGACAACCAACGTCCGCGCACTCGTTGGCCTAACGACACCCGCTACTATCCCCTCCTACCGCGCTTTTTTTGCCGAAAACCTGTTTGATAAAATCAAAAATACCCTCCTCGGCTCTCCCGCCAATTACCGGGTAGTGAGCATCGGCATGCACCCGATTGTGGCGCAGGTTAACGGATTTTACACCCTCGACAGCTACCAGAACAACTATCCACTGGCCTACAAACAGCAGTTCCGGCGCATCATGGCCGACGAGTGGACCAAACCCGACGCCCATAAGATTCGCCCCTATTTCGACGCTTACGGCAATCGCTGCTATGTATTCCCCACCGAACTGGGCATGAACTGCCTGATTGGCAAAACACAAACTCGGGTTGTCAACGATCTCCGTTTTAACACTGCGGCTTTTGGGCAAATGGGCGGACGGTATGTTTTTTCTGCCGTACCCATAAAAAATGCCGCCAGTTTGGGCTGGCGGCAGGTTGGGGTATTCAACGACGAACAGAGTTATTGGCGTATTTGGGTTTATACGGTTTGAAGGCTTGTTACGCCATCTCCTTCACCCCAGCCCGCTCCCGCAGTTTTTCGGTAGGTCTGAACCGCTCGCCATACTGGTCAGCCAGGCGGTCGAGGGTTTGGACAAATTTCTGGACGCCCTCAAACTCCACAAACGAGAGTGCCCCGCCCGTATAGGCCGGGAAACCCCACGCCAGAATAGACCCCAGATCACCGTCGAGTTTAGTGCGAACAACGCCCTCCTCGAAACACCGGACGGCTTCGATAGCCTGCCGATACAACAGCCGCGTCTTCACTTCCTCCCGGTTTGGTTGCTCGTTCGCAACGGGGTACAGGTCGGCTAGGCCCGGCCAAAGCGTTTTTTGGCCGCCCTCTGGGTACTCGTAGAAACCGGCTTTCGCTTTCTTGCCAATCCGACCTAACTCGTTCATTTTCTGCACCATCATGTACGTCGGCTCATCCGCGCTCATAGCACCGGCCTTGATCGACTCGGTCATGACTTTCAGACTCAGGTCCAGTGCCACCTCGTCGTGAACGGCCAACGGGCCAACCGGCATCCCGGCGTCTTTGCCCGCGTTTTCGATCAGCACCGGCGAAACGCCGTCTTTAAGCAATTCCATGCCCTCGGCGGTGTAGGTACCGAAGCAACGGGACGTGTAAAAACCACGCGAGTCGTTCACCACAATTGGCGTCTTGCGGATCTTACGGGTGTAGTCGATAGCCACCGCCAATGCGTAGTCTGACGTTTGTTGACCCACGATAATCTCCACCAGCATCATCTTATCCACCGGCGAGAAGAAGTGAATGCCGATAAAGTTTTCCGGCTTGGCCGATGCCTGGGCCAGACCCGAAATAGGCAGGGTTGAGGTGTTGGAACCAAAGACTCCGTTTTCGGCTAGCATGGGTTCCGCTTCTTTGGTCACGATGGCCTTTAGCTCCTGCTTCTCGAACACAGCTTCGATAATCAGGTCACAACCCTGCATATCGGCATAGTTGGCGGTGGGTTTGATGAGGTTCAGAATACCATCCACCTTCAGTGGGTCGACTTTACCGCGCTCCACGCCCTTTTTGAGCAGCCCCCGCGAGTAGTCTTTGCCTTTCTCGGCAGCCTCCACCGACACGTCTTTCAATACCACCTCGATGCCCGCCTGCGCCGACACGTAGGCGATACCCGCGCCCATCATACCCGCACCCAGGATACCCACCTTTTTCACATCTGTCTTGGGTACGTCTTTCGGACGACTCGCGCCTTTATTGGCCTCGTTCATGCCCAGGAACATGGTTTGAATCAGGCTTTTGGCGACTTTCGAGGTAGCGACCTTCACAAAATGCCGCGCTTCGATCATCAACGCCCGGTCGATATTCACCTGCAAGCCTTCGTAGACGCAAGCCATGATTTCGAGCGGAGCGGGATAATTGCCTTTGGTTTTGTCCATCAGCATGGCGGTTCCAGCCGTAAAAATTTGTGCGCCCACCGGACTTTGCACGTTGCCGCCGGGTACTTTGAAATTGTCGCGGGCTACAATCTTGCCCGTTTTTTTATCAACCTGATCCCAGGGCTTGATCGGATTGGGGTTAGATACAATCCAGGCCCGCGCCATATCCATCATGGCCTCCGGCGTAGGAGCAATATCGTCGATCAGGCCCTGCGCCTTGGCATCGTGAACACCAATTTTCTTACCTTCGGTGATGAGCATCAGGGCTGCCTGCATCCCAATCATACGCGGCAGACGTTGCGTACCGCCCGCCCCCGGCAACAGACCAATGCTTACTTCAACAAGACCGATTTGGGTCTTCGGATTATCGAGAGCCACCCGGTAATGCGAGGCCAGGCAAATTTCGTAGCCCCCGCCCAGAGCCGTTCCGTTCATGGCGGCTACTACGGGTTTGCCGCAGGTTTCCATCGCCCGAAACACCCGGTTCAACTCCGACGATACCTTCAGCATCTCCTTCGGATCACTATTGCTATTGCGGAGAATCATTTTCAAATCGGCCCCGGCCACAAACTCCGGCTTGGCCGACGTGATAATGATGCCCTTCACCGACTCATCGGCGTAGGCCTGGTTCAGGGCCTCCTCAAACGCTGGGATCGACACATCGTTGAGCACATTCATAGGCGAACTGCTCATGTTCCAGGTGATCACGGCCACCCCGCCCTCGTTGCTATACTGTACTTCTGCCATTGATTTTCAGTTTATGAAGACTTTGTTGAACAAAGGTAATACGGCATGAGGTAAGCTGCCACGCTAAGGAGCAGGAAGAGTCGCTTCTTGTCTTAAAAGGCAAAAAACGTTTACTTCGCACTCGATACCTAAACCGTAGTCTGCTTGGCCCCCATACCTGTTTTCGATAACATTAACGCCACTATTCGGCAGCAGTTGCAAACGGCAACAACCGAGATTTTGGTCAATGTGCCGTGGTTCACCGACCAATCGCTGTTTGATGAATTAGTAGCAAAGGCCCAAGCTGGGGTTGCTGTCTCTATCGGTCTTGAAGATGACGAAATTAATCAGAAGGCATCATTCAATCACGCCGATATTACCCGCTTTGGCGGTCAGGTGTATCTGCATCAATCAGGGAACGGGGTAGGTCTAAATCACGAAAAATATTGTGTCATCGACCGACAAATCGTCCTATTTGGTAGCTATAACTGGACCTATCGGGCTGCCAATCTGAACCGCGAAAGCATCCTGATTATAGCTGATTCTGCAATGGCCGAACAATACTGCCTGCGGTTTCAGGAGATGACGCAACTCCCCTCGGTCCGCCATGTTGGGCCAAATAAATCTGTTATTGATTCAATCAGCACGGCCCTCGCTGACCCCAGCCTGTTACTTAAAGCCGAAATTCATCTGCTTGAAGCCGAAATAGCTCAGTTGGAACTCGAAAAAGCCGAGCTGGAAAACCGGCTCGACTATGCCGCCAACCGTATTCGGATTGCCCTGCACGAATTGTTGATCGAAAAACTCGCGCTCGAAGCCCAACTTGCCGCAAAGCGGGCATTGGAAACCGATAAAGCCGCCGACCGCCAGAAAGCCGAACAACACCAGCAACGCATTGACGAAGCCCAAGCTACGTTTCGCCGAGTTTCGGAGCGGCAACACGTGCTGGAAACGCCCGTAGATGAGGTGTCGCTCAAGAAACTGTACCGGGAAGCCTGTATGCTGGTCCATCCCGACAAGTTCATGGATCAACCCCAAAAACAGCAACAGGCTACCGAACTGATGGCCCAACTCGCCGAGGCTTACCGTCAGAAAGACCTGAAAGCGGTTGAGGCAATCTGGCAACGGTTGCAGGATGGTATGGCCTTCGGTTTCGATTGGCATTCGCCCGTCGAGGCCAACACGCTGCACCGCATCCGCGAATCATTGCTGACCCGAAAAATGGGTCTTTTGGCCACCATTGGGCAACTTCAGCAATCGTTTATGAAGACCATTATTACCCAATATCCCGACTTAGACGAGTACATTGCGCTACAACGGCAGTTAGTACAAGCTGACATTGAAGCCCTTAAAAATCAGTTGAATACATAGCACCACTAAAATCTCAAAGCCCCCTTTTACCAACCACCATGAGTGATATTGTATTCACGGGTAACCACCTGCCCTCAAAAAACCTGCTTCGGTTTGCCGACCTGTTGGAAAGCGCAACGAAGCCGACCATAAAACCCCGCCCCTACACGGCGAAGGTGACGCGCACAACACCGACGGCTTTTGTCTTTTTGCTCGATCAGTCGGGTAGTATGCGGAACACGCTGACCGTGAAGGGGCAATTGAAAACCAAAGCGGATTTTCTGGCCGACGCAGTCAATGAGTTGCTCAATCAGATTATCCCCGAATGCCGACGCGAGGGCGAATACCGCAACTACATTGACATTTGCGTAATTGGCTACGGGGGCGATGCCGACCAAACGGCCAAATATGCCTGGCAGGGGGGTTTATCTACCAAAAGCATGGTGACGATTGGCGAGTTGAAAGATCACCCACTCGAACGGCAGGGGACCAAAGGCAAATGGATTACGCCCAAAGCCGGGCATCTGACCCCCATGAAACAGGCCATCGAACTCGCTCACGACACGCTCGTGCAATGGCTGGCGAGTCATTCGGGGAAAGACATTTACCCGCCCGTGGTCATTAATCTGACCGATGGGGCCGCTACCGATGCCGACGAGGGCGAACTGATCGAGGCCGCCCGGAAACTGCGGACACTCCGAACAGCCGACGGGCAAGTGCTTTTTTATAACGTTCACCTGTCGGGGAGCAGCAACGAGCCGGTTTTGTTTCCGTGCCAAACCGACGAGTTGCCCGACGACGACTATGCCCGCACCCTGTTTGCCATGAGTAGCGATTTGCCGGCCATTTATAACCGACAAATTGCCCAGATCACCGGGCGCGATGCCAGCCCGGCCTACACCGCTATGGCTTTGAATGTCAGCCCAATTCAGCTTGTTCAACTGCTCAACATTGGCACCAGTGTTTCCCGACGACAGCAACAATAATTCTCGCTGGCAAACGCGGGTGCAGAGCGTGCCCAAACCCGATGGCGATTACCAGAGCCGGAATCAGGACGCGGCCCACCCGACGCTTTGGACGGTGAGCGATGGGGCCGGTGGCACGGGCTTTTTTGCCGCCGACTGGTCGCAACATCTCTGCGCTCACCTGCCCACCGAACCTTTCGAGACAAAACAGGCCGTGATCGACTGGTTTGAGAGCCTTCGCGAACCGTTTTTCCGCGCGAAGCGGGCGCAGGCCGAACAAACCTTTGCCGATATTCTGGACGACTACGAGCGCGAAGGCTCGTCGGCCACCTTGCTGGCGGCATGGCCCCTTGCCGACGACCAACTGCTGGTGTTGCACTACGGCGACAGTGCGGCTTTTTTGCTCGACCAAAACGGCCAACTGAAACGCCACACCACCGACCTGATGGCCTTTACGGAACCGCCGTTTCTGCTTCACTCCAACGAGCCTCTGCTACCCGACCACCTGAGCCTCGAAACATGGCCCGTAGCCGAGGGCGACGTGCTGCTGATGGCCTCCGACGCGCTGAGTCAGTGGCTGCTGATTCAGATGGCCCTGCGCGATGCCACTCTGCACCCGCAACTACAGGCCGTGCTGGAAACTCCTTACGGGCTTGGTAATCAGATAATTTATTGCCAACAACAGCACGACCCCGCCCTGACCATACCTCAACTGCTGCAACGCCTGACCGACGTTTGCAGCAATGAAACCACCTTCCGCGACTTCACCACCGACATTTACCAACGCGGCCAATTGGCCCTCGACGACTATACCCTGCGGATATGTTTGCGAACACCGACCTCATCGAAGCCGTAGCCAACCGAAACGTTGCCACGCTTGCCCACCTCGAACCCGTTTGGGACGACCAATACGACGAACCCTGGTACAGCACCGGCAAAATGGGGATCGTTTTTAAACTAAGCGACCCGGCTACCGGCCAACGTTTCGCGCTCAAGGTGTTTAAGGAACGCGACACCGAGCGCGAAGAACGCCTGCGGCAGATTGCCGAACAGTTGGCGGCTTACCCCTCGCCCTACTGGGTATCGTACCAATTTCTGGCCGACGAAGTACGGATTGAATCCCCGTTTGCCGACGACGAAACGGCCTGTGTGCTGCTGATGGAGTGGATTGAGGGCCAAACGATGGGGCAGTTTGTGCGCGATGCCTGCGCCCGCACCGACCGGGCCGCGCTCCACAAATTGGCCTATGCCTTCGATCAGATGGCTCTTTGGCTGTTGGCCAACCCCTTTGCTCACGGCGACCTCAAACACGACAACATCATTGTCAGGCCCAACGGCGTACCCGCGCTCGTGGACTACGACGGGCTGTTTTTCCCGGTCTTCACCGACCTACAGGCTCTTGAATTAGGCACGCCCGATTACCAGCACCCCAAACGCACGGCCCACCACTACGGCCTCTACCTGGACGATTTCAGTTTGCTGGTGATCTCCCTGAGCCTATACGCCCTCTCACACCGCCCCGACCTCTACACCACCCACAACACCAGCGAAAACCTGATCCTGACCCTCTCCGATTTTGAGCAACCCCGCCGGAGCCAACTCCTCGGCACCCTACAGGAAATGGAGGCCACCCCCGTGCGCCAACGGCTTGCCCTGCTCGATTACGCCCTCGTGCTGCCCCCGCAAAGTCTGCCCGGCCTGGAGGTGTTGCTGCGGGATAAGGTTGGGCATTGGGGGACACTGCAAGGGTTAATGTTGCCCTGTGTACAAAATATACTTTCTACTTCAACAGAAACGGTAGTTACTCCAGTTGTGGCCGAACTGATTCCTTACCGGAAAGGAAATAAATGGGGGTTTTGTGATTGGAACAAGAAAATTATAATTGATTGTGTTTATGACCGTGCATGGCGTTTTGTGGAGGGTATGGCGCGAGTAAGGCAGGATGAAAAAGAAGGATTTATAGATGAGACAGGGCAAATGGTGATACCTTGTCATTTCTACCAAGTCGATAATTTTAAAGAAGGCATGGCTTCTGTAAGGCAAGATGGCAGATGGGGATTTGTGAACAAGATTGGTGAGTTAATCACCCCATGTCTATCTGGTTTGAGTGTTAAATTTTCAGAAGGTCTTGCAAAAATAGAGCGTAGTGGAAAGTGGGGATTTATTGATACAACTGGAGCTGTGGTAATTGCATGCCAATTTGAAGAGGCTGGTGATTTTTCTGAGGGCCTGGCAAGGGTCCGAAGAAGTAGCAAAAAGAATGAGTGGGGGTTGATTGACCAATCAGGTGATTGGGGTTTTATTGATAGATCAGGTTACTCAATTATACCATATCAATTCGAAGATGCAGGTGATTTTAAAGAGGGGCTTGCTAAAGTAAAGCGGCTTGGGAATTGGGGTTTTATTGGTATTAAGGGTAAAGTAGTCATTCCCTGCCGGTTTGACTTTACCAACAATTTTTCGGAAGGATTAGCAGAGATAAAACAGGCTGACAGGTGGGGATTTATTGATAAAAATGGAAAGCAGTTATCTCCATACCGGTTCGAATGGGCGTTCGGATTCTCTTCGGAAATGGCAAGAGTTAAAGAGAATGGAAAATGGGGGTATATTGATAAAAATGGAAATGTAGTCATTTCTTGCTCATTTGATAATGCGGAGGCTTTTTTTGACGATTTAGCATGTGTAGAGAAAGATGAAAAATGGGGGTTCATAGATAAGGCTGGGCATATTGTTATAGACAATCAGTTTGATTATTGCTGGGGGATAGGCTATTCGTTTTCAAATGGTCTTGCCGAAGTTTTGCTTGATAACAAACATGGCTACATCGACTGCAATGGAAACCAGTATTGGGAGGATTAGCTCGCCCAACCCCATTATTTTTCCAACAACTCAGAAACCGTCTCAATCCGGCGCACGAACGCGGAAGAGTTGGGGAAGAACCTGTTCACGATATAGGTAGCCACGCCAATCTCCGGCTAAATTCGGTATCTTTGGGAAACGATAACCGCATGGCACTTTCCGATAAAGCCGTTGATTACCTCGAAGGGCAAATTCCTGAGTTGGCGGCCATTGCCACCCGGCAAGCCTACTGGCAAACACTGGCCTCCGGCAACAGTGTGTTGGTGACCGAAAATGGTCAGATTGTAGAAGTGAAACCCGACGGCACCCGCACAGCAATAAAGGCCCTGGAGAAGCCTAAAAGCATTTCGCAGAAACATTTCCGAATCCCCAAACATGATTAAACGGATGCGGATGTTTGCCGGTCCTAATGGTTCCGGCAAAAGCACTGTGAAATCGGTGATCAACGCGGAGATGCTGGGTTACTACCTCAACCCCGACGATATCGAGAAGACCGTCAGACAGGAAGGCCGCTACGATATTCGAGACTTGAATCTGCCGTTAACCGAATCGGAGATCATCGCGTTTTTTGAGAATCATCCCTTACTGGTCCGTACTGGCGACGCTAACATGGCGCAGTCCATTCGACTTGTAGAGCAAAAATTCATAGATTTTTCGGCAGTCAGCTTTAACGCTTACCTGAGTGCTATTTTAACCGATTTTCTCCGCCAAAAATTGATTGAGACGGGTTTATCGTTCACATTTGAGACGGTAATGTCGTCGGCCGATAAGGTACAAACCTTGCAGAAAGCCCGCGCGGCTGGTTTCCGCAATTATCTCTATTACGTAGCCACCGAAGACCCCCTGATTAACCTCAGCCGAATTCGGCACCGCGTCCGCACGGGTGGACACAACGTCCCGGATGATAAAGTGATAGAGCGTTACGCTCGCTCATTGAGTCTTTTGCTGGATGCAGTCCGGCTCACCAGTCGAGCCTATATTTTTGATAATTCAGGGGAAACTAACCTATGGATCGCTGAAATCACAGATGGTACAGACATTGAGTTGAAAACGGATTTTGTACCCCAATGGTTTACGCGTGCAGTATTGGACAAGATCTAAGCCTGGCTAAATTCAGAAAGCAATTGAGCAATGTTCAGACAGACCTGGACAAACTGATCTATACGATGAAAACCATCCATAAAACCACGAAGGCAACCCAGTTTCCGCAGTTCTGGAATGAAGAGTGGTTAGAAGTAGCCATCAAGGAATTGGACACACGTGCCATGACTCCCGAAATGCGCATGGCCTACGAAATGACCTTAGCTAATAATGCCCTAGCTATCGACAACGAGAAAAAGAGAGTCGAGCAGGCCGAGAAAGCAATGGAAAAGGCAGTAAAAAAGGCAGTGAAAAAAGAAACGGTTAAAAATGCGTTGCTGATGGGATTGACCTCGGAGCAGTCAGCTCAGTTAGCAGGTGTTTCTCTGGAATTTGTGGAGGAGGTTAAAAGAGGTCTCTCTTCAAAGAACTAATTCGCTACATCCCCTCACCCTCCTAATCACTCCGAAACCGTCTCAATCCGGCGCACGAAGGCGGAGAGGCTGGGGAAGAACCGGCTTAGATTGTCGGGGAGTTGCTCAGTGGCCACACAGATGGGCTTGTTAATTTGCTCCATCCGTTCCGGCGCGTCTGTTGACTGTAAAACAGCCGCTCGTGATCGTCTTTGCATCTGTCAAGAATGACCAAGTTATGGGACCCGCTAACTTCTGCAACCACTGGTTGCAGAATTGAATGTTGATGGTTCGTTCGTAAAAAGCCCGTATACGCCACGCACACTTGACAACCTCGATGCTCAACCACACATCAGCTACTGCATACTGCCCACTGCATACTCTTTGCTTTTCCCTTGTATTTCAGACCTATACCCGCTATATTTGCACTCCCGTTTTGAAGCGGGGCATGTATTTTCATGCGCAATTAATTAGCAATCAACCAATTATCAATACAAACAGTGAATACACTCAGTTATAAAACCATCTCCGCCAACGATGATACGGTGCAGAAGGACTGGGTTGTGATTGACGCACAAGGGCAAATCCTGGGTCGGCTGGCCAGCAAGATTGCTTCTATGATTCGCGGCAAACACAAGACCAACTTCACGCCCCATGTCGACTGTGGCGATAACGTAATCGTCATCAACGCCGAAAAGGTGCGTCTGACGGGCAAGAAAATGACCGACAAGGTCTACGTACGCCACACGGGCTATCCCGGTGGTCAGCGGTTTGCAACACCCCGGTTGCTGCTCGAAAAGCACCCACAACGCATCCTTGAGATGGCCGTACGAGGCATGTTGCCAAAGAACAAGATTGGCCGGAAAATGTACACGAACCTGCACATCTACGCGGGCGATCAGCATCCGCACGCGGCACAGCAACCAACCGAAATTAAACTCTGATAATGGATCGTATTAATGCCATTGGTCGCCGTAAAACCGCCGTATCGCGCGTGTATCTGTCGGCGGGTAGCGGAAACATTCAGGTGAACGGGAAAGAGTACAAGCAGTACTTCCCCTCTGAAATTCTGCAAATCATTCTGAACCAACCCTTCAACTCTGTGAATGGTATGGGTGGTTACGACGTGAAAGTGAACGTACGGGGCGGTGGAATCACCGGTCAGGCCGAAGCCACCCGGATGGCCATCTCACGCGCACTTGTTGAGATGAACGCTGAGTTCCGTCCTGCTTTGAAAAAAGAAGGCTTTCTCACGCGTGATTCACGCATGGTTGAACGTAAGAAATACGGTCGCGCTAAGGCTCGTCGGCGGTTCCAGTTCAGCAAGCGTTAATTTCAGTTGGCAGTTTTCAGTCAGCAGTTGGCAACCCTCAGCGGTCCACCTGCATACTGCCTGCTGCTTACTGTCTACTAAATTCGTCCAGACTGCTCTTAGATGATGCCGACGAGCGGTGCTGCGTACAGTTATCTCATTCCATATTTTCAAAACGAAAATGGCACAGATTGAATATAAAGACCTCTTGGACGCCGGTGTGCATTTTGGCCACCTTACGCGCAAGTGGGACCCCCGGATGGCTCCGTATATCTTCATGGAGAAAAACGGCATCCACATTATCGACTTGAACAAAACGCTTGCCAGCCTCGACCAAGCCTGCGACGCCATCAAAGGCATCGTGCGCTCAGGCCGCAAAGTGATGTTTGTCGCTACGAAGAAACAAGCTCAGGAGATCGTAACCGAAGAGTCGCGTCGCCTTAAAATGCCTTATGTTACCGACCGTTGGCTGGGTGGTATGCTCACCAACTTCGCCACTGTGCGGAAGTCGATGAAAAAGCTCCAGACGCTGGAAAAAATGTTGAAGGACGAAACAACGGCCAGCAACATTGCCAAGCGTGAGCGGTTGACTATGTCGCGTGACCGGGAAAAATTAGATCGCGTATTGGGTGGTATCGTGGACCTTACCCGTCTGCCAGCCGCCCTGTTTATTGTGGACGTAAAGCGCGAGCACATCGCCGTTGCCGAAGCCAAACGCCTGGGTATCCCAGTGTTTGCCATGTGCGATACGAACTCAAACCCCGATGCGGTCGATTTCCCGATTCCAGCCAACGACGACGCCTACAAGTCGATTGCACTCATTACACTGGCCATTGGCCGGGCCATCGAAGAGGGCCTCATGGAGCGTAAGCAAGACAAAGACGATCAGCGCGTTCAGGAAGAAGAAGAGGCAAAACGCGCTAGTGATGCCCGTATGATAGCTTCCGAAGGTGCTGACGTTCCTGCACCCGTAGCCGTTGCGCCTGTAGCTGTGGCTGATGCGCCTGCCGAGGTTGCACCAGAGGTTACGGCACCAGCCGCTGTTGCCGAAGGAGAGCAGGCCGAATAAATACAGCGAACAGCGATCAGCCAACAACGACCAGTAAATGGGTATTCCCCAAAACTGTTCTCTGCGTACTGATATCTGTTCTCTGAAAAAAGTAGCCCGTAGTCAGCCGCTATGGGCTACTTTTCTATAGTTCCAATCCGAGTGTCGGGTTACACATTCTTTTGACAACCGTTTAACTTACATACAATTCCTATGGCAATTACGGCAGCAGACGTAAACAAACTTCGGCAAGAGACCGGAGCCGGTATGATGGACTGCAAAAAAGCCCTGACTGAGGCTGATGGCGATTTCGACAAAGCGAAAGAAATCCTGCGCAAGCAAGGTCAAAAAATCGCCGACAAGCGGGCCGACAATACGACCGCTGAAGGTATCGTTCTGGCGCATGTGAATCCTGAGGGCACTAACGGCAAAGTTATTGCCCTTGCCTGCGAGACCGAGCCGGTATCGAAAGTAGCTGATTTCCAGAATCTGGCAATGGCGATTATGAGCACCGCCGTTTCGACCAACGCCGACAGCAAAGAGAGCCTTTTAGCCACTCCGCAGGCCGATGGTCGTTCGTTGCAGGATCACATCACCGACCTGATGGGCAAAATCGGGGAGAAAGTCGATGTGGTTTCGTACGAGAACGTACACGCCGAGAAGGTGGTGTCGTATATCCACTCGAACGGTAAGTTGGGCGTTTTGGTAGCGATGAACAATACCAACGGCACCGACGTGACCGAAGTTGGTCGCGACGTAGCCATGCAGGTAGCAGCGATGAAGCCGGTTGCTCTCGACAAAGACGGCGTTGATGCAACTATTGTTGAGCGCGAAATCGAAATTGGCAAAGAGCAGGCCCGCGCCGAAGGAAAGCCCGAGGCTATGCTTGAGAAAATCGCGTTGGGTAAGCTCAACAAATTCTACAAAGACAACACCTTATTGAACCAGGAATTCGTAAAAGACAACTCAATGTCTATCGCGCAACTACTGGAGAAAACGTCGAAGGGACTAACGATCTCTGCCTTTAAGCGGGTATCTATCGGTTAAGTCTATTGAGATTAAATAGTAGTAAAGCCCGGCCATTTATGGCCGGGCTTTATTGTTTTAAA
>RDXN01000063.1 GCA_004292855.1 Cytophagales bacterium
AGACTAAAGAGTCTCATGCTGAGTCTATTATCTACTGGACAATGATCCGGCTGATGTCCAGAAAAATTCGTGAAACGCAATCCTAAACAACCTCTAAGGCAGATTCCGTTCTGATTGTAGAGTTTAGCTCACCTTGTGCCGCTTTCTGAAAAGCGTCCTTCAAATCATTACTTGTAGCTCTTCTAAGAGCGGGAATCTCTCTAACCAGTTGCTCGAACAACTGAGAGGTTTGCATAAAGAATTTCCAAGAGTCACTTCCACCAGTTTTGTAACATAGCTTGAAGGCTTTTTCCAGTTCAACCTCAGTTTTAGCCTGTTTGGCTATCTGTTCCAAGCTTCTGATTTTAGCAACATCAACTGTAATGCTTTTACTCTTTAGTTGATCCCTCCTATTGAGAAACAAATCTACAATCTGAGTGTAGGTATTTGACAACTTGAGCTTTTCAGCTAAAGCATCTGAACTTAATGTAGGCTCAACGTTATCTGAAACGTTCGGGGAAATATTACAAGAAAGAGGCAACAAGAAGGCAAGTGTCACGAAAAAGGGATTACCCCTCTTCGCACTAACGAAAATGTGATAGGTGTTTTCATGTTAAAACGCAGTTTGTTTAGTTGAACGATTTGACCCAAAAACCGCTTTATGGCTGCCGGTGTTGCTTTGAGCGGCTTTCTTGAGAACAAAGGTAAATGTCAACCATACTCTACGAAAGAGTGAAAACACCTCAATCAATGAGGAGTTTTTACCTCAAAAAACTACCTATTGACAAACTAATTTTCTTAAATTGATCACAAAAAAGATAGTAATGTCACTCAATTCTGGGGGAGGGGGGGGCTTACCAATTAGTAACTGATACCACTGTCGTAGCTGTGGCTCGTATCGACGTACATAGCGGGCCAATACGTGGTGTCCTTTCAGTGCCAGCTTACCTTGAATTCGGTTACGGTAATTCTCTGCACTTTTAGGAGTGATGCAGAGAATTTCACCCAATTCGGCGTTTGTTGGCTCATTTGCCAACCGCATCAGTACTTCCCACTCTTGCTTTGTAAGCGTCACTAATTCCGGTGTCGGTAAAGTATTCCCCGCTTCCTGTGTATTGGTGAACATAACTTTTAGAAGTTTTCATGGTGAATATGGAACTAGTTACGCAAAAGAAAGTGACTTTTGCAAACACTTCACGCAAAAAATTTTGCTTGTCGTTGACTTAAGTTCAAACCATTTCAGTGCTTGTTATTAATTTTTCTTTTTAAATACTTTCCTGTTACGTTTACAACGGTCAGGGAGGGATCCCAGGCCCCTACTTGAGTGGGACCCGCCGGCGGGTCCCACTTTTTTATTTTCAACTCGGCCCCACTGCTGCGAATCTATATCAGTTCAAGGCTAATCAAGAACGCTCAAACCTGCGTCGATGTAGTAGAAATTTTCGGGTTGGTAGTGGTGAATAAACTGCTCGATGGTCGAGTTGCCAAGCCGGACGATAACGGCGTTTTTCTCTTTCAGGATGTACACGTACTGACCAAACAGGCCGTTCATCGACGGGACTTTCATGCCGTTTGGGTGGTTCAGAATCCAGTACTGATAGCCATAATAATCGACCGGGCGCATGTCTTCCGTCGGGTCTTTGAGATAACTCGCGGGGGTCATAGCTGCGTCGAGGTAGGTTTTGGAGACAATCTGCTTGCCGTTCCAGGCCCCGCCGTTTAGTACCAATTGCCCAAACCGACCATAGTCACGAGCCGTGCCGTTGAAGCAACAAAATGCCTTTTCGTGCTTCTGTGCGCCATCGAGCAACCAAAGGGCGTCGTGCTCGAAGTGCATGGGCCGTGCAAACCGCTCCGACACCAGTTCCGAGATTGAATTGCCGAACACTTTCTCCACAATCAGGCCCAGCACCTGCGTGTCGCCGGAGCGGTATTCCCACGTTTTACCGGCGGGTTCTTTCGGTTCCATCCGGCTCACGGTATAGTCCATATCATCGCCGTAGTAGCCATAAGCGTTCAGGCTGAAATACCCCTTGTCCGACTCCTTCCAACTCAGGCCACTACTCATCGTGAGCAGGTCCTTGATGCGGACTTTTACTAAATCGCCTTCCTTAAAATGGTTCAGATAGTTGGCTACGGGTTCGTCGAGGCTCTTGATTCGGCCTTCGTCGAGAGCAATGCCGATGAGCAGGGAGATCATGCTCTTGGCCGCTGAAAATGAGCCACTCAACGTGTCACGACCGGCAGGCGCACCGGGGCGGTCCCAATAGCGTTCGTGCTTGAGTTTACCGTTTTGGAAAACCAGAAACGCCGTTGTATGCTGCTTTTCGAGGCTGTCGATCAGGCTTTTTGGGATATCACGCTTGTTGTAGAGTGAATCGAGGGGCCAGGGTTGGGGGGCATCGCCATTTTCAACTAGGCGGGTGGGGTGGCTTTTGTAGTCATAAATCGTGTGTGGCCCCCACGTGGCAAAGTTGCGCAGGTGCGCTAAGCGGTTGGTGTAGGTAGCGGTATAGGTCAGGCCGAGCAGGGCCACCAGAAAAAGCAATATACGGAGCGTACGTTTCATAGGGTAAAGTACTAAACTAAAGTGAGTCGAATGGACTACAAAGATGTTAAAGTTTGTGAGAACTTTGCTGGTACAAGTTTTCAAACGCCCGTGCATACACATCATCGTCAACCCACTACCGGCCCGCTCATGGGGCTGCGTATCCTGGACCTTACCCGCCTGCTCCCCGGCCCGCTTGGCACCATGCTTATGGCCGATATGGGGGCCGACGTGCTTAAAATTGAAAACCCCGATAGCCCCGACTATGTGCGGGTGTTCCCGCCTTATCTGAACGGTGAATCGGTTAACTACCTGCTATACAATCGCTCTAAGCGGAGTTTGCTGCTCAACTACCAGACCGATGAAGGTCGCACGCAGCTTCTGGACCTTATAAAAACCGCCGATGTGTTGGTGGAGCAGTTTCGGCCCGGCTACCTCGACCGGCTGGGGCTGGGCTACGAGACGGCCCGCGTTCTGAATCCGCGCATTATCTACGTGTCCGTAACGGGATACGGACAAACTGGCCCCTACGCCCATCTGGCGGGCCACGACCTCAACTACTTGGGCGTATCGGGCGTGCTGAGTCTGACGGGTTCGCCCGAAGAAGCCCCTGCCTTACCGGGCGTTCAACTGGCCGATATTGCGGGTGGCTCCTACGGGTGCGTGATGGGTACACTGGCGGCCCTCTACGCCCGCGAGCGTACGGGTGAGGGTCAACACGTCGACGTGTCGATGACCGACATGGTGATGCCCCTGCTCTCGGTGGGGTATGCGCAGCACGTGGGCGGCATGAATCCCCAGCGCGGCCAAATGCCTCTGTCGGGTGGGCAACCTAACTACGGAGTTTATCAAACAAGAGACGAAGGCAACGGGTACACGCGCTACGTGGTCCTGGGCACGCTCGAACCGAAGTTCTGGCAGAAGTTCTGTACACTCGTGGACAAGCCCGACTGGGTTAAATTCTTGTTGCCGCAAACCCCCACCGAACTCGCCGATTATAAAGCGCAGATTGGAGATCTGTTTCTGCAACGTACTCAGAACGAGTGGGTTTTGTTCGGAACACAGAACGACTTGCTCATTACCCCCGTCAACGATCTGCCCGATTTGGTCCACGACCCGCATCTGCAAGCTCGGCAGATGGTCGTGACCGAAGAACATCCGGTAGCCGGGAGATACATGAGCGTGGGGGTACCGCTGAAGTTCTCGGCAACGCCCGCCCAACCCGCCTGGTCCGCGCCAACCCTAGGTGAAGACCCACTGTAGTTTCATCGGGTTTCTTGCACGTTCATGGCCTAATTGGTCCAAATTCGCCTATTACGAGGTGACGAACTTTTCATGTGTTAGTCACATGATCACACCTTAAAACGCTAAACGTGGCATGATTTGTGTTGCGTAGGGGAGCCTTCTCAAAGACGAAAAAACAAAGGGCGTTGCGTACAAAAACAACAGCAAAACAGGGTCAGACAGGACCTCGGGCTGCTTGGCATGATATTCGTCTAGTGATAGACCTGTTGGCGTCTGATTGTCGTCAGCTCAGTTTTGACGTTAAAAAATGGCTATCCATGCGGTTGTCTCTACAGAAATTACTCAGGATTTTAGGTGTTGTATGTAGCGGGCTGGTTGCCGGATGGGCAATTGGGTCGGCTGCAGTCGCCCAAACCCCTGAACCCTGTGCAACACCTGCATCCCCCGTTATTCTCGGATCAACGTCGGCGATTTGCCGGGGCGAGTCGGCTTTGTTATCGGCAACGGGTTGCGTAGGGACTATTATCTGGAGTACGGGCGAAACCAGTAACCAAATAACTGTCCGGCCTGCCCAATCGACCCGATATACGGCTCTTTGTCGGTCGGCACAGGGCTGTTTGAGTTGTTTTGCCGAGGTATGGACCGTTCGTGTGAACACACCCATGCCACCCGTTGTAACGCCATCGGCCTCGCCCGTGTGTGTGGGTAGCCGTGTTACACTCACGGCCACCGGATGTACCGGAACCGTTCGTTGGCCCGATGGGTCAACCGGTCTTACGGCCACGATTCAAGTCGATCAAACGACTATATTTGCCGGGGCTATCTGTATCGTAAACAACTGCTCCTCAGTTGCATCGGTGCCGGTCGAGATCGCTGTGGGGCAACCCACCAAGCCCGTGCTTGTGGCCGACCGAACCACGATTTGTGCGGGCCAATCCGTAAACCTCTCGGCTCTCAATTGCCTGGGCATCGTGCGCTGGTCCGATGGCGCGATAGGCCTCAACCGAACCGTTTCGCCCGCCCAAAGTCGCTCGTTTCGGGCAATTTGTCAGATGGGCAACTGCGCGAGTGACAGCTCAGAGTCTTTGCCACTAATGGTCAATGCAAGTCGGTTGCGACCTGTGTTGGCAACAACCACGGTTGCCAATGGATGCCCCTACCAAACTGCCGACCTGACCGGGGCGTTGCCCGTGAACAAGGCATTGAACCCGGCTGGCGAGTGGCTGTTCCGCAATGGACCCGACCCCAACGCAATGGCCGTGCAGTCGCCAATGGCGGTTGAAACGGGCACTTACTATTTGTTTCTACGCACCACCGACGGTTGCTACAGCGAACCTGTGGCCCTGTCGGCACAAATCACGGCCTGCCCCAATGGCATCGCGCCGTGTATCAGTAACCCGGCCCGCGTGGCCGTCTGGGCGGACTCGCTCAACGGCCAACGCGGATCGGTAAGCCTTCATGCGCAGTTGCGCGGGGTAGCGCAGGGGCCGCAATGGAGCAGCACCGGCACGGGGTTGCTTACCTCGGCCAACGCCCCCTCGACGCGCTACCTATTTTCCGAGGCCGACCGCCTACGCGGTTCAATCGTGTTTGCCCTTGTCACTCCCGACCCCGACGGAGCCGGGCCGTGTGCGGGTGCTTTTGCCAGCCTTTCTGTACGAGTCCCGTTGCCTAACAATCCAATGGCCGAGGTGGTGGGTCTAAGCAAGCGCGTGTTTGAACCTACGTGGCTACCCAACGGCGAGGTTGAGCTGACCTACCAACTCACAGCCGCCAATTTGGGCAAGAATCCCCTGACTAACCTGCAACTCGTCGACGATCTCGACCGGGCCTTTGGGGTATCGGGGGCGCAGGTGCGAAGCGTGACCGTGCGGACCGACACTGGTTGGGCCGTGAATCCGGCCTACACGGGTCGGGGAGCCGACACAACCCTCCTGCTTGCCGGGGCAAGCCTGCCTATGGGTGCGCAACGGAGTGTGCGGCTGCTGGTGCGGCTGAACGTCGGGCAAGCCAATACGCTGACGTTTACCAATCAGGCACAAGTATCGGCACGCGATGCCAATGGCGGAATTTGCCGTGATAAATCGACCGACGGAACCGACCCGGACCCCGATAAAAACGGGAACCCCGCCGACAACGACGAGCCAACGCTTGTTACCTTGCAATCTGTTTCGCCCGAGGGGGAAATCTTCATCCCGGAGGGTTTTTCGCCCAATGGCGATGGCGTCAACGATCAGTTTGTGGTAAGCCGGGTACCTGCGGGCGCAACGGTGAAACTAGACGTGTTTAACCGCTGGGGCAACCCGGTTTTTGTGAGTAATGCATACCAAAACGACTGGAACGGCACCGCCAATACGGGCAGCGTGTCGGGATCGAGTCGGCAAGGGCTACCGGAGGGGACGTATTTTTATGTACTTACCCTGAACGATGGCCGAACCTACAGCCGGTTTTTGACCTTGAGTCGATAACCGACTAAGAATCAGAACTACCCATTTGATTGAAAACCTGAGTTATACTTTTGGTTCTCCTTTTACGTATAACCTAGGAGATACATATACTTTGATGATTAAGCGACACCCATGACTCGCTACACGACCGTACTAAGTGCTTTTCTGACCCTCACGTGGGTGGTCGGGCTAACGGCTGAAGAGCCAACGGCCCGCCGTGCGACCGTAAAGTCGCGCCCAAGCCGGGGCCAAAACGAGCGGTTAGTAATGAAGGTTTCCCGACCCACTATCCGGCCGGAAGCCCCCCGCGTTACGCCCGATTCGCTACTGCGCCAAGCCGACCGAATGGTTAGCTACAAAGCCTATGGCCGGGCTATTGATCTGTACGGGCAGGTATTAGGTAGCCCTCTCAGCACCCCCCAACGTATTACGGCCACGCTTGGTTTGGCTAATACG
Source organism: Cytophagales bacterium (assembly GCA_004292855.1). GTDB lineage: Bacteria > Bacteroidota > Bacteroidia > Cytophagales > Spirosomataceae > Rudanella. The sequence goes on from RDXN01000063.1 coordinate 6,676, forward strand.
TACCGGCTTGTCGGCGACTATGCCAAAGCCGAAAAAGGCTATCTGGAATGGCTCGACCTGGTACCTGCCGCCGAACGACGCCCACAACCTGTGTTGCAGTTTGCGCAGACATTGGCCGCCAACGGCAAGTTTCGCGAATCCGACGAGCAGTACGAGCAATATAACCGGCTGATGGCCGATCAACAGGCCCGCCGGGCCGCCGAAAGTACAACCGAAGCCGGGCAACGCTCCCGAAGCCGTGAGCCAGTAAAGTACCGACTCGAAAACCTGGATATCAATACCAGAAACGAGGAGTTTAGCCCCATGTATTACCGCGATGGTCTGGTGTATGTGGCTGGTAGCAAAGGCGGCTCGGTAATCGAAACGAGCGGCAGCGGAGGTGGACAGGGGTATCTGGATCTGATTTACGTTACGAAGCGCAGCGATCTGGGTGTAACGTCGATTATTGGAGCCGATGGTTCCGAAACCCCTTCTAACGACGCTCGTACCAAACGACGGGACCGCAAGACGGTGGAGAGCCGGGCGAGCGGGTCGCCCAACGATTCGCGACTCGTGACGGGATACGATCAGGGCATTCGGGCCTCCGAAGGACTGGGCTATGAGAAACGCCCCGCCGACGTGGTGAAGCAGTTCGCCAAGTCGCTCAATACGCGTTACCACGAGGGGCCGGCCACGTTCTCCCCCGACGGCACCCGGATTATTTTTACCCGCAACAACTACAACGACGGACGCAGCAAACAGAGCACCGAGGGCGTCAATAAACTGAAACTCTACACCGGCGAGCAGCAGAACGGAGCCTGGATCAATGTGGAGGAATTACCCTTCAACAGCGACGAATATTCGGTGGGGCACCCCACGCTGAGCCGCGACGGCCGTACGCTCTATTTTGCCTCCGACATGCCGGGTGGGCAGGGTGGCAGCGACATCTACGTGGTTCAGCGCACCAACGACCGTTGGGGTAAACCCGTTAACCTCGGCCCTATGGTCAACAGTAAAGGCAACGAACTCTTCCCATTTGTGGACGAGCTGGGCAACGTGTATTTCGCGTCTGATGGCAAGCGCGGACTGGGCGGCCTGGATGTGTTTATGGCCGTGATGGCCGGTATTGCCCCGCAGTCGGTGGAGCACCTCGATGCACCCCTGAACTCGCCCAAAGATGATTTTGGGTTGATTACGGACGGTAACCGGCAGTCGGGCTATCTCAGCACCAACCGGCGCGATGGTAGCGACGATATTATGCGGTTTGTGCGCGAAAGCTCGCTCTACGGCTGTCGCGACCTGACGGTGCGGCTCTACGACACCGAAAACGACCGTTCACTCGACAGCGTTCAGGTCGACATTAAAGGCCGGGTCGAGGGGGGCATTGATCAGCAGCTCGTGACCGATAAGAACGGTCTGATTCGGATTTGTTTGCAAAACGAAAGCGATTTCCGGCTGCTCGCTTCCCGCGATGGCTACATCAGCAATCTAATTGGCTTTTCGACCAAATCGCTGGTTGATGATGGTCCTACCCGCCTGGAAATGGGGTTGAGTAAGCCGACAATCATCATGGATACGGTGTACACAGCCGCGCCCGGTTCAGCCGCCGAACTCGCCACCCTGACTCGTTCGCGGCTCCGGGGTGTTATTTCCGGCGAGATCGACAAAAAGCCGATTGAGGGCGTTACCGTTACGTTGCGTAACGAGTGCGACAAGTCGACGCGCTCAGTGGTGACGGGTCCCGACGGGCGTTACGTGTTCGATCTGGATGCCGGTTGCGATTACACGCTCGTTACGACCAAGCCTAACTACGGAACAAGCACGAGCAAGATCAGCCGGATTGCCAAAAAATCGAAGCCAAAACTGGTGGCTACCGAGGTGCGCTTGTTCAAGGTAGGGGAGGTGATTCCACTGAACAACATTTACTACGATCTGGATAAGTTCTCGATTCGGGCCGATGCCTCCCGCGAACTAAACAAACTCGTAACGACCCTCCGCCGATACCCCACGCTCACGATTGAGGTGCGTTCGCACACCGACAGCCGGGGCGATGCTACCTACAACCGCGATCTCTCGGCACGGCGGGCGCGGTCGGTGGCCGATTATCTGGTCTCGAAGGGCGTCACCCGTAAGCGCATCACCTCGCGCGGATTAGGTGAGTCGATGCTGCTGAATAGCTGCAACGACGGGGTGATTTGTACCGAAGAGGAACATGAGCGCAACCGACGTACCGAGTTTAAGGTAATTGGAGTTAAGTAAGACGTTGGATCGGTCCGCCGAAGCGGTTGGGTTTTGGACGTTGGATTGTAAAAGAAAGTCCAACGTCCAAAATCCAACCGCTTCGGCGGACCGATCCAACGTCTTACTTTTGCACTATGCTTGGCTTTCCGAATTGTAAAATCAACCTGGGGCTTCAGATTACCGAACGCCGTCCCGATGGCTACCACAACTTAAACTCCTGCTTTTATCCGGTTGGCTGGTCCGATGTGGTGGAGGTAATCGAAGATCATTCGCTTACTGTTCCGGTACAGTTCACGGCTACCGGAATCCCCATACCGGGCGATCCTGACCCAGCGAAAAATCTTTGTGTGAAGGCCTATCACGCACTCCGGGCCGATCATGACCTGCCGCCCGTGCGGATTCACCTGCACAAAATTGTGCCGATTGGCGCGGGCTTGGGGGGTGGCTCCGCCGATGCAGCCCTTGTACTCAAGCAACTTAACGGCCTGTTTGAATTGGGCCTGAGCCTTGCCCAACTCGAAAGCTACGCCCGCCCGCTCGGTGCCGACTGCGCCTTTTTTATTCAAAACCGCCCGATGTACTGCGTTCAAAAAGGCGACATGTTTGAGGAAATCAAGGTTGATCTAAGCGGCTACAGCATTCAGCTAATCTACCCCAATCTGGCTATCTCAACCGCCGAAGCCTACGCGGGTATCCGACCCCGCCAACCCGAAACACCCCTACGTGCGCTGCTCGAAGCCCCCATCGCGGGTTGGCGCGACCGCGTACACAACGACTTTGAAGACAGCCTGTTTCCTAAGTATCCAATTCTGGCCGACCTCAAAGCACAACTGTACGAGCAGGGGGCCGTTTACGCAGCTATGAGTGGGTCAGGTTCCACGGTATTCGGCATTTTTTCGGGCGAACCGAACGGCGACGAGGCTTTCGGACGTTACACAGTCTGGCAAGGGAAATTATAATGAGTAATTTACTTAAACGGCGGGAGCCGTTCCGGTTTATGGTTTGGTTGGGTATCGCAAGCAGCGTGTTGCTGTTCACGATATTGCTCGCCACCTACGTTGTCCGAAGCACCGGAACGGGTTGGGCCGAGGTTCGTTTGCCCAACGTCTTTTTGATCAGCACCGTCGTTATTTTGCTCAGCAGCCTCTCGCTCCACAATGCCAATAACGCGTTCCGAACGGAGCGATTCGCGCAGTACCGCTCCAACATGAGCGTCACGCTGATGCTTGGTATTTTATTCATCCTGCTGCAGGCCTGGGGTTGGCGGCAGATGGTCCTGGCGGGCGTCGGTTTGCAGGGCAACCCCGCCGGTGGATTCGTTTATATCCTGTCGGGGTTGCACCTGGTTCATATTCTGCTTGGTCTTATTTTTCTGATGGTCGCTCTGGCCGAAGCCATGCGCCGACGCCACTACGTCGACTCGTTCGTATATAGTGTGAACCCGCCCAATCAGCTCAAATTAAAGCTTATTTCGCTATACTGGCACTTCGTTGATGTACTTTGGGTCGGCTTGTTCCTGTTTTTGCTCGTGCATCACGGCGTTGAGTGGAAGCTGCTGGGTTAGATATTTCCCTTCTTCATTTCCTTGACGGCATAGTCTGCGGCCCGCGCCGTAAACGCCATGTACGTGAGTGAGGGGTTCTGGCAAGCCGACGACGCCATAAACGAGCCGTCCGTGACGAACACATTTTTCACGGCGTGCATCTGATTAAACCCATTCAGGGCTGACGTTTTTGGATCGCGACCCATGCGACAAGTACCCATTTCGTGAATGCACGAGCCGGGGGGCGTTACGTCGAGCGCATCGACGCCCTGCACGTTTTTCAGCCCTGAAGCCTCCATCATCTCAATGCCCGATGCCAGCATGTCTTTCCGCATGGCCATCTCGTTCGGGCCGAAGCTCGCGTTCACGTCGAGGGTGGGCATGCCCCACTTGTCGAGTTTTTGGCGGTTCAGGGTGACGGTGTTTTTGGCGTCGGGGAGTTGTTCGGCCCAAGACCCCAGGCGCATTTGCCAGTTGCCTGGCTCCGAAAGTTCCTCTTTCAAGCCCGCACCGAAGCCGGGCAGACTGCCGCCCCGCTGCCAACCGGCCCGGCTTGCTTCGCCTTGATACCCAAAGCCGCGCACGTAGTCTGTTCGCTGCTTCTGACCGGGGAGGTTGCGGAAACGCGGAATATAGATGCCATTGGCCCGCCGACCGTAGTAATATTCGTCTTTAAGACCCTCGTACTCGCCCGTAAACCAGACTCCATAATGGTGGTCCATCAGGTACTTGCCGACCACACCACTGTCGTTGCCGAGGCCATTCGGGAACCGCGACGAGGTGGAGTTGAGCAACAGGCCGGTGGTGCCTAGAGTCGAGGCATTTACGAATACGATGCGGGCGTAATACTCACGCACAGCCCCCGTGTTGCGGTCCTGTATGCGCACGCCCGTTGCCCGGTTTTTCTTATCGTCATACAGCACTTCGGTCACGATGGCGTCGGTCACGACGGAGAGCTTCCCCGTGGCTTTGGCCGCTGGCAACGTGGCCGACTGCGTGCTGAAATAACCACCATACGGACACCCCCAGTGGCATTTGTTACGGAACTGGCAACTCGCCCGCCCCACCGACGTGTGAATCCGTTGCGCCTGAGTCAGGTTGGCCGTGCGCCCGATAATCATTTTACGGTCCGACCAGTTTTTCTCGATAGCCCCTTTCATCGTTTTCTCCAGGCAGTACATGTCCATGGGCGGCAGAAACTTGCCATCGGGCAGTTGGGGCAGCTTTTCGAGCGAGCCACTGATCCCGGCAAACGTTTCAACATAATCGTACCAACGGGCCATTTCCACGTAGCGAACGGGCCAATCGGTGCCGAAGCCGTCGCGGGCGTTGGCTTCAAAATCCATCGCGCTGAACCGGTAGCTCTGTCGCCCCCACATGAGTGACCGCCCGCCGAGTTGATTGCCCCGGAACCAGTTGTACGGCTTTACCTGATTGTAGGGGCTGTCGAGGTCGTCGACCCACAGATGTTTGGTCTCGTTATTATAAGCATACACGCCCGATTGAATGGGTTGCCGGTCGTGGGTGCCGGTCGAAATTGCGTTACGGAGCGGGTCATCCCAGGGGTTGTTCATGGAACCGGCATAGTCGGTTACGTGCTCGACGTGCTTGCCACGTTCGAGCATCAGCACGCGCAAGCCCTTCTCGGTCAGTTCTTTGGCGGCCCACCCGCCCGATATGCCCGACCCCACCACAATGGCGTCGTACCGGTTAATGGCGTTAGGAGCATCAGGGGCTGTTTTCAGGTTAAGATTCATGTATTCGGTAGCTACGTGTTCGAAAATCAAAGCTACACGTATGGACGACATCTTGTCTGTTTGGGATCAGAAAATATGTCGTTTCCCCGAATCTTTAGCCTTTAACAACTACAACCAACTTGCCTTTTGCGTGCCCGGTTTCGCTGTATTCGTGCGCCTGAGCCAGTTCGTCGAGAGTATACGTGCGATCAATCACCGATTTCAAGCGGCCTTCCTGCATCTGTTTGAGGAGCCAGTTCATGTCCTCTTTCGTGAACGAAAACATAATCGACTCCGCTTTTTGGCTCGTGAATGTTGTAACGACCTGTTCCAGAAATTGCTCTGGCGAGGGAGTCGTGGTTATGTAAACCCCTTTTTCGGTCAGAATACCCTTGCAGGCCTCAAATGAGCTTTTACCGACCGCATCGAATACAACGTCGTACGTTTCGGGTAGTTTAGTGAAATCTGTTTGGGTATAGTCAATCACCTGATCGGCACCCAGTTCGCGGACAAGAGCCACGCCATCGGGGCCACAAACTGCCGTGATGTGGGCACCCTGAATCTTGGCGATCTGCACAGCATAGGTGCCTACGCCCCCGGCAGCCCCGTTGATGAGTACGCGGTCGTTGGGGCGCACATGCCCCTTGTTAAACAGGGCTTGCAGGGCGGTTCCGGCGGCAATGGGCATGGCTCCGGCCTGCACAAAGTCAATATCGTCGGGTAGTTTGACCAGATTCTTCTCGTTGGTCGCAACATACTCAGCATAGCCACCACCTTTTACGCCGAGAGCGGCCACCACGCGGTCGTTGGGTCGGAAATCGGTGACCATGATGCCCACCTGTTCAACCACACCTGCACAATCACCACCCAGAATCTTGGGGAAATCATTCGACATAAACAGGCTCATGGCCCCGGACCGAATTTTGGTTTCGTAGGGATTAATGCCCGCAGCATAGACCCGGATGAGCACGTCGTGGGTATCGACTTCGGGGCGGGGCACGTTGCCCGCGTGTAGTTCGGCGGGTGAGCCGTATTGATTGATGATGGCAGCTTTCATTTGGTTGAGTTTTCTTGTGTGTCTGGTAAACCCCTTGCTCAGTGGTTTTGTTGAGAGAGCATACACCCAAGCAACGCGTATGAACGTAGAAATCTGGAGTGATGTGATGTGCCCCTTCTGCTACATTGGCAAGCGGAAATTTGAGGCCGCGCTCGACCAATTCCCACACAAAGACCAAATCAACGTAATCTGGAAAAGCTTCCAGCTTAACCCCGACATGCCCACCGACCCCAGCCGGTCGGTGCTCGATTATCTGGCCGAGGTGAAAGGTATTCCATTGGCTCAGGCCGAACAGATGCACGACCACGTGACGGCAATGGCCCGCGAAGTTGGCCTCGAATACCATTTCGATAAAGCGGTGGTCGCTAACTCGTTCGACGCGCACCGATTTATCCAACTAGCCAAGCAACACGGTCTGGGCGATGCCGCCGAGGAGCGCATTTTCCGGGCCTACTTCACCGAAGGGCGCAACACCGCCGATCACACTACCCTCACCGAATTGGGCACCGAGATTGGCCTAGATAAAATTGAGGTCGAAAAAATGCTTCAGACCGACGCCTTCACCGAGGCCGTGGAGCAGGATATTTACGAATCACGTCAAATTGGGGTGCGCGGAGTGCCGTTTTTTGTCATCAACCGCAAGTACGCCGTGTCGGGAGCGCAACCGCCCGAAACGTTTTTGGGTGCCCTGCAAACGGCTTGGGCCGAGTAGCGTAGCGTGGTTCTCCTGAACCGCGCATTCGCGTCAGCAACAAACACGCGGTTCAGGAGAACCACGCTACAAAAACCGCGTTACAAAAACGGCAACATTTGCTCGGCCACAAACTGATTACCGAGGTCGTTCAGGTGAACGCGGTCGGTGGTGAGGATACCCTGCGCTTTGCTGTCGGGGTTGTTTTTGAGGTTATAGTCAAGGAAAGCCTTCCGCAGGTCACAGAGCGGGAGGTTTTGTTTTTTGGCGAGGTCGCGAATCAGGTTGCTGTACTGATTCAGGTCGCCATCCTGCTCGTTGGAGTGGTCGGTTTTTTCGCCGATTACGGCGGGCGTGCAAAGAACGACTTTCGCGTTGGCGGCCTGTAGCCTGCGAATCAGGGCCTCGTAAAACTTCATGAACTTGTCGGGGTCGGTGCCGGTGCCGTAGGTGCGCTTGTGCCACACATCGTTCACGCCGATGTAGATGAACACTACATCGGGCTGTTTGGCCAGTACATCGTCGTCCATCCGCAGGAACAGATCATACACTTTATTGCCGCCGATGCCTGAACCAATCAATTCGTAATCAGCGGCTTTGTTTTGTTTGGTGAGCAGGTCGTTGATGCGGGTGATGTAGCCGCCCGGCTTCGCTCCGGCAAACGTGATGGAGTCGCCAAAAAAGATGACGCGCTTAGGTTTAGCGGGTACGAGAGCCATACCAGCAAACAGTACGAGCAGGAGAGAGAAACGAGTAAGCATTTGATTACAGGGTTTAAATGATCGCACTCAAGGCTAACACACCCAACAGACCAACCACCGAAACAATGGTTTCCATCACCGTCCAGGTACGGAGTGTGTCGGGAATGCTGAGGTTAAAATACTCTTTGAAGAGCCAGAAACCGGGGTCGTTGATGTGCGAACACATCAGGCTTCCCGATCCAATGGCCAGCACCATCAGTTCGGGGTTAACATTCTGCGACTGAATCAGCGGCAAAATAATGCCTACCGTGGTTAGGCCCGCGACCGTTGCCGACCCTACACAAATGCGGATGAAACCCGCCATGCCCCAGCCCAGCAGCAGGGGCGGAATAGCCACGCCCGCCAGTAAACCACCAATATAGGTACTCGTGCCGCTGTCGGCAAAGATTTGCTTGAGGGCACCCGCCCCCGCAATCACGAGCAAAATGGGCGAGGCCGCTTTAATGGCCTCTTCCAGTTCCTTCATCACCGATTTCATGGTCGGGCGTTTGCCATCGGCACCCCGGCGCAGGCCCAGCACCCAAATAGCTACCAGTACCGAAAGCAACATACCCATATACGGTTCGGCAACGAGTGTGAGCAGTTTACCGGCCAACGATGCTTTGTCCAGAACGGGTGTTTGGCCTTCAGGAGCCGTGAGCAAATAGGTTTTCAGTGGCCCAAATATCGTGAGCAGCACCACCGGCAACAGGGCCACCAGGAAGCTAATCCCCGCCCCCGGCAGGTCAGTAGTAGGGACTTCCTTGATGTTGAATAACTCCCGGTCGATTTTGGGCTGGAACCCGCCCAGCGTCTTGCCGAATATCGGCCCGGCCACAATAATTGCCGGAATAGCCACCAGAATGCCGTAAAACAACGTCAGGCCAATTTTGGCGTTCAACTGCCCGGCAATGGCTGCGGGCGAGGGGTGCGGGGGCAAGTACCCATGTGCCACCGACAGGGCCGACAGCATCGGAATGGCCACGGTGAGCAGGGGCAACCGCGACGAGAACGTAATCGTGAAAATAAGCGGGGCAACGATAATGAAGCCCGCGTTGTAGAACAGCGGGATGCCGATGATGAACCCCGCTAACGCCAACCCCCAGCGAATGTTTTTGATGCCGAACCAGCCAATCAGCACGTTGGTAATTTGGCGGGCGGCCCCGCTCTCGGCCACCAGTCGGCCGAGCATAGCCCCGAAGCCGATAATCAGAACCAGATCGCCCAGCGTCCCGCCAATGCCGGTTTGGATGGACTTACCCACTGCCGACACGTCCATACCCGCAGCCAGGCCAATGGCCAGAGAAACCAGTACAAACGAGATAAACGTGTCGAGCTTGACATAAGCAATCAGAAACACGAGGGCCAGAATACCCAGCAGGGTTAGGAGAAGCGGCATAGTGATTTAGGCGGTTTCTGAAAAAAAGCGGGTTGCTGCCAAAACTACTGTGGCAAGGTCTCAAGGAGCCATAACCAAAAACTCACTTTCTGAAACACTATGGATGCTTTTTTGTAGATAGGGGAGTGTTACCGATTAACGACGACAATCATGTTAGAGAAGTTAGAAGAAGTACGGGAAAATATATTTCGCTACTTGGAAGCGCGGATCGAGCTGTTCACACTCGAAACTCGTGGTAAGGTTGAGGAGGGCGTTGTACGGGCTATCCACGGCGTCATTTTGGGCTTTCTGGCTACCATCACGCTTATTTTTCTCTTGAGCTTGCTAGCCGCTTTTCTGAATCACCTGCTCGACAGTCGCTATCTGGGCTTCCTGATTGTGGCGGGTTTCTTTCTGATTTTGACCATTGTGTGGGTCGTAGCGAAGGACACGTTCATAGGGATGATTCGCGAGGCCGCATACAAAAGCATTAAGGCATCGCAGGAAAAAAAGGCCGAAGAGAAGTCGGAGGCTGTGCAGGATTTGATGAACCAAACCCGCAACACGATGAACCAACCGGGGCCATCCAGCAGTCAATATCCAACGTCCAACATCTAACAAACCAATTTTTCACTAATTTAGACCTGACAAAAACCAATGGAAGATCCAAAAGTGCTTTTTGCTGACACAACAGCCCGCCGGGCCGAACTGATGAAAGCGACAGAACGCTTTAAATCGTCGATCCAAAACAGCGTGGAGTCGATAAAGACCGACGCGACCGAAAACGGCAAGACAATTGCACTGGTAGCGGGTGTGGCCCTCGGCGTTTTTATCATCGCTAACGCTATTTTGCCTAAATCAGCAGAGTACCGATACGCCGAAAAATACGGCGAGCGCGACGATGAAGATGACTACGAAGCCCGGTATGCGTCTTACGAAGAATATGACGGCGACCAAGATGATATGCAGGAAGCCCGCAATAAGTCGAAGCGTCAATTGGTTAAAGAGAATAAAGAAACGACTCGTAAGTCGGCATTGGGCGGTTTAATTGGGGGCTTGGTTACGTCGGTTCTGACGAACGTTGCCCGCGAACAACTGTCACATGTATTGGCCCGCGTCCGTAGCAATAATGCAATCAATCCAGGAGCATCGCCTTCCACCACGGAGCAGTACCATCAGAAAGCACCCACGCAACCTGTTAGCTACGCTTCGCAGGTATAAACAAACGGGCCGGAAAGGCATCGCCGTCTTGCTCGATCCTGATGGGGTCGGGCAAGACGCGTTTTCGGCCCTCATTGAACAAACGGTTCACGCTCCGGTCGATTTTTTCTTTGTCGGGGGGAGTTTGGTGACCGAGTACACCCACCGCGAACTCATTGCCGCCGTACGCGAACAGACCGACACCCCCGTTGTGTTGTTTCCCGGCAATAGTCTTCATATCGAACCCTCTGCCGATGGTATCTTGTTGCTGTCGCTTATATCGGGGCGCAACCCGGAGTTTTTGATTGGGCAACACGTGATTGCCGCCCCCCTGCTCAAAAAAAGTAAGCTCGAAATTTTGCCTACCGGCTATATGGTGGTCGACAGTGGGGCGCAAACCACGGTCTCCTACATTAGCGGAACCATGCCCTTGCCCCACGATAAACCCAATGTAGCCGCCTGCACGGCTATGGCAGGCGAGATGCTGGGCCTGCAACTGATGTATCTCGATGCCGGAAGCGGGGCGCGTTGGCCCGTATCGGCAACCATGATCAAAGCCGTTCGCGATGCCGTCGATCTGCCACTTATTGTGGGCGGGGGTATCAACACCCCCGAGCGAGCCGCTGCTGCCCTACAAGCCGGTGCCGACCTGATTGTGGTAGGCAACAGCCTGGAAAAAGACCCTTCGTTGCTGCCGGAGTTGGTGGCGGTTGTCGAATCGTATCGGTAAGTTTGTGTGCGTCAGTACTAATTTTTCAATCGTTTACCTAAAAATGAACCCCCGCCTATCACTCCTGACTGTTGCCCTGCTAGCGGCCACTACGAGCCTTGCCCAAACCAAAAAAACTGCCGCTTCTTTTCCTGAGCAGCGCATCCCGCAGGCCGAATCGGAAGCCCACATGCGGTTTCTGGCTGCCGATGAGCTACAGGGTCGCCGGACGGGGTCGATTGGTAATCAAATTGCCGCCCGATACATTGCCGAGCAGTACCGGCTGATGGGCTTGAAGCCGGTGACTGGTCAGGCTGATTTTTACCAGCGAATTGCCCTGGAGCGGGTCGGAATGGCCTCGTCGGGGGTGTTTGTCACGGGTAATGACTCGCTCAAACTGGGTAAAGATCTGGTGATCATGGCGGGTGGCCCGGTCGATCTATCGGGCGAGGTTGTCTATGCGGGCTACGGCCTGGGTGATGCCGAAGATGGCTATAACGGTCGCGATGTAAAGGGCCGGATTGTGGTGGTGCAGGGCGGCTCGCCCGAAGCCAAGGGGCCGCAGGAGATTTTCCGGGCCTCGAACCAAAAGCGCAAACTAGCCGCCGAGAAAGGAGCCGCTGCCCTTGTCGAACTCTACAGCGAGTCGATTCCGTGGGGTATGGTGGGGCAGTATTTCAACCGGGAACAAATCGCGCTGCCTGTTGCCGGGGTAAACGCCCCGCTCACCCACGCCTGGATCAACAACACCAATAACAAGTTCGGACGGTTGAAAGAGGTCGGTCAGCGCGTTGTGTTCCGCACCTCGGGGAGACCCAAAACGGCGGCTCCGTCGATGAACGTGGCCGGTTTGATCGAGGGCACCGATCCGACGCTGAAGAACGAATATGTAATTGTGTCGGCTCACTTCGATCATATTGGCGTGGGTAAGCAGGGTGGCAACGCCTACAGCCCCTCCGACAGTATTTTTAATGGTGCCCGCGACAACGCCTTCGGCACGGTGGGCCTGCTTACGGCGGCCAAAGCGTTGATCGAGCAACGTCCCAAACGCTCGGTATTGGTGTTGGCCCTGACGGGCGAGGAGGTTGGCCTGCTCGGTAGTCGTTACTACGCCGAGAACCCACTACTGCCCCTCAAACAAACCATTTTCAACCTGAACATCGACGGGGCAGGCTATAACGATACCACCATCGTGTCGGTGATTGGGTTGGAACGGACAGGAGCCAAAGCCGAAATCGAAGCGGGTGCGCGGGCCTTTGGCTTGGGCGTTTTTGCCGAACCTGCCCCCGAACAAGGCCTGTTCGACCGCTCAGACAATGTGAGCTTTGCGGCAAAGGGTGTTCCGGCCCCCACGTTTTCGCCCGGTTTTAAATCGTTCGATGCCGACATTGCCAAGTATTACCATCAGGCCATCGACAACCCCGAATCACTGGATTTTGGCTACCTGCACAAGTTCTGCCAGGCCTACGCCCACACGGCCCGTCTGATCGCCGACCGCCCCACCCGCCCGTTCTGGATCGCGGGCGACAAATATGAGGCCGTTGGGAAGGAACTGTACAAGTAAGAAGGAGCGGTAAAAGAAGGAGTGCTATTTCTTAGTCGACAATCCTACGAGTTCACTTACCTGTATCAACGTTTACTTCCCGGAACATGAACGCGTTGTCGCTGATTCTCAACGTCTTTCCGCTTGCAGTCGTTATGTTCCTGAGAATGACCTTCTTCGTCAGTACATAGGGGAATTTTTCCTGGTAGGACGCGTCCGTTAGCTGCGGATTGAAATTGGCGAAAATGGCCACCCCCTGATACGTTCCGGGATGCTGCCGGTCCGCCGTTGCAGTGTCGTCGATGCGTAGGTTGTCAATCGTGATTCGTTCCGGCATGTAGCACGTGTAGCCGAAATCGTGCAGCCCCGAATAGGAGCCGCTGATTAGAGCCGCGCTGATGGGTTTACCATCTGCCGGTACAAAAACACAATTACGGATCACCAGCTCGCCCTGCCAGGTACTGCCATAATCGGAGCGTAGATTGACGAGGCTCCGGCCCCGAATGGTCGAATTCTCGACCAGCAAAAGCCCGCTGCCAATGGCATTGATGCCCATGTGGCCCAGCGTCGAGTTGCGGATGGTGGCGTTGGCTACGCCCTGATGGGCATCGAACCGGGAAAGTGTACACTGGTCATACAGCATATTTTTGCAGAAGTTAGACCCCAGAATACCCCAATACGTAGGGTCGTTGATGTTGTTGGTCTGACTGCAATTTATAAACGACACGTTGAGCGCGCGGTTGACCGACAGGTCGTAACTACCCATTGAAACGGGCTTACCAGCCGCGCCAATCGTGCTATAGGTCTTGTGTCCGGTCAGAAGGGTGTTCTTCACGGTTACGTAGGCGCAGTCGCCGATGTTGATAAAACCACCATAGGGCGCACCGTGATCTTCTTCGTCCGTGATGCGGTGTTCCAGGTTCTCAACCAGCACATTAGACCGCCTGACGGCAATGTTTCGGTTATAATAGGTGTACTTCGATTCGGCTTTATTGGCAATGGTGGTAAAACGCCCCCCGCTGATTGTCAGGGGTTTCTCATCCAAAGGCAGGGCCGTAATGTCCGTAATTCGGTCGAAATCCCAGATGATGGGGGCGTTCATATCGACGTTGCCGTTCTTGTCAACCAAAAAAAGATCGGTTTGTGAAGAGCCGTTGTTTTGGTTAAGCCCAAACCGAATATAGTGCTTCACGGTGGCGTTGGTGACCGTGATCAGACAGGGGCCGGGAAACGACACGTCGACTTTTTTCTGATTTCTCTTTAGCGAGGTTATCGTTTCGAGTTTAAACGGTTTGAGGTCCGAACCGACCGTGAATACCGGCGCATTACGATTTTTCACGTCCGTGTCGTCAATAATGAAGGCCGCTGTGCCAAACTGGGTGTCGGTCCGAATGAGGGCTGTGCGTTCCTTGCCGCCAATATAGTAGGTGGCTCCCTCGTTGGCTTTCACCACAAGACTGTGCCGATTAGCCACGGCATGGGTGGCAGCGATGGCGTCGATATCATCGGTTTTGCCATCGCCTTTGGCACCAAAGTCGCTGTACCGAACGAATCCGGCGGCTTTGAATTTGGCCAAATTCGTTGGTGACACATTCACGTGTAATGCTCCATTCTCATGGGTGTATGTCCGATTTTCGCCTTTTTCGGAGGTAACCACTACGGAGTCGAGGGGATTCTTAGTCTGCCCCTGCGTGACGAATGCACTGAGCGATAGAACGAGCGTCAGCAACCAATACTTTTTCATACGACAATCAGGGTGTTTTGAATAGAAACCGAACGGACCTACGAAGCAACGTAGCAAAAGGGCCGGACAGAACAAAGGTAGTATTCAACGGCTCTCTGTAATAACCTACGATGTGGCCAGGTTCATAATGCTTTCTTCGGTGGCTTCGGCCCGGCTCAACTCACCAGAAAGTTGCCCGTCGCGCACAACAAGAATACGGTCAGCTAGGTTTAGAAGTTCAGGTAGTTCGCTGGATATAAGCAAAATAGCTTTTCCTTGTCCCGCCAATTGGCGCAGTAACTCGTAAATCTCTGCTTTGGCACCTACGTCGATGCCGTGTGTGGGTTCGTCCACCATCAGCACGTCGGGGTCGGTCAGGAGCCATCGGGCCAGCATCACTTTCTGCTGATTACCGCCACTGAGCGAGTCGACTCGCGTTTGCACGGAAGGTGTTCGGATGCGGAGTTGCTGCCGGTAGGTTTCGGCCAATGCCAGCACGCGCCGACCCGCATACCAGGCCCCGGATGCGGGTGGTTTCACGGCCACGATGTTGCCCGCCACCGACTGATCGGCGAACAGGCCCAGCGTTTTGCGTTCTTCGGGCAGATAGCCGATACCCAATTTCACGGCATCGGCGGGGTGCTGGATGTTGACAATGGCCCCGCGCAGGCTGATTTCGCCCTTTTTATGAGCATCCATGCCAAAAATAGCCTGGGCAATCTCGGTTCGGCCTGCCCCAATCAAGCCTGCCAACCCCAGAATTTCGCCCCGGTGCAGCGTGAAACTGACATCCCTAAACCGCCCACCCGACAAGCCCGACACCGACAGCAAGACCTCGCCCGTAGCCGCCGATTCGGTGGTATTGGCGAGCAGGTCGCGGCCCACCATCAGGCGAATCAGACCGTCGGTGGTTAACTCGTTTGTGGGGAATGTTCCCTGATATTGTCCGTCTTTCAACACTGATACTCGGTCGGCGAGGGCAAAGATTTCGGTGAGCCGGTGCGAGATATAGACAATAGCCTTACCCTGTTGGCGCAGTTGCCGGAGCAGGGTAAACAGCGTGTTCGTTTCGCGGTCGGTGAGGGAGGCCGTTGGTTCGTCGAGCAGCAGCATGTCCGGGTTTTGCGACAACGCTTTGGCAATTTCGACCATCTGTTTTTGCCCCGGCGACAGGTCGGCTACGCGGCTTTCAGGTCGTATGTCGGTCAGGTTGAGTCGATTGAGCAACGCTTGCGTATCGGCGTAAAGAGTGCGATATTGAATCAGGCCAAACCGGTTGCGGGGCTGCCGATTGACGAAGATATTTTCGGCCACCGTGAGATTGTCAACCACGCTAAGGTGCTGATAAACAATGGATATGCCCAATTTGGCGGCATGGGCGGGGCCGTCGATTACCACCGCCCCGCCGTTGATCCGTAGTTGCCCCGAACTGGGTTGGAGGTTGCCCGTCAGCAGGTTTAGTAAGGTGCTTTTGCCCGCGCCATTCTCCCCGCACAAGGCGTGGATTTCGCCCGATTGTACGGTCAGTGACACACCATCTAAGGCGGTTACGCCGGGAAATAGTTTGCTAATGTTGTGGAGTTCGAGCATGGCGATTGGGCGTTTAGAGGTTGATTACCTGATTGGTACGCGCCGAGTCATAAGCCGCATACACGAGCCGGATCGTTTCGAAATTATCGGCCCCGGTGGTTTCGGCGGGGCCACCAGCGGCCCCGCCCCGCCCTTGCAAATCGGTCAGGAGATTTCGGTTGCAATCGACAATCGACGCATGAACAACGGCATAGGCCGGGTCGGCCCAGGCATAGACGGGGGGCGTGGCTATCTGGCTTTGGGTGCTGCGCTCACTGCCCTCGGTGCGAGTAGTCGTTCGTAAGGTAAAATCACGATCCAGCACCACCGACCCCGCCGATCCCTCGACCGTCACGAGCGTTTGCGGGAAAACCTCATGCTCCAGCACCGACGCATACGACATACTCACTGAACAGGCCAAGCCACTTTGCATCGTCATCAGTACCTGCGCTACGTCTTCGCCCCGGATGTTGGGGTTCACGCGGGTGGTTTGGCAATAGATCGACCGGGCTTCGCCGAATAGAAACCGGCAGATGTCTAGGATGTGTGAACCAATATCAGTCAGGATAAACTGCTCTAATTCAGCTAAGAACGGCTGATTCTCAAACACCGGAAAAGCCGACTGAAACGACACCCGTGCTGCAAACGGTTCGCCAATCACGCCCGAATCGAGTACGGCTTTGAGTTGACGGATGGGAGCCTGCCAGCGGAAATTTTCGTGGATATACAGTCGCACCCCTGCTTGTTGGCATACGTCGAGCATCTGCCGGGCAGCGGCCAAACTCGGCCCCATTGGTTTCTGGCAAATCACGTCGAGTTTGTGTTGGGCGGCTTTGGTGGTGAAGTGCAGGTGTGTATCGACATCGGTGATGATATCGACAAAATCGAGTTCGTCGCGGTGGCGGTCGAGCAATTCGTCAATGTCGTCGTAGACGTAAGGTACGTTATATTGACTGGCAAAAACTTCGGCGCGGGCGCGGGTTCGGTTGTAAAGGGCTACTAATTCTACGCCTTCCATCTCAAACCAGGCAGGTAGCTGATAGTTGGCCCAAAAGCCCGTGCCGATCACCGCAAACTTTAATTTCTGCATGAAAATGTTTGATAAGTTTAAAATAAACGTACCTTCGCTCCAACAATACTCTACTGTACTCTACTGCTTATTGTGAGCAAATATAGTCAGTTTTCTATTGGTTGTTCTTCTTTTTTAGAAATCCGAGGTATGAATGATGTGACAGTCGATCCGGCCACCAATCAGCCTAAGTATCAGCAGTTAATCGACGCGGTGTTGACGGGTATTGAAGGAGGCACGTTGACGTTGGGTCAGCAACTCCCCTCGATCAGCGAGTTGGCCGGGCAGCAGGGGGTGGCGAAAGTGACGGTGGCGAAGGCGTACGAAGCCCTCCGGCAGCGGGGTATTGTGTTGTCGCAACACGGCAAGGGTTTTTACGTGGCCTCCACCGACGTGCGGACACCTCTCAACGTGCTGGTGATTTTCGATACGTTGAATGCTTACAAAGAAATGCTCTACGAGGCTCTGAAGACTGCTTTGCCGCCCGACACGACCCTCAATGTGTATTTTCACCACTACGACCGCACCTTGTTCGAGAGCCTGATTCGGCATAATGTGGGTCGGCACAACGCCTATGTGGTGATGCCCCATTTTAATGAAGACGTATCCGAACTGTTAGCCCTGATGCCGGCCGATAAACTACTATTGATCGACCAGACGATACCCCATTTGCCGGGTGATTTTTCGGCTGTTTATCAGGACTTTGACGAAGACATTTTCCACGCGCTCACCACCGCCATCGACCGACTTCGGCGATACAGTCAACTGACGATGGTGTTGTCGAGAGATCATTTTCAGTACGTTCCACTCGGTACATTAGCTGGGTTTGAGCGGTTTGGGCAAGAGAGTGGGTTTCCCGTTCGGGTGGTTGATAATTACCACGACGACCTTGTGCAGCCGGGTGAAGCGTTTTTGCTGTTTGCCGAGCGCGATTTGATCGCCCTCATCAAGCGGGTCGGCCGGGCGGGTTGGCAACTGGGGCAAGAGGTAGGACTGATTGCCTACGACGATACGCCCGTGAAGGAAATTTTGGCGGGTGGCATCACTGTGATCTCTACCGATTTTGCCCAAATGGGCCAAACGGCGGGCGAGTTACTTACGACCCGAACACGGGCGAAACGGGCCAATCCGGGAGGGCTAATTCTGCGGCAATCGCTATGACCATGCAACTCGGCATCAGCACGTACACCTACGGTTGGTCCGCTTCGGCGCACCGAGTGGGCACCGCATCGGCGGACCGATCCGAAAACCCGCTCGATGAGCAAGGTTTGCTTGACCGGGCAACGGAATTCGGGCTGCGATTGGTGCAGATCGGAGACAATTTACCATTGCACGAATTGCTACAGGAGCGAATAGTAAACTTGAAGAATTCGGCTGAAAAACAGGGTATTGCAATTGAATTAGGGGCGCGGGGCCTGACCGAAACACACCTCGAAACCTACATCGGCTTATCCCAAACCCTGAACAGTCGCCTGCTCCGGTTTGTGATCGACGAGGGTGCATACGAGCCATCAATTGATACTATTATCGGTCTGTTGCGGAACGCCGTACCCGCGCTCGAAGGGGCCAACCTGACGCTGGGCCTGGAGAACCACGACCGCTTGCTGGCCCGCGAATTTGCCGAGATCGTTGAACGAGTGGGTAGCCCAAACGTGGGTATCTGTTTAGATTCTGTGAACTCGATGGGGGCAGGGGAGGGGCTAATTGAGGTAGTAAGTACGTTGGCCCCGTACACGGTGAACCTGCACCTGAAAGACTTCGGTATCAGGCGATTGCCGCATCTGATGGGTTTTCAGATTGATGGACGACCGGCGGGACAGGGAATGCTCAACATCCCCTGGCTCGTGGAGCAGGTAAGCCAATACGGGCGGTGCCAAACGGCCATTCTGGAGCAGTGGGTTGTACCTGAAGAGACATTGGCCGAAACCATTGCTAAAGAGGCAGCCTGGGCCGACGAGAGTATAATGTACCTACAAAAAACAGGTCTTTTCAAGAATTAATAACGAACGAATGTCATGACTAAAATTGCTTTGGTTGGGGCTGGTGGCAAAATGGGTTGCCGCCTGACCGACAACTTTCTGAAAACCCCCGACTACGCCGTTTCGTACCTCGAAATTGCGCCCGCCGGTCTCGAAAACCTCCGGCAACGGGGCGTATCGGTGAGCGAACAAGGCCCCGCCGTAGCCGATGCCGACGTGGTCATTCTGGCCCTGCCCGACGTGGCCATCGGCGGCTTGTCGGCCACCATTATCCCACAAATGAAGCCGGGTGCGCTGGTGCTGACCCTCGACCCTGCCGCCCCGCTCGACGGCGTGATTGCCCACCGCGATGACCTAGGGTACGTGATTGCGCACCCCTGCCACCCGTCGGTGTTCAACTGGGAGCCGACCGAAGCGGCCTTCCGGGATTTTTACGGCGGCATTACGGCCAAACAATCCATTGTGGTGGCCCTCATGCACGGCTCGGAGGAACACTACGCGCTGGGCGAAGCCGTGTCGCAGGCCATGTACGGTCCCATCGACAAGACGTACCGCATCACGCTCGAACAGATGGCGATCCTGGAACCGGCGATGGTCGAAACGTTGGCCCAAACCTGCATGGAAGTGGTGAAAGAAGGTTTCGATAAGATTGTAGAACTCGGCGTACCCGAAGCAGCCGCCCGCGATTTTGTGTTGGGTCACCTCCGCATTCAGATGGCCGTGCTGTTCAAAGAAGTCAACGGTACGTTCTCCGACGCGGCTTATAAGATCAGCAAACGGGCCAAGCCGATCCTGTTCCGCGAGGGCTGGCAACGCATTTTCGAGATGGACGACATCCGCGAACAAGTCAAAGACATAACCGCCAACCCAACCGCCTAATGAAAAAAATACTGCTTTCCGGCCTGCTTATGGCCTTTTGCCTGTCTGTTCAGGCGCAGCTACCGACCACAACCGGCCCGTTGAAGGTGTCGGACAACAAACGTTACTTAGTGCGGCAAGATGGTATGCCGTTTTTCTGGCTGGGCGATACGGCCTGGGAGTTGTTTCACAGACTTAACCGTGAGGAGGCCGACAAATACCTCAAACGCCGGGCCGAGCAGGGGTTCACGGTGATTCAGGCGGTGGCCCTGGCCGAACTCGACGGCCTGAACGACCCCAACCCCTACGGCGAAAAACCCTTGCTGAACAACGACCCCGCCAAGCCCAACGAAGCCTATTTCAAACACGTCGATTATGTGGTGGACAAGGCCGCGCAGTACGGGCTGATGATTGGTTTTTTGCCCACCTGGGGCGATAAATTAAGCAAAGAACGCTGGGGGAAAGGCCCCGAAATCTTCAACCCCGACAACGCCCGCACCTACGGGCAGTATGTGGGCAACCGCTACAAAAACCGCCCGAACATTATCTGGATTCTGGGGGGCGACCGCAACCCCCGCGACGGCTCGCAGGACGTGGCCGTGTGGCAGGCAATGGCCGAGGGGATTCAGGCGGGGGTGGGTGGCCCCGACAAAGCTCTAATGTCGTTCCACCCGCAACCCAACAGCACCGGCGGAGGGGCATCGAAGTGGTTCAATAACGATAACTGGTTGGATTTCAACATGCATCAGAATGGGCATTGCCGGTTCACGCCGGTGTATGACCATATCGCTGTCTCGTATAACCGCACTCCGACCCGGCCCACGATGGATGCCGAGCCGATCTACGAAGACCACCCGGTTTGTTTCAACGCCAAAGACCTAGGTACGTCCAACGCCCACGATGTACGGCAATATGCCTACCTCGACCTGTTCGCGGGCGCGTTTGGGCATACCTACGGTTGCCACGATATCTGGCAAATGTACAGCACTGGTCGGGAACCCATAAACGGCCCGCATATGTCCTGGTCCGAAGCAATCGAGTTGCCAGCCGCCAACCAGATGCAGTTCGTGAAGCGGCTCATCATGGCCCGCCCCATGCTCGACCGCGTACCGGATCAATCCTTGATCGTAGAAAACAACTTAACCCCCGCCGACCGGATTCAGGCCACGCGGGGCCGCGATTACGCGTTTATCTATACCTCGTCGGGCAAGCCATTTACCGTGAATCCGGGCAAAATTTCGGGCACGTCGATAACGGCAACCTGGTACGACCCACGTACTGGCAAAACCAAATCGGCTCCGCTCTTTGCCAACAAAGCCCCGCAGTTGTTCACGCCCCCCGATGCGGGTTACGGCCACGACTGGGTCCTGATCCTAGACGATGCGGCCAAAAACTACCCCATGCCTTAGCCGATGAAACAGCTCCTACAGGAACGCACCTACTCCCTGACGCTCACCATTTTACTGGTGGGCATTGGGGCGGCTGTGGCCTTTCCGCAGACCTTCCCCACGTTTGGCAACTGGAGTCAGTTGCTGCTGAACCTCTCCATCGACACCATCGTGGCAGTGGGTATGATGCTCCTGCTGGTATCGGGCGTGTTCGATTTGTCGGTGGGGTCGGTGGTGGCGTTTGCGGGGGGAATTGCCGCATATGCCATGATTCAGTTGGGTTGGTCGGTTGGCTTGGCTGTTGGGTTGGCCCTTCTGGTGAGCGCGGCCATCGGTGCGGTTAATGGGTATTTGATTGCTTATCAAGGTGTTAATCCCATGATTCAGACACTGGCGATGATGGGCATCGTGCGCGGTGGCGCGTTGGTTATCAGCGGATCGGGTATTCAGAACCTGCCCTATTGGTTCACGGCCATTAGTCAATCGCGGTTGTTGGGGGTGCAAATGCCTGTTTGGTATATGCTGCTGACGGTGAGCGTGTTTGCGTTTCTGATGCACAAAACCGTGTTTTTCCGACGCTACTACTACATCGGGGGCAACGAAAAAGCCGCCGACCTGTCGGGTATTCGGGTTCGTCGCATGAAACTTTACGGCTTCGTGCTGACCTCGTTGCTGGCGGGTGTGGCGGGTTTGTTATTAACCTCGCGGCTCGGAACGGCTCTGCCAACGGCGGGTCGGGGGCTGGAACTGAGGGTGATTACCGCCGTGATTTTGGGCGGGGCGAGTTTGTCGGGGGGACACGGAAAAATTGTGGGTGCCCTGCTTGGAGCTGTGTTCATGGGCCTAGTTAGCAACATCATGGTCCTGGCGCGGGTGTCGGGCTACTGGCAGGAAATCATTCTCGGCCTGATTCTCATTACGGCAGTCTGGACAGACATGGCCTTGCAAAAACGACTACGTCAATCGCTTCATCGGGCATGAAAAAACACCTCGCTTTATTGGTAATCCTGCTGACTTCCTGTGAGTTACCGCCCCGCGATGGTACGGCCAACGTCGGCCAAAAAGTTGGGGTGCAGGCTGCTGCGTCAGGCACTGAGGAAGAATACGTGATGATTACGACCGCTGTAACGATGCCCATGTACGTGAACCACGATCAGGCCACGTTCAAACGGTGGGGTAAAGAACGCAACGTGAAGGTGTCCATCCTCGGCCCCGCCGAGTGGGACGTACCGGCGCAAATAAATACCATCGAAGAGGTGATCGGGACGCGGCCATCGGGCTTGCTTATCAACGGCACCGACCCCGCCATCGGCCCGGTTATCGACAAGGCGGTCGCGGCTGGCATCCCGACCGTGGTCTATGACTCCGACATCCCCAACTCCCGGCGCGATGCGTTTCTTGGCACCGACTGGTACGAAATCGGGCGGATGCAGGGTGAAGAAATGGTCCGTCTGCTGGGCGGTAAAGGCAAGATAGCGTACATGGGTATCCTCGGCCTTACCAACATGGAAACGGGTTTCCGAGGCCTGCTCGACGTACTGAAAAAATACCCCGGTATCGAAGTCGTGGGTAAGTTCGACGACAAGGCTAACGTGGAAGAAGCCGCCCGAATCACGGCGGATTTGCTCGCGGCCCACCCCGATTTGGCGGGCCTGTGCGGGTTCGATTCCAACTCCGGGCCGGGGATCGCGCTGGCCGTGAAAGAAGCCCGCAAAGCCGGAAAGGTCAAAATTACGACGGTCGATTGGGAGCCGGAACACCTGCAACTGGTGCGAGAGGGGGTGATTCAGATGTTGGCGGGTCAAAAACGCGAACTCTTCACCTGGTACGGGGCGCAGTTTCTCTACGACCGCGTTCACCAAACCAACCGGCTCTCGGCCAACGACGTGCAGGTGGGTGTTACCAACATTCCCACCTCCGTAAACACGGGTTTGCTACGGATTACCAAAAAGAATGTGGACGAGTTTATCAACCGCTGAACCGTTTGTGAGAACATCTGCGGCTAGAAACAATGCCAAACCTACAACCTCCCTTTCTCTACAGCCTCCGCCCCGTGCCGCGACAGCGCGTGAACACCTGTCAATAAACCAGCAAAGCGTTCGTCGGTGGTTAGGCCCTTTTTATACCGAGCATAAATTTGCTGAATGACTACGGCGTTTTTGAACAGGCCGAAGACGTAGTAATACAGAATGTTCGATACATCACGACCCGACCGTTCTGCGTAGCGATTGGCGAACTCCTGCCGGGTCAGATTTCCCGGTAACCACGTCAGGTTGAACGACTTACGAAAGGGGTCGTCTATAGCCTCGGCCCAGTAGGAGAGCGAGGTGCCGAGGTCCATCATCGGGTCGCCAACGGTACACATTTCCCAATCCAACACGGCCAAAATTCGGGATAGATCGGGTGCGAGCACGACATTGTCGTACTTGAAATCGTTGTGAATCAAGGTAGGCGGGTTCTCAATGGGCATGGTTTGGTCGAGCCAATGGGCTAGTTCGGTCATGGCCGGTACGTCGTCGGTTTGGGAAGCCAAATACCGCTTGTGCCACCCATCGACCTGCCGTCGGATATAACCTTCGGGCTTACCCAAGCCAATCAATCCCGTCTGCTGAGTATCGAGCGCGTGGAGGTCAACAAGCGCGTCGACAAGCCCCTCCGAAAGATGGCGCATGGTGTCGGGCGATAGGCCCAACTTTGGGGCGGTTTGTGCCCGGAGAATTACACCCTGCACCCGCTCCATCACGTAGAACGGGCACCCCATCACGGTCTCATCGTCGCAGAAAACGACCGGCCTCGGAATGCGTTCATAACCAGCCGATTGCAAGGTCGACAATACCCGAAACTCGCGGCCCATGTCGTGCCCGCCTTTGATGTCTTTCGCTCCAAACGGTGGCCGACGGAGTACATAGTCGCCCCGGTCAGTGGAAACCAGATAGGTTAAATTGGAATAACCACCGGGAAACTGCGTGATGTCGGTAATTGTGCCAACGCCCGTTTGGTTGTCGTTCAGATACGTTTGCAAAGCCGCCCGGTCCAGTTCTTCACCGGGCCTGGTAACAGAAGAAGAGTCTGTAATAATGTGCATTAGGGTTGAGCGGTAAATTCCCGAACAAAATCGTCAAATAGTTTCACTCGATCATACCCTTTATCCTGTAGCCCGTTGTGAAGAACTTTGTCTCTTGTTAGCAAAACAGTTTGCAATTCTTCGTTCAGGGCGACGTACAATACATCTTTAGGATCAATGTCATCACAAAGTTCACGAGCTTTTTTGATGGACTCCTCCGAAATGACAAAATCCGGTAAGATAATCAAGCCCTGAAAAAGCCGAATAGTAAACTCGCGAAGTTTTGCGGGATCAGCTCTCGTTTTCTTGAGAATCGTCTGTTTGTATTTCTGTAACTCAAGCAAGGCAAAATCAGGGCTATAGAAAACGTAGTGGTCAATAAGTTCTTCGTATAGCCCTTTTTGCCTGATTACTGCCGAGAACAAGATATTTGCATCAATAACAAACTTGTCTACTGCCATCCTCGACGTTGTTTGTATTCTTCCCAGGCTTCTTGTCTAGCTTGCTCAAATTCGGTATCCCAGTTTACCCCTTGAGTAGCAGCCTCATCCATTGACTGTCCAATATGCTGGGCTAATAACCAAAAGTCTTCTGCCGAGATTCGGTTCTCAACAATCTTTTGGATATGTCCAATGCCAAAACGTTGAACAACATCATCGCTCACCTCAATCTGTATAGTCATGACCGTTGTCTTTTTCTACTAAACGCGCTCCACTGTCTTTTTTCTCGTATCCAGCCCGTAATTCTTCAAAATACTGCGAGCGAGGGCCGTTTTATGCACTTCGTCGGCTCCATCGTAAATCCGGGCACCGCGCTCGTGCCGGTAGTACCAACCCAGCAGCACATCGTCGGTTACGCCCATTGCCCCGAATACCTGAATGGCCCGGTCGATTACACGCAACACCATGTTGGCCACGTAGAACTTGATAGTCGAAATTTCGTTGCGAACGGCGGCTGCCCCCTGCTCGTCGATGTTGTGGGCCGTACGCAAGACCATCAGCCGCGACGCGTCGATCTCGGCCCGACTTTCGGCAATGAATCCCTGTATAAACTGTTTCTCGCCCAGCATCACGCCCGGCTCAATCTCGCGCGTAGCCGCTCGGCGGCACATCAAATCCAAACAACGCTCGGCAATACCAATCCAGCGCATGCAGTGGTGAATCCGGCCCGGCCCGAGCCGCTCCTGTGCGAGCATAAAGCCCATGCCCTCGCCCCCAATCAGGTTATCGGCGGGTACGCGCACATCGGTGTAACGCACCTCGGCGTGACTGCCCCAATGGTCGGAGGGGTCGCCCATGATCGAGATGTTGCGGACGAGTTCAAAGCCCGGTGTGTCGGTAGGCACCACAATCATGCTGGCGCGTTTGTGGGGGGCTGCGTCGGGGTTAGTCGCGGCCATCACCACAGCAAACGAGGCCCCGTCGGCCGACGAGGTGAACCATTTGTGGCCATTGACCACGTAGTCATCACCGTCGCGCACGGCCATTGTTCCCATTTGGGTGGGGTTCGACCCGGCAAATTCCGGCTCGGTCATCGAAAAACACGAGCGGATATGGCCTTCCTTGAGCGGCTCCAGAAACCGATTTTTGATTGATTTCGACGCGTATTTGTGCATCAACTCCATGTTCCCAATGTCGGGGGCCTGGCAATTGAACGTGTAGTGACCGAAGGGCGTCCAGGCCAATACCTCGCTGATTTGCCCAAACTCACAAAGCGACAAGCCAAGCCCACCCTCATCAAGCCCGTGCTGCAAGCCCCAAAGGCCCGCCCGACGCACGAGTTCACGTTTTTGATCGAGGATTTTTGCCACCTTCGAGAAATTGCCCGTGAGGTGGTCGGTTGTTTCGAGAGGTACAAGCTCGTTCAAAACGAACTCTCTGATGCGCGGCACCAGAGCGCGGGTTTGGTCGGTGGCGAAGATTGGTTCCATATGGTTTGATGACTTAGGTCAAAAATAGCACTATTCGGCCAAAGTTTTGTTGATTGATTCAATTCTAAACTCAGTTCGTAACCGCTGGTGATTTGTCATTCCGAGGAACGAGGAATCTAGCTCTTTTTTAATCGAGTTGACTGTAAGCACGCTAGATTCCTCGTTCCTCGGAATGACAAAAAACATCATTATGCCGGTACTGCCACCATTCCCACAAGCCGGCAGCCAGTACCAGACTGTATTCCAATGCGGTAAGCCAAAGATTTTCAACATACGGCTCGCGCTGATACGTGGCATACGACCCCCAAACAAGGGCCGACCAAACAAGCGGATACCGAAATGGCGTGAACACCGAAGCCGCTACCACCAGTGTAACGTACCACGGATGCACGGTGGTAGCCATCGCAAAGTAGAGTGTCAGGGTAAGCAGCAACCGCGTGCCTAGAGACCAACGTTGCCGCCCAAAGGCCAGCCACAGAATGCCAGCAAATGTCAATATGGACAACAACGGACCAACTTGCCCGATGACGTTGTAGCCTGTAAACCAATAGCCTACAGCCCGTACCAGATAATATATACTGGCGTTAAACTCGAATTTCTGAAAATAGAGGTTAACGCTCGATGCGATGTTTTGAATAAGTTCTAAACTGGCAAAAGGCAGGAAGGTGGCAATTGTTAGCCCAACAACCAATGCCGAATAGAATACCCCTTTTTTCCAGCCCAAGTAGCGGATAACGAGGGGTAAACCAATGAGTGGTAGCAGTTTAGTCGAAACGGCGAGGGCAAAGGGAACGGCGGAACGGAAAAGAGATGACATCTCTGCGAGCGATCTTTGTTTAGCGGACACCTTTCCCAGAGATGTCATCTCTGAAGCGGCCCAAACACAAAAGAAGATCACTACACCCTCAAAGTGAATATTTCCGGTTAGTTCCAGAATTGCGAGGGGGTTTAGCGCGTAGATCAGGGCGTAGTTTGGGTTATGGCCCAGCCGCTTCAGGAGCTTGGGCAACAAAACAATAGTGCCAATTTCGGCTAGCAGGATGGGCACCCGTAGCCAGATCACCGATTGAGCCAGATCGGAGCCACCCAGCCAGGCGGCCATCCCAAAAAACAGTTGGTTTAACGGAGGATAAACCGTGTAGTAATCAGGCGAGTTGAGCCGGTTGAACAGGTTACTGTCCAGGTTGGCAACTTGCGCAATATCGGTGCCGAGCAGGTTCCGGGGTAGGTAAAGGTATGGATTGAAGCCGTGGGCAAGCAGACGCCCGTCCCAAACAAACCGGGCGTAATCGTCGGAGAGGTTGGGCGGGGCCAGCAGCAAAATTACGCGGAACAAAACTCCTGCTAGCAGATAAAAATTATCCGGTTCGGGGGTTCCACCAAGCCCACGCACCCGAATCGAATAGCCCCAAACAACCAAAAAATACAATCCTAACAGGCCTGTGAACTGGCTTCGCTCGAAGTTATAAGCCAGAAGCGCGTACAGGGCTGCTGACACCAGGAGCCAGCCGAGTCGGATGGGGGTTAGAATCATGTGTGTGCGTGGGGGGCTGCGCCAACGGGCGGGCCGTAACCGTGCGCCGGACGGTCAGCGAATGGGTCAGCGAATATAAACAGACCATCCCAAACCCCACCGAAAACATGATGTGCAGGAAGAACATCCGAAAGTCCTGTACGTGGAAAGCCAACACAATCCCCCCTACAAAGTACAAAGCCAATAGCCCCTCGGCAACCGTGAGCCAGGTAATTTGTCGACCAATATATTTGTTGCTTCCCCATTGATCCCCAGCTTTGTTGGCATTGAACTTAGGCGTCCGCACGAAGGGCGTTTTCTTACCCAAATACCCCTCGATTACGGCAATAGAGTTGTGCAACGACAGACCCATCATCAGAGACGAGTACATCGGAAAATAAAACCCAACCAACGCCTTGTTTTTGGAAGAGTACAGGAAGTACGGGATTCCATAAAACGTGATCAGAATGAGCAAATTGAGGTGGAAAAAGTTGATAATGGTGAAAATAACGTCCCATTCCGGGTGCCGCGACCGAATAAGCACTAGCGGCACACTCAGAATTCCCAACACCAATACCAAAATAAATGTGGCACTGCTAAACAAGTGCATACCCGCGTGGAGCTTGGCAAACCACGACACGCCCGGTGCCCGTAACACCGTCCCGTACATCTTGCGGGCTACCTCGGCGGCCCCCTTCATCCAGCGATATTGTTGTGATTTCAGGGCATCCATCGCTACGGGTAACTCGGCGGGTGAGCCAATATCTTCGCGGTAGCTAAACTTCCACCCGCGAAGCTGCGCCCGATAGCTCAGATCGAGGTCTTCAGTAAGGGTGTCGGCATGCCAGCCGCCCGCATCGTCGATAGCTGTGCGACGCCAAACGCCCCCCGTTCCGTTGAAGTTGGCGAACAAATTATCCGCAAACCGCCCGCTTTGTTCAATCGTAAAGTGGGCGTTGAGACCAAATGCCTGAAGTTGCGTGATCAGTGAGAAGTCTTCGTTCAAATGCTCCCATCGCGTCTGCACGATGCCCACTTTGGGATCGGCGAAATTGGGAAGCGTTTTGAGCAGAAAGTCAGGATCGGGCACGAAGTCGGCATCGAAAATGGCGATAAACTCGGCGTCGGTGATCGTCAGTCCGTAAGCCAGCGCACCCGCCTTAAAGCCTTTGCGCTCGGGTCGGCGGATGTGTTCAATGGGTAGTTCCTGTTGCTGAAAGTAAGCCACACGCTTGGCGATGATCTCGACGGTCTCATCAGTCGAATCGTCAAGCACCTGAATGTGAAGCTTATCGAGCGGATACCGTAGTTTGGCAATCGAGTCGATGAGTCGCTCGGCCACATACAGTTCGTTGTAAACAGGAAGTTGTACCGTTACGCGGGGCAACTCCCCCCAAGGGATTGCGTTGGCCGCACGGATATTGGCCTGCCGTTTTCGCTTCGTACGGAGGTACGTAATGATCAAGCTCAACTGACCGAGGTTGTATAAAAACAACAATAGTAAGGCTAAGCTGTAAAGACTGAGAACAACTATTTCCATAACGTAATGCGGTTGGGGACCGCTGTAATTCAAAACAGCGGTTGAGGACAACCGCGTTACAAATATTTAAAAATTGTAGCCAGAATTTTATACCCTGCCAGAACCGTGCCTTTTACAGTGCCCGAAATTTTCGAGAACCCAATACGCTTGCGGTAGTTTACGGCCACTTCGGTCGTCCGCATACCCTGTTTGGCGGCTTTCAACTGCATCTCGACCGTCCAGCCATAGGTATTGTCGCGCATGTCGAGGGCCAGCAAACTCTCCAGCCGGATCGCCCGAAACGGCCCTAAGTCGGTGTAGCGAACGCCGTAAAACAAACGTAATAAATTGGTAGCTAACCAGTTGCCGAATACCTGTTGGGGCGTCATAGACCCTCGTTGCCGGTTGCCTAACGCCCGCGATCCGATCACCATGTCGTAACCCTCAGTTAAAATGGGGGCAATAACTTGCCGCATTTCGGCGGGGTAATCGGAGTAGTCGGCATCAAGGAAAACGACAACATCAGGTTTTGGTTCTAAATTTCGAGCGTAGGCAATGCCTCGCAGGCAAGCACGACCATACCCCTGTGCCGGTTCGCTGAGCACAGTGGCTCCAGCGCGGGCTGCTTCGACCGGGGTTTGGTCGTTGGAATTATTATTGACAACAATTACCTCCTGCAATTGCCAGGGTCGTTCGGCAGGGGTTGATTGGGAGACGCCCCGTGGGATTTCGCGCACCACATTCCCTACCGAGTTTTCCTCGTTAAAAGCTGGAATGATGACAACGACGCGGGGTAAGGTCATTTTTTTAGATGATAGGAACACGGATTAAACGGGTTGAACAGGTAAAAACAGATTCTATGATGAAAAGAAAATCCGTTTTTACCTGTTCAACCCGTTTAATCTGTGTTCCTATCAATCACAAAGTAGAGAAATCGAATGTATCCAAGAACGCCGTGGTGAACTGACCGGATTTGAAACCGGGGTCGTCCATGAGTTTAATATGAAATGGAATTGTGGTTTTGATCCCCTCAATCACAAACTCTTTCAACGCCCGCTTCATGCGCGTAATCACCTCCTCGCGCGATTGCCCCGACACGATCAGTTTGGCAATCATCGAGTCGTAGTTTGGCGGGATCGTGTAGCCCGCATACACGTGGCTGTCGATCCGAACGCCGTGACCACCCGGCAAATGCAGGTTCGTGATCTTTCCGGGCGAAGGACGAAACCCGTTGGCGGGGTCTTCGGCGTTGATCCGGCATTCCATCGCGTAGAGTTTGGGCGTGTAGTTACGGCCCGAAATGGGCACCCCGGCAGCAACTTTTATTTGCTCTTTAATGAGGTCATAATCAGTCACCTCTTCTGTAATGGGGTGTTCAACCTGAATCCGGGTGTTCATTTCCATGAAATAGAACTTCCCGTGCTTATCGACCAGAAACTCGACTGTTCCGGCCCCTTCGTAGCCAATAGCCTGTGCGCCTTTAATGGCAGCCGCACCCATTTCCTCGCGCAATTCGGCTGAGACAATGGGAGAGGGTGTCTCCTCAACCAGCTTCTGATGCCGACGCTGAATCGAACAATCCCGCTCCGATAGGTGGCACACCCTCCCGAATTGATCGCCTACAATCTGAATCTCGATGTGACGAGGCTCCTCAACAAACTTTTCCAGATACAACCCATCGTTGCCAAAAGCGGCTCCGGCTTCGGTGCGGGCGTCGTTCCAGGCTTTTTCAAAATCACTTTCGGCCTTGATGATCCGCATGCCGCGGCCACCACCACCCGCTGTGGCTTTCACAATAACAGGGTAGCCCATTTCGGCAGCCAGGGTTTTACCCTGCTCAACGGACTCCAGCAGGCCATCGGACCCCGGAATAACCGGCACACCAGCCGCCCGCATGGTCGCTTTAGCCGTGGCTTTGTCGCCCATACCGTTAATTTGCTCAGCAGTAGCCCCGATGAACTTAATCCCGTAATCGGCGCAGATTTGCGAGAACTCGGCATTTTCCGACAGGAAACCGTAACCGGGGTGAATGGCGTCGGCGTTGGTGATCTCAGCAGCCGAAATAATACTCGGAATATTCAGGTATGACTGACGACTAACAGGTGGTCCAATACAAACGGCCTCGTCGGCAAAGCGCACGTGCAGGCTGTCGCGGTCGGCGGTGGAGTAGACGGCCACCGTTTTGATGCCCATTTCGGAGCAGGTACGGATGATGCGCAAGGCGATCTCACCCCGGTTGGCAATCAGGATTTTTTTGAACATAAATCATTGAGTGATTGAGTGAATGAGTGGTTGAGCGAACAAGCTGGTTATAGAGGTTCGCTCATTCACTTAATCACTCAATCACTCATTATACAGGTTCAACAAGGAACAACGGTTGATCGTATTCGACCGGGGTGGCGTTCTCGACTAATACCTTCACAATTCGGCCCGATACCTCGGATTCGATCTCGTTGAAAAGCTTCATAGCCTCTATAATACAAACCACTTTGCCGGGCTTCACCTCGTCGCCTAACTCCGCAAACGAGGGCGTTTCGGGGTTCGACGACCGATAGAACGTGCCAATCATCGGCGACTTAATGGTGATGTAGTTCGACTGAGTAGCTGCCGGAACCGCAGCCGCTACGGGTGCTGCCGGGGCGGCTGCGACTGCCACCGGTGCCGGAGCTGCTACAGGCTGCGGAGCCGGTGCGGCCATCATCACGGCTGGGCCGGTACTGTTTCGTTTGACGCTGATTTTCAGGTCACTCGTCTCCAAATTCACCTCGTCCAACCCCGACTGGGCGATGAACTCAAGCAGATTCTGTATGTCTTTGGTATCCATATTATTTCACGCGTTCAACGTAATCGTACGTCCGGGTGTCGATGCGGATTTTCTGGCCCTGCTCAATGAACAGAGGCACCATGATTTTGGCCCCCGACTCAACCTCTACCCGTTTCTTGGGGCTGTTGGCCGTGTCGCCCCGCATACCCGGCTCGGCGTAGGTCACTTCGAGTTCCACAAACGGCGGTAACTCGCAGGTTAAAGCCGTTTCGGTTTCGGCATTGATCAGGATTTCAACTTCCTGACCTTCCTTCATGAGGTCGGCCCCTTCAACCAGCTTCTCCGTGATGTTGATCTGATCGAACGTTTCCTGGTCCATGAAGTTGTAGCCCGATTCATCTTTGTAGAGGAACTGAAACTTCCGGCGTTCGACCCGAACCGGGGTGATGCCAACGCCTGAGTTGAACGTATTGTCGATAACACGGCCTGTTGTCAGGCTTTTAAGTTTCGTGCGAACGAAGGCGGCTCCTTTGCCGGGCTTCACATGCTGAAACTCCGTGATCTGGAATAAGTCGTTGTTGAAGTTTAAGACTAAACCGTTGCGAATATCTGCGGTTGTTGCCATATTTCTGAACTGTGATTACACTGATTAACTGATTATAATGATTGTCGAATTGCGATTAAACTTCATTTATGATTTCTATGAGACCTGGCAGTAGGCATCATTTAATCATAAAAATCAGTGTAATCACAGTTCAGATTAATAAGCCCACTTCACATACACGGACCCCCAGGTGAAACCTCCCCCGAAGGCCGCAAGTACTAGATTATCGCCCTTGTTCAGTTTCGATTCGTAGTCGAACAAACAGAGCGGAATAGTAGCGGCAGTTGTGTTGCCGTACTTGTAAATGTTAAGCATTACCTTATCGAAACTGACACCCATGCGGTTGGCCGTAGCGTCGATAATGCGTTTGTTGGCCTGATGCGGCACCAGCCACGCTACATCCTCGCCTTTGAGACCATTGCGTTCCATGATCTCCGCCGACACGTCGGCCATGTTTTTCACGGCAAATTTAAACACCGATGGACCGTCCTGATACACGTAATGCCAGCCATTGTCGACGGTTTCGTGCGAGGGTGGATAACGGCTCCCTCCCCCTTTTTGGATTAGGTGATTTTGACCACTCCCGTCCGATTTTATGAGTGAATCCAACACCCCGTAACCGTCTTCGTTGGGTTCGAGTAGCACGGCACCGGCCCCATCGCCAAACAGTACGCACGTAGTCCGGTCGGTGTAATCGGTGATAGCCGACATTTTATCGGCTCCTACAACAATCACTCTCCGGTACTTGCCTGTTTCAATAAACTGTGTCCCGATGGTGAGGGCATACACAAACCCCGAACAGGCCGCCTGAATATCGAAACTGCCCACGTTCCGAATGCCAACCATGTCGCAAATCAGATTGGCGGTGCAGGGGAACACATAATCGGGCGTGGTGGTGGCGCAGATCAGCAGGTCAACTTCTTCTGGTTTCGTACCTGTTTTCTCCAACAGCCCGGCCACGGCCTTCGCACCCATGTGCGACGAACCCATGCCTTCGCCTTTCAAAATCCGGCGTTCTTTGATCCCCGTCCGACTTGTAATCCACTCGTCGTTAGTATCGACCATCTGCTCCAGTTCTGCGTTGGTCAACACATAGTCGGGAACATACCCGTGAACGCCCGTTATTGCCGCTTTCATCATTTGTTAGGTGGTAATTGCATGCTAGCTAAGCATATGCGCAATTTTGCTGTATGCGTCTGATTCGACCTGCCGAATGGCCAGTCCAATCATGTTTTTTATGGCTAAAGCCGATGAGATTCCGTGGGCAATAATTACGTTGCCGTTAACGCCCACAATGGGGCTTCCCCCCACCGACTCGTAATTTGTTTTGTCAATAAACTCGTCGCTGATGCCTCGCTTTTTAGTGAGGGTATAGATCGACTCTCCGAGTTTGAACATCGTGTTGCCCGTGAAGCCGTCCGTCACGATCACATCGGCTTTATTAGCGAACATGTCGCCCCCTTCCATATTGCCGATGAAATTGATCCGGCGGCTTTCTTTCAGGAGTTGATAGGCGGCCTGCGCCACGAGAGAGCCTTTTTGCTCTTCGGAACCGATGTTCATCAGAGCCACGCGGGGCTTGTCGATGCCAAAGGTGGCCTGAGCATATACCGAACCTATCTCCCCAAACTGCGCCAGCATTTCGGGCTTGCAATCGGCATTGGCTCCAATGTCGAGCATCACAGCGTGTCCTCCGCCAAGCTGCGGCACAAAACCCGCAATGCAGGGGCGCATAACACCTTCGATAGCTTTGATGCTGAACAACGCGCCCACGTGCATAGCTCCGGTATTGCCCGCACTGCAAAACGCATCAATTTGTTTCTCTTTCAGTAGCTTAAACCCAACGGCAATGCTCGAATTTGGTTTCTGTGAAAGAGCTTTAGTTGGGTGTTCGCCCATTTCGATCACGTCTTCGGCGTGAACAACATCCAGGTTGGTGAGCGGTTTAGGGTTGTATTTAGGCAACAGGGCGTCGATCACGCTCTGTCGGCCAATCATAACGATTTGTATGGATTCGGGCAGTTTAGAAGCAGCCATGACCACGCCTTCGACGATTGCCTCCGGCGCAAAATCACCACCCATAATGTCCACTGCAATTTTCATTGACTCAGTCGGTGCATCGTCTGAAAACGAGCACGGGTCTTGGTAAGAGTAGAAGAATAATCGCGTAAAAATAGCAGGTACGGGGCAATAAAAAAGTATTTCGCGTTCATCTTCTACGAAGACGTCAGCGAAATACTTTCCCATTTGGCACACCTAAGTAGCTGATTTTAAGCAGCAGAAGCGTAGCCTTCGATAACCATTTTACCTTTGTAAAACAGGTTGCCCTCGTAAACGTGAGCGTGGTGACGCTCGTGTACTTCGCCCGTTGCGGCATCAGTAGAGAGCGTTACGGCCGTAGCCTTGTAGTGAGTCCGGCGTTTGTCGCGACGGGTTGTCGAATGACGTCGTTTGGGATGTGCCATTGTTGTATCAGTTAATTATCACTCAATTTTCGCAGGGCCGCCCACCGTGGATCGACGGCTGACTCCTGATCAGTTGTTTCTTCGTGTTCGTCTGACCGGTAAATCAACTTACCTTCCGACGCGTCGTCCTGCTCGTCTTCGTTGCGGAAGCGCGGGTGCAGTTTTTTCATAGGCATCGACGTAGCAATAAACTCAAAAATATACCGCGCTACGTTGACTGTGTGCGTGTTACGCTCAATTAGTTCGATCTCGTCGGTGAGTTCCTCGTTGTGGTCGGAGAACTTCAACAACAGCAGCCGAGTTACGTCGATTGGCTCATCGTACAGATCGAGACTCCGGTCGCAGGGTTGCTCTACGGTGCCTGTGATCCGAAATTCAAGCCGAATCATCGTCTCTGACTTATCGAGCGTCAGGTGCGTTTTTACGGTTCCTTGGGCAATCATGTCCTGCTCCAACGCTCCGAAAAACGCGTCGCCCGACTCGAAGTCGTATTCGTAGCGTTTATTGTCTAACCCATAAATGGGTATTTCGTATGCACGTAGCTCGTTCACAGTATCAGACCCCTCCAAAAATAGGAGCGCAAAATTACGAAATTTTTTGGATAAAAAAAGATTGGAACGCGGATTGAACGGATGGAGCGGATTGAAACTGGTTTTTAAGACCGCAAAGCGCAATGAGTGGTTTTGTCATCCCGACGCAGGAGGGATCTACTCAGACTATTCTCAACTTGACTGTTAGCAACCTAGATCCCTCCTGCGTCGGGATGACAAAAACGGGATGACAAAAAAACAAAAACTCAGTCCTGCATCAAAAGAAACGCCTTGATGAACTCATCCAAATCACCATCCAAAACGGCCTCTGTATTAGAGGTTTGATAACCAGTGCGGTGATCTTTTACGCGCCGGTCGTCCAGCACGTAGGAACGAATCTGCGACCCCCATTCTATCTTCTTTTTGCCAGCCTCAACCTCAGCACGGGCCGCGTTGCGTTTCTGCACCTCAATCTCGTAGAGCTTCGATTTTAATAAGCGAATGGCTACCTCCTTGTTCATCAACTGACTACGCTCCTGCTGACACTCGATAATCAGGCCCGATGGTTTGTGCTTTAGCCGTACGGCGGTTTCCACCTTGTTCACGTTCTGACCACCGGCCCCGCCCGACCGGAAAGTGTCCCAGTCAATATCGGCCAGGTTTACCTCGATGTTGATCGAGTCGTCGACGAGCGGGTATGCAAACACCGACGCAAACGAGGTGTGCCGACGGGCGTTGGAGTCGAATGGCGAAATCCGTACGAGCCGGTGAACGCCGTTCTCGGACTTCAGATAACCGTAGGCTAACGGCCCGTCAATTTCGAGCGTGGCCGATTTGATACCTGCTGTGTCGCCATCCTGATAATCGACCTGCTTCACGCTGTAGCCGTGTTTTTCGGCCCAGCGCAGATACATCCGATAAATCATATCGGCCCAGTCCTGACTCTCGGTGCCACCCGCCCCGGAGTTGATTTCGAGTACCGCGCTGAGTTGGTCTTCCTCGTTGCTCAACATCTTCTTGAGTTCGAGTTCTTCGAGGGTCACCATCACGTTGCGGGCCTCAGCATCGACCTCCTCTTCGGTTACGTCGCCCGCTTCGTAGAACTCATACAAGGTTTCGAGATCACCGAGTTGGCCGTCGAGTTTGTCGTAGCCGCCTACCCAACCTTTAAGGCTGCGCACCTGTTTCATGGTGGTTTCGGCGCGGTCGGCGTCGGTCCAGAATTCGGGCTGGAACGTCTGTTGTTCCAGATCGCTTAGCTGTTCTTTCTTCGCGTCGTAGTCAAAGATATCTCCTCAGGGCCTCTACTCTGGCCCTCAAGTCTTTCAACTGGTCGGTTGTCATGAACTTGTCGTTGTTGGTTGTTTTGGATATTGGACGTTGGATATTGGACGCTGGACCTCATTAGTCATCTAACGTCCAGCGTCCAATATCCAACGTCTTTCGAGCCGCAAAGATACGACAAATGGGGGAGCGACACTTTTTTTTACCGATTACACAATTTTCGCCACTCCTAGCACCTTTTTTGTAGAGAGGCACTTTAGAAACTGTAAATGACTTTACTTATGCGTTCCATCTTACACTCACTCCGTGCGACTTTGGTTGCCGTTGTACTGACTGGCCTTTTCGTTGGTTGTAACAAGGATACTGTAGAGGATAATGCCACGCCTAAATCGGCGAGCGACATTATTCAGGAAGATGCCCAATTCACGCTGCTGCGGGCGGCTGTACTTCGGGCCAATTTTGGGGATGCCCTCAAAGGGGCCAATCTGACCATTTTTGCCCCAAACGACGAGGCTTTCCGCACGGCTGGCTACGCCGATATTGCTGCGGTGAACGCCGTGCCGGTGGCAACGTTGACGAATATTTTGAAATACCACGTGTTCAATGGACTGATCAAATCCGACTCACCACAGCTAACGACCAACACGCCGGTACAGCCGGTAGGGGGCGGGTTGGCTTACATTACTAAGGTAGGTAGTGGCTCGGCGGCTGGTGTAAGCATCAACGGTGCCCGGGTTGTAAAAGCCGATCAGGAGGTCTCGAACGGGTTGGTTCACACTATCGACCGGCTGTTATCGCCCCCGGCTACGAGCATTTTGGGCGTGTTACAGGCCGATCCGACTAATTTCTCGCTCGTGGTAGCAGCTATAAACCGAGTTCCCGCATTGGCTCTGCAATTGAGCACCACCGCAACGGGGCAGGCCGCAACTATTTTCGTGCCCGACAATGCGGCCTTTGCGGCTGCGGGTTCGCCATTAACTAGCCTTGCGGCCATCAGCGGGGCTACTCAGGCTACGCTGTCAGCTTTATTAGGCTACCATGCTGTGCAGGGCCTGATTTTCTCAAACCAGCTTACCGCCGGTCAACTGGCTACGCTCAACCCAACCGGTGCCAAACTGACGGTAGCTGTTGCGGGTGGGGTGCCCACGATCAAAGGAAATCAAAATACCACGGCGGCAACGGTCAAGCGGGCTGATATTCTGACAAACAATGGCGTGATTCACGTCGTTAGTCAGGTATTACGACCATGACCATTCGCAAACCAATGGGTATAATTCTGGGAATTGTGCTGGCAGTAGTCTTGGGGGGCATACTGTTCGGCATTTCTATTTCGACTCCGCGCTACATAGGGCCGGTGAGCGATCATTTCGACGGGAAGGAGTTTCACAATTACCCAGATGCCAATGGGCAACCTGTTGAATCAAAGGGCTTTCGGGAGGTAATTGGCTGGTTGCTTAACCGCGAAAAGACCGAACCCTGGGACGGGTATCACGATGACCCGCCCGGCCCCAAACCCGCCGACCGTGTTGAGGGCGATTCGGTCCGGGTTACGTTTATCAACCACTCTACAGTCCTGCTTCAGTTCGACGGCCTGAACGTGATTACCGACCCCGTTTATTATGATCACGTGGGGCCGGTGCAGTTTGCGGGCATCAAGCGGAATCGCCCGCCCGGCATCCGATTCGAGGATTTGCCCAAAATAGATGTGTTGCTCTTAAGCCACAATCACTGGGACCACCTCGATATCGAAACCGTTCAAAAACTGTGCAAACGCGATAGTCCGAAGGTGTTCTGTACATTGGGGGTGAAGCAATTTCTGGAGCAGAAAGGTTGCCGCAACGTAACCGAAATGGACTGGCATCAATCGACTCCGTTCAATGACAGCACCACGATTCACTGCGTACCGGCTCAGCATTTCTCAGGCCGGGGCCTGCTCGACCGGCACGCTACCTTGTGGGCGGGTTTCATTATCGACAGCAAACTCGTTGGTAAACTTTATTTTGTGGGTGACACGGGCTATGGGCCATTCCTGAAA
Source organism: Cytophagales bacterium (assembly GCA_004292855.1). Classification (GTDB taxonomy): domain Bacteria; phylum Bacteroidota; class Bacteroidia; order Cytophagales; family Spirosomataceae; genus Rudanella. The sequence goes on from RDXN01000063.1 coordinate 45,787, forward strand.
AAAATCGGTGAGAAGTTTGGCCCGCTTCGGTTGGCCCTCATCCCGATTGGGGCCTTCAAGCCTAAATGGTTTATGTCGCCCATCCACTGCTCACCCGATCAGGCGGTGGAGATTCATAAAGATGTACAGTCGCAGCAGAGCATTGCCATTCACTTTGGCACCTTCCCAATGGCCGACGATGGCGAGCGCGAACCTGTTACGGTACTCGACAGTACGCTCCGCGCTCAGGGCATCGACTCCGCCCGATTCCGCGCCCTTCGTAACGGCGAACACGTTGATTTATAAAATTTTCGGACTGCATTCCAACGCTTGTGCATCGAAATGGGTCTTTGAAACGTATTTTGCTCTATAGGGGTTGCTTCTCTATGCTGTAGGGGGGGAACCCCGTAGGACGTCGTTTTCATAGCTGATCCCGTAAATCAATCTGTTTTCAATGAATCGTTTTCTTCGTTTTTCTTTAGTGCTTCTTGCTGCGGCTGGTCTGCAATCGTGTATAAAGAGTAGTGATGTAGTGGACTCAGGCTCGGCTGCCCTCGACAACGACAACGCCATTAAGCAGTATGTGTCGCAAAACTCGGGTACGGCGGCCAACCCTATCAGCTTTAGTGCCACTGGTTCGGGTTTGTACTATGCCCTGGTAAAGTCTAATCCGACCGCCAAAAAATCGGTAACGGGCGAGGAGGTAACGTTTGCCTACACGATATACAATCTTAATAACCAGGCTCTCGACAGTTCTAAAACGGCAAGTCTGCCGTTTTTCGTGGCGGGCTTTAATTCGCTGCTACCGGGCTTGCAAGAGGGTATGTCGCTGATGCGTGAGGGTGAGAAAGCTCGCTTCCTGATTCCGTCGTATCTGGCTTATGGTTCACAGGCACAAACAGCCATCAACCTGCCTGCTAATTCGCCCGTTCGATTTGATATTGAGATGATTAAATCGCGCAATGAAGAGCAACAGGTCGCCGATTATGTGACCTCTCCAGCCCTCATAACTTCGCTGTCACTGACGACTGCGCCTACCAATATAATACGATCAACGAGCGGTTTGCGGGTTATCAAAACACTTACTAATCCGACCGGGGCCACTATCACATCGGGGCAGTCGGTCACGTTGAACTACACAGGCCAGACGTTGCGGGCTACGGCTCCATTTGACAAAAATACCAACGGCACGTTTAGTTTTACGCTTGGCCGTAACGAGCTGATTGCCGGTTTTGAAGAGGGTGTTTTGCAGTTACGCGTAGGTGAGAAAGCAACGCTCGTCTTTCCCTCGTCTATCGGTTATGGTACAAAAGGCGTGCAAAATTCGAGCGGTGTGTATGTCATAATGCCTTATGCCCCGCTTCGGTTTGACATTGAAGTATTAAGTGTGAAGTAGATAAACTATTGTTTTAGTAAGTTATGGGGGCAGGTTTGCCCTCTTTTTTTGCCCAAAAAGCACGATTTGGACCATTCCCTCATGAAGTAAAGTTTTTGCTAGGTAAAGCAATCCATAAGCATTTAAGACCCGTTGGTATGCACATCTGCCCGATACACAGGCAGACCATCACCAATCATCTCTTTCGTTTATGGAAAACAAGAATAATCTATTAGTCCGGGCCAAAGCGGTGGATTCGGATAGTCGCCGTCGGTTTCTGCGCTACGCAGGATTCTCGGCTCTGACCGCCACCACCGTGTTGGCAGCTTGCGAAAACGCAACGCTGGAGCCTGCTGCCGCAAGTGGGGCACGAATTGCTGCCGATGGATCAATTGATCTGGGATCGGGCGATGTGGGCATCCTGAACTACGCCTATGCCCTTGAGCAATTGGAGTATGCGTTTTATGCGCAGGTAATCGCCAACCCTTATGGGGGCATGAGCAGCATGGAGCGGTCTATCCTGACCGATATTCGTGATCACGAAAAAGCGCACCGCGATTTCTTCCGGGCAGCTTTGGGTGGGGCAGCCATTCCTATGCTCAACGCCAATTTTGGGGCGGTAAACTTTAGCGACCGGGGGAGCGTGCTGACCACCGCTCGTGTGTTTGAAGATTTAGGCGTTTCGGCTTACAATGGAGCTGGCCGGTTGCTTACCGATGGGAATAACCTCTCGACGGCGGGTAAGATTGTCTCGGTTGAGGCTCGGCACGCGGCTATTATCCGTGAGTTATTATCTCCGTTTAGTACTTCGTTTGCGGGCGATGATGTAGTTACCACCGACACGGGTCTCGACGTGGTGAATATGCCATCGACTGTTTTGGCGGCAGCGCAGCCGTTTATTGTGGAGCGCATCACGGCCAACAATCTTCCAACCATGTAATCCCGAACGGACATGAATCTGCAAAACCTATTTAATGCTTTAGAAAACGTAGATGCTGAAATCTACGAGCGCGTGAAACACGTTTCGCGCCGTCAATTATTCAGCTTCGGGAAGAAAGCCGCGATGGTAGCCGCTCCGCTAGCTGTTGCTTCATCCATCAACAAAGCTTACGGACAAACTATGCCCGACCGCACGGTTGAGGTCCTGAAATTTGCCCTATTACTCGAGTATCTCGAAGATGAATTTTACCGCATCGGTCTCAACACGCCGGGGCTGATTCCTGATCGCGACCGGCCTATTTTCGCTCAAATCAGTAAGCACGAGGCCTCGCACGTGACCCTGTTGCGTACGGCTCTGGGCAACGCTGCCGATCCAAAACCTAACTTTGACTTTACGGCGCGGGGTGCATTTCCCACAGTGTTCTCGAACTACCAGACGTTTACAACCCTGGCTCAGGCATTTGAAGATACGGGTGTGCGGGCCTACAAAGGTCAGGCCCCGATGCTGATGGTGAACGACCCTGTGTTAGAGATAGCCCTGCGGATCCACTCGGTGGAAGCTCGCCATGCTGCTCGTGTGCGCGTATTGCGGGGCATGAAAGGATGGATTTCAGGTATGGAGGGTTTCCCCGGTGCTGTGTATTCGGGCGAGCAGGCTACCAACGAGCGCGAGGTGAACGTGCCGGGTATCTCGGGCGTGTCGTCGATGGGCGTTTCTGAGGCCTTCGATGAACCGCTAACCAAAGATCAGGTATTGGCTATTGCCATTCCGTTCGTTCGTTTCTAGTCCGATTGTTTCTTCATAAAAAAAGCCGCCCTGTGTTTCGGGGCGGCTTTTTTGTATTCGGGCGATGGCTTACGCCAGCTTCACTTTCAAGGCGGCATCAAGGGCCTCCAGGAAGTCTTCGGTGTTCAGGTAATGCTCACCAGCGACCAACTTCGTACCCGATGGGAAAGCCGACAGAGCCAAATCTTTGGTCATTTTGCCACTTTCGACCACCTCCACACAAACGGCTTCGAGTGCATCGGCGAAGTCGATGAGGGGTTGGTTGCCGTCGAGTTTGCCCCGGAACGCCAGGCCGCGTGTCCAAGCGTAAATCGACGCGATAGGGTTGGTGCTGGTTTTGTTACCTTTCTGGTACTCGCGATAGTGGCGCGTCACGGTGCCGTGAGCAGCCTCCGATTCCATTGTGTTGCCATCGGGCGTGAGCAGCACCGACGTCATCAGGCCGAGTGAACCAAAACCCTGCGCTACGGTGTCGGACTGAACGTCGCCGTCGTAGTTTTTGCAGGCCCACACAAAGTTGCCTTCCCACTTCAGGGCCGAGGCTACCATGTCGTCGATCAGGCGGTGTTCGTACTGCACCTTGCCTGCAAACTCGTTGTCGTAAACTTCCTGAAAGATGTCTTTGAACCGACCGTCGTATTTTTTCAGGATCGTATTTTTGGTCGACAGGTAGAGTGGCCAGCCTTTTTGCATGGCGACGTTGAAGCACGAACGAGCGAAGCCATAAATCGACTCATCGACGTTGTACATGCCCATCGCTACACCCGGACCTTTAAAATCGAACACATTGAATTCCATTACCTGCCCATCTTCTCCCTCAAACTTCATGGTCAGTTTGCCTTTGCCGGGAACGAGGAAATCGGTGGCGCGGTACTGATCGCCAAACGCGTGCCGACCCACGATGATGGGGGCTGTCCAGTTCGTAACCAGGCGTGGCACGTTGTTCATCACGATAGGCTCGCGGAACACAGTCCCATCCAAGATATTGCGGATTGTGCCGTTGGGCGACTTCCACATCTGCTTCAGGTTGAACTCCTTCACACGTTGCTCGTCGGGTGTGATGGTGGCGCATTTGATACCAACCCCGTATTGCTTGATAGCGTTGGCCGCGTCGATGGTTACCTGATCGTTAGTCTCGTCGCGGTACTCAATACCGAGGTCATAATACTTAATGTCAACGTCAACGTAGGGCAGAATCAGTTTGTCTTTGATGAACTTCCAGATAATGCGGGTCATTTCATCGCCATCCAGTTCGACAACCGGATTTGCCACCTTTATTTTTTCCATGCTATTGAATTGTGATTGAAAGGAATCGTATCAAAAAATCGGGGGCAAAGGTACGGAATCGGGGGGAAGGGAGAAAATAGGAATGAGTTGAACCATGTAGCGGGTTTTTAACTAATTTGGGGGTCACAATCTGACTAAACCCCTATGCGCAAACTACTACTTTTTCTGGTTCTTTCGCCTATGCTCGTGCTTGCTCAGGGCAAAGCAAAAAAGGCAACCACTCTCTCGCCTGTCGATAAACTTAAGGCCGAGGCTGTAGCCGCCGTTGAGGGCCGTTCCACGCAGGCCCAGCAGATCAACGACATGCTGTTCAGCTTTTCCGAACTCGGTTTTCAAGAAGAAGAAACGTTTAATTACCTGACTAATCTGCTTGAAAAAGAGGGTTTTACCGTACAGAAAGGCATTTCCGGGATGCCAACGGCCTGGATTGCCACCTGGGGCAGCGGCAAACCCGTCATCGCCATCGGCTCCGACGTGGACTGTATTCCGAAGGCCAGCCAAAAGCCCGGCGTGGCCTACAAAGCTCCCGTTGTGGAGGGCGCACCCGGTCACGGCGAGGGTCATAACTCCGGGCAGGCTTTGAACATTGTGGCAGCTCTGGCCGTGAAGCAACTCATGGAGCGCGACAAAATTTCCGGTACGCTCATGCTGTGGCCGGGCGTGGCCGAAGAACTCGTTGGCGCGAAAGCGTTTTATGTACGCGACGGCTTCTTTAAGGATGTCGATGCCTGCATCTTCACCCACGTAGGTAACAACCTCGGCGTGTCGTGGGGCGATGCGGGCAATAATGGCTTGGTATCGGTGCGATTTAACTTCGAGGGAGCAGCCGCCCACGCTGCCGGGGCACCCTGGCGGGGGCGTAGCGCACTCGACGCCGTTGAGTTGATGAACGTGGGCTGGAATTTCAAGCGCGAACACCTCGAAACCACGCAACGCTCGCACTACGTAATCCCCGATGGGGGCGATCAACCCAACGTGGTGCCCTCCAAAGCCGCCGTTTGGTACTATTTCCGTGAACGCAGCTATCCGAAAATAAAAAAACTGTTCGAGACGGGCATCAAAATGGCGGAGGGTGCGGCCCTGATGACCGATACCAAATTTACGTACGAAATTCTGGGTTCGGCGTGGCCGGGACACTTCAACCGACCCATTGCCGAAGCCATGTATGAGAACATCCGCAAGGTCGGGTTGCCGACTTGGTCGGAGGAAGATCAGACGTTGGCGAAAGCAAGCCAAATGGAGTTGCAGGCCCTGAACATAAAGGGGTTAGCTACCAAGCTCGATACCATTGGCCTGCCCGCCGAGTACGCGCCCCCAACCCGCATGATGGGCGGAGCCACGCTCAACTCCAACGCCGGTTCCGACGATATTGCCGACATCTCGTGGTCGTTGCCAACGATTGTGCTCCGTTACCCCAGCAACATCCCCGACCTGCCTGGTCACCACTGGAGCAACGCCATTTCGATGGCTACACCCATTGCGCACAAGGGCGTTGTGGCCGGTGCCAAAGCTGAGGCCATGACCATTCTCGATATGCTCCTGAAGCCTGAGATTATTAAAAACGCCTGGGCGTATTACACCAACGAGCAAACCAAAGAGCAGAAATACACGCCCCTGATTTCGCCTAAAGAATTCCCAGCTATCTATTTGAATCAGAAGATTATGGCTGAGTTTAAGCCCAAACTCAAGGCATACTACTACGACCCCTCTAAATACAAAACCTATCTGGAGCAGCTCGGTATCCAGTATCCAACCCTCCGCGACGATCAGCGGGCCGCGTTAAAAAAGTAGGGGCAGACCCACGTGTCTGCCCAAAATTTGGGTGTGGGGCATGGGGCGGACACGTGGGTCCGCCCGTACGTGGGAGCGAGAGTCACTTGTTCACAATTCCGTGATACTGTTCCGGTTCCACATAATCCGTGCGGAGGGGATGGCCCTCCCAATCGGAGGGAAGCAGGATTCGGCGGAGGTCGGGGTGGTTCTCGAACCGAATACCCACTAGATCGAAGGCTTCGCGTTCGTGCCAGTCGGCGGTGCGCCAAAGGCTTGATAGCGAGGGCAAAGAGGGCAACTCGCCAGCCGTGGTTTGGCGTGGGATCGTGACCCGAAGCATGAGCGTATGCTCGTAGGGGATCGACGCGAAGTTATAAAACACCTCCATCGTGTCGGCGGTGGGGCCGTTGTCGATGGCCGTAATGCAGGCGAGTTGGTCAAAAAAAAGCCGTTCATCGTCGCGCAGAACCTCCCCGATTGCCAGTAGGTCGCCTTTACCAACAATTAGGTAAGGTTGTGCGTTGGTTGTATTGGTTTCGAGGATGAAACGGGCTTGTAACAACTGGGCGATTTCGGTAAACGTCATGGTTGAGGCATCTAACGGTTCTGCGAATCTAACACAAGTTATCTTTACAGGTGAAATCAACTTACTCACCACCAAATCACCCGCATGAACAAATTCCTGAAATACACACTTGTTGGAGTAGCTGTCATCGGCGTAACCTACCTCGCTGGTCCACGCCCTTCTCCCGACCCGGCAACCGACACGCCCGTGAGCCTCGCTACGACAAACTTAGCCGATCTGGACCAGACGATTGCCCGCGAGGAAGGGGCGGCAGGTCTCAAACCCGACAACGAAGCTCGTATTGTCTGGGCCGACAGCAATCGGAAAGCCAAAACACCCTACAGCATCGTGTACATTCCGGGCTTCGGGGCGAGCTGGGCCGAGGGCGATCCTATCAACCGAAATATTGCTCGTGCATTTGGTTGCAATCTTTATCTGGCCCGCACTGCCGAACACGGTCTGAAATCGCCCGACGCGCTCAAGAATCTGACCCCTGCTAATTTCACGGCCTCTGCCGAGCGAGCATTGGCAATCGGTAAGGCTATTGGCGAAAAGGTAATTGTGATGGGCACCTCGGCAGGAGGCATGCTCACTCTATATTTAGGGCAACGTCACCCCGAAATTCACAGCCTGATTATTTATTCGCCCTGCATTGCCGTAGCTAACCCCGGTCTTAAACTCGCCACCCGGCCCTGGGGCAAGCAATTGCTGGATAAAATCATGGGTGGCGAACACGTGAACATTACCCACTATAAACCCGACCGGGCGCAGTACTGGCTTACGCGCTACCATACCAACGGTCTTATCACGCTCCAAACCATGATCGACACCTACATGAAGCCTGAGGAGTTCGCGAAGGTGAAGCAGCCCCTGTTTGTGGGCTACTATTATAAGGACGAAGAAAACCAGGACAAGGTCGTGTCAGTAGCGGCCATGCTCGACATGTACGAGCAACTCGGCACCCCCGCCAACCTCAAACGTAAGGTGGCCTTCCCGAACGCGGGTGAACACGTCATAGCCTCGCATTTTACCTCCACCGACCTCGCGGGCGTGGAGCGCGAAACCCGGACGTTCATGCAGGAGGTTCTTAAACTTCCCCTTGCCGCCCCCACATCGCCCATCCTCGCGTCCATCCCCAAAAAATGACATACCTTTGCGGGGAAATATTCCAACTATGGCCTACGGACTCTTACAAGGAAAACGCGGCATCATTTCGGGTGCCCTTAACGAAAGCTCAATTGCCTGGAAAATTGCCCAACGGGCCAAAGCCGAAGGAGCTATCTTCACGCTGACCAATGCCCCCATCGCCATGCGTCTGGGGGAAATCAAAGTACTCGCCGAGGAATGCGACGCGCAGATTATCCCGGCTGATGCCACCTCGACCGAAGACCTCGAAAAGCTCTTCACGCAGTCGCAGGAGGTGCTGGGCGGTAAAATCGACTTTGTGTTGCACAGCATCGGTATGAGTCCGAACATCCGCAAGGGCCGCGCCTACACCGACCTCAACTACGAGTGGTTCAAGCAAAGCATGGACGTGTCGGCTCTGTCGTTGCATAAAATGTTGCAAACGGCTTACAAAATGGACGCCATTAGCGAGTGGGGTTCGGTGGTGGCCCTGACCTACATGGCCGCCCAACGGACGTTTCCATTTTATACCGATATGGCCGAAGCCAAAGCCATGCTCGAGTCCATCGCCCGGAGCTTTGGGTACCACTATGGCAAATATCGCAAGGTGCGCGTGAACACCGTTTCGCAATCGCCCACCGTCACAACGGCGGGTTCAGGCATCAGTGGCTTCGATAAATTCTTCGGGTACGCCGACGCCATCGCCCCCCTCGGTAATGCCTCCGCCGATCAATGCGCCGACTATTGCATCACGCTCTTCTCAGACCTCACGCGCATGGTCACCATGCAAAACCTTTTCCACGACGGCGGTTTTGTCTCAACAGGCGTTTCGATGGAAGTGATGGACATGGTGAATGTGAAAGAGTAGCAAGCAGTGAACAGTAGCAGTAAGCAGTTTGCTAACGTACGATCTTTCTGCCCACTGCTACTGCCCACTGCCACTTATACGAAGTCGGCTATTGCCGTCAATTCCTTTTTCAACTTGAATTTGCACACTAATGCGCTCTTTGATCTCGTGCCGATGGGAGATAATACCGATAGTTTTCTGACTGTCGTGCTGTAATTTTTCGAGCATCACAATAGCCGTATCGAGGGCTTCGGGGTCGAGTGTCCCGAAGCCCTCGTCTATGAACAGGCTGTTAATCTGCACATTCTGCGAGGCCAAATCCGACAGGCCCAGAGCCAGCGACAAACTGAGTGTGAACGTTTCGCCCCCCGACAAGCTCGACACCGAGCGTTCGGCATTACCCTGATACAGATCGACCACGTACAGTTCCTCCTGACCGTCGCGGGGTTTGAGCAACAAATACCGGTCAGTGAGTTCGTGGAGCCGCCGGTTCGAGAGGCCAATGAGTTGCGAGAGCGTCAACCCTTGTGCAAACTTGCTGAACTCGTCGCCCTTCGCACTGCCAATGAGCTTGGCCAACTCGCGCCAGGGTTGTGCTTTCTGCTCCAAATCAGCCAGTTGTTTCTGCATTTTTTGCTGCCGCTTGCGCTCCGCCCCGTCCTGCTCTAGGTGCTTTTTCACGTACCCACGATCCTGCAACAACTGCCGCTGCTTGCCAATCAACTCGTTCAACTGCTTGTCGATCTCGTCGGGCGTGCCCGTTTCCTTTCGGGCGTCCAGAGCCTCGTTGCGCCGGGTTGTTTCATCGGCTGTACGTTGATTAACATCGGCCTCCTCGCGTTGGATAGCCTGTTGCGTTTCCCCAAAACGCCGGGCCGTTACCGGGTCGAGCAGGCAGTCGCGTGCTGAGGTAACATCGGCAAAACCGCGCTCCTGTAGACTGGACAGTACGTTGTTTTGTTTGGCGGTCAGTTCCTGCTGTGCGCTGCTGAGGGTTTTCTCCGTCGTTTTCAACAGCGTTTGTTGCGAGGCCAGTTGTTGGGTTACGTCGTTGAACGAAGTGAGCAAGCGAGTACAATGCCCACGAATGTCGGAGCCTTTGTATAGTGCGGAACGATTATTTCGGTGTTCGTCGGCTCGTTGTATACTTGTCTGAATCAATTGTAAGTCGTTCATAAGCCGATCCAACAAGTCGCGCTGTTGCCAGAACGATTGCAGTCGCCCTAAATCTTGCCGTTGCAGGTCAAGCAATTTTATCGTGCTGTGCAGCTCCATCGGCTGAATATCGGGTTCTAGCGCAACGGCTACTAAATCCTTGTTTAGCTTCTCGCGATTCTTTTTGAATTCCTGCCGAAGCTCATCCCGGTACGAGTCGAACGCTTTTTGGTTCGACTGAGCTTCTATGAGCCGACGTTGCGATTGCTCCGTTTCGGCCCGTTTGGCATCCCAATCGGCGGTAGTCACGCGAAGCTTCAACCTAATTTCGCCCGTCTGTTGAACGTAATGTTGCGCGTAGGGGTGGCTCAACGAGCCACACAACGGACACGGCTCGCCCGAAGTCAGACCTTTGCGCAATTCGTCCAGATTTGCCTCGGTGTCGAGTCGTCTTTGTTTTTCCTCAAGAGCTAACTTAGCCGTTTCGAGCAATTTGAGTTCGTCCAGCAAGCGCGAGGTAATGGCTTGCTCGGCCAATACCGCTTGTTCATGATCCTCGGCTTTACTCTTCAAATTCATTCCCTCAGCCAATCGGTTTTGCTGCTCTTCGAGCAACCTCACAAGTTGGGCATACTGCCGCCCTCGCATCACCAACTGATCCAGTTCGTGGTCCAATGTGTCGGGCGTAATCGTAGCGTATTCAGTTGACAGGGTAGCCAAATGGGCGAGAGTTGTCTGCTGATGCTGCTGTACATGCGCTAGGGCAACACCTGGCGCATCCAGGTCGAGCCGTTGAAGGTCGGGATCTGCAAACTGCTGGATTATCTGCCCTGCCGAAGTCAGTGGACGTCGGATGTTGTCTCGCTCCGTTTTTTCAGCCTGTTCAAGTTGCAGCACTCGCTCCTGAAATTGCTGAAGCGTCGTTATGAATTGATCTTGTGTAAAAGTATCAACGCCCAACAAAGCCCGCCCCTCCGACAGGACCTTGACCAAATCGTTTTCCAGATCACCAATTGTCCTAAGCGTCCGGTCTTGTTGGCTCATCAACTTCGTCAATTGCTCTTCGACCGATTGGATCGTGGTCAGGTCGGCGGTCAAATCGGAAACGATGGCATGTTGGGCCAACCGTTGAGCATGGGTAGCAAAGTCCGTTCGTCGTTTGTCCAAGCCTTGTTGGCGTTGCGCTAAGGCTTCCAGGGTTCGTTCGGCTTCGCTTAGTTTTTGCAGTAATTGCCGTTCGTTCGTAAATCGCTCAACATTCTTATCGAGAACTTTCAACTGCCCATCGATGCCCTTTTGCTGAACCTTCAATTCCGCAATCTTATCCTCGTCCAACACCTGAATTAGCAGGGCAGTCTGCCTAGTTGTTTCGATTCGAGCATCAAACTGTTTAGCCTCGGCGTAGGCCCGCATACTCAGTTGCCGGTAAATCTCAGTACCCGTAATCTTCTCCAGCATCTTGCTGCGCTCGGCGGCTCGTGCTTTCAGAAACTGATCGAAAGCTCCCTGCGCTAACACAATCGACCGGATGAACTGCTCGTAGGTCAGGCCAATCAGTTCTTCGTTCTTTTTTGGAAAGTCGGACAGGTTTTTGATCGGAAATAACGTCCCCTCGGTTTGGCCTTCGGGCAGATGGGCCACTTCCATCTCATAGTTGTTCCAGTTGCCGTTGCGGTTCTTCTTGATCGACCACCGCGACCGGTACGTTTTCCCGTTAGCCTCATACTCCACTTCGGCGTAGGAAGCCGCGTTTGGCTCTTGCAGAGCCTGTTGATTCACAATTAAGCCTTCGGCCAGAATGCTTGTGTTCGAGATCAGTCCCGAAATACGTGGCACCCGGTTAAACAAAGCAAGCGTGATGACGTCGAGCAACGTAGACTTGCCCGCTCCGGTCGGCCCCGAAATAACGAACAGGCCCGTCGTTGCTAACGCGCCCTCCAGAAACTGAATAGGCGGATGCTCTCCATAAAATGAATTGATATTACGAAAGCGTAACTGGCGAATTTTCATGCAAAAGCGTTGGTGCTGCCCCTTCGGTCACCATGCGGTAAAGTTGTTTATACGTTTCGAGTAGCGCAGTTCGGTCGTCGGTTTCCAGAACGGTCATCGAATCAAGTTTGCGGGCAAACACGTCGAGGTACGATAAATCCTGCAAATGCGTGTCGGCTATAAGCAGCGACTCTAGCCCCCGTCGCTTATTTTGGAAAACCAATCGGGCTTTGGCAATCGAAAACGGCGCATCTTGATAATCGCGGTACAACTGCTCAAAATGCAGGCGTGTAGCGTGACTCTCCTGCTCCTCCTGAACCAGCACCTCCACTAGCGTGGTCAGTTGATCGGTAGCTATAATCTGTTCGAGTGTGTCGCGTACCTCATCAAGCGTGCCGCCCACGTGCTGCAACCGCCTGAACTGCGGCACCCGAATGCTCGAAACGTCCGTTAACTGGCCATTATCGAGGGTTAATTCCAGCACCTGATGGGCATTATCGCGTTCGCTAAAACTTAATGGAATAGGCGAACCACTATACCGGACCAGATTCTCCGGCCCCATCGACTGCGGCATGTGAATGTGTCCCAGAGCCACATAGTTGAACCCGCCCGGAAAATGCTCTGTCGAAAAAGCTGCCTGCCCCCCCACACAATGAATCTCTCGTTCGCTATCCGAGACTGACGCACCGTTTACATATAAATGGCCCATCGCCAGTACGGGTACGTCGGTATAGTGTTGGAAACAGTAATCGGCCAGACGTTCGTAATGTGAGCGAATGCCAGTTCGCAGAGCAGCTACCCGCTCCTCATACGACTGCCCAGAAATGGACTGCCGTAAGTCGGTATCCCGTAGATAAGGTACAGCCGCCACCAGCAAATCGGTCGATTTGTGAGATAGGCGGATAACTTCATCGGCACAGTCGCCGGTGGTGCAGCCCACCACGTGTATATTTAGGTTCCGCAGTAGCTCGCTAGGGGCGTTCAGCTTCGTGGCCGAATCGTGGTTTCCTCCCGTTATAATAATATGTATGCCTAGCGGCAGCATTCGGGTTAGAAACTTATAGTATAACGACATAGAGCCGTCGTTCGGGTTGGTGGTGTCGAACACATCGCCCGCAATGAGCAACACATCAATAGCCCGTTGGTCTATTTGGTCGGCCAGCCAGTTCAGAAAAAGCTCATGGTCGTCGCGCAGGTCGTGTTTATAAAGCCGCTTTCCCAGATGCCAGTCGCCCGTATGCAAAATCTTCATAGCTTCGTTGCAAGGCTACATTGCCCTAAATACCATTCTGCAAGTTAGGCTTAATCCACACAAATGCCTAAAAAAGGTATTCAGTTGAGGGAAGCTTAATCTTTAAATAGTGCAATTTTGGGTATGATAAAAAGAGATGAGGCACACTGCCAGAAATTATTTTCGGTGATTTCGCTTACTCAAGGTCAAGACAGGCAGCAACTTAGCCATTTGAGCATGAGGCCGCCCAAAAAAACTTTCAATACTAGCTTGACAACGGGTTAAAAAGAGCCTTACCTTTGCAGTCCCAAATGAGGGAAACAAACCAAGAACAGTTGAGTAACACGGTTTTAAGTTTGTTGAGATCAAATCAAGAGAGTCAAAAAATAAAAAATATTTTTAGCTCAAAACTTGACAAGACCTAAAGAAAATACTACTTTTGCACTCCCATTCGACGAGAAGGGGGTTGAGTACAGGAAAAACAAACGTGTTTTTCGCCATGTCGGCCGGAGCTAGTCTCCCATGACAGATGAGTTCTTTGACAGATCGATTCGCAAGAATAACAATAGTGAGCACTTAACCGCGTCCGTAGTGACCGGTAACAACATCGCATCAGTTTTATAACTGGTGCAACACTCTTTACGATGGAGAGTTTGATCCTGGCTCAGGATGAACGCTAGCGGCAGGCCTAATACATGCAAGTCGAACGGGCAGCAATGCCAGTGGCGAACGGGTGCGTAACGCGTAAGGAACCTGCCCCTGATTGGGGGATAGCCCGGCGAAAGCTGGGGTAAACCCGCATAGTTCAATGAAGTGGCA
>RDXN01000107.1 GCA_004292855.1 Cytophagales bacterium
TGAGTTTCACCTCAAGGCCATCCTGCGCAACCTGATCGACAACGCCATCAAGTTCACTCCGCGTCGGGGGGAGGTTTATCTTTTCGACAAAAATCGGGGCGACGTGACAGTACTCTCGGTGCAGGATTCGGGCGTAGGCATCGACCCCGACCGACTGGCGACTTTGTTCCGCAAAACGGCCTCGGCCCCCGGCACCAACGGCGAGCGAGGCATGGGGGTTGGCTTGCGGCTGTGCCGCGAACTCTCGGAGCGTAACGGCGGGCTGCTCTACGTCGATAGTACGGAAGGAAAAGGGTCTGTGTTTCAGTTACAATTGCCCTATTATTACCCAAAAAATCGTGAAATTAGACCCACCTTTTCGTAGCTAAACTCTACTCGCTTTAGGCATCTTTGCATCTTCAAAACTATCCCAAACGCCCACCGTAATGTCTTCTTTCTCTGATCAACTCATTGGGACGTTCATGCTGGGAGCAGCCTGGACCCTTTTTCTTACCCTGCTCATTTACACATTTTTCTACCGACGAGATCCCGTTTATCAATGGACCTTGCTGGCGATGATCGGCCTGACGATTGACTACACGATGATCTGGCAATGGGTAGTTGGTCTAGTTCCTCAACTGAGCCGGGGACAGGAAATTGTTCGAATGGTCGCTCAAATGATTACCTGGTTGGGTGGCTTGGGTCTGGTCTACACACGTTTTGATCGAATTTGGTCAAAGCGGTTTTTCTTCGCTCTAGCCTATTGGGGTATGTTAACCATTCTGATCGTTGGAATCGTGTTGACGCAATCATTAAATCTCTTGATTGTGTTCCATTGCCTGCGATTCTGTTTAGGCTTGGAAATATTACGAATTTGTTGGCTGGGTATGCGTCGGCATGAAGCCGGAGCGGGCTTACTTTTTGCTTTGTTTGGCTTGGGCGCGCTAGCTGGCATACGATTCGTGATGCTGCTCAGTCAGGGAGGTCAGTTTGCAATCATGTTTCCATCCGTTCTGCAGGGCGTCGGTTCGTTCGGCACCACCATCCTGGGGCTTATGGCGCATTTAGCCATTCATAACAGCCAAACCTCGCGAACGCTGGACCAGAAGCGGGAAGAAGCTATCCGATTAGCCCGTCAGAACGAACAAATTCTGCGCGAGCAAAACGCCACCCTCGAAACCAAAGTCAACGAACGCACCGCCGATCTGCTGCTGGCTAACCAAACCAAAGACCGCCTGTTCTCCCTGATGAGTCACGACCTGCGGGGACCCATTGGCACCTTCCGCGACTCGCTGCACCTACTCAATCAGCAGGCCCTTAGCCCGACCGACTTTAGCCGACTCACCCAAAGCCTGACTCAACCCACCGACCGGCTCTATAACGATCTGGAAAACATGCTCCAGTGGTCGCTCTCGGAGATGAACGAGCTACAGGCCAAACCCCAGCCCCTGCCCGCCTACGAAATCGCCGAGGAGGTCCTGGAGATCATGCACGAGGCCGCTCACCGTAAAGAGATCACGCTCTGCAATGCCATCAGCACGGAGTTGATGGTTTGGTTCGATGAGTTTCACCTCAAGGCCATCCTGCGCAACCTGATCGACAACGCCATCAAGGCTCTCGGTGCAGGATTCGGGCGTGGGCATCGACCCTGACCGACTGGCGACCTTGTTCCGCAAAACGGCCTCGGCCCCCGGCACCAACGGCGAGCGAGGCATGGGGGTTGGCTTGCGACTGTGCCGGGAACTCTCGGAGCGCAACGGGGGGCTTCTCTACGTCGACAGCACTCAAGGAAAAGGGTCTGTGTTTCAGTTACAATTGCCCAAATTTTATCAACAAAACTTCAGGGGTTCAACGACTATCACACAATCTAAAACTTAACTTTAGTGCCCTGTAAAACAAACGCTTATCGTAACCATGAAAACCTATAACTGCCTCATTGTGGAGGATTCGGAAGCCTCGGTAGTCTTATTGAAAAACTACCTGAATGACCTCGCCCTTTTTGAAACGATCACGGTCTGCTCAACACTCGATGAAGCTTCTCTGGTCTTGATGCAACAAGCCATCGACCTGATCTTTTTGGATGTCGAGATCCATACCGACAATGGCCTTGATCTCGTCAAGCAACACAAAACCCTGCCCCCGGTCATTGTGATGAGCGCGCATGCTCACTATGCCGTTAACAGCTATGATCTGGATGTGTCAGACTACATGCAGAAGCCTTTCACCAAAGCCCGCCTTTTGCGAAGCCTCAACCGGGCTTTAAACATCTCGATAGAGCGCGAAAGCGTAACGACCGAACAGGCGATCTTCCTGAAAGTAAGGCGTCGACTGAAAAAGTTTATGTTTAATGAGATCGACTACATTGAAGCCCTCGGTATTTACGCAAAAATTCACTCGGGCAAAACGTTTGAAGTGGTTAATGAATCGCTGGCTGTTTTGGAAAAGCGATTGCCAACAAAACTGTTCCGGCGGGTCAACAAATCGTTTATCGTTAATTTGGAACGGATTACAAGCTACAATCAGAACAATGTGTTTATTGACGAAGAGAAAATCCAGGTCGGAAGCACGTATCGCGACAATCTGCCTAATATTTTCAGGGGCCTTGAAAATGCGGTGAAGGACCTGGACGAGTCGACTTAGGCCAGCCCGAACGGTTGCCAGTAGATCGACTTGCGACCAATGGCTCCTGTTCATGTAGTCAAATACGCTGTTGGTTCAATTTTAGCATCTAGTTATACCATTTTGACTTTCGCATGCTACTAACAGAGCTAATCTATTGATTATAAACTACATCTTTGTCTCAACATTTGCATTCCTACTGAGATGAGGCATGGGTAGGTCAAGAACAAAAGCGGGCTGATTTTATCGTCCGCTTTTTTTAGTGTCTCTGGCGTGTAGATTCAACCAAACATTGGGGTAGGGCAGTCGGTTTTGCCTATTTACCCGTAGAACTTTACCCGCCTGTTTTGCATTCTGCTAGAAACAGACCGAACGAGATCACGCCATGATCGAACTACCCGTTATCGCATCAACAGAACAACGTCAGCGTATGGGCGGAACTAAACGCCCGGATTGGCTACGCGTAAAGTTGCCGATTGGGCCTGAATACGCCAAAGTCCGCAAACTGGTCGATACCTATAAACTGCATACAATTTGTGAATCGGGCAACTGCCCCAACATGGGCGAGTGCTGGGGGGCTGGCACAGCTACGTTTATGATTCTGGGCAACGTATGCACCCGAAGCTGCACGTTCTGCGCCGTGGCAACGGGTCGCCCCAACGAATATGACACCGACGAACCCCGGCGCGTGGCCGAGGCCATTGTGCTCATGAAGGTGAAACACGCCGTACTGACCTCCGTAAACCGCGACGAACTGAAAGATCGCGGAGCCGAAATATGGTACGAGACCGTGCGGGCCGTGAAGGAGGCCTCCCCCACGACAACCATCGAAACGCTCATTCCCGATGTGAAAGGCAACTGGGACGCCCTTACGCGCATGATCGAGGCCGGGCAGGAGGTGGTTTCGCACAACATGGAAACCGTAGAGCGGCTCTACCGGCGCGTACGCCCGCAGGCCCGCTACGAACG
This sequence comes from Cytophagales bacterium, assembly GCA_004292855.1. Taxonomy (GTDB): domain Bacteria; phylum Bacteroidota; class Bacteroidia; order Cytophagales; family Spirosomataceae; genus Rudanella. The sequence continues at coordinate 3,568 of RDXN01000107.1, forward strand.
CAGCCTGGAGCAGATTCGCCGGACCAAAGACTACGGACAGCGGACCAAGTCGGGTATTATGCTCGGTCTGGGCGAAACCCCCGACGAGGTCCACAAGGCGATGGACGATCTGGTCGAACACGGCCTGGACATTCTGACGCTGGGTCAATACCTCCAACCCACCAAAATGCACCATGAGGTAATCGACTGGATCACGCCCGATCAGTTTGCGGAGTATCGCGAGGAGGGCCTGCGCCGGGGCCTCAAATACGTTGAGTCGGGGCCGTTGGTTCGGTCGAGCTACCACGCCGAGCGGCACGTTCTGGTGTAATGAAAAAATACGATTACATCATCGCCGGAGGAGGAATGGCGGGTCTGAGCCTGGCCTACTACCTGACGCAGTCGCCCCTGCGCGACCGCTCGATCCTGATTCTCGACCGCGAGCAGAAAAACCGCAACGACCGTACCTGGTGCTTTTGGGAGCGGGGCGAAGGCCCTTATGAGTCTATTCTGTACCGGGTTTGGGATCGGGTCGAGTTCCACGGCACTACCTTGCGGGGCTTGCTCAACATGGGCAACTACCGTTACAAGATGCTTCGGGGCATTGATTTCTATGCGTTTGTGCAGCGGCACCTGGCTCAGTTTCCGAATATAGAGATTCGGCAGGCCACCGTGAACCGGATCAAAGACACCCCGCAGGGCGGCTTCGTGATTGCCGACGACGAAGCCCTCATGGCCGATTATGTGTTCGACAGCACGTTCGCGCTCACGCTCGACAAACCCGAACGCCATAACCTATTGCAGCATTTTAAAGGCTGGGTGATTAAAACCGAAAAACCCTGCTTCGACGTGACCCGCCCGCGTATGATGGACTTCCGCGTGGCCCAACACGGCGACTGCCGGTTTGTGTATGTGCTACCGTTCGACGCCCACACGGCGATGGTGGAGTTTACCCTTTTCAACGACAAACTCCTCACCGACGCCGAATACGAGGCCGACCTGCGCGCCTACATTGCCCAACACCTCGACGCGGGTGTTTACACCATCAGCGAGACCGAAAAGGGCGTGATTCCCATGTCGGACGTGCCGACGCAGGAGAACCCATCGGAACACATTATCCGCATCGGTACGTCGGGTGGATTCACCAAGCCCTCCACAGGCTACACCTTCCAGCGCACACAGCGTTACCTGCGCGATTTGGTGCAGAACCTGGCCCAAACGGGCAAGCCTCACCGGCCAAAGTCGTTCTTCCGGGGGCGGTTTCTGCTCTACGACAGCATTATGCTCAACGTACTGGAAAATCACCGCTACCCCGCCGACGACATGTTCACGAAGCTCTACGAACGGTCGGCCCCGGCGCAGGTGTTTAAGTTTCTGGACGAAGACACCACGTTTTTTGAGGAGTTCCGGGTCATGAACTCCATGCCCAAATGGCCATTTACGGTGGCCTTGTTCGATGTTCTGAGGAGAAAAGTGATTGGCTGAAGACGTTAAAATGTTGCTGACGCATGGGCCTTCGACTACGCGTCAGCCATTTTTGCTCACTTTTGCGTAGATAACCCGTGTGCTGTCTCGGAAAATACGCCGGTAGGCTCCAATCTCGGCAGGGCCATCGAGCGGGATTTGATAGCTCATATTGCCGGGATCGTCGCTCACCACATACGTCACGTTGCGTTGCTCGGCTATTGCAAAGAATGTGGCTAATGGGAGCGTTCCAAGCTGTTTTTCCAGTAAGTGGTAGTAGGTCAACCCGTGGATGGCGTAATTGTCCATTTGCCCGAAAAAGAACCCGATAGGCGCAATTACGCTGGTGCCTTTTTGGGGCATCAGCGATGCCAAACGGGCGTTTTGCTCTGGGGCATAGGGCTTCTCCAGATTCTCCCGAATCACCAAACCCGCACTCACCAACGCGCAAAGCGCATAGGTCAGCAGGGCTAATCGAACAGCCTTTAACTGCCTGACGGTATGTACTTCGCGGCTCTTGATCAGGCCACCTACCACTGCCAATACGAGCCACGGCACAAACAGCAAATAATAAAAATTGAAGTTGCTTTTGGTGAGCAGCCAGAACGAAGCAACTAACAGGCTCAGGTACAACACCACGGGGTTTGTCAGGCGCAGGTGCGCCCGAAAAAAGAACAGACTGAGCAGGGTCAGAGCCGTAAGCGGAATTTCGCGCAGGCTATGAAAAAACACCTGATGATACCCCAGCATGACACCCAGTTTGTCGGTCAGGCTGAAGTTCGATTGGGTGGCCGGGTCATTTCGGAACTGTGCGATCAGTCCGCCCATGTTGCTGTCGGCGAGGGCATCGGCAAAGTACAGGCTCGTTGTGAGGCCCCCGATGAGTCCAAACCACAGGGCCGGTCGCCAGCCCGCCCGCGTGAGCAGCCACAACCCGCCAGCCGCGAGGTAAATTAGCCCATTCAGGTGGGTCAGCGCGGCCAAACCTGCCCAGAAACCCGCCCAGCCTGATTTTGAATCTTTAGTAATCGGTCGGTCGAGGGCGACGTAAGAGGTCAGACCAAGGGTCATGCACAGAAGTTCGGGGCGGTTGATGGCGGCATAATACAACACCGCCCCGCAGCCCCCAAACAACAGCACCGCCAGCCACTGCCCTTCCCGCGACCACCAGCGGGCGTACTGCCACAACAGCCCGCCCGCCACCACCACACACAACGTACTGAGCACTTTGCTGCCCGCGAGCGAGAACCCCACCACCGACATCAGCCCCGCCCCGGCATAAATGAACAGCTTGTGAAACACGTAAAGCTTTGTTTCCCAGCCATTATAGCCCGCAAACAACGCCGACCTCACCACTCCGTCGCGCACAAGCCAATACGACTGCTCGGCAAACCAGGCATCGTCGAAATGAGCGGTTCGGTGATAAACGGTGGCGGCTAAGAGCAGCAGAAGAGCGATAAATGCAAGGCGGTACGTGGTGTTAGAAAAGAAAGTCAAGTCAGATAATCGTTATGTAGTTTGTACAAAAATACACAACAAGACAAACACCTGAGATCGAATCGGGCAAAGTCCCGAACGCGTTGGATAGGGTTTGCAGGTTTTGTCGGGCAATCCCTTACTTTTGTGGCTTGAAACTACGTACAGACTAATACTATGCCGTATCTGTTTACCTCCGAATCCGTTTCGGAAGGACATCCTGATAAAGTGGCCGATCAGATTTCGGACGCGCTCATCGACAATTTTCTTGCCTTCGACCCGTCGAGCAAGGTTGCCTGCGAAACCCTCGTAACAACCGGACAGGTGGTGTTGGCCGGTGAAATCAAAACCGAAACCTATCTCGACGTACAGAAAATTACGCGCGAGGTGATTCGTAAAATTGGCTACACCAAGAGCGAGTACATGTTTGAGGCCAACTCGTGCGGCATTTTCTCGGCCCTCCACGACCAATCCGCCGACATTAATCAGGGGGTTGATCGGGCCGTTGCCAGCGACGATTTCGAGACGAAAGCCAACGCACAGGGCGCGGGCGATCAGGGTATGATGTTCGGTTACGCCACCAACGAGACCGACAACTACATGCCCCTGCCGCTCGATCTGTCGCACAAGATTTTGCAGGAGCTTTCGGACATCCGCAACAACCACCCCGACCTGATTCCGTATCTCCGCCCCGACGCCAAGTCGCAGGTGACCATTGAGTATTCGGACGACGACCGGCCCGTGCGTATCGACACCATTGTGGTCTCGACGCAACACGACGACTTCGATTCGGACGAGGCCATGCTGGCTAAAATTCGGGAAGATATTATCAACATCGCCATTCCTCGCGTGAAAGCCAAGCTCAAGCCCGAGCTACAGGCCCTGTTTACCGACGACATTACGTATTACATTAACCCCACCGGCAAATTTGTGATTGGCGGTCCCCACGGCGACACGGGCCTTACGGGTCGCAAGATCATTGTGGATACCTACGGCGGCAAAGGGGCGCACGGCGGGGGTGCTTTCTCGGGCAAAGACCCCTCGAAGGTGGACCGTTCGGCGGCTTATGCTACCCGCCACATTGCCAAAAACATGGTGGCGGCTGGTTTGTGCGATCAGGTGCTGGTTCAGGTGTCGTATGCCATTGGCGTGGCGCAACCCTGCGGCCTGTACGTGAACACCTACGGCTCAGCAAAGTCGGGTATGAACGACGGCGAGATTGCCCGCAAAATCGAAACCATTTTCGATATGCGCCCTTACGCTATTGAGCAACGCCTGAAACTGCGCAACCCTATCTACTCCGAAACAGCCGCGTATGGCCACATGGGTCGCAAAAACGAGGTGGTCACGAAAACCTTCGGAGCCAACGGCTCGGCCAAGCAGGTAGAGGTCGAACTCTTCACCTGGGAAAAGCTCGACATGGTCGACACCATTAAAGAGACGTTTGGTTTGTAATGCCGGAAATATTCCGGCATGGCCGTAAGGCCTATGTGATGCAACGACAGAGATTTCGCGACCAAGTTGGCCTCACGGCCATGCCGGAATATTTCCGGCACAACAAAAAAAGCCGCCCCTCATTGAGGGGCGGCTTTTTTACATCTTTCAGGGGATACTAATCATCAAAATCGTCGACGGTCTCTTCGACCTTCATGCGCTCTTTGGCTTCGGCAATGGCTGGGCTGGAGAAATCGTTGCGCTTTTCCTTGAAACGAACTAACTTATCTTTAAGCACCTCCATAATCCGGTCGGTGGCACTTTCAAATGTCTTATCATGCTCTTTCACGAATATCTCTTTGCCGGGAATGAGCAGGCGTACTTCCATAACTTTCTCTTTAACCTTGTTGGTCTCCGACCCGTCGAGTTTTAAAAACACTTCGCCACTAATAATTCGGTCGTGGAAGGTGTCGAGTTTATTCAATTTAGCCTGGATGAAATCGAGGAGGCTGCGGTCGGCTGTAAAGTGTACAGCATGAATTTGAACTCTCATAGCGTCACACGGTTTGTTTAAAGAGTGAAACATAACACAATGGACTGTCTAAGTTTGTCGATTTTGCTATACGTGTCAAGCCGTACGAAGAAATATCCAAACGCGTTTCACGCCTTTTTCGCGGAAAACTAACCTACCGTACTGAGGTATACGTTTTAGGACAGTGTGTGAAACGTAGACAAATGAAAGATTCCTCGGAAAGTATAATTTTAACTTTTGTAGTGTGCCTATGCTTGACCTTACTACCCTGTTTCTTCTTTGCCTGGCAGCCCTGACAGCGGGTTTCATCGACTCGGTTGTGGGTGGGGGTGGCCTGGTGCAGATTCCGGCCCTGTTTATTCTCTTTCCGAGCTTCCCGGTGCCTCGTGTGATTGGCACCAACCGGTTTTCGTCGTTTATGGGTACGGGCGTTGCGGCCTGGCAATACCTGCAACGCGTGGAAGTGCCGTGGCGAGTGGTGCTGTGGGCGGGCGTTGCCGCGAGCGTGTTCTCGTACATGGGGGCGCGGGTGTCGAGCCTGATGCCTGCTGCTGTGTTGAAACCCGTTATTTTGGTCTTGATGACGGGCATTGCCATCTATACTTACCGCAACAAAACACTGGGGCACGAAGAGAACCTGCGCCTATCGCCCGAGCGGTTGCCCTGGCTGGCGGGGTTGCTGGGCGGGGCCATCGGGTTCTACAACGGGTTTGTGGGGCCGGGAACGGGCAGTTTGCTCGTATTCGGGTTTGTGAGTCTGCTGGGTTTCGATTTTCTGCGGGCTTCGGCGCAGGCCAAACTCATTAACGTGGTGGCCGACGTGTCGTCGTTAATCTTCTTCGTGTTGAATGGCTACGTGGTCTATGAAATCGCCATTCCGATGATGATTTGCAACATGGCAGGCTCCTTTGTTGGGAGTCGAATGGCCATCGGGCGGGGGTCCACGTTTATCCGGGCGTTGTTTTTGGTGGTCGTGTTCGGGTTGATCCTGCGGTTTGGGTACGAGGTGGTGCGAGATTGGTAGCGTAAAATTCGTAATTTGCCCTAAAACAAACTCAGCTATGGAGACGATTGAAAAAACCAAACGCCGGGAAACCGCTCTAACCCGCCCGAAACGACCAACCGTGTCGCTCGAATCGCTTATCTACGAGGTGATGGATGGCGAACCGATCTATTACAAAGGATATCGGGACGTGTTGTCGGGCAAAAAAACAGCCGAGGAAATTATGGGGTCAAGCACGTTGCAATGGATTATCTGCTCGTATTTTATGCAGGTTATGTACCGTCAGTTAGACAGCAAGAAATACTGGTTTGCTTCCAGCGAAGCCGGGGTGCATCTTAATCATCGTAACAATCTGGCGCACGATGTGGCGATATACGACCGGGCCGTACTTACTCCTGATAAAATTAACACCCGCTATGCCGATGTTCCGGCTAAGATTGGCATTAAAGTCGACGTGAAAGCGGATATTTCCAAAGAAAACGACGCCAACTACGTGAACCGGAAAACCCGCAAACTACTCGATTTTGGTAGCGAGAAAATCATCTGGATATTCACCAGCACGCAACAGATTATGGTGGCCGAGCAGGGTGCCGATGCCTGGCTCACGATGGATTGGCACCGCGACCTCGAACTGACCGACGGCCAATTTTTTAACCTCGGCCAATACCTGGCTGATGAAGGAATTACGGTTGAGGTTGACTAAAGTTGATTATATGCTGTCTCGATTCTTCCTCTGTATTTGCCTCTGTTTCTGCTATCTAGCTGAAGCCCAGTCCCTCAAGAGAACCTACTGCAATCCGATGGACATCAGCTATCGGTACAATTTTGAGCAGTTGAACGAGAAAATCTCGTACCGCTCCGGGGCCGATCCGGTGATTATAAACCACAAGAACGAGTACTATCTGTTTGTGACGATTCAGGGTGGGTGGTGGCACTCGAAAGACTTGAGCAACTGGCGGTATGTGGTGCCCGACAAGTGGCCGATGGAAGACATGTGTGCCCCGGCGGCCCTCTCGGTGCGCGACACGCTGTATCTGTTTCAGAGCACGTTTGAGCAACGGCCCATTTTCATCTCGACCGAACCCGAAAAAGGCAAGCTCCAATTCTACAACCGCTGGCTCCCGCGCCTGCCCAAAGACATTGGCCCCTGGGACCCGGCCCTGTTCCACGACGACGATACCGACAAGTGGTACATGTATTGGGGATCGTCGAACGTGTACCCCATTTTCGGGGCCGAACTCGACAAAAGCCGCAACCTGACGTATGCGGGCAACAACCCCGCCGAGGCTTATAAGGCGATGTTCTGGCTCGACCCCTACAACCACGGTTGGGAACGCTTCGGCCCGAACCACTCCGACCCGTTCAAGCCCTTTACGGAAGGGGCCTGGATGACCAAACACAACAACAAATACTACCTGCAATACGGCGCACCCGGCACAGAATACAACGTGTATGGCAACGGCACCTACGTGGGCAAAACCCCGCTGGGGCCGTGGGAGTACGCCCCCTACAACCCCATCGCTTACAAACCGGGGGGCTTCGCAACGGGCTGCGGACACGGCAACACATTTCAGGACATACACGGCAACTACTGGAACACCGGCACGACCTGGATTGGCTACAACTGGGGTATGGAACGGCGCATTGTTATGAATCCGGCGGGCTTCGATAAAGACGATCAGATGTATGTCGACACCCGCTTCGGCGATTACCCGCACCACCTGCCCACGAAAAAGTGGTCCGGCCTGGATGGGCAGCGTAGCGACGAACTCTTTACGGGCTGGATGCTGCTCAACTACCGCAAGCCCGTGGTGGCCTCCTCGACCCTCGCCAATACGTTACCTAAAGACACCGTTACCGCCGACCGCGTGGCCGACGAAAACCCGCGCACGTTTTGGGTAGCAGGCCAAAATAACCGTAGCGACGGATCGTCCGGCGAGACGCTCACCACCGACCTCGGTGCGGAACACGACATCCGGGCCGTGCAGGTCAACTATATCGACTACAAGCAAACCATATTCGACTCGGATTCAACGGTTTATACCCAATTCAAAATCTTGACCTCCCTCGACGGGAAGACGTTTGACGTAGTAGCTGACTTGACGAAGGAGCCCAAAAAAGACCATACCTGCGCCTACGTGGAGATACCCGCCCGCGCCGGTGGCAAGCCCGTGCGGGCGCGGTACGTGCGCTACGAACACGTGTACGTGGCTGGCCCAACGCTGGCCATCAACGCGTTTCGGGTGTTTGGCAATGGCCTTGGCAAGGCTCCGGCCACACCCACCGGCCTGACCGTGAAACGTCACAAAGACCAACGCAACGCCGATATTAGCTGGGGCAAAGTGCCCAACGCTACCGGCTACAACATCCGTTGGGGCATTGCGCCCGACAAACTCTACCAGACGTATCAGTTCTTTCACGACCAAGCGCACCATGAGAGTTCTAAGCCCTTCGAGTTGCGGGCGTTGAACGTAGGGGTGCCATATTATTTCGCGGTCGAAGCGTTTAATGAGAGCGGGGTGAGTGGGGTGAGCGAAGTGGTTGGCGTGAAATGACACTTCGCCCCGAACACGCTCGGCTACCCAATCTCGACCACCCAATCGTCTTGCTCAACGGTCGTGTTTTCTTTAAGCATGACTTGTTTGATGGTGCCGGGAGCGGGAGCCGCTACGATGCTCTCCATTTTCATGGCCTCGATCACAAACAAGGGCTGATTTTTCTTGACCATGTCGCCGGGCTTCACCAGGATGCGCGTCAGGCGACCCTGCAAGGGTGAACCCACCTCGCCGGGTTTGCTCACCTTCTGGTTCTGCGCTTTGGCAATTTTCAACGCTTTGTCGCGCACCTTCACCTGACGACTTTGACCGTTCAGTTCAAACGTAATGGTGCGCATACCCATGTCGTCGGGTTCTGATTTAAACAGCAGCCGCACCAGGATATTCTTGCCCTCGGCAATCTCGATCAGGATTTCTTCATTCTCTTTCAGGCCGTACAAAAACGCGGGCGTCGGAATAATGCTCACCTCGCCGTACTCCTGCCGGGCCTTGTAATAGCCGTCGTAAACCTTGGGGTACATTTGGTACGAGAGGTAATCCGTGAAGCCCTCACTGCGGGGGTATTTCTCGCGGAACGTCTCGAAATCCTGGTCAAAATTGATTGGAGCCAGATGTTCGTTCGGGCGACCCGTGAGCGGCTCCTCCCCTTTCAGCACCACTTCTTGAATGTCTTTGGGAAAACCGCCCGGAGCCTGCCCCAACATCCCTTTCATCAATTCCTTCACTGATTCCGGGAATGCCAGCGACTCGCCCCGCTCCAGTACGTCCTGTGCGGTAAGGTTGTTGGCGGTCATGAAAATAGCCATGTCGCCCACCACTTTCGACGAGGGCGTAACCTTCACAATATCGCCAAACAACTGATTTACAACCACGTAGTTCTTTTTCAGCAACTCAAACTTATCGCCCAAACCCGTGGCAATGGCCTGCGGTTTGAGGTTGGAATATTGCCCGCCGGGGATCTCGTTTTCGTAGACCTCGGCGTTGCCCGCCTTCATACCCGACTCAAACGGATAGTAGTATTCACGCACATCCTCCCAATAATTTGAATAGGCGTTAAGTGACGGCAAATTGATCGCACATTCACGCTCGTGCCCCTGCATCATGGCTACCACCGAGTTGAAGTTTGGTTGCGACGTGAGGCCCGACAACGCCCCCAACGCACAATCGACCACATCAACACCGGCATCAATGGCTTTCAGGTAGGTGGCCGCCTGAATACCCGCTGTGTCGTGGGTGTGCAGGTGAACCGGAATACTCACGGCCTGTTTCAGTTCGCGCACCAGCACATCAGCCGCCAGGGGTTTCAGCAGACCGGCCATGTCTTTGATACACAGCATATGCGCCCCCTCATCTTCGAGTTGCCGGGCCAGATCGAGGTAGTATTGGAGGGAATATTTACCCCCCGGCCCCCTAAAGGGGGAGTTGGTCGAATCTGAGTCAACTGCTCCCCCTTTAGGGGGCTGGGGGGCATTTTTCATCATATCCCCCGTGTAGCAAATGGCGGCTTCGGCGAGGGCGTCGGTGCGCTCACGGACGGCCCGGATGCTTATTTTCATGGCTTCGACCCAGTTGAGCGAGTCGAAAATACGGAACACGTCGATGCCCGTTTCCCACGATTTTTCCACAAACTTTTCGATCAGATTATCAGGGTAGGCCGAGTAGCCAACCGCGTTGGAGCCGCGAAACAGCATTTGCAGGAGCATGTTGGGCATGGCCTCGCGGAAGGCTGCGAGCCGTTTCCAGGGGTTCTCGTGCAGGAACCGCATGGTCACGTCGAAGGTGGCCCCGCCCCAGACTTCCATTGAGAACAGTTCGGGGTGGTTCTTGGCGAAGCCCTCAGCTACCTTGAGCATGTCCTGCGTTCGAACGCGCGTAGCCAGCAGCGATTGGTGGCCATCGCGGAAGGTTGTGTCGGTATAGAGGATGCTTTTCTGATCGCGCACCCAATTCACAAACTCCTCACGGCCAAGGTCTTTCAGGCGGTCGCGGTTGCCTTTCGGATACTCGCCGTATTGGTCATAAAGCGGTACGATGGGCGTACGGAACACCTTACCCGGATCAACCTTTTTGACCTCCGGGTTGCCATTTACAATCACATCGGCCAAAAACTTGAGTGCCCGCGTAGAGCGGTCGCCGGGGATACGCAGGTTGAACAGTTCGGGGTGGCTCTCGATAAACGACACCCGCGCTTCGCCACGCCCGAAAATGGGGTGCGCAATCACGTTTTGCAGAAACGGGATGTTTGTTTTCACGCCCCGGATTCGGAACTCGATCAACGCCCGTTGCAAGCGTTGGATAGCCCCCTTGAGCGTCCGGCCCCGCGAGGAAACCTTCACAATCATGGAGTCGAAATAGGGCGAGATTTTAACACCGGGGTAGCTGCTGCCTTCGTCCAGACGGATGCCGAAACCAGCCGCGTTCCGATAGGCGATAATCGTCCCAAAATCAGGTTTAAAGCCGTTGGCGGGGTCTTCGGTCGTGATGCGGCACTGAATGGCATAGCCGTTGAGCGGCACCTCGTCCTGATGATTGATGTAAATACCGTTGTCCGACAACTTGTAGCCCATCGCCACGAGCAACTGCGTCCGAACCAAATCGATACCCGTTACCTCCTCCGTAATCGTGTGTTCGACCTGAATGCGCGGGTTGACCTCGATGAAATAAATCTGCTCGTTTTTGTCGACCAGAAACTCGACCGTACCCGCGTTGGAGTAGTTGACCGCCCGCCCAATTTTCAGGGCATATTCGTACAGCTTGGTGCGAGTTTCCTGCCGTAAGCCAAACGAGGGGGCCATCTCAACCACTTTCTGAAACCGCCGTTGCACCGAGCAATCGCGCTCATAGAGGTGAATCAGGTTGCCGTGCGTATCGCCAAGCAACTGTACCTCAATGTGTTTGGGATCTTCAATGAATTTTTCAAGGAAAATCGTGTCATCGCCAAACGCGTTTTTGGCTTCGTTTTTGGCCTCGGTAAATGCCTTCTCAAAATCGTCTTCGTTACGCACCACACGCATACCACGCCCGCCCCCACCGGCAGCAGCTTTCACCATGATGGGGAACCCAATCCGGCCAGCCTCTTCCTTGGCCCGTTCGGGACTCATATCTGGCTCGCGCGAGTCAGGAATGAGGGGCACGTCGGCGGAGGTGGCGAGGTTTTTAGCGCGTACTTTATCGCCCAGGGCATCCATTGCTTCGGGCGAGGGACCAACAAACACAATGCCCTCCTCGCGGCATCGCCGGGCCAGGGTTACGTTCTCCGACAGAAAACCGTAGCCGGGGTGAATCGCGTCGATTTTCTTATGCTTTGCCAGGGCTACAATGCCTTCTACGTCCAGATATGGTTTGAGCGGGTCTTCGTCGCGTCCAATCTGATAGGCTTCGTCGGCCTTGAAGCGGTGAAGCGAGTAGCGGTCCTCGTACGTATAAACAGCCACGGTCGTGATGCCGAGTTCGGTGGCGGCCCGCATAATGCGGATGGCGATTTCGCCCCGATTGGCGACGAGAAGGCGGGTGATGGGTCGTATGTAATCTTTCATTTTTTCAATGAAATGGCTTTACAACAGGAAATTTGGCAAACAGGCAGCAAGTTTGCTTAAAATTTGCAAAAAAGCGCGACAACAGAGATAATCGTTGGATAAGGATAGTTTTTCGGGGAATAGTTCAGCAACACCATCTCAGTAAATTCATACCTTTATGCCAACACAATTGACATCAACTTTATGGAAAGAAACGTTTTAGTTAGACTTGAATATCAAGCATCAAGTGGAAGTTTTCACTCTAAGAGTATGTTTTGTTAGCTTATTTGGCGAATCGGTTGATGATAATGGAAATGAAGGCAATTCGGAGCATGGCCTCCGAACTTTCTATCGTTTTCTC
>RDXN01000064.1 GCA_004292855.1 Cytophagales bacterium
AAACTGGGCTGGTTTCTGACGAATTTTGAGATAATCCATCCACAAAGTTGGGGTCGCGTGCGTTCAAGAAACACTTTTACTGTTCAAAATCTCTATTGTTTCTTTCAGCACTAAGTAATCAGCAGCTACCAAATTTAAGGCTGATCTAAGAAACTTTGGCTTTGTGTTTTCCATTCACGTGATTTTCTGACAAGCAATAGCCGACCAATTTCAAATCATCAACAAACGCTTTCTCAGCAAACGGTAGGAGCATAAAACAAATATACGTCGAAAACCCTCTTCCCGTCAATACTCATACCAGTCGCCCCACCATTTTTGCAGGCTACGCCGAATTTCGGCTTCGCGTGCGTTGTGGCCGGGTTCGTAGAGTCGGTGGCCTTTAAGGTCGTCGGGCATGAAGTTTTGCTGGGCAAAATTGCCCTCGTGGGCGTGGGCATACTGGTAATCTTTGCCGTAGCCAATCTGCTTCATGAGCTTGGTAGGCGCGTTGCGTAAGTGCAACGGGACGGGCAGGTGCGCCGTTTTTTCGGCCAACGCAATGGCCTCATCAATAGCCAAATAACTCGCGTTGCTCTTGGGCGAGGTAGCCAGATAAACCGCCACTTGCGACAGAACAATCCTACCCTCCGGCATCCCAATGGCCCGGATGGCCTGCACGGCTTCCGACGCCATAATCATAGCCGTTGGGTTGGCATTGCCGATGTCTTCCGAGGCCATGATGAGCATCCGGCGGGCAATAAACACGGGGTCTTCACCTGCCACAATCATCCGGGCCATCCAATACAGGGCCGCATTGGGATCGGAGCCGCGCAACGACTTGATGAACGCCGAAATGATATCGTAATGTTGCTCGCCCGACTTGTCGTAACGGGCAATATTCTGCTGGGCAACGGTCGTCACGCCCTCGTCGGTGATTACGAGCGGGTCGGCCAACACATGGGCCGAGGCTACCAGATCGAGCAGGTTCAGGAGCTTGCGCCCATCGCCCCCCGACAAGCGTAACAAGGCATCGTACGACTCAACCGTGATGCGTTTACTCTGCAAAAACGGGTCTTTCCCAATTGCCCGATCAACGAGCGACACGAGTTCATCGCGGGAGAGCGATTCCAGAATATAAACCTGACAGCGCGACAACAGGGCCGAATTTACCTCAAACGACGGGTTCTCGGTGGTGGCCCCAATCAGCGTGATCTGCCCTTTTTCAACAGACCCCAGCAGCGCGTCCTGCTGACTTTTGTTGAAGCGGTGAATCTCATCAATGAACACCACCGGAGCCATTAGTGGTGTGGCCCGACTCAGTACGTCGCGTATTTCTTTGACCCCCGAATTGATCGCGCTCAGGGCCACAAACGGACGCTGGACGGCCTCGGCCAGTAACAGGGCCAACGTGGTTTTGCCCACACCGGGAGGCCCCCAAAGAATCATCGACGGCAGTCGGCCTGAGTTGACCGCCCGACGCAGTGCCCCATTCGGACCAATCAGCTTCTGCTGACCAATCACATCATCGAGCGTGCGGGGCCGCACGCGTTCTGGTAGGGGCGTAACGTCGGGGTTCATAGTATGTCGGGGAAGGTGCGGTCAGGTCGGGGGACCTGACCGCACTCACAATTTCAGCAATGTTCCGGCTCCTTGCCCAACAGCCTGTGCGAGGTCGTCGGCATGGCAGATAATCACGCGCGACACACCTTTGTCGAGAGCCGCAAAGGCATTATCGAGCTTTGGGATCATGCCTTTGTTTATCGTACCGGCGGTTTTTTGTTCGGCGTAAAGCGCGGGGGTCAGTTCGGGCACAACGCTCAAATCGTCGTCGGGGTTGGTCAGGACGCCTTTTTTCTCGAAACAATACACCAGCGTCACCTCAGCCCGGTGAATCATGTCGACAGCAATGGCCGAAGCCATTGTATCGGCGTTGGTGTTAAGCAGATTACCGTCTTCGTCGTAGGTCAGTGGGGCATAGACGGGTGTCAGGCTCTGGCGTAGAAAGTACCAAATCTGTCCTGAATCAATCGACACAATATCACCTACAAACCCGTAGTCAATATCTTTCACAGGTCGTTTGCGGGCCAGAACCGTACTGGCATCGGCCCCGGTCAGGCCAATGGCGTTCACGTCGAGAGCCTGTAACTGAACCACAATCTGCTTGTTCACCAGTCCGCCGTACACCATCGTGACCACGTCGAGCATGGCCCGATCCGTAATGCGCCGACCCTCCACCATTGTGGTTTGGACGCCCAGTTTTTCAGCCACCTGCGTTGCCACTTTGCCGCCCCCGTGAATCAGGATTTTGTCGCCCGGAACCTGGGCAAAGCTTGTCAGAAACCGCTTCAGCGCGTCGGGGTTGTCGATCACGTTACCCCCAATTTTGATAATGGTTAGTTGCATGCCGTAACGCGGTTGTCCTCAACCGCCGTATTGTAACGCGGTTTTCCTAAACCGCGATAGACAAATCTCTACAGCGCGGTTTAGGAAAACCGCGTTACTAAAATTTCCCGCAACACCGCCTGCGCCGACCATTCACGGTTGGCGGCCTGCTCAATCACGAGCGACTGCGGGCTATCGAGCACCTCGTCGGCTACCTTCACGTTGCGCCGAACGGGCAGGCAATGCATGAATTTACCGTCGTTTGTCAGGCGCATTTTGTCCATCGTGACCATCCATGAGGGGTCTTGCGTGAGCACCTGCCCATAATGTGCATACGACGACCAGTTTTTGCCGTACACAAAATCGGCTCCTTCAAACGCCTTGTTTTGATCGTATTCGACGCGGGCGTTGCCGACGTATTGGGGAGCTAGTTCGTAGCCCGGTGGGTGCGTCACGACAAACTCAATCTCACCCGCGTTGGCCAGCGGATTCATCCACTCGCAAAATGAGTTGGCAACCGCCTGCGGGAGAGCCTTAAAATGAGGTAGCCAGGTTAGCACCACCTTGGCCGGGGTCGCGCCCGACTTCGCAACTTGGTTGGCCTCAGTAATCGTGATACAATCGGCCAGCGATTGCAGCGGGTGACGCGTGGCCGATTCGAGATTTATGATGGGTCTACCGGCATACCGCTGAAACTGCGCCATCACCAACTCACGGTAGTCTTTATCGCGATCTTTGAGTTCGGCAAAAGCCCGAATACCGATGATATCGCAGTAACGGCCCATCACGGCAGCCGCTTCCTTGACGTGTTCGGCTTTGTCGCCGTTCATAATAACCGGATGCCCCTCAATGGCCTCTTCCATCTCCAGCCCCCAACTATCCTGCCCCACGTTCATCACCATCACATTCATCCCCAGATTTTGCGCGGCTTTCTGGGTACTCAACCTCGTTCGGAGACTTGAGTTGAAAAAGAGCAAACCGATGGTCTTATTCTTTCCCAGATGGTTGTCGGCAAACGGGTTGGCCTTAGCGGCCAAACCCTGCTGAATCAATGCGTGGACGTCGGTGACGTCGGCGGGGGAGATAAAATGCTGCATGGGCGATTAATCAATACGACGCAAAGATAAAGCGAAACTACTCAGCGAGTAAATCAGGTCGGCGGGTGCGGGTGCGTTCGAGAGCCTGCTCGTATCGCCACTCGTCGATTTTGGCTTCGTGACCCGACAAGAGAATATCGGGCACCTTCATGCCTTCCCACTCAGCCGGGCGGGTATAGACGGGTGGAGCCAGCAAATTATCCTGAAACGAGTCGGTCAGGGCCGAGG
The DNA here is from genome assembly GCA_004292855.1 of Cytophagales bacterium. Lineage (GTDB taxonomy): Bacteria > Bacteroidota > Bacteroidia > Cytophagales > Spirosomataceae > Rudanella. The sequence goes on from RDXN01000064.1 coordinate 3,687, forward strand.
TTTCGTCGTTCAGAACCCCCGGAATAAGCCGGATGATGGCATCGGACAGCACCGCAGCGGGCAACTCCCCCCCCGACAGCACAAAGTCGCCGATGCTGATTTCGCGCGTTATGAACCGTTCCCGCACGCGCTCGTCAACGCCTTTGTAATGACCGCACAGAATAATCAGATTCTCCTTGAGCGACAGCGTGTTGACCGCTTTCTGGGCAAGCCGTTCGCCGTCGGGCGTCATATAGATCACCTCGTCGTAGGTGCGTTCGGCCTGAAGCGAGCGGATGCAGCGGGCAATGGGTTCGATTTGCATAACCATGCCCGCACTGCCGCCGAACATGTAGTCGTCTACGCGCCGGTGCTTGTCGAGCGTGTAGTCGCGGAGGTCGTGAACCACCACCTCCGCGTGACCGGCCTGTTGTGCCCGTTGCAGAATTGAGTGGGCAAAATAGCTGTCGAGCAGCCGGGGCAGGCAGGTGATGATGTCAATCCTCATCGGTGTCGTCGGCTTCCTCGTCGCCATTCACATCCGGCTCGTCGGTGTTTTCGCTCATGTAGACTTCCAACAAACCGTCGGGCAGGTTCACGTTCAGTTGCTTTTCGGCGCGATTAATCGAAGGCACAATGTCGCTGTTGATCGGAATCAGCACCTCCTGCCCTTCGTAGTCCATCGCGATCAAATCCTGTGTAGCCATCGTATAAACAGCCTTCACAGTACCTAATGGCCCTTTTTGAGCATCGACAACCCGGAAATCTATGATCTCGTGGAAATAAAACCGAGTCTCGTCCTCAATGTCTTCGAGGTTGGCGAGGGGCAACCATAATCCGCAGCCGATAAACCGCTCGGCCTGCTCAATGGTGTCGACGTCCTCAAAGGCCACAATGGCCCGGCTCCCTTTAACAATGGCTAGTGAGTCAATAAAATAGGGTGTTAACTGCCCTTTGACTTCCACCAGAACCGAGTCGATGTCGGCGTACTCGTTGGCATTATCAACATCCAGAAAAAAGACCACTTCGCCGTTTAATCCGTGCGTTTTGGTAATGTGGCCTACCTGATAGCAATCGTTCTTTGTCATAGTACGAAAAAAAGCCTGCTCATTGGAACAGGCTCTTCAAAAAATTGAAACCGCAACCGAATTACTCAGCCGCTGGTGTTTCAGTCGTTTCAGCAGCCGCTTCGGGAGTTTCCGTAGCCTCTTCGGCAACCGGTGCAACTTCGGCAACAACTTCTTCTGGCACTACATTTTTCTTGGCGATAGCCTCAGCACGGGCAGTATTTACCTTACGCTCGGCCTCCAGACGATCCTGACGATCTTTGTCGGCGGCTTGTTGCTTGGTATCGGCAGTGTCGGACTTGCGGCCTTCCTTACCTTCTTTCCATGCGGTGAACTTCTCTTCGGCCTGATCCTGCGAGATGGCTCCTTTGTTGACACCAACTTGCAGGTGCTTCTTGTACATGATCCCCTCGTGCGACAAAATCGAACGGGCGGTATCGGTGGGTTGTGCCCCTACCATCAGCCAATGCAACGCCCGCTCCGACTTCAACACCACGGTTGAGGGGTCAGTATTGGGGTTGTATGAACCGATTTTCTCAATGAAGCCGCCATCGCGACCTGAGGTAGAAGGAGCTACGACGATATCATAGATCGCCATTTTTTTGCGTCCGCGACGCGCTAAACGAATTTTAACAGCCATGTTGCTTGCTTGTTTTCAATGGAGGGAACCCGTCCCCCCGCGAAACGTGGCCGCAAAGATACGGAAATTTTTGATTGAATGGGATTTGGAGTGGGTTTGTTTTTGTCATTCCGAGGAACGAGGAATCTAGTCCACTAACAGGTAACTTGACTCAACCCAAGCTAGATTCCTCGTTCCTCGGAATGACAAAAGGTCGAATTAGCGAGAACCCGCTCAATCCGTGTCATCTGCGCGCCATTATCATCGCCGAAAACCAGCCGGGTAGCGCGAACGCAACTCGCTCATGGGTTCGATTTTGATCTCGACGCGCCGATTCGATTGCAACCCCGACGCCGTAGAGTTAGGGGCAGCAGGCCGAATTTCGCCGTAATATTCGAGCGTGATGCGGTCCGGCTCGGTTAGGCCCGTGCGGACCATAAACCGCTTAGCAGCCTCGACCCGGCGTTTGGAGAGTTGCATGTTGTACCCTTCCGACGCCCGCGCATCGGCATGGCCCACAATAACGGCCCGGCAGTCGGGATTGGCATTTAGCAGGGCCACGAGTTGTTGCAGCACGTCCTGCGAAGTGGGTCGAATAGTGGCTCGGTCAGTGTCGAACTCGATATTGCTCACGATGTCTTCGCAATTTCCCCGTTGTTTTTGTTGCACCGTGCGGGCCAGTAGTTTGGGCAAATCAATGGCCACGCCCGCCCCCGAAACTACGCTGCCCTTGATCGTTTGCGGCTCCTTATCGAACAAATCGGCCACGCCATCGTCGTCGGAATCGGTGTATAAACGAGCATCGAGGGGCTTAGGCATGTTCGCTTTGGCTACCGAGTCGATTTGCCCCACCGTGGGCGGAATAACCGGTTTGATGAGGTCGGCGGGGTCGGTCCAGCGCAGGCTGTATTGCCCTTCGTCGGGGTTGTAGACGCCATCGCGCCCCACGCGAACGGCCTTGCGACCCAGTTTGTACGTAATTGATAAACCCACGACTCCGTATTTGTCGAGGGCCGACTCACCTTTGCGGAACAGAAAAATATTGGCCGGATTAGCGTTGTATAGTGGGTCCGTGGAACCAACGGTCATGTCGAGCTTCTCGGAGTTGACATTGTTGAACTGAAAATCAAGCCCCACGTCGAACCGGCGGCTGATTTCCCAACTAAACGTTGTGCCAACGGGCACCACCCACTCGCGGGTGTACATCGACCCATTGGCCTCCCATCGGCCTGCCGTGAGCGAGCTAAAATCATTGCGGTCGTTACTGTAGCGAATGAGTCGGTCGGTGGTCAGGTCGTACACGCGGGCGTCGAACCAAATACCGCCAATACCGCCATAAATATCCCATTTGAAACGTCGGAAGCGGTTTGCGCCCATCAGTAACGACTTCACGTTGACCGATGCCAGCAACGATGCCTGCCCATAGTTGGTCTTAAAATAGGCGTTGTAAATCTGCCGTTTAGCCCCACTCAACTGCCCCACGTTGGCCTGTAGCGACAACCCGAGCAGGTTGCTCAGTTGCTTGTTCAGAGCCAGTCCAATACCCCCCGTTAGCGACTCCTTCGGGCCGAGTTCGGGGATGCCACGATAAACGCCGTACGACAAATCACCAAAAAAACGTGTGTGTTGGGGCGTAAGCGTAATGGACCAGGTATTGAGTTTGTAAGCCCCCTCATACGAGCGGTTGGGAGTCCGGTCGGGAGTGGTTTGCGCCAGCAGGGGCGCACTGAAGAGGCAAAAAAGAGCAAACAGGCTGTTTTTCATGGATTACGGGCCAGGGGCAGTCGCCCCGGAAAGTCCAGTAATTCTGTAGCCAACATCGTGCCAACCGAAGCGATGGGGGCTTATAAGCCGGATTCTGTTCCCAAACGGATGGCAAAACCACCCCTTCAGGCTCCTATCATTTATCTCGAATCGCCGTCACCGACGACCTCTATCGACCTACCCGCGACAGCATCGGCCCGAAAGCCTACAGGAACGAGCCGCCCCTAATCTGCCGCATATTTGGTCTTTCAGCCCATAAGGTTTACCCTGCCCCGTCGGTCGCCCGGCGGGCGGTAGGCTCTTACCCCACCATTTCACCCTTACCAATTGGCGGTATATTTTCTGTGGCACTGTCTGTCAGCCGGTCGTTCCCAACCGGCTGCCTTCCCGTTAGGAAGTATGGTGCCCTGCGCTGTCCAGACTTTCCTCCAGTTTGTTTCCAAACCAGCGATAGGACGGCCCCCATCACATTCGATTAGCAAGGGCAAAGGTAGTGAACAGAGATCAGCCAACAGAGAACAGAGAACGGTTATTCTATTAGCAACTGTTCACTGTTGGCTGATCTCTGTTCACTGCAACCCTTCTACTTTCACATCGACTTTCCCCTTGGCAAAGACAACGGCGAGAATGGCCGTAGGTGTGAGATAGACCCCATCGGGGCGGAGTTCGTCGAGTTTGCCGTTCAGCACCACGCCTTTGGCGAGTTGGTTGCGCGTCAGTTGGGCCTGCACCGACCGCTGAATCTCGGTAAGTTGGTCGCCTACGGGGATGGTGAACTGTTTTTCGAGCATTCGGGCGAGGGTGCCTTTCAGGAGCCAACTCGCGGTGCGTTGCAGCCAACTGCTCGTTTCGAGGTCGTATTGCAGGTTTTGCAGCACGATTGTTTTGGTATCGGGGTCGTAGTGCGGGCGGCCTTTGAGATAAATGTTGCCCGACACGCTCCCATCCAGTGCGGCTTTAATAATCAGGTTCTCGTCCTGCCCATACAGGTCAATGTCGCGAATCGTGATGCTGTAACGGCCCTCCTGAAAGTCGTATTTCTTGCCAACGAACGTTTCGCCCGCGAGTTTGGCGGCTTCCTCATAGGTGGCTTCGCTCAGGATACTCACCTGAAAGTCATCTTTGATGCTCGGCACCACCGTCAGGTCGGGCAGCGACACGGCGGCTTTCACGTCGGGCTTGGCCCCCACGCTCGTGAGGGTGTAGCCCTCAATGCCGATCTGCGTGCAGATGGTGTTCTGCTCAAACCGCAGGGGCGTGATGAGTACCCGGCGCGGCACCACCTGCAACCAGGTTCGGTACTGCGCCGAGAGCGGGTACGGTTGCCGGACCGTATTCCAGGCTTGCAAAACGGGCGTCCGCAAGTCAATTTGTTTACGTACTTCCCGGTCGAGCGATTGGGTGATGGTGCCCAGGTTTCGGTCGATCATGCGGCCCACCAACCCCGTGATCGGAATCGAAAAACCACCGAGCCGGATGGTGGGTTTGCTGCCCCAGTCGTAGCCCTCGGCGGTGGTTTGGGTGTTTACAGACCAGTCGGGGTCGATGCTGAACCGGGTCGCAAAGCGGATGGTGATCTCGAACTCGGTATCGGCGGTTTGCAGGAACCCCAGAATACGCTTACCCGCTTTGGCCCAGATTTTCAGGGGCACCACAAACCGAAACAGGCTATCGGCCCCGCCCGCTGCCGACACGCTGATCGTGCCCTGTTTCCAAACTTTCAGGTGGATAGGGTCGCTGCCGTCGGGGGAGGGGGTCTCGAACGTGTTTGTCTCAAAAATCAGCCCGTTTACCTGCGTGTTGATCTGCCGTTCCACGTCGCGCAGGGCAATCGACACCGGCACGTTGACCGTCGAGAGGTATTTTTCGTTACGGACTTCCATTTCGGTTCGGGTATAGGATTCTTTCGGTGCCTTTGGGTTCAGTTGGCCGGTTGGGACTTTGCTACACCCAGCAACCACAAAAAGAAGCAGAAATAGGTATTTCATTTAATTACCACTTTCGTTGCCCCGTATCCAAATTTTTGCTTTTGGGCGTCTTCGAAAAACCGCACGTGCGGGTGTCGGCCTAGCCGCCGGTGGAGTTCGGTGCGGAGCGTGCCGCTGCCTACGCCGTGAATGAACGTGATCTCGCTCATGCCCGTAGCTACGGCGTTTTCGAGCAGTTTCTCAAACGATTCGAGCTGCAAATCGAGCAGTTCGGCGGGCTGCCGGGAGCCGGGGCCGTTCGGCAACAAAACCTCCACGTGCAGGTCAACCACCGCCGAGGGCCGTTCAAACGACAGCGGCTGTTCGGGTTGGTCTTTGGCCTTGAGCATCTGCTCCCGGATCTCGTCGGGCTTGAGCGCGACGGTGGGCAGGGGCATCAGGGCCTCGGCAGGGGCCTCTTTCTCGTCGGCATCGAGTTGAAAGAGATGACCGGACAGGTTCAGAACGGGCACCGTTTTTTTAGCGGCATGGAACGTCTGCGCCCGGCACTTGAGCCGTTTCACCAACGGGACACGAAACTGAACCTTTGCCGCCCGAAACCACAGCCCTTGAAATAGAAACGTGGGCCAATTGTCGAGCGTCGAGAAGGAATAATAGTCATTCAGTTTGGCTTGCGAACGGGGCTTCAACACGCCCGACTGCAGGCCGTTGAGCGTGGTGCCTCGCTCTTCCGAAAGCGTGTAGGGCAGGTCCCAATCGGTGTTATTCACTACATGCACGGCAAACTCACGATCATTTTGGGCCACGAACGCCATGTAGATGCCTTGATTGGATAAGATGGTGGGACCGGACGTGCGTTGGGGTTCCTGCCCGCCCGTAGGTTTCAGGAGCCGTTCGGCCTCCATCGGCGAAACTACCACAAGTTCGGAACGCATCACGGGAATGCGAAACCCGTCTTCGATCTCAATTTCGACCTGATTACCCGTCAAGAAGCGCGTTACCACGCCCTGTTCTTTGGCCCGAATCATGCGGACTTTATCGCCAATATTCATTTTCTAAGCTATGTTACCGAAATCTTAACACAAAAAAAACGGTAACGTTTCGCCAAAGCTAACGTTACCGTACGGGAAATTGCCTAAAGCGAGCCGAGCGGGTGTTTATATCTCCATGAATGGCTCACCAATGTGCTTTAAACCATGCAACAGAGGCAAAACTTTAAGCCCCTTTTTGGTTAGCCGATACTCAACACGGGGCGGAACCTCACTAAACGATTCCTTTTCCAAAACCCCCAGTCCGATTAGTGTTTTCAATTCCTGGATCAGAACCTTCTCACTAACATCGGGCATCATCCGCCTAAGTTCGCCATACCGTCGGGTGTGTTCTCCGAGATTGAGCAGAATGAAGAGCCGCCACTTACCACAAATAATATCGAGTGTTTTTCTCAGCACTTGCTGATCCCGATCAACCACGTACGCGTCACGATTACTATCCTTCATAAAGAAAGGGTGTCCAATACTAACCTTTTTGTGTGTAACTTATTGATTAATAAGCAGTTGGATTATTGGGCAAAGATAGAAGTCGGGTTATGATTTAAACAAGACCTAACTTTTTTATCCGTAGAAACTTGTTCCAAAATCCAGCTAAATGGCCTCATTTTATGTGTTTTTTGATTGTCAAATTAGTCAAACCACACAAAATCAGAACCTTGCTTTTCTTTACTGCCGGATGTCTGTGGCAACAGAATCCGTCAGGACAGGCTTACGGGCCGAATCGCCGTAGTCCTTTTCAACAGGAGCCGAGGGTGTTTGTCCCGATGTGCTATCCTGTTTTGTGTTGGCTGTGCAGGCCACTGACCCGGTTACCAACAAAGTGAAAATCAGAGCTTTCATGTGTTGTTGAGAAGTGAAATTTTTCTATTTTTAGTTCAACGATAAATATACGTCAATAGGTATAGCATAGTTCAACGGTTAAGTATTTTTTAATGATCAATTCCCACAGATTTAGAAGATTTTAATAAAAATGAGTGCCTAAGAGCTGTATCCTTACTTTTACAGCATGAAAAGGCATAACGCCCAAAAAAAAACATTACTTGTCGTGGCTGGCCCTACGGCTGTAGGCAAAACCCAATTTTGTGTTCAACTCGCCAAACAATACCAAACGGATGTAGTCTCTGCCGACTCGCGGCAGTTGTATCGTGAATTGAGTATCGGTACGGCCAAACCTACTGAGGTTGACATGGAGGGCGTTCGGCATCATTTCATTAGCTCCCATTCGGTGCAGGAGGTCGTGAGCGCGGGCCGCTACGAGCGCGAATGCCTTGCCCTATTGAACACGCTTTTCCAGGCGAAAGATATCGTGATAATGACTGGTGGTACTGGGCTTTACATCGATGCCGTTTGTTTTGGTCTCGACGATATTCCATCCATAGACCCGGCTATTCGGGAGGAATTGATGGCCCGTGTTGCTCAGGAAGGATTGGTGAATCTGCAAGTCGAGCTGCGCGAACGGGACCCTGTATATGCCGCTACTGCCGACCTCCAGAACACGCAGCGTGTGGTGCGTGCGCTCGAAGTGTGCCTGGGCACAGGCCAACCGTTCTCCTCGTTCCGGCGGCAACAGACTGCTCCGCGCCCGTTCGATATAAAACTGACGGCCCTCGACCGTCCCCGCGACGAACTTTACGCCCGCATCGATGCCCGTGTGGATGCCATGTTGCAGGCCGGACTGCTCGACGAAGTGCGCTCACTCCTGCCCTACCGCGACCATTTGGCCCTTCGGACAGTGGGGTATCAGGAAGTGTTCGCCCATTTTGATGGCGAGTATGAGCATGATGAGATGGTAACCCGAATCAAGCAAAACACCCGACGTTATGCCAAGCGGCAATTAACCTGGTTTCGGAATCGGGGCTATGAACAGATAACAGTGAGCAGATAACAGGGAACAGCGATCAACGAACAGAGCTGCCTTCTGTTCACTGTTATCTGTTCACTGTTATCTGTTCACTGTTATCTGTTATCTGTTATCTGTTATCTGTTATCTGTTATCTGTTCACTGTTATCTGTTATCTGTTATCTGTTATCTGAAATTACTCCCATTCAATCGTGGCCGGTGGCTTGCTCGAAATGTCGTAGACAACGCGGTTGACGCCCTTAACGCGGTTGATGATCTCGTTCGAGATATCGGCCAGAAACTCGTAGGGCAAGTGCGCCCAGTCGGCGGTCATCCCGTCGACGCTCGTCACGGCTCGGAGGGCCACGACGCGCTCGTACGTGCGCTCGTCGCCCATAACGCCAACGGATTGGACAGGGAGCAACATGGCTCCGGCTTGCCAAACCTGATCGTAGAGGCCGTATCGACGCAGGCCGTCGATAAAGAGGTGATCCACTTCCTGCAAAATCTGGACTTTTTCGGCAGTCACATCGCCCAAAATACGGATGCCCAAACCGGGGCCGGGAAACGGATGACGACCCAACAGCGACTGCGGCAAGCCCAAGGTGCGGCCCACGGCCCGTACCTCGTCTTTGAAGAGGGTGTTGAGCGGCTCCACAATTTTCAGTTTCATGAAATCGGGCAGGCCACCCACGTTGTGGTGCGACTTAATGGTAGCCGATGGCCCTTTGACCGAAACTGATTCGATCACGTCGGGGTAGATGGTGCCCTGACCAAGCCACACCACGTCTTCGAGGAGGTGAGCCTCCTGATCGAACACGTCGATAAACGTTCGGCCAATGGCTTTTCGCTTGGCTTCGGGGTCGGTGAGGCCAGCGAGGGCGGTGTAGAATTGGTCTTTGGCATCGACGCCTTTGATGTTCAGGCCGAGGGTGTTATAGCCCGCCAGCACCTGCTCAAATTCGTCTTTGCGGAGCAGACCGTTATCGACAAAAATACAGTACAGATTTTGTCCGATGGCCCGGTGTACTAACGTAGCCGCCACCGACGAATCGACCCCGCCCGAAAGAGCCATCACCACTTTGTCGTCGCCAAGTTTTGCTTTCAGGTCGGCCACGGTTGCTTCCACAAACGAGTCGGCGGTCCAGTCGCCACGGCATCCGCAAATATCGACTACGAAGTTGTGGAGCAGTTGCTTGCCTTGCAGGGAGTGGGTCACCTCGGGGTGAAACTGAATCCCGTAGGTTTCTTCGCCCTCGATCTGGAAAGCCGCTACCCGTACGGTTTCGGTCGAGGCAATAATCTGGTACGAGTCGGGGACCTGAGTAATGGTATCGGCGTGCGACATCCAGACTTGGGAATGGGCATCCAGCCCTTTCAGCAGGCGATTATCGGCATCGACAGTGCCCAATTTAGCCCGGCCATACTCGCGAATGCTGGAAGCCTGTACCTCGCCCCCGCCCGTTTGGGCCATCAGTTGAGCACCATAGCAAACGCCCAAAACGGGCAGTTTTTGCCGGAACTTGCTCAAGTCCACCCTGGGCGAATCGGGATCGCGCACGGAACAGGGGCTACCTGAGAGGATGACACCCTTGATGGCGGGCGTGATGTCGGGAATGTTGTTGTAGGGATGGATTTCGCAGTAGACGTTGAGTTCGCGGACCCGGCGGGCAATGAGTTGGGTGTATTGCGAACCGAAATCCAGAATCAGTAGTTGCTCGGTGGCCATGCTTCGGTTTCTAAGGTACAAAAGTAGGGTGTTTTGCCTGAAAAACCAGTACTTGCTTTTCCTTCAGGTATATGACCAACTCCTGATGCCGACAGGTTAGCGTTCATAGAGGACTGTGAAGTTGGCGACGTATTTCTCTTCGATACTATCTATATTTTACATTATTTTACGTTTACAGGCTACAAACACAATCATCCTGTAAAACCATGAAATCAACTATCCTCTTACTGCTTCTTATGGGTCTCTGCACAATTGTAGGGGCACAGACCGACACCACCAGGGCAAAACGCACCACAAAAGCACCTGCCAGAACCTCCGACGGGGCACCCTCTACACCTAACCCGATTCAAGTGGTCGATCCGGTTGTAGACCCCGGTTCGTTTATGATGATGCGACGCATCGATAATCGGTATGAGGGTGTTCAGGGAACGCCATACTTTTTGAATGATTGGGTTATAGGGCGTATTGATATGATGAATGGACAACAGTACGACAAAGTACCCATCAAGTACGACGCCCACAACCAGAACCTGGTGCTTCGGCGCGATACCTCGCGCGATTCGATTATCGTATACCCCAACTACGTAAAACAGTTTGTACTCCGCGCCGACGATGGGGCCGAATGGCTATTCAGGCGATATCCGATGGTAAAAGTGAACGATAACGACCTCAAAAACGGGTACTTCATTGTGCTTTACGAAGGAAAAACATCGCTCCTGAAGCGGGTTAGCAAGACCTTCAAGAAAGCTGATTACAAAGACCCATACTCCACTAACGTTCGTTACGATACCTACAAAAACGATTTTGCCTATTACCTGCTGCGCCCCGACAACACGCTCACAAAGGTGAAGAAAATGGGCAAAAAAACCCTTTTCGACGCTCTGAACGACAAAGGAGCCAATTTTGAGGCTTTCGCTATGCAGGAAAAACTCGACTTTAAGAGCGACACCGACTTTGTCAGAGTCGTGAAATATTACGACAGTTTGTGAAATCCTAAACGGGACTGCATCCAACGGGAAACATTGTCATAAACTCCCGTTGGTCATGAACACGCTTACCGCTACCTCGCTCAACGATATTGTGTTTGAGCACCGCAATCGCGCTTACGGAGCCTATTTGCTCCGCCAACTGTATAAACCGACGCTCACCCGCGCTTTGGGTATGGGCGTCGGTGTTTTTTTGCTGGCCGTTTCGGCCCCTACACTCTACGCCCACTTTGCCGACCGCTCCAACGCAGTGGTGATGACCGAGGTGACCCTAACGAAAGTGAAAATGGTGGAGCCGGTTGAAAAGACAAAACCGTTTGAACCCGAAAAAATTAAGCTCCCGACAGTCAAAACCGTTCGGAGCGTTGTGTTCGAGGTTCGCCCCGACGACGAAGTGAAAGCCGAAGAACTTCCTCCCACCGTTGACGAGCTTGCCAACGCCCAACCTGACCAGCAAACACAGGAAGGCACTGGCGAGGAAACCGCGATTATTGCGCCCCCCGAAGAAACAGTCGCGCCGACCAAAACCGAGAAGGCAGTCGACATGGCCCCACGCGAAGAGGAGATTTTTACGACTACCGAACAACAACCGGAGTTTCCGGGTGGCATGGAAGGCTTGAACAGCTATCTGAACAAAAACCTACGTTACCCGCAGTCGGCAGTCCGGGCCAACATGAGCGGCAAAGTGTTTGTGAGTTTTGTAGTCAACACCGATGGCAACCTGACCGACATGCAGATATTGCGAGGCATTGGCTTCGGCTGCGACGAAGAAGCCCTGCGCGTAATTCGGCAGATGCCCCGCTGGAAACCCGGCAAGCAATCGGGCCGGGCGGTTCGGGTCCGGTTCAATTTGCCCGTGGCGTTTACGTTGGAGTAGGGTGTATCTTTGCCCCATGAATACGACCATCGAATCCATCATCAACGACATACCTTCGCCCTGCTTTGTGCTGGAAGAGGGCAAACTCCGCAAAAACCTCGAACTGATCGACTCGGTACAGAAAGCAGCCGGGGTAACGATCATCCTGGCTCTCAAAGGTTTCTCGATGTACAGTGCGTTTCCGCTCGTACATGAGTACCTGAGCGGGGCCACGGCCTCGTCGCTGAACGAAATCAAGCTGGTAAACGAGTACATGGGTGTTCCGGCCCACGCCTATATCCCGGCTTATCGCGACGATGAGTTCGACGAGGTTTTAGCCCGCAGCAGCCATGTCACGTTCAACTCGTGGAGTCAATGGGAGAAATTTAGTAAGAAGGAGATAGGAGTGAGGAGTGAGGAGGGCTGGCGCAAGCATTTTCTCCTCACTCCCCACTCCTACCTCCAATCTCCTTCCTTCGGTATTCGCGTGAACCCCCAGTACTCGGAGGTGGCAACGGACATGTACAATCCTTGTGTGCCGGGGTCGCGGTTGGGTGTCACACGCGATAAACTGCCTGACCAATTGCCAGAGGGACTGGATGGCATTCATTTCCACACGCTTTGCGAAAATGATTCACACACGCTCGAACGCACGTTGGACGCGCTCGAAAGCCGGTTTGGTGATCTGCTCCATCAGGCCAAATGGGTGAATATGGGCGGGGGCCACCTCATGACGCGCGAGGGCTACGACACTGACCACCTGATTGGCGTGTTGAAACGATTCCGGGAGAAATACGACGTGGAGGTGATTATGGAACCCGGCTCGGCCATCGCCTGGCAAACGGGCGTACTTGTTGCTACCGTGCTCGACGTATTTGATAGTCAGGGTATCGACGTGGCTGTGCTCGACACCTCGTTTGCGGCCCACATGCCCGATACCCTCGAAATGCCTTACAAGCCCCGCATCCGGGATGCCTACCAGGAACCGGTTTCGGGCAAACCCACCTACCGACTTGGCGGCATGACCTGCCTGGCGGGCGACTTCATGGGCGACTACTCCTTCGATCAACCCCTACAGGTGGGCGACCGCCTGATTTTTGAGGATATGATTCACTACACGATGGTGAAAACGACCACCTTCAACGGTGTGGGGCTACCTGCCATTGGTGTTTTGAAAGAGAACGGCCAATTTAAATTGGTGCGGGAGTATGGGTATGAGAGCTTTAAGGATCGGCTGAGTTAATGGTGAAAGAGTGAAAAAGCGAAAGAGTGGCTGACGCACAAGTTGAATGCACCAGCCACTCTTTCACTCTTTCACCATTACCGCCCGCGTCCCGTGTTACTTTCGCCGGTGGCCATGAGCGGATATTGGTCAAAAATAGACCGGACAATGCCTTTAAAGTAGTTGTTCTTAAAATTGGGGTTCCGCATCATTTTCGACGCGTAGCCTTTCCAGATAACCTGATACGTTTCGGCGTCAATGAGCGAAATCATCAGCGTGCCCTCGTCAAGGTTGTAGTCGATGCGCTTGTAGGTGGCATCGTCGTCTTCGCGCACTACCCAATCTTTGATAACGGGCTGCTGATAGCCACGGAAGCGCAGGTCAGAGCGAAAAATATTGTACGATACTAACAGGTTTGGGCTGCGGTTGCTCACTTTATAACCCCGAGCTTCCATCTGATGCCGGATCGCGTCCTGAATGTCGGAGCAGAGCAGGGTTGAGTCGATGAATTCACACTCCAGAAAGTTGAAGGAGTTGTAATCTTTAAAATGACCTTCGTAACTGTAGTCGTGTTCAACGAACAACTTTCCGGGCATACAGCCGACTGAACTCAATCCGACAACGGCCAACACAACAAGGGCACCAATGATTTTCCGCATGACCTGGGGGAAGTAAAAGTTTTTGTAAATATTGTTTCTGATTACGGATGGCAAAAGACTACGGTTTCAACGCAATGTATCCACCATTTGTTTGGAAACCAAGTCTATAACGCCAAATTTTAAAAAATCTATCTACCCACGATAGTAAAATAATCCATGTCTCATTTCCGGCTTACTAACCGGTACGTCAAAGGCGCAACTACCCGGTCCATCGAGCAGGGCCATACGCACCTGACCGCCCTTGTTCTTCTTGTCCTGAAGCGTCAGGGCCAGAATCGGGTCGATGTCGGCATCGGTTAGTCGGGTTCTGCCATATACGGCAAACACATACTCTTCGATTTGTTCGAGCAACGTTTGCTCGACCATTCCTTTCTGACAAGCGATGTACGCTTCGGCCACCATACCAGCCGCAACAGCCTCGCCGTGGAGCAGTCGCCGTCGGGCATTACTTAAAAAATGCGTTTCGATGGCGTGCCCCAGCGTATGCCCAAAGTTCAGAATCTTCCGCAATCCCTTTTCGGTCGGGTCCTGTGCCACAATCCGTTGCTTTACCCCCACCGAGTGCGCGACCAACTCGGTCCAGTTCTGCTCACTCAGTTCCAACCGGCGGATTTTGTTCCACATCTCGGCATCAGCAATGAGGCAGTGCTTGATGATCTCGGCAAACCCCGACCGTAATTCGCTGTACGGTAGTGTGTCGAGAAAGGTTGCGTCAATAAGCACCGTGTTGGGCAACTGAAACACGCCGATGTGGTTTTTGAGGCCCTGAAAGTCGATGCCAAGTTTGCCCCCCACGCTCGCGTCTACCTGCGAGAGCAACGTAGTAGGCACCTGCGCGAAGGCGATGCCGCGCTTGTAGGTGGCCGCGCAAAAGCCGCCCATGTCGCCAATAACGCCCCCGCCGAGGTTCAACACGAGCGCGTGCCGGTCGAAGTTGGCGCGGGTGAGGGCATCCCAGATCGTTTGGCAGGTGCCTAGATGTTTCTGCTCCTCCCCTGCCCGAATCCGAATCACCGAATGTTTCGGCAACAGCGGCTTCACCAGCGGGTAGCAATGCCGATACGTATGGTTGTCGGCCAGAACAGCGATGGCCGAGGGGTCGAGTTGTTCAACGAAAGCGGGCAGGGTTTCGGCCAGCGGGGCGATTTGTACGGAGGACATGGAGGCAAAGGTACGGAGGAAGTAGGGGTAAAAAAGAAGCCCCGACTAGATGGTCGGAGCTTTTGTTAAGATCAGTTGTCGAGTGCGTGTGAAAATGCTTGCTAGGCATTCAGAATGATTCGACTGGCTTTTTGCTGCGAGGCAGCCGCCTTCCGACGAGCTTCCAAACGATCCTCTGCCATTCCTTCGTTGAAACGCTTCATTTCGTCGTAAGGTATAGCGTCTTCTAACGAGTAAGTGGGCTTATCGCCCCTGATTCGGTCGATCAGTGCCCGGTAGGTGTCTTGTTCGGTGTTATTCATTGCCGTGCTTACTGTATCGGTTTGACATAGAAACGAGAGTCTTGGTTTAAATTGTTGGTATACTGACTAAATGGTCCAAGCCCCTCCCCAACCGGTGTGAATTGGTCTTCCTTGTTTGGGGCTGCAAAATTAATGATTATTTCGGGCATAACCGCCATGACCAAAGCGTTGTGGTCGTCGGTGTCTGCCTCTGTCGCATCCAGCAAAATCACACCAAATACTTGGTTATGACTGGCCAATTTTGCATTGGTCAATTCAGCAACCCAGATTAGTTTGGGAAGCGATGTTCGTATAATAAATTGTCGGATGTCGGCGGGTAACAGTTCGTCGGATACGACGACGTCTTTATAGGAGCGACTCGACGTCAGAAATAACCTCAAGCACATCTCGGCGTTTGCTTTCAACTTGAGCAAATTTGAGACCAACAACCTGCGCACATACAGTTTGGCCTCGTACGCATCTAGATAAACTTTACGGTAAAGTGGCACGACAAATGCGGTGATCTCCCCCGTTTGACCATCAAAACCGGCACGCCCAGATTTAGGGGCTTTCGGTTTAGCGTAGTAGCGGGTTGGTGTAGTCAGTTGAGCCGACTTATACGGAGGATGGTTATCGTCAATGAACACGAAGTTTCGCGGGGCTTGGTCAAGGTCGAAAAACCGAACGGTCATCTTTTCGCCTTCAAGTTCTTCAAAATGAGCCGCTTTGTCAAGCTTAAGTTTGTTAAGGGTTGAAGATTTGTCTTGCTGATGACCAATACAGACCGTCGCGTGTCCATTATTGGCTTGATCGCTTACAGCCACGATCACCGGAATACCACTTTCCACATAACAGCTCAAGAGTCGCTCGAAGTCGTTCTGCAGTTTTGTACGCTGCTCCGCCGTCATGTCGTCGGTCGGCTTTTTATCGTATTCGTCCCGATGGTAAATACGCGGGGCAAATCCAACCTGTTTCAGCGCATACGATAGTTGTTCTACCGATAAGCCCGGTGCAGGTAGGTTACGCTCGACAAGCCACTCTTTTAGCTGCTCCACAATGGTCGAAGGCAAGATAGGCCGATACTCGGCATAGCGATGGCTAAAGTATTCGGTAACGGCCCAAAGTGTTGTTTGCGAACATGTAACGGTTTCAACGTCCTGAGCCGAGTGCGGAAACCCTACGGCCAC
The DNA here is from genome assembly GCA_004292855.1 of Cytophagales bacterium. Classification (GTDB taxonomy): domain Bacteria; phylum Bacteroidota; class Bacteroidia; order Cytophagales; family Spirosomataceae; genus Rudanella. Next base: position 20,014 of record RDXN01000064.1, read on the forward strand.
CAGTTTTATGCCGTTGACTGTGGTCGGGAAGGCCGTTTGGCAAACCTCAACCGCCTGTATGTCGAAGGCACGGGGCGACAATACATTACGACCAATTGGGTTCTGTGGGGTGGGGCGAATAACCAGAAAGCCGAGGTAATGATTCTGTAGATACTCTCGAATCTCAGGAGTAGGATTATAAAAATCGGCTTCGCTGACGGTAACATCAAAAAACGACAAGCGAATACAGTCTTTTGAGTAACTGCCGAGTTTACTGGCGTAGTAGTGATAATAACTGTCCCGATACACTTTATCGACATAGGGCGACTCGACATTAACCCACAACCTAGACTTCATGCTTTTTATGAACACCTCAAGTTGCTCGGCAATAACCCGCGAGAGGTGAGGCTGTCGACGGTCGGTTTGTGTAAAAGCTCGCTGAATGTGGCCCTCTAAAATTGAACTCGTGACAGCATCACCCTTGCCATCTTTCTGGATAAGGGATTCAAGCGGAATCAGATTGTTGTAAATGTGCATCGAGTGGATTCAGGACGGTAGTGGCAAGGTAGTCCAAAAACATCAACTGGTATCAAGTTGTGAATCAAAATATACCAGCCGCTACACAACCTTCTAGAAAAGGAACACGGAGAAAATTATATTGCTTCATCGGGCGTTTTCGGAGTTTAGGCAGCGAAACAGTCAAATATTCTCTGGGAGTAAGACGCTGTCCGAACAACTCCACATGATTTTGAACTTCATCATACACTTGCTCAATCCAGTACTTAGAATCGTCACTGCTACACTTATCAATGTATACGTCGTCGAGTTTATAAATTTCGCGCCAGGTAGTCAGTTGGCCGTCCATAGTGTCACACCTATAGCTTAGTCGTATGCGGTTCTGCTTCGGGCTAGCGTAGTCGAGATAATCAATTATCACACTGATATCAATCGTATAGTTTGGGTTCGAAAAAGGATAGAATGCTTTTCGCGTTCCGTTCTTAATGGGGTCATAAGCTAGTTTGAAGGAAGAGTTGCACGTTTTGCAAGCAGGCACCAAATTCCGTAAGTTAATAGTATTGAATGGATAAGAATCTTTAGGCAAATAATGATCGTAGGCATCACGAGCGGGCAGTTTTTCGGACATGACATCGTTGATGCCGCAAAAAGGGCATTTACCAACCGTGTTTTGAAGCATAAATTGATCGTAATGATCATCGATAACTCCACACCGTGAATAAAACGGCTTTAGACCCAAAACGTGGTTGTACAGGTCTTTGCTCAACTCTTTGAGGTGCTTGACTAAATCATCACTAATCGGTTTCAGTTGGCTATAAAGAACAGGCTTGACTAAACCCTCGCAAAGACCTTTGATGTTATTGTTTTTCCGAAATGCGTGGGCCAATAATAATCGCTGCTCCTTATCCATTTGCAGGCATGTTTCGTAGATAGCCCGGATAGGCGTTAGCAAATAGTCATTTTTGTTCTGACTAATCTCCTCAACAATTGGGCGAAAATCAGGGTGTAGCAATTTGATGCTGAATGGACCATCTGCTTTGCACCAAACGTGAAAGACCGTGTGTTGTAGATAAATCTGTAATTTCTCGACGGTGTGCGAAACGTACTGGTATGGGAATAACATACACGCTACTGGTTTGAGCTATCGAACTGGTCAACGAATTTTAAAAATAGCATTTTTTCAACTGAATCGCCTAATTCGTCTGTTAAGTTACGCGCTTCGTCCGGTGTTTTTTCACCAGCCCGCACTTGTCTTTCCAAGCCTTTTAGCTGACTCATAGCCATTTCTGAAATAGTCTCACGTTTACCAAAAACCTTTAGAGTAATCTGATTGATAGATGCCCCAAACGTGTTGAAATCCGGCTTCCGATAGGCCACCGTTCCATCCGAGTTACGCTCAAACACAAACACGTTTTCGGGCTTGCAGTCCGATACGATGAAGGGCGAATGTGATGTTAGCAAAACTTCCTGTTGGCGTTTCCTGATCTGTCCATCCGCGTCGGGTTCGGGGTCTTGTACAATGTCATTCAGGAGTTTGACAAATCGACTGCGCCAATCGGGGTTGAAGTGTGTTTCGGGTTCATCGAACAGAAACAGCGTGCCGGGCTGATCCATCAGCATGAGTGCACCAAACACGTGGAGCAACTGATGCTCTCCATCCGAGAGATTGCGATACGGAATAAGTTGACCATTCGTGCCGGACTTGACGAGTTTCAGGTTGCCAACGTGGAAAGCGGCCTTTTGTGGCTCAGGGCGGGGCAGCAATACGGACAGGTTTTCGTCGGCAGAACTAGTTTTGATGCGCTGGCGCAACTCTTCGGAATAGTCCAGCACGTTCAACAGCCGCAGTCCGTAGAGTTCGTTCAGCAGGTTTTCAGCAGTTTTGAAATGGTGGTTAAACGCATCTTTTGTAGCGTCGTTCACCCAAAAATCAAGCCGTAACTGTTTCCGATCCTTGTCTTCGGGTGGGTCGCCCGTCCAGGTTGTGGCGCAATAGGTCAGCCTGTTGATGGTTTGATTTAGTCCCCCTGGCAATTCGATAAGTTCGGGAGGAATTTCGTCGGCATAGGACGGATAGTATGGGTAATTGATAGTAACACTGAATGATCGAACGTTTTCAATCCGGGCCAGATCATACAACAATCCCAATCGTTTATCATCGCGAACAAGGAAATTGGCCAGCGTTATGAGCTTGTTCGATTCGTAGTCAAGGTACAAGAGCCGGTTACGGCTAGTGGTTGTACTAGCTAATTCAGAATCAGAACTCTCATCTTCGAGGTCATAAGGGAAATACTCTGAAACATCTGGTCCATCAAAGGGAATATCTAAATCCGTATCAAACGTGTCACGCCTAAGAAAAAACTGTTCGGCACACTGAACTTCCGAACGAATAAAGGCATTGGAAATCAGCTCATTCATCCCCGATGAATAGCCCACAATGTGTCGGGGTAAGGGAGGGTAGTCGTTTCCCGGTATCTGTGGTCCAAAGCCCAGTTGATTGAAAAATGGGATGCTCTTGTATAACACATCCCAGCGCACCGGCTCGTCGGGGCGTTTCTGGATTTTTATAACCGGATAGTCAGCCTCTACGTGATCATAGGCTGGCAATTTGTCGTTTTCGCTTTGAGCAAGCCCCCAGGTTAGCGTATCGAGCGTGTAGGAAAGCTCAAAAGCTACTGTATTCCAAAAAACATCATCGCCTGCCCATCTGCGAAATCCATAGTCACGCTGCATCAGGTTTCGGGCTTCCAGACAGGCAAATATCTCCCCCAACACCTGTAACACGTTGGACTTGCCCGACCCGTTGAGACCCACGAAACAAACCGGCTCCAACTGCTCGTAATTAGGCGCGGTTGGTGGGCGAAATTCAACATGAAAATCAGCAGGTAAGCCCCGGAATGGCGTAAAGAGATGTAGGCTTAACAGGCGCATCAGGCGGGTTGGTTTAGCCACAAGTTAGTGCGTCCGTGTGTTCCTTCCAGCTTCAGTTCCCAGTCAAACTCTTGCGTGAGTTTTCCCGCTTGCAGTTGTTCGGTGATGCAATCCCGCAACTGCTCGTAAGACACTTCGGTGAATGCCTGACTGATGACATTGAACGGAACCCCTTCCAACTCGCGAATGGAAAACCACGCTAATAACCGCTCGGCTAAACTGGGTTGACTGATAACCGTTGGGTGGGCGGTAGTCTCCTCCCGCTCCATTTCACGTTTGTGGATTACGTTACTAAGCAGCTTTAGTTTCCGGTCTGAGTTTCGCTGATTAACCCGCCGACTTGCCGGGCTTGGTTCTGATTCTGGCAACCGCACCCCGCTCACGTCCAACTGCCCCGAAAACGCCCGTTGCAGCAAACTCTGATAGAGATTCTGCAACGCGACCAACGATTCCCGTTGCCGCGTTTTAAGCGTTTCGACGTGATTGACGATGCGCCCAAACGTAGCTTGCACAACCGGATCGGGTATATAAGCAGGAAAGTTTTTCAGTTGATTTAGATTGATTGATGCTATACCTGTGGTTTGTTTGGCAGCTTTGAGAAAGTAATTTTTACCATATCGACTACCAATCAGGTTGCACAAATAATGAGGCTCAATGCTGCTGAATACGCGCACTCGGAAAATATGGTTTTGATGAATGCAATGCTCAATCTCATTACTCCATACAGCCCCTCGACCCAATTTGTCAGGGTCTCCGCCTTCCGTCAAAAGAATATCACCTTGTTGAAGTTGATACTTCTCAACCTCACGTTGGGATACCTCAATAGTTTTGATTTCACTAAGATCAAATTTACCATCCTGCACGTTTGCGACACGCATATAAGGTAGTTCAATCGGGTGTTTGATGGCCTGACGGGTGTTTTTTGTTACACCAGAAACAATATCCGCTAAATTCCCCAACGGTTCTTTTTTCCATCCCTTCTCATTCTTCGTCGGATCGCCGAACAACTCCAAGAACGTGCTTCTGAGAAAATCGTCCAACAAAGCCAAACTCCGCTGCCGGGTGGCAATCAACTCCTCGGCCCGGCTCAGAAGATGAGCAATCTGGCGTTGGGTTGTGAGATCGTCGGGAAATGGTATTCTGACATCTGCTAAACTTTTCTTGTTCAACGTTTCGCCCTTTGCTGCATTATTACCGCTCGATAATGGCACAAACTTCAAAGCGTAATATAAATAATCAGCATCAATCAGATCATGATTTTTGATTGGTAAAGCTGCTATTGCTTCGTTCGTATATAAGTCAGTGTCCGCAAAAGCCAATTTGCCAATGCTCAGTTTAAAGCTGAGTAACAAAGTTCCTGCCGGAACCAACCGGCAGTTGCATTCTTGAATGGCTTTCGCTGTAATTCGCTCTTTTGTAACTGATACTTTGCGCGACTTCAAATCCGAAATACTTACCCAAGGTTTCCCTTCCCCCCAATACCTTGGCTCACTGCGGCTTGGTGTTCTACCGATATTTATTTCGCACAAATTTTCTAGCCTCTCCGTCGTCCAATTCATCTCAAATACCCTTCCAATTCGTCGATGCCGTTCACAATTGCGGTTTCCAAAACGCGTAGCTGCGCCAGAATATCACGGGGTGCGTCGTAGTGAACGGCTTCATATTCTTTTTCTTGATAAATATTCAAGCCAAGACTATAATCACTGTCTACAATGTCTTGCTTTGAGACAAAAAAACATTGGCCCTTTCGGTCAGCAGGGGTAGCGTTGGCGCGGTCGTGATAGCGTGTCACGATGTCCTGCAAATCGCCGTAGCCCGTGAGTTTGGTGCGTTTGTCGTCCAGCGTGCGCCCATCGTCCTTCATTTCATAAAACCAGGTTCGGTCGGTTCGGCCTGCCTTCGTAAAAATCAGTAGGGCCGTACTAACCCCAGCGTAGGGCTTAAACACGCCCGATGGAATCGTAATAACGGCTTTTAGTTCGGCCTCCTCCACCATCTTCTGGCGGATCAGTTTAAAGGCGGAGCCGGAGCCAAACAGCACGCCCTGCGGCACAATCACGGCGGCTGTGCCTCCGGGCCGGAGCATTCGGATGATGCGTTCTAGAAACAGCAGTTCGGTTTTGGTGGTAGGTAGTTTCAGGTTCTCGTTGATGTCGCCCTTGTCAATATTGCCCGTAAATGGTGGATTGGCAAACACATAATCGTATTTGATCTCCTCCTTGTATTCTTTTGACAACGTATCCCTGTAGTCTACCTGCGGGTTCTTAAAACCATGCATCATCAGGTTCATTAAACCCATTCGAACCATAGTCTGGTCAATATCGAACCCTTGAAAGTATCTACTTTCCCAAGTCAACCGCTTTTTAGTAGTCAACTGATCCGCTCTTGTCCCTCGTAAAAAACCATCCTCATCACGTTTCAGATAATCGTCTTTATCTGTTGTGTATTGAGTGAGAATGTACAGATAAGCAGCTAATAAAAAACCGCCCGACCCGCAAGCAGGATCAGCAATTCTCTTGTTTATCTTAGGCCGAACCAGTTCAACCGCTAGATCGATAATATGCCTCGGTGTTCTAAATTGCCCATTCCGGCCTGCTTGGGCCAAACCCGTGAGTAAATGTTCATAGACATCCCCCTGAATATCCTGAAGGGTATGCCCTTTGATTTTGGCATCATTATCAATTTCTGTGTAAATCTGCTCAATCAGCTTTACAGCGTCTTTCATCAAAGAAGGCTTGGGAATGACAAACACAGCATTCTGCATGTGCTTAACAAACGGGCTATCCTCGTCACTTAATTCAGTTTTCAAAAAAGGGAATACGGCTAATTGCACTCGACTAAGCATTTCGCCTTCGGGTAGTTCCTTAAACTTCCGCCACCGAAGTTCCTGCTTATCTATATAATTTTCAGGCTTATCTGCCTGACCGGGTGGCAAAAACCTTCCAATGAAAAGGAAATCTTGAGCGTCAATAATCCGCATGAACAGCAGGTAGGTAATCTGTTCGATGGCTGTCAGCGGATTGGCAATCCCGCCCGACCAGAATTTGTCCCAAAGCTGGTTAATCAGGCGTTTAATAGTAGGGTTCTGTAGCATGTACGGCTTGAAAAACTGGGCAAAAAACTCGGTTTTTTGCGAATATAATGCCGATAACGGCAAATAGCCCTGAGGCTCTTCACTTCAATTTTCACTTTGAAAGGTATCCGGCCACGATTCACTACCAAGTCAAGTAGTTAGGGTCTCAACACAAAAAATAAAAAAAAGCCCATTGAATTGCTCAACGGGCTTTCGGTGAGGATCAACATGTCAAAACATTACTTCTCCCCGCCCCCTACTTTCGCGGGTTTTTGGCCGTTGGCGGTCGAGTTGGGTTTGGGGTTTTTCACGTAGGCATCGAGCCAGCCGTTCATTTCCCAGAGCATGTGCAGGAGCGACTCTTTGGCCGTGTAGCCGTGACTCTCGTAAGGCAGCATCACCAGGCGGGTAGTGGCCCCAAAACCCTTAAGCGCGTTGTAATACCGCTCCGACTGAATCGGGTACGTGCCGGTGTTATTATCGGCCTCGCCATGCACGAGCAACAGGGGCGACTTCATCTTGTCGGCGTTCATGAAGGGCGACATTTTGTTGTAGACCTCCGGGGCCTGCCAGTAGCTGCGTTGCTCGTTCTGGAAACCAAAGGGTGTGAGGGTCCGATTGTAGGCCCCGCTCCGGGCAATCCCCGCCCGAAACAACCGACTGTTGCTGAGCAGGTTGGCCGTCATGAAAGCCCCGTACGAGTGCCCACCTACGCCCACGCGGGTCGAATCGACGACACCGAGCCGGACGCCTTCGTCAATGGCGGCTTTCGCGCTCGACACCAGTTGGTCCACGTACGTATCGTTGGGTTCTTTGTCGCCCTCGCCCACGATGGGGATGCTGGCGTTGTCGAGAATCGCGTAGCCCATTGTCACGAACGCAGCCGCGCCCCAGTAGCTAATCCGGTTGAACTGATACGGCGACCCCGACACCTGACTAGCGGCATCTTTGCTCTTGAACTCAGCCGGATAGGCCCACAGGAACGTGGGCAGCGGGCCGTTTTCTTTCTTGTAATCGGCAGGGAGATAGAGTGTTGAGGTGAGTTCGACACCGTCGGCGCGTTTGTAGCGAAGTTGCTGTTTCTGAACGCCTTTCAGTTGTGGGTACGGGTGCGGGAAGTTCGTTACGGGGGTGAGCGCAACCGCAGCCGCTCCTTTTTTGCCTTTTGGATACAGGTTCCGAATGAAATAGTTGGGGTTCACGTCGGGCGTTTCGCGGGTGGTCAGGATCAGGCCTTTGGCTGCGTCGAGCACGTTGATGGGCCGCTCGAATACAGTGGCATCCGCTCCGGCCTCGCCTGACCGCCAGACGATGCGGCTTTGCTTGGTGTTCAGGTTGAACACGCTCACAAACGGGCGGTCGCCCTGGGGCGAGGCTCCCTGCGCATTGAGCATCATGATCTCGTTGTTCGGCAATAAGTTCAGCACCGAACGCCCGTAGGCGTTGCGCCGGGTGTCGGGGTCACCGGGGTTACTGTAGCGGTCCTCGTAGGAGCGGTCAAAAAGCACAGAAGTCTGCCAGTTAGCAGGATTCACGAGTTTGGTCAACTCCTTGCGCGACTGCCACCAGCGTTCCTGAGCCAGAGCTGTGTTGTCATTACCCCATTGGAAGCCCTCGAACCGATACTGAGCCGCGTAAATTTCTTTGGGTTGTCCCGTAAATGGCGCGTCGATCAGGAATACCTTGTCGCGAATAACTGCCTTCACTTTGGGATCACCGTTGTCCTGCGCTTCCACGTAATACACCGACGCGGGGGCATCGTTGCGCCAGCCGAATTCACGCGGACCAGAGGGCGCACCATCGGGGCTGTAGGGCACACTCTCCTGCAACGGGCTGTCAACCAGCGTTTTCGCCAGTTGGCCGTCTATGCTGAAGATATCTGTTCGGGTTGGAAACCGGTAGACCGGCACGAGGTATGAAAACGGTGTATGGATAGTCTGCACCAGCACATAACGGCCATCGGGCGAGGGCGACGCCCCCCCGATAACGCCCGGCCCACCGATGGGTTGCGCCTGCCCGTCGAGCGTTACGCGCATGACCTGAGAGGTGGCGTAATACGCAAACTGGGCTTCATCGGAGGGGCTTTTGAGCAAGTCCTGATAGGTGGGAGCCTGCCCCCGCTTTCCGCCAACGTTCTCCTGTGTGGTTGGCCCCGCCGGTACGCGGGTAACCTCCGGTGCTTGTCCCCGGTTAACCGGAATAGCCTTCACGATCAGGCTTTTACTATCGGATACCCATTGAACAGGCGCACCCAACACCCCATTCAAAGCAAACGTGCCTACGCGTCGGGCGGTTGCCGTGGCTACGTCGGCCATGTAGAGTTCAATTTGGCTGTTAGTCGTGTGGGTAAAGGCAATTTTGGTTTCATCGGGCGACCACTGCACGTTGCCGAGTTGGGGCGACGCGGGCAGCCCACTAAGGGCTGTTTCCAGGCCATCGGGCAATTTTTTAAGCTTGAGGCCCGTCAGAAACTGCGCCCGGCTGGGACCGTTGGTGGCGGGGTTCATCCGCAAACCTGCCAGCCGGAGTTCGGGCTGAGACAACTCGGCGATGGTCGGGTTGGCGGCTCGCTCCAGAATTAAAAGGTAATCGCCCGGTCGGCGTTCCGACTTCCCCGACACGCTCACGGCGGGCGTTGGCGGCACCGTCACGAGGTCGGCGAGGGGTTTGGGGGGTGTTTGATACGACTGGGCGAAGAGCGAGACTGGTGCTGTAAGTACCAGAAAGCAGGCGATGATAAGGAATTGTTTCATAGTGTAGGGGCGGACCCACGTGTCCGCACTGGTTTTGACAAATATACCATTGGGGGCAGACACGTGGGTCTGCTCCCAACGAAATCCACCCCACCGAATAATAAAAATGACTAGAATGAGGCTTTATACCGTTATTTGATCAGAACAATTAATGTATTCATGTTTTCTCGACTGCTTATTATTCTCCTGATCTTTCTGTTCTTCGGCTGCAAACGCCCGACGCCAACCCCGTCCTCTACGGTCCAGTTTTCGTCGGACCCTACGGCAGTGGGCATCGTACCAGGTCAAATTGACGAGGCATCCGGTATGGTCGATAGCCGGAGTATGGCGGGTAATCTGTGGGTGCATCAGGACAGTGGCAACCCCGCCGAAATCGCTTTGCTGGGTCATGATGGCAAAATAAAGGGTAAACTTTCGGTTCCAAACGCGCAGAATCTGGACTGGGAAGACATGGGCATTGGCCCCGGACCGCAGGGCAACACAAACTACCTTTATCTGGCCGATATTGGGGACAATAACGCCCAATACGCCACCCGGACCATCTACCGTTTTCCCGAACCCGCTAGCTTAAGCACATCCATTCAGGCAGTTGAGCGCATTAACTTTCGTTATCCCGACGGTCCCCGCGATGCCGAAGCGGTTTTGGTCGATCCGCAAACCCGCGATATTTACATTATTTCAAAACCCGAACAGCGCGTTCGGCTTTACCGGTTGAAATACCCTCAAAACATAGCCGAGGTCACCACTGCCGAGGCCCTGGGCGAACTCCCTTTATCGGTTGTAACGGGGGCAACTATCTCGACCGATGGCACCGAAATCCTGATCCGAACTTATACTAATGTGCTGTATTTCAAGCGACAAGCGAACCAACCATTGCCCGATGCGATTCAGCTACAATCGGGCCGAGCGTTGCCTTACCGACTCGAACCTCAAGGCGAAGCCGTTTGTTTCGACCGGGAGAACAAGGGGTTTTTCACGTTGAGCGAACGGCTCAATGCCCCGGCGGTGTCGCTGTTTTATTACGCTAAAAAGTGAGTGGATGAAGTATTTATTACTCTGTTTATTGACGGTTACCACTGTTCTGGCGCAGCCTGCCGCTAAGCCAACGCGGGCCACCCAATCTATTTCTGTTGATGCACTAAAAGCCGATTTCCGAACGTTGCGGGCTGCTTTTGAGGAATTGCACCCCGCCCTGTATCGCTACACCCCCCGCGACAGCCTTAACCTCCTGTTCGACCAAACCTACGAGTCGATCCGCTACCCGCTCACCGAAACGCAGTTCGTGAACCGACTGTATCCGCTCATCAGTCGAATTCGGTGCGGTCATACCCAACTCGAACACTCCATAGTCTACCGAAAAGATCCCAATCGACCCCGCCCTGCTCACTTCCCGTTCGGCGTATTGGCACAAGGCAACCAGTTATTTTTGATTCAGAATCGCTCGACCGATCCGAGCCTGAGAGTAGGCAGCGAAATTTTGTCGATCAACGGCGTATCGGCAGAGGAACTCCTCCACGAAACCCGCCAACAATGGAGCAGCGACGGTTATAACCAGACATGGGTCGAGTTTTTCATTAACCAATATAACGCCCTTCTCGATGAGGTTGGCACGTTTATACACGGTTGGCGGGGCACCTACACGCTCACGGTCCGGCAACCCGATGGAACCACCCGCACCACCACCGTTACCACGCCCCAACCCGCCAAACCCGCCGACACCGCAACGGTCCGGTTGCAAATGATGCCTGCCAAACCAACCCGCTCGCGTTGGGAACCCAAACCCTACCTAAATCTGCGCCTGTTGCCCGACTCCACCACCGCCCTGCTCACCCTGAACGCGCTCGAATACGGCGACGAGGCTTTTTATAAACAGGCGTTTGAACATCTGGAGCGCAAACACATTCAGAATCTGGTGCTCGACATTCGACGGAATCACGGGGGCGACGCCCGCATCATCAGTCAATTGATGGCCCACCTTGCCGATGCTCCGTTTGTGCTCATCAAGCAGGTTGAAGGTCCCGTTGCCAACCCCGACCGCAGCCGATTCCGGCCCTATTTCGACAAGGGGATTCTCGACAGCCACCGGAGTTCATTTACGGCGGGCATACGACAGGGCGAACTGTATCGGTTCGCGTTCCGGCCCGAAAATGGCCGCATTACGGGCTATCTGCCACTCGCTAAAGCAAACCGATTTCGGGGTAATTTGTATGTACTCATCGACGGGGGGACGTTCTCGAACGGGGCCAATTTTGCGGCTGCGTTAAAAGCCCAGCGGGCTAATACTGTGTTTGTTGGTCGCGAAACAGGCGGCACGCAGGCGGGCTGCAACGGCGGCACGGTGCAGCGGTTCACGCTCCCCAACTCGGGCATCGTGGTTCAGTTTCCGTGGCTCCGGCTGGTGTCGGCCTCCCCCACCCCCGACGATGGTCACGGCCTGCGCCCCGACGTGCCCGTTACGCTCACCCCCACCGCCCTCGCCGACAACCGCGACGAAGACCTGGAGACCGCTCTTACGCTCATTCGGACCGGCAGTCAAAAACGGTGATTAGAGGGTGGAAAAGCTGTACATTTACCTCATCAACCAAAACAATCGACCACAATGGCTGTAAAACCAAAACATCTGGCAACGTTTATCTTAGGCGCGGCTGCGGGTGCCGCCCTGACCAAGTATCTGCAAACCGAAGAGGGCGAAAAACTGATGGCCGATTTGAAAGAAAAGGGCAATCAATTCAAGACCGAAGCCGAAGCCGCCTTCGACAATGCCCCCGACTATTTCGATAACCTGCGTTCGCAGTTGGCTGAGATGCTCAAAACCAATTTTCCCAACGCCGAACAAACCATCAACGAGGTTTTAGGTAAAAAGCCCGAACTGCCTGCCGAGGGCACGCCAACCAGCACGACGGCTGCGGAGTAATTTTACGGCACAACAGCCCTAGCCCCGTCGGGGCGACATGTCAATAGAAAGGCAACAGTCCAAGTGTAAGCCAAAGCCCCATCGGGGCGGTATGTGCGAGGATCGACCTTGACATATCGCCCCGATGGGGCTTTGCTTTGCATGCGTAGGGGGTTGTATCTTATCAATCCGCAAAAACCCCTTCCAGATTGATCCGAAAGTCGGGGAAGACGCGCGATACCAGTTCGTCTTCGTCGGTAAGCGGGTGTAAGCCAATGTAAATACCTTCGTCATTCAGAACGTACTGAAACACATTCCGGTCATCGGGTTGAATGAGCCAATATTCGCGCACACCCGATTCCTGGTACACGTCGAACTTCTGCTTCATTTCTTTCTTGGTGTTACCCGGCGACAAAATCTCTACAATCAGATCGGGAGCACCTACGCACCCTTTATCGTCGAGCTTGCTCAGATCGCAGATCACACACAGATCTGGTTGCAGAACCGTCTCGATTCGGGCGTTATCGGGCGTTGGTTTTCTGGGTAAGCGCACATCAAACGGGGCCAGATAAACCTTACACGGCTTATCTCTAAAATAGTCAACGAACGAAGTCGTCATATTCCATGAAATCTGCTGATGCCGCCGACCCGGTGCCGACATGGGGAAAATCCAGCCGCGAATCAACTCCAAACGCTCCTGAAACGTCCATTTCAGATAGTCAGCGTAGCTATATTGCTTAGTCAGGTCTAAATCCTCGAATCGAGTTACCATTGGTGTTCTGAAAGTTCAGTGTAAAAATACCACATATTTCTAGAACCGATACGCTTTCCGCACCACCGTCTGGTTGCTGCCCGCGCCTTGTTCATAGACCACGTCGGCGGGGCGCGAGACCCGTACAAGCGGTTCGGGGAGGGTCATGGATTGGTCGTAGAGAACCAGCTCAAGAGGGGTTTGGGGGCGGGTTTGCACGGTGATTGTCAACTCTTTGGTCAGGGGCAAGCCGTGGCAAAATGCCTGCCAGTAGAACCCCTTTCCTTTCGCCACAGGCCGACGATTTAACCCAACTCCTTCGCCATTAATCCACAAGCCCTGCACATCGGCGGTGTCGCTTGTTACAAAGCCAATCTCAAAACCAGCCGCCCCGCGTGGCGATTTCACCCGTAGCCGGAGCGTCCGGGCCGTGGCCGAACTGCTATCGCTCAGGATCTCCGCCGTGGGTGGGGCAAGGGGAAACGTAGGGGCTCCATTGACCAGTCGTTTAGATTGCCCAAACGCCCGCCCACTTTGGCCAGCGGGGTAAAATTGGGCAAAGTCGGACAGTATTGGGTTCGCGAAAAACTGCTTGTTCCAGTGGTCGGTGGTTTGGTTGTGCGACATCCAGCAGGCCTTCTTGGCGTCGGCGTCGAGGTAATAACTAACCTGCGAGTGCAGGGGTTGTTGGGGACTGGGCTGCTCGGCGTAGACGGCCCAAATGGTCACGATGATACCCAAACCGAGAGCCACCGACGCGGCAGTGGGGCCGTTACGCCAGCGCAAAGCACGTTCGATACCAAAGCCAATGGGCAACAACAACCCCAACAAGACAATCAACAGGGCAACGGCCACGACAAACGGCATTTGCAGGTCGAACGTCACGAACAACAACCGAACCAGCGGACTCAATAACACGACCGCAGGCAATGCCGACAGGCCAACAAGAACAGTGTGGGTCAGAGTGTTATCGCGCTTAACGAGATTAAGAGCCAGCACAATGCCCGTTCCCAACACGCTGAACAACAACGGGAACAGGAACAGATAGGTAGCTGCGGGTAACAAAAAGAGTTGCATAACCACTACCGCGTAAATCAGGGCATACACGCCCATCAGCAGCGAGTAAGGTCGAATCCAGCGCAGCACCAAACGAATCAGCAAGCCGACTAACCCGATTGTCAGGAGTGTGTAGGCCACCAAAAACCGGTCGGAGCCGTAGATGCCGTTGATGTAGTAGTTGAAGGCAAATGGACTCTCGGGCAAAATCCGCAACGTGTAAGCCGGGGGCATGCCCGCCCGCACGGCCACTGTAATAGGCCAGAATACAACCGTCACGAGCAACATAATCAGCAAAAACAATCCCATCCCCGCCAGGGTTTGCCACACCGTCGCGACGCCCTTCCGAACGCTCAGAATAAGCACGGCCAAAAGCATAATCCCCAACAAACCCACCAGCCAGCCGTTCAGTCCCATAGGGTAATGGACCATGTGGAAACCGACCGTATTGAAAAATACTTTGTCGGGAGCCTTCACCCCGTCGAGGGATTGGTTGGCTACGTGGCGAGTCATGCCGAGGAGGTTACTACCGTGATGTTGCAAGCTGCCGAGGTCGAGGTTTTGGGGCGAGTCGGTGAGTTTGTGGTAATGCACAAAGCCGTCGATATAGGCCGTGTTGATACCCGCGTAGTCGGCAAGCCGGAACACCGTAAAATCGCTGCTGTTGGGCAGGCTTCGGTACACTTCGTACATGAGCGACGAGGCTACGGGATAGGGCGCGGCCTTCGCCAGTGCCTCCACCGACCAGCCGTTTTGGGGGCTAATCTCGAACGTCATGGCCGGGCCGCTCACGCCCCGCGCTTCGAGGTTCATCACAAAGCCCACGTTTTTGGCCCAGGGGTGTTTCAGAAACGCCTGGGCGCCAAAGAGTCCGTATTCCTCCCCGTCGGACAAGAGAAAAATAACGTCGTTTTGCAAGCGGCCACCCTGTTGCAGGGCGCGGGCCGTTTCTAGAATAGCCGCCACACTGGAGCCATCGTCGGCGGCTCCGCGTGCGTTGGGCTGCGAGTCGTAATGAGCCAGCATTAATACGGCCTTTGATCCGGGTTTTGTTCCCCGCAGCCGCCCCAGCAGGTTATACACGTAGCCCACGCTTCCCCCGCGCCGGTGGGCTATGGTGGTTTCCTGCACCTGCACGTCGGCGAGGTTTAGGGCGCGGAGTTGGTCGAGCAGGTAGGTACGTACGCGGGCGTGTGCGGGTGTTCCCATCGCGTGGGGGTCGCGGCCAATCTCCTGAACGTGGGCAAACGCTCGTTCGGCCGAGAACTCGGTAAGTGGGGCCGTGGCCGGAACAGGGGCCGGGGGTTGCATCATCCAGATCGACCAGAGGGCTAGTCCAACGAGCAACAGTAGGGTTACGAGGGCAGAAATTTGAGGGCGAAGGCGCATTCGATTGGGGCAACGGGTTTTTTACACCAATTTTACGGCTGATTTAGCATTTAACCTCACCCCCGGCCCCTCTCCTTTTGAAGGAGAGGGGAGGCTTACCAGCCAGATTTGTTTTTGTTTAAGCAAACAAACGTCAAATTACCTTCGCAGGAACAAGGTGAACGTTAACGTCTCCCCTCTCCTGGCGAAGGAGAGGGGCCGGGGGTGAGGTAGACAACCTGATTTTGAAAACCATGCAAACCGTAGATTCTTTCAATTTCGCCGGGAAAAAGGCCCTCGTCCGGGTCGATTTCAACGTGCCGCTCGACGCCCAGTTTACCATCACCGATGACACCCGCATCCGGGCCACCATCCCCACTATCACCAAGATTCTGAACGATGGTGGATCAGCCATTTTGATGTCGCATTTGGGCCGCCCGAAGGATGGGCCAACGGAGAAGTACTCGCTGAAACACCTGGTGCCGACGCTCTCCGAGACGTTTGGCCGCGCCGTGAAATTTGCCGACGACTGCATTGGTCAATCGGCGACCGAAATGGCCGCAGCTCTGCAACCGGGCGAGTTGCTCTTGCTCGAAAACCTGCGGTTTTACAAAGAAGAAGAGAAGGGTGACGTAGGTTTTGCTGAGAAGCTCTCGAAACTGGGCGACGTGTGGGTGAACGACGCTTTTGGGACGGCCCACCGCGCTCACGCCAGTACGGCGGTTGTGGGGCAGTTTTTCCAAGACCGCGTGTGTGGCTACGTGATGCTGGCCGAGATCGAAAACGCCGACAAGATCCTGAATCACGCCGAACGACCTTTTACGGCCATTATGGGCGGGGCCAAAATCTCCGACAAAATCCAGATCATCGAACGCCTGCTCGACACCGTCGATAACCTCATTATCGGGGGTGGTATGACCTACACCTTTACTAAAGCACAGGGTGGCAACATCGGCAAATCATTGCTCGAAGCCGACAAGCAGGAACTGGCCCTGGAGATTCTGAAAAAGGCCCAGGAAAAAGGTGTGAAGGTGATTATGCCCCTCGACAACGTATGTGCCGACGCTTTCTCGAACGATGCCAATCGCCAAATTGTAGCCACGGGACACATTCCTGATGGCTGGGAAGGTCTCGACATTGGCCCTGAGTCGGTGAAGCTGTTTATGGAGGTGGTTGCCAACTCAAAAACGATCCTCTGGAACGGCCCGATGGGCGTGTTTGAGTTCGAGAACTTCGCTACCGGCACCAACGCCATCGCCGAAGCGGTTGTGAAGGCCACCGAGGAAAACGGCGCGTTCTCGCTCATCGGCGGGGGCGATTCGGCTTCGGCCATCAACAACGCGGGTTACGGCGACCGGGTCAGCTACGTCTCGACCGGGGGCGGTGCGTTGTTGGAGTATATGGAAGGAAAAACGTTGCCGGGGGTGGCCGCGTTGCAGTAGTGGATTGGTTTTTGTCATTCCGATGAAGGAGGAATCTACTTCTGATTTAGTCAATTCGACCAAAACGAAGTTAGATCCCTCCTTCGTCGGGATGACAAAAAAACCACTCAATCATTTCACCACCCCCAAAATCGAGTCCATCATCTTGTTATATCCCTCTTTCGTGACGGGCTTCGTTTCAACCAAGGAAGCTCCGAGCAGAAGGCACTCTTCGGTGAGCTGAGGGCCAACGTAAGTCGAATAGATAGCAACAGCAATATCCTGAAACCGTTGATTGGCCCGGATGGATTGTAGGGTCTCCTTGCCCGACAGTTTGGGCATATTCTGGTCGAGCACGATCACGTCGGGCAACGCGCCCGACTGCAACGCGGAGTTAAGGTAGTCGATCACCTCCACGCCGTTCGTAACGCTCGGCAGCAGATCGACGTCGGGACGATTGTGCAGGAAATCGAAGAAAAAAAAGGCATCGTCGCTGTCGTCTTCAGCCAACAGAACTTTCCATCTCGGTTGAGTAGTCATGAAGCAAACTGTTAGTTTGTTGCCTTAAAGGTAACTTAATGATAAACGTTGAGCCAACCCCTTCCCGGCTTTCCGCTTTAATGGCCCCGTTGTGGCGGTCAACAATGCGCTTGGTGATGGCCAACCCAATCCCCGACCCCTCGTAGGCATCTTTGGTGTTGAGCCGGTGAAACAGCGAGAACACCTTTTCGGCGTATTGCTCATCGAAGCCAATTCCGTTATCAGTCACGCTAATGCAACAATGGTGATCATCCGGCTCCGTATCTAACTTGTCGCTGGGGCAAGGTGTGCATCGAATGTAAATATCGGGCGGCTCACCGGGGCGGCTGAATTTCATGGCGTTGTTGATCAGGTTATGAAACACCTGCCGGATCTGACCTCCGATTACCTCCATCGTCGGCAGTGGGTCAACCTGAATTCGGGCGTTTTTCTCGCTGATGAGCAGCTCAAAATCAGTCAACACATCGGCCAGCAGGACGTTCAGATCGGTCATGGCGAAGCTGTCGATGTTGGTCGATAGCCGCGAATAGGTCAGAATATCGACAATGGTCCGCTTCATGCGCTGCGACGAGTCAATCACCTTGCCGAGGTAGCGCATACTGTCGGGGGGGAGTTCGTCAGCGTGTTTGTCGCGGAGCATTGCCGCAAAAATCAGGATTTTCCGCAGGGGCTCCTGCAAGTCGTGCGAAGCCACCGACGCAAACTGTAGCAGGTCGTGATTGCTCACCTCCAAGGCCTCATTAATACGGGCCAGTTGCCGGTTGTTCTCTTCCAATAACTGCTGACTTTCCTTTTGAGTCGTGAGGTCGGTCAGGATCATGCTTAGGGAAACCCCCTCGTCAAGTTCGAGCGCATTCACCGAGAGTTGGCAGGGAATAGGGCGGTTTGGCGCGATGAGTTCGATCTCGATTTTGTTCTCCTCGGTCCAGCCC
Source organism: Cytophagales bacterium (assembly GCA_004292855.1). Classification (GTDB taxonomy): domain Bacteria; phylum Bacteroidota; class Bacteroidia; order Cytophagales; family Spirosomataceae; genus Rudanella. Next base: position 38,227 of record RDXN01000064.1, read on the forward strand.
CGACTAAACAGGTTTCGGTAGGCATCGCCCGATATACCCGGCACAAACTGATTGAACGACAAGCCAATAACCGTCGAGAGCGGCATTCCCACCATCGACGCGAACGTGGAGTTGGCATACACGATAACGCCTTCATTGTTGAGCGTTACGGCCCCTTCGTTCATGGTCTCGATAAAGAGCCGGTAGGTGCTGTCGGCGGTTTTCAGCGTGTACAGTTCATGTCCCTCCTTGCCCTGCACCACGAGCGCGTCAATCTGCCCCGTCCGAATGGCCTGAATGGTTTCGTTGGCCTCTTCGAGTTGAATGGTCAGCCATTCATTTTCGGCCAGCAGTTGCTCGTATGTTTTCGGCTCGCTCATGATTTAGAACCCGGAAGGCCCAGGGCCGCTAGCACGCGTGGCGTATCCGACATATCGCCAATTAAGCGTCGTTGCGGCAACGGTTGCTCTTTAATCAACAGGGGAAGTGCAATAAGCTGTTCGAGTTCAGCGTGTTCGGGTTGCTGATGTATGTCGATAATTTCGAGTGTGTACCGGCCCGGCAGGTGCTTTTCGCACAGTCGTTTCAAATTCGTAATGGCCCGCACAGAGTTGGGCGTTGCACCTGTAATGAACAACCGCAATATAAACGGGTGGGCGTCCTCAACGTCATCACTATCAACCTGGGGCGGATCGGTCATCACACGGGGGTGGCCGGGCGGATGTTGAGGCCGACGAGCACTTTTTCTTCGTTCGACAAATCGCCGATGATTTTCCGAATTGGTTCGGGCACCTTTTTTACCAGCGTCGGAATGGCCAGAATCTGGTCGCCCTCCGCCAATTGCGGTTGCTGCAACAGATCAACCACTTCCAGTTGGTATTTGCCTTTGAGGTGTCGCTCGCAGTAATTTTTCAGGTTAGCCAACGCCAATAAGGACTTAGGGGTTTTGCCGGCCACATAGAGCCGTAACTCCCAAATCTCTTGTTCTTCTTCCATATAGTTTGGTTTGAAATTAGTCTTCTTTATGGCGGCTGCGGGTCAGTTGAGCGCGGTTTTTCTCCAGTACTTCGTTTCGCAACTCATCTTCCACGTAACTTCGGTTTAGTTCTTCCTGCACCGACTCGAATTCTTCGCGCAGGGCCGATACACGCGATTCCAGAACAGACCGTTTGCGCTCGATTTCGCGGTCTTTGCGGCTCACGGCATGATCGCGCAGGGCAACACCTGTTTCCTGAAGCAACTCCTGAGCCTCGCGGGCCGACCCCGTCAGGATGCCTTCCGGCCCCAGATAGACATCGACCAGATCGAGACCCGAATCGGTTATGATGAACTCCCGAATCTGGTTAGAATGTTTCATACCCCGCGACTTCATTACGTACAGGCCCCGGTTGCGCTCGCCGTTGAACTCAATATCTTTCACCGACAACCACACATCCACCAGCGACGAAACGCCCTCGTCGGTTTGCTCCTGAATAACCGTGTTGAGCGAGAGAGCCGTAAACAGTACTGTGATCTGCTCAGTCTGCAAAAAGTCGATCAGGCGAATCAGCATCGATTTCACCTCGCTCATAGCCCCCACCGTAATAAGGTTGGTGATAGGGTCGAGCACGATTGTTGTTGGCTTAAACGTTTTTACGGCCTTGTGAATAGCCACCAGATGCATTTCGAGGCCGTTCAACGTGGGGCGCGATGCGTGAAACCTGAGCAATCCAGCATCCACGTGCTGTTGCAAATTCATGCCGATGGAGTCCATATTTCGGCAAATTTGCTGGGGCGACTCCTCAAACGCAAAATACATACATCGTTCTCCGCGTTGGCAGGTCTCGTTCGCAAAACTAGCCGCAATGCTGGTTTTGCCCGTCCCTGCCGTTCCCGATACAAGAATGCTGCTCCCCCGAAAGAACCCCTTCCCGTCGAGCATCTTGTCCAGAGCCGCAATCCCTGTCGAAACCCGCTCCGACGACACGGGCTTGTCGAGCGTGAGCGAGGTAACGGGCAACACCGAAATACCCTCTTCGTCGATCAGAAACGGGTATTCGTTCGTACCATGAACGCCCCCCCGGTATTTGACCACCCGCAACAGGCGCGTCGAAATCTGGTTGCTTACGCGATGGTCGAGCAAAATAACGCAGTCCGATACATACTCTTCCAGCCCTTGTCGGGTAAGGGTCCCGTCGCCTTTTTCGCCGGTGATAACGGTTGTTACACCTTTGTTACGAAGCCACTCGAATAGCCGCCGGATTTCGGCCCGGATGATTCCCTGATTGGTCAGGCCCGAAAACAGGGTTTCAATCGTATCGAGTACTACCCGTTTGGCCCCGATACTGTCGATGGCGTGGCCAAGCCGGATAAACAACCCTTCGAGATCGTATTCGCCGGTTTCCTCAATTTCCTGCCGCTCCACGTGTACATAGTCGAGCCGGAGGAGCTTATCGGCCTGCAACTGCGTCAGGTCGAAGCCCAGCGAGGCCACGTTCATCACCAACTCCTCGGTTTTCTCTTCAAACGTCATGAACACGCCCGGCTCACCAAACTGCATGGCCCCCCGGACAATGAACTCCATCGAAAACAACGTTTTGCCGCACCCGGCACTGCCGCAGATCAGGGTGGGGCGGCCCTGGGGCAATCCTCCACCTGTTATTTCGTCTAGTCCGGTTATGCCGGTCGGTGCTTTGGGTAAGGTGTAAAGTGGAGCGTTAGGGCGATCAGAAACCGTTTGACTCATTAACGTGCTGTGTATGAATGAAGGATAACAGAAAACCCGTGTGCAATGGGCCGCTTGGTCCCACTGCACACGGGCAGCGTAGCTAAAGGTAACTCTGTACGCTCGGAATGCGTATTTCGTGTAAGACAATCCTATCCAACGGGACAGGGCTATGGCTACATAAACATGCTCTGTATTTCTTCCTTCACTGTTTTAAGAGCCATAGCCGTGGGTTGTTGTTCCCGTTGCACGATGCGCTCAAACACGCGCTTCGAGAGTTCGAGTGCGGGAGCGTCGGGGTGGGTGTCGCCGGAGGCTTGATTAATAAGCATAATCACCTCGTTCATAGCCGACTGAACCTGATCCCAGGTATGTTCCGACATGTAGACCTGCTGCGAAAGGTTGTGGTTATACTCGTCGCGAATTTCGCCCAGTAGCCGCTGCTGAAAATCGAGCACGGTGGTGGCACTACCGTTGAGCCGCACGAGCAGGTTATGCGGGCTGATGCGTTCCAGAAACAACACCATCCGTTCGTAGGCCTGAAGCCGAACGGGAATCACCGATTCGGTATACCGCGATTTTACATCGTACTGATGACGGGCCGCTTCGCGCTCCAGCAATAGCTTGACGGTCAGAAACATGCCGTACAGAACGAGGGCGGCCGGAATAGTGAGTTTAAGAAGATCAGCGAGTAACTCCATTAGTTCAGTCTGCTTGTTTGGTTGGTATTAGTTAATTTTGACATTGGACGCTGGATATTGGATGCTAGACCGTGAATTAGAATTGACGGCAGCATCCAACGTCTAGCGTCCAACATCCAACGTCATTAATCAATGCTCGATCAGCCCGTACGGATCACTACCGAAGCCCAAAACCAGATTCGGAACACGTTTGAAGCCCAAAAAATCCCCGCCGACTATGGTCTGCGCGTAGGTATTCGGGGTGGGGGGTGTGGGTCGTCGTGGTTGCTGGGTTTCGATACGCCCGGCCCTACCGACGATGTCTATAACGTAGAAGGTGTGCGTATCATTATCGACAAAAAACACCTGCTCTATGTGCTGGGCGTTCAGGTTGGGTATGAAACACATGAAGGGGGGGGCGGTTTCACTGTCGACAAAGGCTAGATTGGCATGATTTTCGCCACTATCGCCCCTGTAGCCTCATAACCTAACCGTGAAACAGATTGGCAAGCACATATTCCTGATCCTGGCCCTGCTGATGGTCGTCTTTTCGGTGCTATGCTATGTGCTACTCGAACAGGGGGCACCCGGTGCCACCGACGAACAGTATCTCTCCGCCGTGCGCGACCGGGTGCGGGCCGAATTGGCCATTAGCTCTGCCGAGCTGAATCAGGTTGCCGACAAGCTTCAGAAAACCCGGACGTATTCGTTTAATGACCTCCGTCAGCAAACGCGCTACCCATATTTCGTGTACCGAAACGGGGAGTTGCTGTTTTGGTCCGACTATCGTTTCGTACCCGAATACCGGTCAATCTCGTTCGTAGAACGTCCACAACTCATTGATTTTGAGCAAGGTCGGTATCTTATTAGTCGGCGTGATGTAAAGAAAAAAGGGAGCGAACTAACTGTAGTGTCGCTTATCAATGTGTACAGGCAGTACAAATCGCCCAGCAGCTACCTCCAGTCGGGTTACAATACGGATTTGTTTGCCATCGACCCGCAGAAGATCACCAACGCCCGCGAACCAGCCTACCAGAACATTTACGACCCTACGGCGGGCTTCCTGTTTTCGGTGGTGCCGCCCCGCATCGACGACTACCGCAACCACTCGACCCCCGTCAATACCGTTATCCTGGGTTCGCTGGCCATTTTGTTTTTGGGCCTGTATGTTCTCATCAGCATTGGCCGACTGCACCAAAAACGGCATTATGGAAGAGGGTTCGTTCTGTTAGTGCTCTACCTGGTCGTAATGCGTGGCGTAATGCTCTACTATGGCGTTCCGTTTTTGTTCTACGAAAACGACCTGTTCAATCCTAAATTTTACGCGTCGTCGATATTGGCCCCGTCGTTGGGCGATCTGTTGCTCAATTGCCTGGTCGTGGCAATTCTGTTGCTCTATCTGGTTTTTTTCTATTATCGGTCGCGGCATTATCTGCGGGTGGTTCATTGGCCCGTCTGGACGCGCTGGACACTGGCCGTTGGGTGCGTTGTGCTGAGCTACGTGAGTTGCTACGCCTGTTTTGTGGAGTTGAACAACATTTACGAAAAGTCGCAGTTTACGCTCGACATCACGATCAGCATCCGGTTCAGCGGCCTCAAAATCGCGTGTCTGACTGTATTTGTACTGATTTCGCTCATCTACTTCCTGGCTATTCATCTGTTGGCGAGCCTGTTTATTCGACTCATCAACGACCTGCGCATGGGGTTTCTGGCCCTGCTGATTGGCACCCTTCTGGCGGGCGTTGCCCTTTACACGGTCGATTTGCTGAGCGAACCGATCTGGGTTATCAACGGGTTGTTTTTCCTGATTCTTTACATTACCCGTTTTCCCCGAACGCTTTACAGTTTTCGGTATCGCACCTCGATTTACCTGTTTTTCTCGGCACTCGTCTGCGCCTGTATTACAACGTATGTGGTGTATCGGCAGGAGATTCGGAAAGACGTTATCCAGAAACGGGAATACGGCTCGCGGCTGCTGGCCGAAAACGACGAACTGGGTGAGTTTCTGCTCAGCAGAAACAGCGAATCCATTGCTCGCGACACCGAACTGCGCACCTCTCTTGAGGCCAACGTGCCGTTTGCTTCCAACCGAATTCAGGGACGTATCAAAACGTCTTTTCTGGATAAATACTTCAATCGGTACGATACCGAGGTGTTGTCGTTTAAGGCCAACGGGCAGTCGCTCGACTCCAATCTGGTCGATGGAACGTTTGAAGACCTGCAAAGCCAATATGTGCGCGACCGCTACCGAACGGCCTACCCCGGCATGTATTTCGTGAACGAGGTGGGGAGCACGATCCTCAAGCAGTACGTTAAGTTTATCGACATGCGCGGTCCCAATAACGAATTGGTTGGCCATATTGTGTTGACTCTACGACTGTGGAGTGGCGCGTCGAAACGTGTTTATCCCGAACTATTGGCCGAAAATCCGCTCGTGGCCTCGCCCGAATCGCAGGATTATAGCTACGGAATTTTCAGCACTGGCGGGGCAACCCGCTCAGTCGAATCCAACACACACGGCTTTGTGTCGGCCACAACCGCCGACACGTCGTGGGGGTCGCCGGCTCCGGCGTCTTCACCCGCATCAGCTCCCAAACAGACCGCGACCCGCTCCAAAACAGGTGGCCTTATGTACAGTGCAGGCAGCTACAACTACGAGCGTAAACTCCCCGCTTCGCTACTCGCCGACCCCGCTCTGTATGACGAGGGGGTGGTACTGAACGGCTACAAACACGTGGGTATGCAGGGCAAAAATGACCGGTCTATCGTGGTGTCATCGCCCGATTATCCAAGCAAAAATATCCTATCGAACTTCTCGTTTCTGTACCTGCTGCTGGTACTGACGGTGCTGATTGTGATTATTATTTATGGGGTAAAGTTTGGTCTGTCGCGGTTTGGATTTAACTATTCGACCCGGATTCAGATTCTGCTCAACGTGGCCTTTTTCCTGCCCCTGTTGCTGGTGGTGCTTATTATTCTGAGCGTCATCAGTTCCAACTATGTGAACAATCAGGAAGCGGCCTACATTGGGAACACCCGCAACGTAGCGGCCAACTTCATGGCCTATCTGGACGAGTTCGTGCAGAATCGGCGCAGTAAGGCCGCGATGGAGGAAGAACTGAAAAAGATTGCCCGCGACGCCGGTGTAGACATCAATCTGTTCGATACCCGTGGGCGACTGTTTTCGTCTACGCGTCAGTTGATGTACGAAGGTGGGCATTTAGCCAAGTTCATCAACCCCGAAGCCTACATCCACCTAATCGAAGACAAGGAGAATCAGGTGTTGCTCGACGAGTTGCTCGGGAGTCGCCCCTACCGCACGGCTTACGCCAACATCAAGGCCTATGACGGACGTTCGTTGGGTGTGTTGAGTATTCCGTTCTTCTACGCCCGCCCCGAACTCGACCGGCAGCTAAGCGAGGTGATTGCTTCGGCCCTAAACGTGTTTATGCTGCTCTTCACGGTGTTTATGATCCTGTCGTATGCAGCCTCCACCACGCTCACCAAGCCACTGCGGATTCTGACTCAGAAAATCGGCAAAACGAACCTCGATAAGCTCAACGAACCCCTCGAATGGAAGTCCGACGATGAAATTGGTATGCTCATCGGCGAGTATAACCGAATGTTGGTGAAGCTCGAAGACAGCAAACTCGCCCTTTCGCAAAGTGAGAAGCAATCGGCCTGGCGCGAGATGGCCAAGCAGGTGGTGCATGAGATCAAGAACCCCCTCACGCCCATGAAGCTGACCCTTCAACAGCTTCAGCGCACTCTGCCCGCTGGTGAGGGCGACACCCGTGCCCGACGGATTTTGCAACGCACGTTCGACTCGCTCATTGAGCAAATCGACAACCTCAGCGACATTGCCACGTCGTTCTCGGAGTTTGCCAAAATGCCGTTGCCCAAAAACGAAACCTTTGAGATCACCTCCGTACTAAACAAAACCGCCGACCTCTACGCCGACGATACCCGTGTGACGCTCACGCGGCAGGTGCAAAAAGGCCCCATCATGGTCACGGGCGACCGTCACATGATGGGCCGCATCCTGACCAACCTGATTATCAACGGTATCCAATCGGTCCCCTCCGACCGCCGACCCACCCTCGAACTCCGGCTATCGACCAACGACACCGACGTAAATATCGAAGTTCACGACAACGGTTTGGGTATCCCGGAGGGGATTCAGCCGAAGGTATTTTTGCCCAATTTCAGCACCAAACAAGGCGGGTCGGGCCTGGGGTTAGCCATTGCCAAGCGGGGTATCGAACACGCGGGCGGCAGTATCTGGTTCGAGACCGTATCGGACACAGGCACGTCGTTCTTCCTGTCGTTGCCGCTAGCTAACGGAACCGGCATCCGGTCGAGCACCCGCAACGGGGTTTCGGAAATGCCGAATGGGGTGATAAAGTCGTAGGATTCGCTGGTGTTACTCAACCAACACAAACGCAGCCCAGACCGCTGGCGGGTATCGTTTCCGCATCTGGGCCTGGGTCTGCTCATAGGCAGCGCGGATGGTTTCAAGAAAATGCTTGAAAATACCCCATATATTCGCTTTATTTGCTTTCACGCCATGCTACCCTGAGAAAATGAAACCCGTCGCCAGCATTTCCGAATGGCAACCAAATCCAGAGTTTTTACAACGGATCTATTCGGGCTACAGTGCTGAATTGAAGTACCAGGAAAAACAACGGCCCTGGGGTGAAAATCTGGCCCGTAACGTATACAAAATTCCCGTTAAAGAGGTATCCAAACTGACCCAAAAGGCTTTAAATGCGGCCCTCAATACGTTACGGAATGTAAAAGACCCCAAGCCCGGTTTGTTGAAACGAATGATACAGGATCAGGCAGCAGTGTATCATTATCAAAGAGGGCATTTAAAAGGTAGCTTGGTCAAGCAATATCAAGGCATTGCTAAACGATTCTTAATCAAGTATTTATATTTACAGAAGAAGATTGGATTGAGCGTCGATTATGAGGCTATTTGTGAGGAGGCAACAAACACGTTCTTCCTTAAGATTCGAGAGCCTGAGTTTGTCCTCAGTTCTGCTCTACCGTCCTATCTCATAGGCATTCTAATAAATCAATATCACTCGTCGATACAGCCAAAATGGACATCACAAAATTTTACGCCTACCCCCAATCAAACGTTGTCTGTTGCAATAGAGTCAATACGCTATTTTCAGTATGCCCACGACACCGTTGCCAGACACATTAGCCAACTGGGCGTTACGTGTCAGCAGATTATTCTCAGGCGTTATGGAATTGACCCAGAGAAAGTCGATGCGGTTTCGATTATGCCAGTTGTTGAGCAACCTTTATCCGAAGCTGAATTTCGAGAACGATTTACTATTGGGATGGAGCCATCCACGGGGCCAGTCACGTTGAAAACGGTGGCCGCTAAATTAGGAATTGACCCAAGACAAGTCAGTCGGGAACACCTAAACTGCCTGGACGCTCTGGTGCTCAATGTAGCGAATGAACTTTTTGAAGAATCTGCGCCACAACTACCCGATTTATTGAGAGATGCCCTACAGGCGCGCATTGACGAAGCACGAGCAAGACAGGACAAACGATAGTGTCAACGATATGAGCCCCTCCACACCCGCTAATCCTGAACGAATCTGGGTTATTCAACAATACTTGAACGGCACCCTGCCCGAAGTCCTTCACCAACAGGTTGAAGAACGTCGAAAGTCGGACCCCGACTTTGACCAACAAGTAGTTACGTTGGGACTTCTTGACGTCTATGCTGAAACCGAACGGAACACCCTGTCCTTTTACGAAGAAACAGATAAGATAATTATCGCGTCGGCCCACGAGAGACGTGATTACGACACCAGGAAGCGGCTGACTTTTCTGCCTGAGTTGATTAAACTCCACCCTCAACTATTCATTGGATTGGCTGCCTTACTAATACTCGTATTCACGTGGGTTGTGATTGAGTCTTCACCAACAGTGGCACCCACAGCGCAGGTAATGATAGACGATAGTGAGTTATCAGTAAATGCAATAGGCTCCACAGTAGAGAAGGTCTCGATTGTTCGCTACGAGCGTGTACCGGGTTTTTGGGGGTTATTTCAAGAGAGCGACCAATACAAATGGCCGGGCGATACGCTGTTTTTGTACGGAAAAACGCTGCCAAAAGTACCATTAGACAGCCTCCAAGTATTTGCGACCGACTATGCCAAGCGATATTACTTACAGTTGGGCCAACAACGATTCCTCATTCAGAAAGGACAATCCGAAACTATACCACTCATCCCTGACCCCAATGAAACACCTTAGCTTACTCATACTGGTGCTTCTAGTCACGATAGAGCTACGCGCTCAGCCCGATTGTTTGTGCCGTAACGCAAGAAAAACTCCCAGAGGGTCGGGATTTGCTCCCGATTTTGACGAAACGACAGCCCAAAAGCTAGTGAATTCCTATACCTCCCTGTTCCGTAATCACCCCGTAATCACAGCCAAAATCATCTCCGAAGAGTGCCGAAAAGGGCTAGCCTTTGCAATTAATTGCCCCCCCGATGAGCGACGATACATCCTCTACAACAAAGCTTATTTTGATACGCTACGAGCTAAATCCTCGTGGAGCGACCAGTTCGTGCTGGCTCACGAAATTGCACACCACGTGCTCGGCCATACAACATGGCCTTATTTTTCGCCAGTAAAAAATCTGGAAATCCTCCCCGATGCTTTTCAGCCCAGAAACCAACCCCCTCAGAAAAGTGACACTCCTTCCAAAAAATACATTGTCAGTTTACCACGGCGACACTTGCATGAATTAGAGGCTGATGCGCTTGGACTATGGATGATTTGCCGAAAAGGAGCTTTAGTTAAGGACATAGAGCAGGTTTTCAATACGCTTCCTAAATTCATTTCCAATGGGGAAAGCGATTCGCACCCCAGTTTAACTGTGCGCCGTAAACTTCTTCAACCGCGAATAGAGAAGGAGAAAGTAAGGGCCAAACCCAAAGTTTCTTTCAACATACGCCCCGATACGGCCCAAACCTTCCTGGTGTATGATGTAGAAAACATTCGTAAAGAAGTTGAGCACGAAACCGAGGAAGCTTACGCGTTCCATTTATTAAACACAACTGAGACGGAAAAAAACAGCCTGAACAGAGTTGAATTAGCCGTTCGTGATTCACTTATTCGGCGGGCGCGATTCTTTTGGGAGCCAGTAATTGGCGGTCAGTTCCAGCGGCCTGCGTTAGCTCGGAATGGCACGGCTGTGCTGGCTACCGATGGATGGAGCGGGGTCAGTGGGATTCGCGTGGGCCGGGGGGCCTGGTATCAGAAACACCGGCTCGAAACCGATTTACTTTTCAGTGGCAGCAAATTCAATACGCAAAGTGTGCTTGGCGACCAACTGCGAACGGTTGAGCGGTTTCAAACTTTCTGGCTTTCGCTACGGCCTCGCTATGTGTTTACCGTATTCCCATACCGACAGGGGTATCGTTACCGGACGCACGGACTGATGGCCACCGCCGGTATGTCGGCAGAAAAACCAATCGGATTCACGTATAAAAACTACGGGTCATCTTCAAATCAGGCACCTGATCTAAAGATGAACGTCAACCCGGTAGCAGGCATAGGGTACGGCCTGTCGAACTGGAACAGCCGCAACGGATTGTATCGGGTGTGGCTGCTTTATGAACCACAGCGTCTGCGCCTTCGGACCAATGCGCCTGACCCCATTCAGGCGAATCTGCATACCTTTCGCATCGAATTTTCAGCCCGTTTCTGGTAGTTATGAGGTGTATCTATTTCCTTCTATCCGGTCTGTTTATACTGGGATGTGTTCCCGATGAACTCCAACAAGCCACCCCGATGTATGAGATTAGCAATGATCTCAACACGGCGAACAAGCGTATTTTCGAGCAGTGCGAGTTGCAGTATTCCTTTCAAAATTCGGCACGGGCGTTGCCTGTAAGCAGCATCCTGAAGCAGTTAGAACTCCCCTTCGACCGCTGGTCACAGGCTAATGATTACCTCAGTTTTGAGCGGGTATCACCCGGCGACTCAGCCCAAATCCGATTCGTTTTTGCGGATAGCCTGCCGGTTGCCAGACCTAAACGGTACACCACGTATGGGCTGGTGGGGCAACCCATCGAGGTGTTGTCGCAACTGGTCCGGCGGCCCAATGGCACCTGCCTGGTGTATTTACTCAACACCCACGCCTGGAAACCAGAGGAATTACAACGGGTACTGCTCTTCCAAATTGGCGCGGCCTTAGGTTTAGCCACCTCATCGCGCCCTACGTCGGCCATGCGAACAAATCTATCTACGGCAACGACCGAGCCGGACTCGTCAGACGCGAAAGCAATTAAGCAACTCTACAACCAACCCTGCGACCAGTGGACACGGCTAGCCGATGTACCGTTCCGACCTAACCTTGTGGAAACAGTGGTAGGAAACTCAGGCTGTGGCTATGTGTTTCTGAACCAGAATAACGCGCTGTGGGAGTTTAACCCCGTGACTAAGCGATGGAACTCCCGGCTCCCCTACCCTACAGTTCCGACCATCTCAACGCATCCAGATAACTGGTTGGCCTTTGCCATCGATAGCACAGTTTTCTTGGGACAAGCGTATAATCTGAGTTGGAAAGCCGGCAAAAAGGGGACGTTCTGGCGATACGTTCCGGTAGAAAGCCCAGGTGGTGAGCGATGGGTAAGATTAGATAGCATTCCGCAAATTGGCTGGGGAAATGGCTACTGTTTTATCATCAACAAGACGGGATATCTGGTAACAACCAATAATTCGTCTGTAGGTCGGCAGATTAGTGTTTGCACCTACGACCCCGTGCTGAATAAATGGGGGGGAATCATGTTGTATCAGGAGCCCACAGGCTTTAGTATAAGCGGTATGTCTCCGTTTGCGCTGGGTATGAATATCTATTTTCTAACCTCCAAAAGTTCGTTCTATAAAAGCTGGCGTTTCAGCACAACGTCAACACCACCATTTGTTCAAACGCCCTCTTTTGAGGAAGTATTCCGCCCCACTTCATTCTCAATACGAAATGCGGGTTATGTGGTCGGTGGAAATACTTTTGGCCCCAAAAGTGTGGCGCAATACAGACCCGAACAACCCTGGAAACGGATGCGTGATTTGCCTGCTCAGGGCAACACTGCGTTTAGTTTTGTGGTGGGTAATCGGGCCTACCTCGTCACCGATGTAGGGCAATTTTGGGAGTATCGGCCATAGAAATGGGAGTTTGGTCATTCGCCAGCACATACCGTAAAGCCAGAGCCACCAGGGACTAAAACCGGGTGGCTGTTTTTTTTTGTGGCTATCTATTAACGGGCATAACCAACCAGTTATGTCATGTTAATCAGCAGAAAAATTAAGGCCCATGAGCATGAACGCTTCATCGCCTTCAATCAGCACAACAGTGGTGTCGAGGTCACAACGGCCTACCTGAAAAACGCTCAGGCCCGCATTTTTGTCAGATCCAACGCCCCCGACCAGTGGATTGCCGCATATGTGGTGAATACGCAACCGCCCTACCGATGCCTGAGCGTATTAGACGATTCCGAACGGGATGAAGTACTGTCGGCAAAGAACCTGTCCGCCAATTCGTTTGTCGAAATCACCTTACTCAACCGCGACCGAAGCATTCGCTGGAATTTTGTGGAACGGTATCAATACTACGTTATGGGCATCTGGGACGCGCTTAAATCGGGTTATCCCTATTTGTTGGGCGGTACTAGCAACCCCCGGCTGCTCCGCGATCAGATGGCTGTGTTCGATCAAATTTTATATGAAGGTGAATTGAACTTCTTTGGGCAACAAAAAAAGGTATGGCTCATCTATGTCTCGCGGAACCGGGCCATTCGCAATCTGGCCAAGCACTTATGGGAGCAGCTCTGGCAAACTACTCGCCCAACGGCCCCGGTATAATCTGTCTCGCGTACCAAACAGATTACGTTGGTTCAATAACGGCCTGATATGCAAATTGATTACATTAGCGGTTGCTTTGGTAACCAGAAAGTTGGTGTTACCAAAGCAACCCTATCCAATGACTTCCGTCCTGCTCCTCGACGATCACCCGGCTACCGCCAATGGATTGTCTATCTATCTACTGTCAGCATCAGATATAGAGGTTGTTGGTCAGGTTCGCACACCTGCCGATGCACTTACCTTTCTGCAACGCCAGCAGCCTGACGTGCTGGTAAGCGATATGTGTTTTGATAAGCAGGTAGAGGGCATTAACCTGTTTTTATCAGTCCGCCAACAGTTCCCCAACATCCGGGTTGTATTCTATTCGATGATTGATAAATCGAACATTGTTCGTGATGCGGTGGTGGCGGGCGCACAGGCCTATGTCTTGAAAAAGTATGGTGAGGAGAAAGTACATCAGGCTATTCAGGCTGTGCTGGCTAACGAGCTTTATTATAGCCCCGAACTCGTACCTATTCTGGTACAAGCGACAATGTCTAACAGCAAGGATGAGGAACCAAACCCGCTAAGTGCCCTGACGCAACGCGAGCGAGAAGTGATGGTTCTGATTGCACAGGAATATGGCACCGGCCAGATAGCGAAAAAACTGTTTATTTCAGAATCGACTGTTCAGAATCACCGCACCAACCTAATGACTAAACTGGATGTAAAGTCGAATGTAGGTATTGCTTTTTTTGCGTTTAAGTATGGCTTGTTGAAGGGAGCGGAATAGTTAACTGCACCAGTAAACCTTCTTCGGTTTGGTGGTTAATCTTAAAACTATGCCCATCAATCCGGCTGAGCCGCAGCCTGATGTTGCGCCACCCTCTGCCCTCCAACGCGTTGGGACTCGTTTTTAGTCCCACACCATTATCGCGAATCGTAACAGTTAGTAAGGTCGCCGTGGCCGTAAATCGAATGCTGGCTTCGGTAGCCTGAGCGTGTTTAATTATGTTGTTGATCAGCTCAACAAGCACCAGATATAACTGGTACTGAATCACGCCCGTAAGTCGATCTTCCTGCCCCGACAAGAGCAAGAAAAAGTGCGTTTCGCTAATGTGATTTAGTTTATCAGTTAGTTCCTGCAAAGCAGTTTTCATACCTTTTTGCTCAAGCTCGGCAGGGAGCAGATTATTGGCCACCTGTCTCACCTGCTCATAAACGTCCAGCACTAGTTGATCAAGCTTATTGATTTGTTGATGATAATCTCCATTTTTCAATAATTGCTTGATGGCCTGACGGAGCATCAACACCGAACCACCTACACCATCGTGCATCTCAGCAGAAAGTCGTTCGCGCTCTTCGCCCAAGCCGCGTAGTTCGGCGGTTTCGAGTTCGGCTTTCATTTTTGCCTCGCGTTCTCGTCGTTCCAAACGAACCGTATTGGCCAGTCCAACGGAAAGCAAAACCAGTTGAAGCATTGAGCCGATATTAAGTGAGTGCTGGGCAAGCAGGTTGGTATCCGAAAGGCCACCAGCACGGTTAATCGTATGAACAATCCCTGCCAGTATAATGATAACAACAGCCGCTACGTAATACCGCGCTGGCCGATTACCTCGATACACGCTGTAACCAGCGATGAACAACAAGTACAAGGCAACAACAAAGGCAATAGCTGAAATGACAAAATTTTGTGAGACCCCTGATATGGAGAACAGTGTCAAAATCCAGCCAGCCAGTACCAAACTCATCAGCCCTTTGAAAACGACTATCAAGCGTGTTCCTAGTCGGTTCAGGCGCAACACAGAGCTATACAGCCACAAAAACCCAATCATAGTAGCCGTAAAAAATGTACTGACCGAATAATTAGTGAGCCATTGGTTGCCTGGCCATAGAAACCGAACGCCAATGCAGTACCCCCGGCTTAATTCATAGAACACGTAAGCCCCCAGATACAAGGAAATCAAGCCGTAGTTACGTTCACGGGTAAAAAACCACAAGGTCAGGTGATACAGAAAAATCGCTACTAAAAAGCCGTAATAGATTCCCCATAGCAACCCGGTTACTTGTGCCGACCGTACAAACGCGTCTTGCCGCCAAATGTATAAGGGCAACAAGACCTGACCAAACACCGACGACAATCGAATATAGATGGTCTGGTCTTCATTGGGTGACATAGGCAAGTAAAACACAAACGTATGGTACGAAATTTCGCGGCCTTGTCGTCCCAACGCATCCCCGCCCCGTTTGTGAATTACTTTTCCAGTATGTTTGGAAACAGCATATAAATCAATTATTGAATAATTCCCAAAAGCAATTTCGAGCAACCACGATTGCGAACTTCGGTTGCTCAGATCAAAGCGCACCCAATAGTCAGCGGTTGTGAATCCTTCGTTGAGAACCCCCTGCTGACTTCGTATAAACTGCTGACTCACAATAGATCCTTGCACATCAGCCAGTGTTTTAAACTGGTGATGTTGGTCTTTTAACAGGCTCACCTGCCGCCCAATCAAGTACTGAGTTTGGCTATTGTCGAGAATAACCTGCGCCCAGGTAGGTAAGGCCAGAATAATCAGAGCAAACCCAACGATCAGCTTTGTGATAAATGGCAACTTCATTGGGGTAGTCGTATGGTAAGTGAAAGTCTATTGCAAGTATCAGCAAAAAAAACGGCCTGCCCTATCGCACAATCCATGATTCCTGATGGACAACCAGCCATAATTTTCATAGCATTTTCAGGGAGTAAGCTATAGCAGATTCCGTGGGTAAAATGGCATAAATATCTATATCCTCCTATTGGATCAAAAGCCAGTTTTGCATTAGCTAATGAAAGCTTTCCGGCCCACAACCATTTCCATTACAATCGCTCAATCATCTACCCACCTCAAAAACTCTATTTGCCATGTACACCTCGCCCGAAATCTCCACCGCCAATTGATAAACATCCTTTCACATCAAACCAGTTATTCCTATGAAGTATCTGTTCGTTTGTATTGTCGGCCTGGGCCTGTTGCTGGGCTGTAAGAAAGAAGAAGCCGTTGACCCCGCGCTGGTTGACCGTAAAACCCCCGGCGAATGGTCAGCCGCGCAGGTTGGGGCCGGTGGCTTTGGTAACGCCGATTCGTTTAAAAATTTCCAGTACACGTTTGAGGTCGGGGGTGCTAATCAGGTCGTAAGCCTGACGCTGACCTCTGCCACAATGGACGTGCAGTATGCCCTGTTTAACCCGCTTGGGCAACAGATCGACATCTCAACGAAGGGTCGGAGCGTAACGAAGCCTTACACCCTGAATGCGGGCAAACACCGGCTTGTGGTGATGGCCGACCGGCAGGCGGTTGGCACGTTTACCCTCAACACAGTGGGCCTGAATGCCGACCCGGTTAGGATCGAATCGCCGGTGTTGCAGTCCGGTTCGCAAAGCTGGGGGCCGCTGGGCGGGGGCGGCAGGGCGAGAACGCTCAAAAACCATTTTTACACCTTCGACGTCACCGACGATAACAGCACGGCTGACATTGAGTTGTTCTCTGCCGAAACCGACATCGCGTTCACGCTCTACGATGCCTTAGGCCAGGAGGTTGAGACAACCACTGGAGGACGGTATCAGTTTTTGTTGAAAGCCGTTAAAAAAGGCACCTACACCGTGATGGCAGCTACGAACGTGCGAGCTGCTGTAGGAAATTATCAATTGAATGTTTTTGGCAAAGTTGCCAACCTCAAACGGGTTGAGTCGCAGGTAGTACAGTCGGGTATCCAAACCTGGGGGCCGCTGGGCGGGGGTGGCAATGTGCGAACGTTCAAAAATCACTTTTATACCGTTGAGGTCACGGAGGATAATACGCCCATTGATTTCGCCCTCGAATCGGCCAATGTGGACGTAAAAATGGTGATATACAATCCATTAGGCCAGATAATTGCGTCTGACTTCTTCAATTCCCGCTACGAGTTCAAAATCCTCGACTTAAAAAAGGGAACCTATACCGTGATGGCCGCTACGAACGTGCGGGCTGCGGTGGGGAACTATCAACTAAATATTTTCGGCAAAGTTGCCAACCTCAAACGGATTGAGTCACAGGTAGTGCAGTCGGGTATCCAAAGCTGGGGGCCGCTGGGCGGAGGTGGGGGCGCGCGAACGTTCAAAAACCACCTTTACACCGTTGAGGTCACGGAGGATAATACGCCCATTGATTTTGCCGTCGAGTCGGCTGATGTGGACGTAGAAATGGTGATATACAATCCATTAGGTCAGACAATCGCTTCTGACTTCTTCAATTCCCGCAACCGGTTCAAAGTCATCATCCTGACTAAAGGCACGTATACGGTGATGGCCGCTACCAGTATGCGGGGAGCGGTGGGAAATTATCAATTGAATATTTTCGGCAAAGTCGCCAACCTGAAACGGGTTGAGTCGCAAATGCTGCAATCAGGTACTCAGGATTGGGGGCCGCTGGGCGGGGGTGGTGCAGTCAAAAGTACCAAAAATCACTTCTACAGCTTCGAGGTCACCGAAGAAAACTCCATCGTGGATCTCGAAATCGAGTCGGCTGATACCGAGACCTGTCTGTTTTTATATAACAACCTCGACGTTGCCATCACACAGCAGCAGGGTAGTCGCTACTTGTTTCGGATTATTGCCACCAGAAAAGGTACCTACACCGTAATGGCTGGCACGTTAAGCCGAGGTGATGCTGGAAAATACAGCCTGAGAATTTTTGGTAAAGTCGCTAATCTACAACGCATTCCGTCGGTATCAGCAAATGCCCAGGGAAACTGGCCAACGGGCAGGTCTTTTGACACCTACTCTATTCAGATTACGGATAACAACGCCCCGTTGGACATTGACTTATCCTCGCCCGATACGAGAGTAGCGATCTATCTACAGAACAGTGGCGGCACAAAAGTCGATCAAACCTATTTCCCGTACAAATCGATTGCACTACCTGTCGAGAATTTACCCAGGGGCACCTATCGTATCGTGGTACAAACCCACAACCCCATTTTTGACCCGGGCGGCTCTTACTCTATAAACCTCTTTGGTCGATTTACAGACTTTAAAAAGTTGTAAACACCATTCCCTTATGAAAGTCCAACATTTGTTTCTGTATTTCCTGTTGCTGTGGGCAGCCCTTTGCTGCAAAACCGCCGAGCTGAGCACCCCAAAAAGCACCGAAAAAGCCATTACGGCCAACCCCAGCGTGGACGGCTTGGCCGGAGCCACCGTCAGCTTCGATGCCACCACCTTTACCTACACCATCAACGTCTCGGCTAGTACCGACGTAAAAGCCCTGAAACTGAGCATCCCCATTAGTGCCGGAGCCACCATCAGCCCCGACCCCGCCACCGCCCGCGACTACACTAACCCCGTGCAGTACACCATCACTGCCGAAGACGGCAGCAAGCAGGTGTACACCGTGCAGGTGGTGAAGGCCGCAGGCTTACTACCCACGGCCAGTTTTACGGTGCAGAACAACGGCTGCACGGCCAGTTGCACCATCAATTTCACCAATACCAGCACCAACGCCAGCAGCTACACCTGGACCTTTGGTGACGGCACCCAGGCCACCACCCCAAACGCAACCAAACAATACACCACGTCCGGCAGCTATACCGTTACGCTGCGGGCCACTGGAGTCGGCGGAACGGCTACGTCCCAGCAAATTGTATCAGTTTTGGGGAGCGCCACAGCCTCCGGACCAACGCAAGTCTGGGACAAAAGCTTTGGCGGGAGTAGTAATCAGATCATGAACTCAATGATTGCTACTTCCGATGGCGGCTTCCTGCTGGGTGGGACGTCTGAATCTCCCGTTTCTGGTAACAAAACAGCTACCAATTATGGATCTTCCGATTTCTGGGTGGTGAAAATCAACGCCAACGGCGATAAGGTCTGGGACAAAGCCTTTGGTGGAAGTGGTGAGGATGAGCTTACTTCGATGATCGCGACCTCTGATGGCGGCTTCCTGCTGGGTGGACGATCAGGCTCACCCGTTTCTGGGAGCAAAACGGCTCCTAATTATGGCAGTTTTGATTACTGGGTAGTGAAGATCAACGCCAACGGCGATAAGGTCTGGGACAAAACCTTTGGCGGGCTTGGTGATGATAGAATGTCTTCGATGATTGCGACCTCCGATGGCGGCTTCTTGCTGGCAGGAGCCTCATACTCATCTATCTCTGGTAACAAGACAACTCCCAATTATAGTGATGAAGATTACTGGGTAGTGAAGATCAACGCCAACGGCGATAAGGTCTGGGACAAAACCTTTGGTGGAAGTGGTGATGATAGGCTGTATTCGATAATTGCGACC
>RDXN01000065.1 GCA_004292855.1 Cytophagales bacterium
TGCGGGGAGTGGGTTTCGGCCTGCATAAACAAACTTGGTTTATGCGAAGATAACACGTTAAGGGTATAATTTGTCTCCAACAAAAAAACGCCTGACTCACTGAGTCAGGCGTTTCCGGTTTATATGCATTCCCACTCTATTCTACTACCTAATCACAATCTCGCCCTGCACCGTGCGGCTGCAACCCGTGCCGTCGGTGACGGTGGTCGTGAAGGAGCCTTTTGACGTATCTTTGCCAAAAAGAACAGAATGGCGCGCGATTTTTACCACGATACTGTCCGGTTCGCATTGGAACGCGATGGCTGGCAAATTACCCACGACCCCTATCCAGTTCGTATTGAGGACGTAGGTTATGAAATTGATCTGGGGGCAGAAATGCTCATTGCTGCCCAAAAAGAGAGCGTGAAAATTGCAGTCGAGATCAAGAGCTTTACTGGCCCCTCCACAATCAACGAGTTTCACAAAGCAGTAGGTCAATTTAACGATTACTTCGTGGCGTTGCAGATCCAAGACCCGGAACGTGTTTTATATCTGGCCGTCCCAGACGAGATTTGGAATCGGTTTTTTCAGAAAATTGTTATCCAAAAGTCGTTAGAACGGATCGGGGCTAAACTAATCGTGTACAATCCGTTTGAAAACCAAATTGTGTCATGGAAAAACTGACGCTCTATCAAAATGCCGTAATCGAGTTTATACGTCGGTACGTGGCAGAAACGGGAGCCAACAGGCCCGACGAAGAAATTAAACGCCGAATCCTGATTGACCGCGAAAACAATAGCTTTCAGCTATTATCAGCAGGATGGCGGGGCAGTCGCTACATTTTTGGGCCGATCTTTCACTTTGATCTGATTGAGGGCAAAATCTGGATTCAGTGCAACAACACCGAACGCGAAATTGTGGATGAACTGATGGCCAATGGCGTTGACCAACAAGATATTGTACTTGGCTTTATCTCGCCCCCAGCCCGACAATTCACCGGCTTTGGTATTGCGTGAGCGCGGACTTTAAGCCGCTTTAACCAAAAAAAACGCCTGACTCACAGAGTCAGGCGTTTCCGGTTTTGCATATTTACTCTACTACCTCACCACCAGCACCCCCTGCACCGTGCGGCTGCAACCCGTAGCGTCGCGCACGGTGATTGTGAAGGGGCCACTTCGTTTGATGGTGAAGATGCCATTGGTACTAAAATCAACCTGGCTGATCTGGAAACCGTTGATGCGGTCCAGCACCGAGCCATACTCGTAGCTGCTGCCGCTGCCTCCCAGCACCCGGAACTGCTGCCCCGGTGTGCCCGGCACCTCGATGGTAGCCGTGCCACCTGCCGCTACCACCGTCACGTTGTTAGCAAAGATCATCGTCACGTCGGGCAGCGTGCCGCTACCCGTGCCTAAAGTCACGCTGGTGGCCGTGGCCGAACAGCCGTTGGTGGCCGTGGCACTCAGCCCGTAGGTGCCACTCGCCGACACCACCCGCGTGGGCGTGCTGCTGGCATCCTCCCAGGCATAGGTGGCTCCCGTTGGCACGTTAGCCGTGAGCGTGATCGACGTAACCCCACAACCAAAGCCCGGAGCCGAAGCCCCGATGCTCACCGCAGGGGCCGTTGTGTTGCTCTGCACCGTGGCCGTGGCCGTGTTGGTGCAACCGTTAGCCGCCGTGACCCGCACCGTGTAGGTGCCGCCCTGACTCACCGCTACCGTAGAAGCCGAACCGGGTGTTCCGGCCAACGCGCCACCCGTGAAGGTGTAGGTCAGTGAACCAAACCCCGTAGCATCCGCCGTGAGCGTAACGGCGGTTTGGGCGCAGGTGAGCGTGCCGCTAACCCCCAAACTCACCGAGACGGGCGTGGCATTGCTCTCGACCGTAGCCGATTGCGCCATCGCCAGCGTGCAACTCGTGGTGGGGTTGGTGGCCAACACCGTATAGACCCCCGACAGCGACTGCGGCCCGAACGAGAGGGCCGACCCCGTGCCGGGAACCGCCCCGCCCGTGTTGACCCCATCGCGCCGGAGCTGGTAGTTCACGCCCACCTCCGAACCAGCGAGGGTGACGGTAGGCGAACTGGCGCAGGTGGCCGTGCCGCTACCCCCTACCGCAAAACTGGCGGGCGTAGCCGTGTTGCTCACCACCGTAGCCGTAGTACTGGCCGTGCAACCGTTGGCGGCTGTGACCAGCACGGTGTAGGTGCCGCCCTGACTGACCGCTACGGTAGAAGCCGAACCCGGTGTTCCGGCCAACACGCCCCCCGTGAAGGCGTAGGTCAGCGAACCCAACCCCGTGGCCTGGGCCGTGAGGGTGGCCGAGGTTTGGGCGCAGGTGAGCGTGTGGCTGCTCACGAGCGTGACCGAGACCACCGCCGTGGAGGTCTGCACGGTGGCGGTGGTGCTGGCGGTGCAACCCGTGGCGAGGTTGGTCACGGTCATGGAATACAGCCCGCCCGCCGACGCGGTGGCCGTGCCTGCCGTAGCATTGGGGCTGCTCAGGCCCGGCCCTGCAAAGGCATAACTAAACGACCCCGCGCTGCTGGTGGTGGCCGTTAGGCTAACGGTTTGGCCGCAGGAGAGCGTGCCGCTGGCTACCAGCGAGGGGTTGGCCGGGGGCGCGTTGAACGTAAGGCTAACCTGGGCCGAGGCCGTTTGTGAGGCCGCATCCGAAACGTTGACGGTGAGCGTTTGCGCGCCCGTTATGCCCGCATTGGCCGAGACCGACGCGCTGGAAGTACTCCCGCCTGCCGTGATCACCACGCCCGCCGGGGCCACCCACGTATAGCTGTAAGCCGGGGTGCCGCCCGAAACCGTGACGGAGGCCACGCTGTTGGGCGTACAGCTGGGGTTGGGGCTGGCCGAGGGGGTGAGGCTGAGGGGGACAACCGGGACAAACTGCTGAATCCGGTTGTTGAGCAGGTCCGCCACAAACAGATTGCCCGTCCCGTCCACAAACACATCAATAGGGAAACTCAACCGATTGGCTGCCGAGCCTTGTGTTCCCGTTCCGGCCACGGTGCTGCCATTGGTGCCGTTGGTGGAGGTGGGTGGAAACTTCTGAATCCGGTTGTTGAGCTGGTCCGCCACAAACAGATTGCCCGTCCCGTCCACATACACACTCAAAGGGCCATCAAACTGATTGGCTGCTAAGCCGGCGGTTCCCGTTCCGGCCACGGTGCTGCCGTTGGTGCCGTTGGTAGAGGTGGGCGGAAACTTCTGAATCCGGTTGTTTCCACCCTCACTCACATAGATATTGCCCGTCCCGTCCACAAACAAACCAAAAGGACCATTCAACTCATTGGCTGCCGAGCCGGGGGTTCCCGTTCCGGCCACGGTGCTGCCGTTGGTGCCGTTGGTGGAGGTGGGCGGAAACTTCTGAATCCGGTTGTTGCTATTGTCCGACACATAGATATTGCCCGTCCCGTCCACAAACACACCATGAGGGCGATTCAACTCATTGGCTGCCGAGCCGGGGGTTCCCGTTCCGGCCACGGTGCTGCCGTTGGTGCCGCTGGTAGAGGTGGGCGGAAACTTCTGAATCCGGTGGTTGTTCCTGTCCGAGACAAAGATATTGCCCGTCCCGTCCACAAACACCCTATAAGGGCTATTCAACTGATTGGCTGCCGAGCCGGAGGTTCCCGTTCCGGCCACGGTGGTGCCGTTGGTGCCGTTGGTGGAGTTGGGCGGAAACTTCTGAATCCGATGGTTGCTAATATCGGCCACAAAGATATTGCCCGTCCCGTCCACAAACACACCCGAAGGGGAACTCAATTGATTGGCTGCTGTGCCGGAGGTTGGGCTTCCGGCCCGGGTGATGCCGTTGGGGTTGTAGGTTTGGGCCAGGGTGGGCGTTGCCCCCAGCAAGGTAGCCCCCAACAGGAGCAACAAGGTCCAGGCGGCCCGAACGGAGAACGAAAGCGGCCCGGCGCGCTCCGGGGCGGGGCCTCTTAGAAAGTGAAAATACGCGGCTCGTAGCCGGTTAGTCGGTAGATTGGGTTGCATAAAATGACTAAGTGTTTTTTGCAACCGCAAATAAATTAGAATTTTTCGGGACAATCAAAAGTCGGGCATACCGGATACCCGGTATTTGAGATGAAAATACGATTAAAATTGGCGTTTTTTAGGGGTTTAGTAAATAGTATCGCAATAAGTGCATATAATAAATCAGAGACAAACGGGTTTGGTTCTGGGATTTGCGAAACGTTGGTGTTGCCGGAACGTCGGGGATGCCGGAACGCCGGATCGGGCCTTCCGACCGCCCGTAGAATCTTACCCAGAGGGGTTGACGCCGGGCCGCCGTCGCGGTCAATAGAAAGCAATCGAGGCTTGGTTTTGGGATTTGCTCCGTAGGAGCTGACTGTCAATAGAAAACAGACGGGCTTGGTTTTCGGATTTGCCGAAACGTCGGACCGCCCGCTAGGGGCTAACGGTCAATAACCGCGCCTGATTAACAGTTAGCCCCTAGCGGGGCATTGGCTGCGAATCATGTTGACCGTTTTGCTATTAACAGTCAGCCCCTAATGGGGCATTGGCTGCGAATCGTATTGTCCGTTGCTATTAACAGTCAGCCCCTAATGGGGCAGGGCTGCGAATCATGTTGACCGTTTTGCTATTAACAGGTAGCCCCTAATGGGCGGTCGGAAGGCCGCATCCCCGACGTTTCGGCATTGGTTACGAATCACGTTGCCCGTTCTTCTATTGACCGCGACGGCAGCCGGGCGTTAGCCCCTGACGGGGCATTGGTTGCGAATCATGTTGCTCGTTTTTCTACCTTCGTATTGAACCCAACCGATGCGCCGATGGCTAACACCTATACCCAACTCTATGTCCAACTTGTTTTTGCCGTGAAAGGCCGACAGCATCTGATTCCCAAGAGTCGGAAAGAAGAGCTACATCAATACATCACGGGCATTGTCCAGAAACGGGGTCAAAAATTATTGGCAGTACATTGTATGCCCGACCACGCCCACGTTTTCGTCGGCTTTGGCCCCACCCTAACCATCGCCGATCTGGTCAAGGACATCAAACAAGCCACGTCAGTCTGGATCAAAGAAAAAGGCATTGCCCCCGCCACGTTTAGCTGGCAGGAGGGATACGGTGCCTTCACGTATGCCCAATCGCAGGTAAAGGACGTGGTTCACTACGTGCTGAATCAAGAGGAGCGGCATCGGGTCAAAACGTTTCAGGAGGAGTATCTGGCGTTTTTAGAGCGATTCGAGGTGCCCTATGATAAGCGTTACGTGTTTGAATTTTACACGCCCGAAGCATCGGACCCTTCGGAGCCATGAAAACGAACAAACAAACGGAGCTTGTCTTCAAAGTTGCCCCGCTAGGGGCTAACGCCGGGCCGCCGTTGCGGTCAATAGAAAAACGAACGTGTTTTGCATTTGGAATTTGCCCCGCTAGGGGCTAACGGTTAATAGAAAACAAACGGGCTTAGTTTTCGGATTTGCCCCGCTAGGGGCTAACGGTTAATAGAAAACAGACGGGCTTGGTATTTGAAATTTGCCCCGCTAGAGGCTAACTGTCAATAGAAAAGCAAACCGGCTTGGTATTTGAAATTTGCCCCGCTAGGGGCTGACTGTCAATAGAAAAGCAAGCGGGCTTGGTTTTCGGATTTGCCCCGCTAGGGGCTAACGGTTAATAGAAAACAAACGGGCTTGGTTTTCGGATTTGCCCCGTTAGGGGCTAACGGTAAATACCGCGCCTGATTAACAGTTAGCTCCTAATGGGGCATTGGTTGCGGATTGTATTGTCCGTTTTGCTATTGACCGTTAGCCCCTAACGGGGCATTGGCTGCGGATCGTATTGTCCGTTGCTATTAACAGTCAGCCCCGCTGGGGCAGGGCTGCGAATCATGTTACCCGGTTTGCTATTAACAGTCAGCCCCTAACGGGCGGTCCGACGTTTCGGCAACCCTTCACTCCCCCATCAAATCCAGAAAATCAAAAAGCTCCTTGTTGGTTTTGAAGGGCAGTTTGCGGTTGATGTTTCGGCGGTGGGTCTGAATCGTGTGGTAGCTGAGTTCAAGCTCAATGGCCATCTGCTCCGACGACTTGCCCGCTTTCACCAGTTTCAGGATGTCCACCTCGCGCTGCGTGAGCTGGTAGTTGATCCAGAAATAGTCGGGCGGGAGTGCCGACGACGCGGTCGTCGCATCGCTCATAAATACAGTCTCGCCCTGCATTACCCGGTTTAGCGACGCCAGCAAGTCTTCGGAGGTTACTGTCTTGGCCAGATAGCCATCCACGTTCAACGCCCTGAAACGGGTAATTTCCGGCAGATCGGCATACATGCTTATCACCACAATCCGGCAGGGGAAGGGCAGTTTTCGGATCTGCCGCACCACGGCCAACCCGTCCAGATTGGGCATGTTGAAATCCACCAGCACCAGGTCGGGTTTGTGTTGGGCGCAAACGGCCTGGGCTTGTCGGCTGTCGGAAACTTGCTCCGCCACCACAAAGTCGGGGCTGTCGTTGAGGGTGGCTTTTAGGCCATTGCTATACAGCGGGTGGTCATCGATCAGAATGGTTCGGTACGGTTTCATCATCGTGAATAGAGAGAAGGACGCTCGTGCCGGTGGGTGCCGGATCGAATTGGAGGGTAATCTGGGCCAGTTCGGCCCGTTTGAACATATTCTGCAAGCCAACGCCATTGGCGCGGGCCGTGGCAAAGTCGAAGCCCTTGCCGTTGTCTTCCACGGTTACCTCCAGGGTTTGGTCGTCGCCAAAAAACTGCACATACACCCGGCTCGCGCCCGAATGCCGAATAATGTTGGTGAACAACTCCTGCACGATGTGATAAATACTCTGTTGCTGGATAAGCGGCAATTGGTCGGCCCGGTTGTTGGAGTGGTCTTTAAACACAAACTGAATCTCCGAGAAATCATTGAACCGTCCCACCAGCGTTTGCACTTTCTGGGTCAGAGTGCGCTCGTTGTCTTTGATGAGGTTATGGCTCAGAAAGCGCAGTTCCGAGATGGCTGCCTGAACGAGCTGAAGGCTTTTGTCGGTATCGGCCTGGGTGCGGCTCAGGTAGCCCTTTGCTGCGGCCAGGGTGTTGCCCACCTGATCGTGCAGGTCGCGGCCAATGCGCTCCACCTCGGCCCGGCGCAGGGCGTTGGCTTCCTCCTGCGCCTGCCGCATCTGTTGCTGCATCCGGCGTTTGCTGATATGCTCCCGCCGAAACTGAACCACAATCAGGTACGTAAGCAGGCCAATGAGCAACAGCGGATTGTGGGCCGGCGAGGGGTACTTCAGCAACGATAGGTTCTGGGTCGTCAGGATCTCAACCCCTTTCCGCACGATTAAATCGCCCATGAACAGCAACACAAATACGCCCACGTAGGCAATGCCTTTGCGCCGATAGGCCACGAAACTAAACACCGTCATCCAACTCAGGCCGATAAAGGTCATCACCAGCAGCGTCCGGTTAAGGGGCACATTCAGATACACATACGCCGAGGGCGGCAGCGCATACAGCAACACGCAGCATCCATTGATGGCCATGATGGTCCACATGACGGGCCTGTACCAACGCAGATCGCGAATAGCCGGTTTGAAAACTTCGTACAGAAAGGGTTGGGCCGTTAAGTTGAGCAAAAGCCAGAAGCACGAGGTGATGTTACTGCTGTTGAACGACATAAAGTCGGGATAGGGTAGCTCACTCAGGTAGCCGTAATAGCCACAGGTTTGCCCCGTGACCACCAGCATCACCAGGCCAAACAGACGCATGAGCGAACTGCGAGCCGCGAAACCCACCACCAGCGCAACCAGCCCGATGATCAGGCAACTGAATATCACCAGCATCTCCTCGACGGAATTACGCAATAACCACCCCGTAAAGGCAGTCCGGCTGCTGAGTTGCAGATCGAACTCATGATAGCCAATGGAACCGTTGGTGCGGAGCAATACCCCCGTGGTTTGGCCCGGCGGCAGGGTGAGGGGGAAAGCGTGGTGATAGGTCAGGAAAAACCGCTCTGTCAGGGGTGTATTCTGGCGGAGGGTAGCCACCGAATCGAGCCGGGCCACGCTTGGCGGGGCCACCAATGGTTTGCTATTCTGCGCCAGAAACAACGTGGCCTGCCCGCAGCGATAGGTCGGAAACGACAGCACCACTTCTTTGGGCGTGGTGGTGGCATTGGTTAGAGGAACGTACACCCAGCTCTCCAACACGTCGGTCCAGTAGCCATGCATAACGGTGTAGGGCGATTTATTGGGTTTGAACCCCCGCCCGATTCGCTGCCGGAGCGCGTCGGTTGGTTCGCCCGGAATGGGCCGAAACGCCGGAGCCATCAGCACCCGGTTGTTGAGCGAAACCTGCTCGAACGAATCGGTTAGGCGATAGCCAACCCCATCCGGGATAACGGTCGATGGGTGGAAAACCAGGTTCAGAAGCGTTACAGTGACCAAGCCTATGCCATACAGGATTAGACCAACGCGCAATCGAAGAAGAGACATGTGAGGGTGGGCCATTGAGGTACTGGCAAATATACGTATTGTCCAATAAGTAAACCCCTACCCGAACGGGTAGTTTTGGGGGTGAACTGTCGTAAAATGGACAAAAAACGCCTGACTCACTCTGAGTCAGGCGTTTCAAGTTTTTAGGTGTTCTGCTTTGCTTTACCGCACCACCAACACCCCCTGCACCGTGCGGCTGCAACCTGTAGCGTCGCGGACGGTCACGCTAACAAGGTCCTGACCGTACATCTACTTACTTTTTAAAAGTACTCCATGTATCCGAATATCACTTATGAATTGTCAATAAAAATACAATAAACACTCGATTAGTACCTTAGGAGACCATTGCCTCGTGTTTTAAACTATTTTTAACCCGGAAAAATCCGAACGACAAGGGAGCGAGTATATAAGGAGAATTCTGGCCAGAACTTTTCTTATGTCTCACGTTTAACAATTCAAGCTCATGCGCATCTCTCCCTTGCGTTCGGGTCAACTCAGGCGGTTTATGCTTGGTTGCGCCCTGTTGCTGATGGGTCTCGGCGGCTATGCATCCAGCCACCGCGAAGCCCCGCTGATTTCCAACGATCCGTTGGCCGACAACACCGACGTCTACGCCTTCAAAAGCCCCGACGACCCGAATACCATCACGATTATTGCCAATTACATTCCCTTCGAATCGCCGGAGGGTGGCCCCAACTTCTACAACTTCGGGCCAAACATTCGCTACGAGATTCACGTGAAGAACCGCGCCAACACCCCCGGCGACGACATCCTGTACCGCTTCACGTTCACGCAGGTCAACGAAGACCCGACCACGTTTTTCAATATCCGGTTGGGTAAGCAGAACCTGAAAACCATGTACCGCTGCGAGAAAAGCACCGACGGTGGCATGACCTTCCGCACGATTGTGATGAACGGCATGGTGCCCGCCAACAACATCGGCCCCCGCTCCATCGACAGCCCCGCCGGACTCGGCAAACCTTACGAACAACTCCGGCAGGAGGCCATTGCTACGGCCACGTCGGGCGAGCAGGTATTCTGCGGCCCCGCCGACGATCCGTTCTTTGTGGACCTCGCCGGTGCCTTCGACGTAGGCAATTTCCGGCCCGAGGGCAATTCAACAAACCGCCCCAAAGACGCCGTAGCGCGGTATAACTGCCACACGATTGCGCTGAAAATTCCGGTCAATCTGTTGCAGAAAGACGGCAAAATGGTGTCGCAGGCAGCCAACATTCTCGATCCCGACTATGTGATCGGGGTTTGGGCGTCGTCGAGCCGCCGGATGATTACAACGCTGAACAACGGTGGCGATATTGGTCTGGATGGTGGTTGGGTGCAGGTATCGCGCCTGGGCATGCCCCTCACCAACGAGGCCGTGATTCCGATTGGCCAGAAAGACAAGTGGAACGCCGTGACGCCCTACGGCGGCAACGACCTGCAATTTGCCAAGTACTTCACCAACCCCGAATTGGCCCTCTACATGGTTGCGGATTCAGAGCAGGTCGCTCGGATCGTTCGATTTTCGGAATGGCAAGCCCGGTTTGTTTGGGCTGAAAAACAACCCGGCCCTGAACGGCACCGCTCTTGCCGAGGCCGCGTTTGGTGGCGTGTTGCTTCCCGACGCGATGAGTCCCCGCGCGGTCGATTTGCTCCCAATCTTCTACACGGGTGTTCCGAATCTGGCTCCGTATCAGTTGGCAACAGGTAAAAACGGTAACCCGTTAGCCGTAGGTAAGCCGTTCATCCACAACTTCCTGCCCACGCTGGGCGATATGTTGCGCCTGAACATGGCCGTGCCTGCTACACCCCGCAACGACCCGAACTTCTCGTCGCTCGGTCTGGTGCAGGCAGCGGTGTTGGGCCTCACTAACCCGACTTACGCGAACCCAAATCTCCAGTTCATCCCGAACATGGACGGTTTCCCGAACGGTCGGCGGTTGGAAGACGACGTCACCACGATTGAGCTGCAAGCTGTAGGCGGTGTGGTGTTGGCTGCTATTGGTTTGTGGTACGACGATTTTACGCCCGGCACCTCGCCTAGCCCCGTTACGCAAAACCTGCTCAACGTGCTGACGTTTAATGCAGGCGTTACCAAGAACGATACGACCCTTCGGGCTTCGTTCCCCTACGTGCAAACGCCGTGGAGAGGATTCGATTATACGCTGGTAAAACGTCAATAAGGCCCGTTTAACACTCAGAAAAGACCATGAAAAAGATATTATCTTTCCTGCTGTTGGCCGTATCGACTTACCTGCCAATTAGCCAAAGTATAGCTTCCAGTCACCGCGAAGCCCCGCTGATTTCGAACGACCCGCTGGCCGACAATACGGACGTGTATGCGTTCAAAAGCCCGACCGATGCGGAGAAGATTGTTCTGATTGCCAACTACATACCCTTTGAAGACCCCAACGGCGGTCCGAACTGGTATTCGTTTGGCGAGAACATTCGGTACGAAATTCACGTCAAGAACAACCCGAACACGCCCGGCGACGACATCACGTATCGCTTCACGTTTAAGCTGATCAACGAAGACCCGACCACGTTTTTCAACATCCGGCTGGGTAAGCAAAATCAGAAGAACACCTACACCTGCGAGCGCAGCATCGACGGAGGCCGGACGTTCCAGACCATCGTGATGAACGGGGTAGTGCCGCCTGCCAACATCGGGCCGCGCTCCATCGAGAACGGTACGGTGGGCCTGGGCGCGCCAAGCTACAACGCCCTGGCTACACGGGCCATCACGACGGCCTCAACCGGCGAGCGCGTGTTCTGCGGACCTACCGACGATCCGTTCTTTGTGGACCTCGGCGGTGCGTTCGATCTGGGTGGTTTCCGCCGACCGGGTCGCGACGCGGTGGCGAAATACAACTGCCACGCGATTGCGATTGAGGTGCCGGTTTCGACCCTCCAGAAAGACCGCAAGACGGTGGCACAGGCCACCAACATTCTCGATCCCGATTTTGTGATCGGCGTTTGGGCTTCGTCGAGCCGTCGGCAAATCACAACCCTGTTCAACGGGGGCGACGTGGGTTCGGATGGCGGTTGGGTGCAGGTATCGCGCCTGGGTATGCCCCTCACCAACGAGGCCGTAATCCCCATTGGCCAGAAAGACAAGTGGAACGCCGTGACGCCCTACGGCGGCAACGACCTGCAATTTGCCAAGTACTTCACCAACCCCGAATTGGCCCTCTACATGCGGGCCTGGCTCCCCTGCGGATTCAGACTAAATCGCTGGGTGCGTTCGATTTTCGGAATGGCAAACCGGGGCTTTCGGGTCTGCGGAATACCACAGCGGTAACGGGTACGGCCCTGGCCGACGCGGCTTTCGGGGCAGTGTTGCTGCCCGACGCGATGAGTCCACGGGCGGTGGATATTCTGCCAATCTTCTACACGGGCGTTCCTAACCTGCGGCCTTACCAACTGGCTACGGGCAAAAACGGCAACCCACTGGCGGCTGGTAAGCCGTTCATCCACAACTTTTTGCCCACTCTGGGCGATATGTTGCGGCTGAACATGGCCGTGCCCGCTACGCCCCGCAACGACCCTAATTTCTCGTCGCTCGGTTTGGTGCAGGCAGCCGTGTTGGGCCTCACAAATCCGACCTATGCCAACCCGAACCTCCAGTTTATTCCGAATATGGACGGCTTCCCCAACGGTCGGCGGTTAGAAGACGACGTGACCACCATTGAGCTACAGGCCGTGGGTGGCGTGGTGCTGGCCGCTATTGGTTTGTGGTACGACGACTTTACGCCGGGCGTATCGCCAAGCCCTGTTACGGCTCAGTTGGGTGGTGTATTAGGGTTCAACGCGGGTGTGACCAAAAACGACACGACCCTCAAAGCAGGCTTCCCATTTTTGCAAGACCCCTGGAGAGGCTTTTTGGGTAATCAGTACGTTGGTCCACAGTCGTTTGTGCCCTCGCCCACGCAGCCATTGGCAGCAACAGTTGTGGCTTATAACTGCAACACGGGTGAGATCACGTTTGGCCGTACGGGTGGCGACCCCAACCGGGCTGTTGAATACCGCGCGGTGGGTGTGATGAACGGCGGCTACGGCCCCGCGACCATGCGTACGGTCGAGCCTGGCGTTCGGGCCGATCCGAACACGCGTAACATCATGGTGATGGTTCGCTACACGAACGACCCCATGTCGGAAGCTACGACAACGTTTAACTTCCGGGCGTTCTGCGCGAGTGCCCGACTAGCCAACGAAGGTTCGGCCTCGCTCTCGATGCAGGTGATGGGTAACCCCGTTACCACCGACGAGGTGATGGTGCAGATTCAGGGCGCAACGGGTGAAGCTCTTCGCCTGCAGGTTGTTACAGCGGGTGGCCTGACCATCGGGCAGCAGTCGGTTGGTACGGCGGCAGAGCGTGAGAACCGCACGGTGAAAATCGGCTCGGTGCCGGGTGTGTACCTGATTAAGGCCAGCACGCCCACGAGTAGCCAGACGATTCGGGTGGTGAGGCAGTAATAAAACAACCCCACCCCCGGCCCCTCCCCAGTAGGGAGGGGAGACGATAACGTCCACGTTGACTCTGTTTAGTGAGCTTGAACTACTATGAGTGAAGCCGCTTAAACAAATAAAAAGTTGACTGATAAGTCTCCCCTCCCTAACGGGGAGGGACCGGGGGTGGGGTTTTAACCAACAAAAACATGAAACTCATTCTATTCGCAGCCCTGGCCCTCCTGGCCTCCTGCACCCAAAAACCCTCCGAGCAAACCACCGCTTCGACCACCGAACTGCCTTCGCTATTTGTGCGGCAGGGTGAGCTGGCAAAGGCCGCTGAGTGGCCCAAAACGCAGCAAAAGGTGGAGGAACTGAAGCTACAGATTGCCAAGAAGCCCAACGACGTGAAGCCCCGGCTTCAGATGGTGGTGATCTACCTGTCGGAGGCCCGCGTGACGGGCGAACACCCGTACTATTACCCTGCCATTTTGGGAATGCTGGACAAGGTGCTGACGATTGAACCGAAGAACTTCGAGGCCAACGTGTTTCAGGCATCCGTAAAAATGTCGCAACACCAGTTTGCCGAGGCAAAGGTGGTGGCCGAAAAAGCCCGGCAGATTAACCCCAACAATGCCTACGTGTATGGTATTCTGGTGGATGCCAACGTGGAGTTGGGCAACTACGAGGAGGCCGTGAAAATGTCGGACAAGATGCAGACTCTGAAACCCTCGCTGGAGTCGTATTCGCGGGCCTCGTACCTGCGCGAGATCTATGGCGACTATCCGGGTTCGATTGATGCAATGGCGTTGGCGGTGCAGGCCGGTTTGCCCGGCTCGGAGGCACGAAGCTGGAGTCAGAACACGCTGGGCCATCTATACGAAACAACGGGCCAACTCGCCAAAGCCGAAGCGCAATACAACGAAATTCTAGCCCTGCGGCCCAGCTATGCATTTGCGATGGGTGGTTTGGCGAGCGTGCAAAAAGCCCGTAAGCAGTACGACAAGGCGCTGGCTACGCTCGAAAAGGCTGCCGCGATCATGCCCGAATTTTCGTTTCATGAGGAAATGGCCGATATCTACGCCCTGCAAGGCAACCGGGCCAAAGCCGACCAGAAATACGAAGCCGTTGCCCAAATGCTTGATGAAGATGCCCGCTCCGGCCACCGGGTCGACCTGGAATTGTGCAAGCTCTACACAAAGGCAGGCAAGCCCGACATGGCTCTGAAATACGGCTTGAACGAGTATACCAAACGCCCGCAGAACATCGATGTTAACCATGCGCTGGCAGCGGTCTACGCTCAGAAAAACGACTTTGCGAAGGCGCAGGAACACATTCGGGTGGCCCTCCGCACGGGCAGCAAAGACCCCGAACTGCTGGAGCAAGCCAACACAATTCAACTGGCCCTCGGCGGCTCGGCAAAAGGCAAAAAACTGGCGTTGCGCTAATCCCAAATCCCAAATCAGATTATGTTTCCCCGCTCCTGGTTCGCCGTTCTGCTCTTTGTCAACTACCTGCTGGTGGTTGGTGGCGGCTATATGAACGCGCCCGGAGAACCACGCTATACGATTGCCAATACCGACGAACACCGACTACACTGCTCGCACTGCCACCACGTCGATATTACGCCGTTTTTGGAAGAAGTGAACGCCGAGGCCGCTGCCAACTATGCCGAAAATACCCGCAAGGCGTCGGAACATCAGGTTTCACTGCTGAAACTGATGGATGCCCATTGCCTGCCTACTGAATTGATTCAGCCGATGCCCGCGCCCGCTTTTTGGGAGAGAATCGTGGTAAGTGCGTATCGGTTATGCCGTTCGGAGGGCGTTTGCGCGGCCATATTCTCCCCTCCCTGGCAAGGGTAACTTGCCCCTGCTGGCTCCCCGTCAGCTCCTGATCCGGCTTCTGTCTGGTTCAATCACTCTATTTTTTTTATACCTAATGTCCACACGGCCTGCCTGGTTCGTGCATGGCCTTTTGTGTCTATATTTTAACGAAAGAGTTATGAAAAATTCTATATTGTTCATTTTTTTGTTTACAATCAGCCTAACGGGCCGGGTCGATGCACAAACCCAAACCGGCACCATTCGGGGCAATATCCGGTCAGAAAATGAGCAGCCTCTAACCGGCATTAACGTCGGGTTGGAGGGTACGTCGCTGGGTAGCCCAACCAATAACGACGGCGACTTTGTGATTGCCAATGTACCAGTCGGCACCTATGTTTTGCGGGCTACGGGTGTGGGCTATTCGGCCACCCGGCAAAACGCCGTGGTGCGGGTCGGCAAAACGCTTAACCTCGATTTGCAGCTCAATGAATCAGCCCAAACCCTGAGCGATGTGATGGTGCGGGCCGAGCGCACCAATTACACCGAACGAATGTCGTCGGTAGCAACCCGCACCGATGTTCCATTGTTGGAAACACCCCAGTCAGTACAGTCTATCAGTCAGCGAGTTATCAAAGATCGTCAGGCCATTACGCTTAACGAACTCTCGCCGGTGATGACCGGTGTGAAAGCCAATAACGGCATGGGTGCGTTCAGTATGCGGGGTTTTACGGGTTATTATCCGTTCGATGCCAGCTTTATTGTGGTCAATGGAATTCGGGGCAATCTGTATTTGTGGAGTCAGCAGCCGTTGCTCTATAACATTGAGCGGGTCGAGGTGTTGCGCGGCCCGGCTTCGGTGCTGTTTAGCGAAGGCATACCGGGTGGGGTTATCAATATGGTCACCAAAAAACCGCAGGTTGCCAATCGGTTTGAGTTCAACGGATCGTATGGCACCTGGAATTTTGCCCGTTTCTCGGCAGATGCCACCGGGGCTTTATCGGGTAATAAAAAACTGCTGTACCGATTCATTGCCGGATATGACCGCACCAACAGTTTCCGGGACTATCAGGAAAAAGAAAATGTATTCGTGGCTCCGTCGCTCACCTACCAGTTTGCCCCAAAAACCAGCCTGAACCTTGAGGTGAATTATGCCTATGCCAGGGCCGTGCATCAGTATGACCGGGGAACCTACATCAAACCAAAGGCCGACGGTACGTTCGATTTTAACGTTTACCCCAACAACCTGACCGTGCAAAGCCCGACCGACTACGGCAGAAACCACAACTCGTCGGCCACGCTCACGTTTAATCACGAGGTTAATCAGGCCCTGTCCGTTGCCGTTGTGCAGCGATACGTTCGCAGTAAGTTTGAGTTTGCTGACCATATATTTCGGGGAGCGATACGGAACGACTCGGTCTCGCGGGGGTATGAGCAATGGTTTTACGACCAGTTCAATTCGCAGACCACCGCCTACGCCAATTACAACACCAGCACCGGCATTATTGGGCATAGTATTCTGGCGGGTGTTGACTACAGTCGGTATGGTTGGTTGAAGAACGACTATCGCTCGTCGCCATCGACACGGATTTCGATCTTTAACCCCGATTACAGCAATGACATACCCGCCCCGAATCCGGCAGTTGATTATTACGACGATAACAAACAGATAATCAACCTGATCGGTGGCTACGTTCAGGATCAGATCAGTTTTGGCGCGGGGCTTCGGGCATTGCTATCCCTCCGGTACGACACCTACCGAATGACTCAAACGCCCCTTTCGGAACGCGACGATTTGCAGGGTAATGCGTCGGAAGCAACGGCGTGGCTACCCCGTTTCGGGCTGGTTTATCTGCCCCGGCCAAATCTGTCTTTTTATGGGAGTTACACCCGCTCGTTCAATCCGCAGGTGTCTAATTCGGGCGGCACGGGTGGCCCGTTCCCACCACGCACAGCCGAACAGGTTGAGGTTGGCTACAAGGGCGATTTTTTCCAGAGCCGATTATCCACAATGGTAGCTCTGTACCGGATTGATTACCGCAATATTCTGGCTCCGGCCCCAACCGATGCCAACCCAAACCTACAGGCCGTTGTGGATGGCACCCGCAGCGAAGGAGTCGAATTAACGGTGCAGGGCAACATTGGCGATGCCAGTATGGTGGTCGGCTATGCCTATAACAACCACGTTTTGAGCCAGAACAGCACGTTGGGCATGAAAGGCGCACGTTTCCAGAATGCCCCCAATCATATTGCTAACGCCTGGCTCAAATATGATCTTTCGACAACGGCGTTGCGGGGGCTGGGCATTGGCTTAGGCGGACGCTATGTGAGCGATCAAGTAGGCCGAACCAGCAATCAAAGGTACCTTATTCCAGCTTCGACGGTGCTCGATGCGGTGGTGAACTACGAACGGAAGCGCGTTAACGTCCAGCTCAACATCAACAATTTGACCAACGCCCGGTATTTCACAGGTGGTTTTGCCAACACCTCGTCAGCCGCCCTGGGCAATCCCTTCAACGTCCGGCTGGGCGTAAATTACCTGATTCGATAACAAAAAAATACACGACTAAGCGTATGAACTCAAGAACGATTTATCTGACCGCCAGCCTCGTGCTTGGCCTGACAATACTGGCTGTGGCTCACGAATTCTGGTTGCAACCACAACGGTTTTTTGCCGCCGTGAACGACGTTGTTTCCATCGAAATTATGGTGGGCGAAGCCTTTCAGGGCGACCACTCAGAAGGCAAAAAAAACCGGATTATCCAGTTTGTGCATATCGCCAATGGCTCCAAAGAGGATCTGACTCCCAACATCACAAATGACCATTATGGAGCTACCAACGTAACGCTCAAAAGCCCCGGCACGCATATGATTGCGTTTGCCAATACACCTAAGTTTTTGAGTATGAAAGCCGATTCGTTTTTGCTGTATCTTCAGGAAGATGGCTTAGACAACGTGATTGCTGCCCGTAAAAAACTCAATGAGGCCGATGGGCAGAAGCGTAGCCGCGAATTGTATCGGCGTTGCGTGAAAACGCTGATTCAGGTGGGCGACAAACCCGACAACACGTTTGCCACCAACACCGGAATGCCGTTAGAAATTATTCCGGCGCAAAATCCATACGCGCTTAAGCCGGGCCAAATGGCTGATTTTCAAGTATTGTTTGAGCAAAAACCGCTCCCGATGGCGTTGGTGCGCTACTGGAACCGCGACGCTGCCAATCAACTCCACGAAGTACAACAACGCTCCGACGCGCAGGGCCGGGTTCGGTTTTCGCTCCGGGCGGGCCGTAACATGGTCAGCTTGGTACAGATGGTTCCGTACACCGGAGCGGCCCAAACGGGTATCGAAAAACCAGATTTCCCGCCCGTCGATTGGATTAGTTATTGGGGTAGCCTGACGTTCGGCTGCAAATAAGGACGGGCTTGCGCTATCAGCTCAATCGAAACGACTTTACTTGACGTACATCAAACCATGAAACATTCACTACTTTCCTTGCTGTTTACACTGTTCGGTATCAGTGCGTTCGCGCACCTTGGAAATTTATCAGGCACGGTATATGACCAAGCCACCAACCGCCCGTTGCGGGGTGTAACGGTACAACTTACTGGCCTCAACCGGGCTACCCTCACCAACGATTTAGGTCAATACCGCTTCGATAACCTGGTTCCGGCCCCCTACAAAATCGAACTATCGCACGTTGGTTTCGCCACGCAGGTGATTAACGCAACGGTGCAGGACGACCAAACGACTACTCTCCGAACGGGCCTCAGCACAGCCCCGGTCGAGTTGAGCGAAATCACGATTTCGTCGGGGCGGGGGCGCGATGAGCAACTCATTAGCAGCCTGGATATCAAGCTCCGACCTATCACCAACTCGCAGGAGGTGTTGCGGTTGGTGCCGGGTTTGTTTATCGGGCAACACGCGGGCGGTGGCAAGGCCGAACAACTCTTTTTGCGCGGCTTCGATATTGACCACGGCACCGATATTCAGTTGACGGTAGACGGGATGCCGGTCAACATGGTGTCGCACGCCCACGGGCAGGGCTACGCCGATCTGCATTTTGTGATTCCCGAACTGATTGAGGGCGTTGACTTCAAAAAAGGGCCTTATCAGGCCAATAAGGGCAATTTCACGACGGCAGGGTGGGCCAACTTCCGTACCCGCACGGCCCTCGACCGCTCGTTTGTGAAGCTCGAAGGCGGGCAATTCGACACCTTCCGGGGCGTAGCCGGGGTTGATCTTCTCGGTGAAAAAGGTCGCCAAAAAAACCAATCGGCCTATCTGGCCTCGGAATACTCGTTTACAAATTCGTACTTCGACAATCCGCAGCAATTCAAACGGTTGAATCTTGTGGGCAAGTATCACGGGCATCTGGGCGAAAACTCGGTGCTGACGCTCACCGGCTCAACATTTTGGAGCCGCTGGAACCACTCCGGCCAAATCCCCGACCGGGCCGTGACCGATGGAACGATTGGCTTTTTCGGGTCCGTCGATCCCACCGAAGGGGGCCAAACCGCCCGCACCAACGCCAATGCCGAACTGGTCACGATTACGCCCCGCAACCACGTGATCAAAAACCAGTTATTCTACAGCAACTACGGGTTTGAACTGTATTCTAACTTCACGTTTTTCCTGCGTGACTCCATCAACGGCGACCAAATCCGGCAACGCGAACGGCGGAATCTGTTTGGCTACAACGGCTCGTACACCACCGAAACGACGCTGGGCAAAACACGCTTCACCACCACCCTCGGAGCACAATACCGGCACGACCTGACCGGGGCCAGTAACACACCTACCGAACTGTCGTACACCCGCAACCGCACCGAGACTACTGAACGGGTTCAGTACGGCAACGTCAATGAAATCAACGCGGCCCTCTACGCCGATGAGCAGATTCAATTCTCCGAACGGTTAGGTATAAACGTCGGCGTCCGGCTCGACTATTTCCGCAGTCAATACACCGATCTGCTCCAGAGTCCGGCCCAAACCGGACGGGCGCGGCAGGCCATCGTTTCGCCCAAGTTCAACGTACTCTACACCGTAAACCCAAAACTCCAGCTCTACCTGAACACGGGCAAGGGCTTCCACTCCAACGATGCCCGCGTAGTGGTGCCTCAAGGTGGCCCGGTACGCCGGACCGGACAAATTTTGCCGGGTGCTTACGGCTCCGACCTCGGCCTGATTGCAAAGCCCCTCCCCCGCCTGATTGTGAACGCGGCAGCCTGGTATCTATGGCTCGCCCAGGAGTTCGTGTACGTGGGCGACGAGGGCGTGATCGAACCCGGTGGCCAAACCCGTCGGGTGGGACTTGACCTCTCGGCCCGGTATCAGCTCACAAAACATCTGTACGCCGACCTGGATTTGAACACGGCTAACCCACGCGCTTTGGGCACAGAACTGAACCAGAGTTTCCTGCCGTTAGCTCCCCGGTTTACATCCGTCGGCGGGTTGTCGTGGCAAAGCCAATCGGGTTTCAGCGGCTCGCTGCGTTACCGCTACATGGCCGACCGGCCCGCCAACGAAGACAACTCCATTGTGGCTAAAGGGTATTTCGTAAACGACCTGCAAGCCAATTACGCTCGTGGTCGCTACACGCTCGGGTTGTCGGTTCAAAACCTGTTCAACACACGCTGGAAAGAAACGCAGTTCGCCACCGAAAGCCGCTTAAACGGCGAAGCCGGGCCAGTAGAAGAAATCCACTTTACGCCCGGCACGCCGTTTTTCGGAAGACTGAGTTTGACGGTGGATATTGGTCGTTAAACTAGGTGAGGTCTACCGTATTAGGATGTTGTTTTTTGTCATTCCGAGGAACGAGGAATCTCACAACTCAGCAACCGCTGCAAAGGTGGACTGTAAGATTCCCCGTTCCTCGGAATGACAAAAAACGTCCCCCCTACTTAGTTAAAAACTTGATTGTCGACAACGACATGAGCGGCTGAACACCCTTGGCGTTGTCGTTGGTGAACACGAAAAATACGTCGTGGAGGCCCTGCGTGGCTTTGAGCGACACGATCACCGGCGGGCGAGAAAACGGATTGCGCGGTGGCATTGGCGCGGCTGGTTTCCCTGCTGCTTTGTCGGCTTTCTGTTGCTGCTCCATCTCGGCCATCACCTTCGCCATGTCGACTTCGGGGGCTAGCTCAACCAACACATCCCCTACCACGGGGCCGGTGGGCGATCCCAGCCGCACCTCGATTTTGCCCCCGGCGGCCCCTTCTCGCCGTTGGGCCGCTGCCGTGAGTTGGAGCCGTTCGATGCCCGTCAGGTCCAACTGCCGAAAACCGATGTGCGCGTTGGCGCGGGGCATCACGTTCTCACCTTTGCCCATGCCTTTGGCTTTCACCTCAGCATTTTGGATGACCGAAGCCGTTGATGCCTCCACGTTCGGGCTGCGGAGAATCACCATTTGCTCGGCGGTTTGCGACGGAACGGGCTTGCCTCCTTTCACGGCAGCGTTGCCCCGGTCGGTATAAGCCGCCCGAATCAGCACGGAGCCGTTGCCGTTGTCGCCGTTGGGCATCTGAACGTTGTATGACCCGGTGAGGGGTAAGCTGCTGAGGTTCTTTTCGTTCACCCGCAAAATGTACTGTACCAGCAAATCGGCGTCAGCGACGGA
The DNA here is from genome assembly GCA_004292855.1 of Cytophagales bacterium. Taxonomy (GTDB): domain Bacteria; phylum Bacteroidota; class Bacteroidia; order Cytophagales; family Spirosomataceae; genus Rudanella. Next base: position 21,332 of record RDXN01000065.1, read on the forward strand.
CATAGCGGGGTGGCCGGGCATGGCTACCTCGCCCCAAACGCCTACGCCCCCCTGTCGGATTTTTTCGATGAGTTTTGTCGAGATACCCGACACACCCTTGTATTTGGTCGCGATCTCGCTGAACGATGGCCCTGCCGATTTGGTGTTCGTCTGGTGGCACACGTTGCAGTCGGTTTGGGCCATGAGCGTTTTGGCTACGGCAAACTGCGTGCTGGCGTCCACACTGCGTTGCCCTTGAATAACCTCGGCATAGTCGAACCCTTCGCCCGTGTAGTCGATGCTCATCGCCACGCGGTCGGGGGTGATTTTGCCGTTCGCGGCTGTCAGGCTACCATCTTCGCGGTCGTCGACCTGCACGGCGTATTGGATGGGCTGATCTTTAAAGAAAAATGTCCGGTTGCCGGTCAGGTTTACCTGCACCACCGGGGCCGCGTTACCCGCCACAATCCGCACCGATTGGCTGTTGGCCGCTCCTTTGGCATCGGTTACGGTCAATGTGGCCGTGTACAGACCCGCCTTGTCGAACGACACCGATGGGTTGGCCGTGTTGAACACGCGGGGAGCGGCCCCCGGTGCGGTAATTTTCCAGCTATAGGTCAGCGCATCGCCGTCATTATCAACGCTTCCCGCCGACGATAGGGCAACCTGTAGCGGCACCGTCCCACCCGGCTTGTCGGCAGAGGCACGAACGATAGGCTTGCGGTTGCCGCCGTTATATTCGATACGGACGAGCCGGGCGTTGTCGCTTTTGCGGAACCAGTTGGAGCCGTATTCGAGTACGTACAGATCGCCATCGGGTGCAAATTTCATGTCGATGGGTTCAACGGGGTGGTAACCCGACAGGAACCGCTCCATGCTCTGATAATTGCCCTCGGCGTCCATCGTGATGGTCATAATCCAACCCCGCGAGAAGTCGGTGGCAATCCATTTGCCTTCGTAATAGGCAGGCCACGGGCGTTTGGCTCCCCGGAAATCGGCCTGCCGATACACCGGCCCACCCGTTGCCGAACGCGCCCCCGTACCCACCAGCGGAAACTCTTCCGACACGCCGTACGGATAATAAATAAACGACGGAGCCACGGGGGGCAACTCGCTCAGGCCCGTGTTGTTGGGCGAACTGTTGACGGGGTGGTTGGGGTCTTTTTTGTCGAGCGGTTTCTTGTTTTCATAGTCGTAGACCGGGAATGCCTGCCGATTGCCCACGAACCAGGGCCAGCCGAAATTACCCGGCTTGCGGGCCTGATTCAGTTCGTCGTAGCCACGCGGGCCAATCTCGGAATCGTTGGTGGCATCGGGGCCAACCTCGCCCCAGTAGAGGTAACCCGTTTGGCTGTCGATGCTGATGCGCCAGGCGTTGCGGTGGCCCATCGAGTAAATTTCAGGGCGAGTTTTGGGCGTGCCTTTCGCGAACAGGTTGCCGTCGGGGATGGTGTAAGTGCCGTTCGGTTCAGGGTGGATGCGCAGGATTTTGCCGCGCAGGTCCATCGTGTTGCCCGCGTGTCCCTGATCGTCCCAACTGCTGCGGTTGGGCCGCTCGTCGGTTTGGGCGGCCTGTTGGTTGCCCGTGTTGTTGCCCACAGTCAGGTAGAGGTTGCCCGCTTTGTCCCACACCATGCCCCCGCCCGTGTGGCAGCAGGTTTCGCGTTGGGTAGTCACATCGAGCACACGCTTCTCCGAACCGGCCACGAGTTTATTGTCTTTCAACACCCAGCGGGTTAGAACGTGGTTCTTCTCGGTGGGGTGAGCGTAATACAGGTAAACCCAGCCGTTCTGGGCAAATTTCGGGTCGAGGGTGAGGCCAATCAGCCCCTCTTCAGCTTCCGACACGCGCCCCTCCGGTGAGGTGTATTTGGTGTTTACCGGGATAGTCGCGATCAGGTCGACGGTCTTGGTGGCGGGGTCGTATTTTTTCAGGTTGCCTTTGCGCTCAATGATATAAGCTGTGCCGTCGGGCAGCACCTCGAAGGCCATTGGCTCGTCGAGGTCTTCGGCCACGGGCACGGGCGTAAAGCGGGTTTCGTCGGGTTTGCGGGGTTCGTCCTGCGCGACAAATGAGGCCAACCCCAGTAATAGGAGGGTGTTGAGGGCCAGGGTAAATTTGGGTACACGTCTTGGGGTCATTGCATTAGGAGTTACAAGTGAGTTTTATATGGTAAATTTCAAACCTTCGATGAGAACGTTATTGTGGTTTTTTGTCATCCCGACGCAGGAGGGATCTACTCGGTTAACATTCAAGTTGAGGGTGAACAAGCTAGATCCCTCCTGCGTCGGGATGACAAAAAACCGCTTCCGGCAAATTCAAACCGTTTACCTACGAACTATCCGTATAACTCTGCGAGCGCGAATCTTTAATTACTATCCCCGCTCTTGACGTCGTCATTATTGACCGATTTATTTCTCCGGCGGGGGGCCTCGAAGGTCATTTTGCCGATGCGGTACGAGAATGTCAGTTTCACGTTCTGGTTGAACAACTGCATCACGCTCGTTTGGGCCAACGTGGGTGAGGTGAGCGAGGTGGTCATTTTTACGCCCTGCCGACCGAGGAAGTTCTCGCCCGCCAAGCCGAGACTACCGCGCTTGTTGGCAAAATCTTTCCGAACGCCCAGCGAGTACATATACATACCGCCCTGCATGCCCTGAAGCTGCGGCTGTGGTCCCCGGAAGAAGCTGAAAATCTGCGCGTTCCATCCTTTGCCGAGCTGCATTTGGCTCATCAGTCGTCCCCCAAAACTTACGCCCGTGTTGCTGATCGATACCGACCGACCATCAACGCCCGGCGTGGTGCCCTGCAAGTAGGTGTAATAGGCATCGACACCCCCGTTCAGGCTCCATTTGGGCGTGATGTTCGTGTTGAAAAACACGTTGGCTCCCACCGTCCGCTGGATGCCGATGTTCTGAAATGTGCTGATAATGACGCCCGCGAGTGTGTCCGACGGAATCCGAACCGACGAAATAGCGTTCTCGGTCAACCGTCCGAACACGGCTGCGTTCAGGTAGGTTTTTTTGATCGTGGTGCTCAGGCTCAGTTCCACGTTGTCGGTGAGTTCGGGACGGAGCGTGGGGTTGCCCACCATAATCATCTGCGGGTTGGCCGCGTTTACGTTCGGGTTGAGCTGTTGCAAGCCGGGGCGATGCAGTCGGCGGTTGTAGCCCGCTTTGAGGGTCGTTTTGCTCGTTACGGGTTTAGAAATATTCAGGCTCGGCACGAGGTTGCTGTAATCGGGAATGGGCAGATCTTTGGGGGTCGATTCGTTGGTGGCCGACTGCGCCGTGATACCCGTGTGCTCGTAGCGCGTCCCAATTTTGAACGTGAATTTGCTCGGCGTCACGTAGGTGTACGAGATGTAGCCCGCCTTGATGTTCTGATCGTAGTTGAGCAAACCCGCCGGGTTGCGCGGATCGAATACCAGCAGGCCCGTGGGTCCGCCCACTTCATATTGAAACTCACTGTCGACCTGCCGACGGATTAATTTGCCGCCAAATTCGAGCATCTGATTTTTGCTCAGGGCCGTTTGGTATTCGGTTTGCAGGGTGAGTTCGCCGTTGATGTTGTTGTTCAGGTTACGCTGCCGACCCGTCAGGGTGCCCGTACCCGACAACAGATCAGCGTAGAAATTGTTGGTCAAACCCGTGCGGCTGTATTGCGTCGAGATGGTCCACTCCGACACCAGGGGGCTGTCTTCGCGCTTGAACGTGCGGATGTAGTCAAGGTTCACGTCGACCGAGTTCGAGAGATCCCGACGATCAACGTCGCGGTTGGTCCTGTTGAGCAGCGACCCGTTGGCAAAAGTGCTCGTGAGTTGATTTTGCTCCTGCACAAAGTTGCGCGTTCCGAACCGAACACCCGCCGTCAGGCTCTGGTTTTTGGCCAGATCATAATCGAATCCGAACGAGTACTGCCCAAACAAGGGCCGGTCGAACGCCGTGGCCTGTTGGCTCGTCTGCACGGCCCGTCCACCCAATAACGTACTCTGTTCCAGGCTCGAAGCTTGCCGATTATACATCCCCCGCCCGAATCCGCCGAGCGTGACACCCAGTTTTCCTTGCCGGAATGCGCCGTTCAGGCCGAGGTTCGACCCGCGAATACCCACGCCAGCATCCACGTTGAGCGTAAGGCCGTGCAGGGTGTTTTTCTTCGTGATAATGTTGATGATCCCGGCGGCTCCTTCGGCGTCGTATTTGGCCGAGGGACTGGTAATTACCTCCACGGTCTTAATCATGTCGGCGGGCAATTGCTTGAGCGCGTCGGCCACGTTGGCGGCCACAATGGTCGAAGGTTTGTTGTTGATGAGTACCCGAATGTTGCTGCTTCCGCGCAGCGACACATTCCCGTCGAGGTCGACCGAGAGCATGGGCACGCGCTTGAGCACGTCCGAGGCATCGCCCCCTTTGGCAGTCATATCTTTGTCGGCGTTGAACACGAGCCGGTCCACTTTCTCCTCGATTACGGCGGCCTGCCCCGTTACGGTCACTTCGCCCAGCACCCGTACGTCGGCGGGGAGTTTCACGGCCCCCACGTTCAGGTCGGTGCCTTTGGCGATGGTGATGGGCGCACTGTCGATGGTCTTGTACCCGATAAAGGAGTATTGCAGCCGGAAACTGCCGGGGGCTAGTTTGCCCAGGAAAAATTTGCCGTTCAGATCGGAGGTTGTGCCGTCGACGGGCTTGTTGGTTTTGGTGTCGATCAGTGCGATGGTCGCAAACTCAACGGGTCTGCCGCTGGTTGAGTCGACCAATACCCCGGCGATTTTGCCATTGCCTTTGGGCATATCCTGCGACATCGTCAGGATATCGGTTTTGTTCTTTCGGTCGTCGCTGCCACCGCCCGGCTGACGCCCATAGCCACCACCGCCATAGCCACCACCGCCCCCGCCCGGAGGGCCAAATTGCGCGAAGGTTGTTGATACTGAGCCGATCAAAAATAAGCCGAGTGTGTAACGGCAGGCGGAGAGTAGAAATCGACGGGCGAAAAGCGTTTTCATGGTGACGCGCCAATTGATCGAAGCGCGGCACAAAAATGACTTAAGGGAATATACTTAAAAAATCAAATAGACCGGGTGCCCATTTTCGACGCCCGACTGCCTGTTTTTGACGGTGGAACGATTCGACAGACCCCACACTTTAGACACGGAGGACCACCAAGACGCACGGAGTTACACAGTGATTTGCTTTTAATTTTTCTCCGTGTAACTCCGTGCGTCTTGGTGGTCCTCCGTGTCTAAACAAAACTACTGCATGGCAAACTCGCCATTCACGCGCAGATCGACCTCGTCGCTAACGGGCGACATAGGGCCATTGCCACCAACGCCAAAGTCTGACCGTTTGATTTGGCCGCTTGTCTTCAAACCTACTTTCGTTATCTCTTTGCCTTCGCGGTTTTTATTCACCACGGGACCAAGAACGGTAGCATCGAGCGTAACAGGCTTCGTCACGCCGTGCATGGTCAGGTCGCCGGTCATTTTGTATTTGTTACCCGATACTTTTTTGAATGAGGTACTCTTGAAGGATACTGTTCCGAATTTGGCGGCATCGAACCAATCAGCACTTTTCAGGTGCCCATCGCGCCGTTCGTTGTCCGTGTTGATGCTGTTCACATCGGCAGTCATTTCAAACTGAGCATCCGACATGTCGGGTTTACCAGTGAGTTTGGCATCGAAGGTTTTAAAATTGCCGTCTACTTCGGTCAGCATCATGTGCGTGATAGCGAAACCAACCTTAGAGTGCGACTTATCGACGGTCCAGGTTTGGGCAAACGTTGCCGAGGTTACGAGCAGGGCAGCGGCAGAAAACAATAGTTTTTTCATTGCAGAAAAGTCTATTAGGTGAAAATCAGGGTAAAACTACTGAATTTAGGGGCGAGTGGGTTTTCCATCGGTAAATTGAACGACACATACGGCTTTTTTACCGACGCCCAACGCCTTTTCATCGACCAAGCTCACTTCCTTCATGCAAAAACTTCTAACCCTGGCATTCCTATTTTTCATACATCTGTCGGTTGCCCAGTCGCCCGACAACATCAAAGCCATTCAGCAGCGACTGGTGGGCGAACGCGCCCTGCTTCGCCGACAACTCACCAACTCCAAAGCCGACGCCGTGCCAACGCTTCGGCGGATGATGGCCCTGGGGCAATGGACCGAGGCCATGACAGCCACCACTAAACTCACTAACATCAGCACCGTTGACCGGCTCCTGCTCCGGGCCGAACACGCCTGGCTAACCAACGATTTCCGCAAGGCCGAGTCGCTCGTGAAGCAGGTGCTCGAAAAAGACCCCGCCGATGTGTGGGCCAACCGCCAACAGGCCACCCTGTTGATTGAGGCCTGGCGGTTGCCGCAGGCCGTCGCCCTTTGCAACACCCTACTGGCCCGCGACCCCGCCGACGACGAAACGGCCCTCGTGTTGGGCCGGGCGTTACTCCTGCAAAAACGCTACCCCGACGCCCTCGCCATTGCCAAACGACTTCAGAAGGCCAACCCTAACCTTGCCCCGGCCTATTTGCTCGAAGCGAATGTGTATTTCTGGGATCAACAGCCCGAACAGGCCGTGGCCCCACTGGTGCGCTCGCTCATGCTCGACCCCTTCAACGCCGATGCCCGCTTCAGCTACGGCTACGCGATCTGGCGACGAATCGACGCCACCCAGCTCAACGCGATGGCCGATCAATGGCAACTGGCTCTCGACCTGAACCCGTTGCATTTCCAAACGCACTGGCACTGGGGCAATGGCCACACCAACCGCACCTATGCCGACTACGCCGACAAAAACGAAAAGGCCATTCGCGACACCCTGCGCGGGGCCGACCGGCTGTTTCGCGCCCGAAAACTGCCCGAGGCCCTCGCCGTTACCGCGCAGGCCGAGCGACTTTATCCGGCTTCGGTATTGCCTGCCATGCACAGGGCTTCGCTGCTGTACAGCGAGTTCGACGCGCCTAACCGGGTGGCCAACCTCGACTCGGCAGAGGCCATTTTCCGGCGCGTTTTGACCAAAAAAGCCCATTACGGCCCCGCCCACAACGGGCTGTCGGCGGTCATAAAATCGAAACGGATTCCGTATCTGGCCCAGTACGACTCGGTAATGACCACGATCCGCAACGCCCCGATTCCCGACCCCGATTTGTTCAGCACAGTATTCCCCGACCTGAGTTATTACGCCGGAACGTTTGCCCGCAACATGGTCTGGAACCAGTTATACACAAGCGTGGCCTACTTTCCGTTGCTGGCCAAACAAGGCAACAGCTTCGTGGTGCCGCCCCTGCACATCGACCTGTCGCTGGCCATGCGGTCACCGTATTTTCGGTACGCGACTACATTCGACAACCGGCAGTGGATGGACATTCGGGGTGTGGGCAGTGGGGCTGCGGCCATCGAGTACGTGGAGCGTGGGGCCTGGGAGGAGCGCAACGTGGTGCTGCACGAGTACGTCCACCTGTTTCACGGGCGCGTGCTGACCGACAAAGAAAACAGACGCATCCGGTCGCTGTATTACAAAGCCATGCAGGAGAAACGGACATTGGATTATTACTCGCAAAACAACGAATCAGAATATCTGGCACAGACCTACCCAGCTTATTTCGAGACGGTTAAGGTGCATCCGCTCGATTTTAAGTCCATGAACATCCGGGCCGAGCTGAAGGCAAAAGATCCGGGCATGTACGGATTTCTGGACTCACTTATCACCAAAGAAAAGGCCGCGCTCGCGGGCGATAAGCGGGCGATGGCCTCGAACTGGGCGCAGGTTTACCTGAATCTGAGCAGCAAATACACTAAAACCGACCCCGCCCGAGCCGCCCGCCTGCTCGACACGGCCCTCGTCTACGACCGTCGGTATCAGCCCGCCTACCTGGCCTACGCCCGCGTGAAAGGAGAGCAAAAACAGTTCGATATAGCCCGCGAGTACATCAACATTGCCCAGTCGATCAACCAAAATTACGCACCGGCGTACGTGGCTCTGGCCGATTGGGAGAAGGCCCGGCAGGTGGTGGGTGCAACTAATCACACCGAGACGGTAGCTGCACAGGCGAAGTATTTGCAAAAGGCCGTCGACCTCGAAAACGACTATCAGACCCGCGCCCAAATGGCCGTGCAACTCCGCGAGACCTACCTGCATAACGCGCAGATTGTGAACGCCATACGAGCCGCCGAAGCCTACGCCCCCACAAGCTCGACGATCTCGACCTATCTCCGCGACAAGCGCGATGAGGCCCTGGCGTTTGCAGCCGCCCACCGGGCCATGCTCGGCTACACCCAACCGCTTGATTTGCTCCGCAAGCAGGTTGCCCAACGCCCCCAGAACTACGAACTGCGCGGCCTCTTTGCCGATGCTCTGCTCATTACGGGCAAAGCCGCCGAAGCCGTTCAGACTATCGCCGAAGCACAGCGGATTCTGGCCTCAACCCAAAACGCCCGCACCGATTTCAGCCTGCGACTGGCCGAGGGTTATGCTGCGTTGGGCCGCATCGACTCGCTCCGGCATTATCTGGGCGTGGTACTAGCCGACAAGGGTACACTTGATCCAATGGACAAGCAACGACTGGTGCGGCTCATGATCCGGGCCGGTCAGAGTGCCGACGCCAAAAAATTGTTCGACACGTTGCCCACCGACATTGACCAACTGTACCGGGCGTCGGCACAGTTTTCGATAGGCATGCTGGCTCAACAATCCGGCAAACCCGAACATGGTATCGGGGGACTGATGCAGGCCATCGCCCTCAACCCCTACGACCTCGATGCCCAACGGCAACTCGCTGAAATTTACCGCAAAACCAACCTTTCGTCGGAATTAGCTGCCCTGAAAAAAGCGGCTGGGCAGTTGGGCATTAGATTTGGTGATGCGGCAGGATTGTGAACGTATAAACCAATACAAAATCCCAATGAAACACCCACTACTGCTTGCACTCTGCGTTACCACAACGCTCGCACTAGCCCAGCCCGCCCCCAACCGACCCGTCGGACCGTCCGCCCCGGTCAAAACAGGGCCAGTCGCGCCCGTTGCCGGGAGTCTCGGCCTCATCATCGACTCGACCGTGACCACTACCCACGCCGTGACCATCAAGGGACAGCGCGTGCCGTACACGGCCGCCACCGGCACGCAACCCGTGTGGGACGAGACCGGCAAACCCATCGCAGGCGTGTTTTATACCTACTACGAACGCACCGATGTGAAAGACCGGGCTGCGCGTCCGCTCGTCATCTCGTTCAACGGGGGGCCGGGTACGGCGTCGGTGTGGATGCACATGGCCTACACCGGCCCCAAACTACTCAACGTCGATTCGGAGGGATACCCGCTACAACCGTACGCCATCAAGGACAACCCGCATTCGATTCTGGACGTGGCCGATATTGTGTTTATCGACCCCGTCAACACGGGCTACTCGCGCATGGTCAGCCCCGACGGCCCGAAGGAGAAATTCTTCGGTGTCAACGCCGACATAAAGTATTTGGCCGAGTGGTTGAACACGTTTGTGAGCCGCAAGAGCCGGTGGTTGTCGCCCAAGTACCTGATTGGCGAGAGCTACGGCACCACGCGGGTGTCGGGCCTCGCGCTGGAGTTGCAAAACGCCAGTTGGATGTACCTCAACGGTGTGATCCTGGTGTCGCCCACCGATTTGGGCATTGAGCGGGGCGCGGCCATCGAGGGGGCCAACCGCTTGCCCTATTACGCGGCTACGGCCTGGCATCATAAGGTGCTACCCGCCGATTTACAGAAGAAAGACCTCACCGAAATGCTGCCCGAAGTGGAGCAGTTCACACAAAACGAGTTGATCCCGGCCATGGCGCGGGGTGGTTTTCTGGACCCCCAAAAACGGCAGCAACTCGCCACCCGCATGGCCCGGTATTCGGGTTTGCCCGAAAAGGTAATTCTGGAACACAACCTGAACGTGCCCACGAATTTCTTCTGGAAAGAACTCCTCCGCGACAAAGGCTATACCATCGGGCGGCTCGACTCGCGCTACCTCGGCATCGACCGGCAGGTGTCCGGCGACCGCCCCGACTATTCGCCCGAACTGACCTCGTGGCTGCACTCGTTTACGCCCCCCATCAACCACTATTTCCGCGAGGTGCTGGGCTACAAAACCGACCTGAAATACTTCATGTTCGGGCCGGTGAGTCCGTGGGCACGCACGGGCGAGAATCAGGACCGGTCGGCGGAGAATCTGCGGCAGGCAATGGCCCAGAACCCGTATCTGCACCTGCTCGTGCAGTCGGGTTATTACGACGGGGCCTGCGATTACTACAACGCCCAGTACAACATGTGGCAAATGGACCCTAGCGGCAAGCTCAAATCGCGGATGGACTGGAAGGGCTACCGAAGCGGCCACATGATGTATCTGCGCCAGGAAGACCTCGCCACCTCCAACGAAGACCTGCGCGAGTTCATCAAACGAACCACGCCCAAAGCGGGCCAACCGGCGAAGTATTAGCCGTTTTCGAGTCAGATGTATAAGTGGAAAGAGCGGCCCGTAAGCCGCTCTTTTATTTTTTTTCGCTTTGCTTAAAATATTCCACCACCGATTTGCGACTACCGTATCAGAAGCCTGGTAGATGGGCTTCCTTGAACCAATAAACACGCAAATACTATGAACATTTGGCGCATAGCAGGCTTGGCCCTGATGATCGGCCTCGGTCTGTTTCTTCTCTCGGTCATTGTCAAACTGCTGATCGTGGCTGCGGTGGCCGCCCTTATTTTCAAAGTCGTTGGCAAGCAGATTGCCCGCCGATATTACGGGCACGGCAACGTGCAGGGAGGCCCTTGGGCACCGGCAACGAGCATCATTTCTATTGATAATCCGGCCTACCGTCAGCCTAGTTACCAAGCAGGATACGAGCGGATTATCTCCATCAATTAAGTTAACATCGTAAACAACAAACAATCATGCAGTACAATAAAGGATTTCAAGGCGAGTACAAAGGTGGATGCGGCTCATGGGGTGGCCACCACAAAAGTCACTGGGGTAAAGGCAAATGGGGTGAAATGTGGAAGCAAAAAATGGCTCACTTCAACCAGCCCCCCGTGAATATCGAAGACACGGACAGCGCGTTTGTGATTTCACTCTACGCGGCTGGCCTCGACAAGTCGAAGGTTTCTCTGACCGTTAAAGAAGACGTACTGACCATCGCCTACCCTGGCACCCAGTCTCAGGAGGGAGCTACCGAACAGCCACAGACGGGCTTCACCTATCAGGAATACAGCTTCAACGCGGGTGGTTTCGAGCGGCAGTTTCAGTTGAATAATAAGGTGCTGACCGATCAGATTTCGGCCACCTACGCTGATGGCATCCTGCGGGTAACACTACCCAAGAATCCCGCCACGAATGTACCCGCGCAGACAATTGCGGTGGGGTAATTGGGGGAATAGTCTGAACAAAAAAACCGCTCAGAGATGGGCGGTTTTTTTGTCGTGCTAGGCTTCTTCAAGAAGTTTCTCGGAGAACTTGCCCACCTTCCTCTTCCGAAATTTTTCGGCTATTTCGGCAAGCTTAGACGATTTTCCTAAAGTAAACTGCGGAGTTGATTGCAGGATGTCGTATAACTCCTTACGGTCTTTATTATCACCCTTGTATGGGTCCACAATCAGGTGATACTCGGGTTTTCCGTTAATATTACGCTCTCGGGCAAACCGATTTAATCGATCAATAACACTTTCAAATTCGCTTAACTCACGCTGGATGGTATCAAGATGATGGTTAGCATTCAAATCAATGGCCTTTACGGCGTACATGGCTCCATTGACGCCCACTCCATCCAGGTGATAATCAAAATATAAAGCAGGCAATTGACGCTTACGAATTGTGTAATCTACGTCGATGCTCCCGCGTAATGGTTCATAAAAATTGTGTTGAATCCGTTGCTTCAACACTGAAACTTCCGGGTGATTTGGCTTGACCGAGATCAACACGTTTGCTTCGACGAATCGCTCAAAATAACGCTCAAATTGATTAACCAATTGCTCTGATTCGATATATGCAGGCTCCGAAAACTGGAGCAGTCCGTTGTTATAGGAAGCTAAACGGGCAATAAAGTCATGCTGAATTTGTACAGGAAATTGCATGAGTTGATTCGACTGATCGCTCAAATCCTGTTTGAAAAACTGGTGTAATTGACCAAGCGAAAAAGTCAGCAGCTTCGCCGAGGCCGGGCTTAGTTTTTTAGCAAACTCTACCTTTGAATCGGATAATCTGAACAGGGCAGTCCGGCCCGACAGCACAACCAGACCCAGGGCAATACTCTCGTTGCTCAGCGGATTGCTCACAAACCGCAATATGCTATAGTAGCCCGCCATTTTAGTGTAAGTAGTTTAAGTAAGTGCTTGCAATACGTTCATTACGAACTCTATCAGCAAAAAACTGTTTCAAATGCTCTTTGGCTTTTCGGCTAAGCCCCCACGCTACGGGAACCTCCGCAAAAATTGAATCCAAAGCTGTTAACGCAAGATCCATGCCGCTACGTATTTCGTCTTGCAAACTGCTAATTGCCTGAGGGGGCGTAAACTTAACAATTGCTGGCACAAAACGGTGCGACAACAACCATTTTTTAGGTTCACGGATTAGTAGCGCATCACGCACATCCCGATAATTCTCCAAATAAGCAAAAGTAGCCGTGTGGTCAATTGGGCAAAAATCAAATGTCCCATCGGGTCGGCTGGTAAGCAACAGATTTGGATTGTCAGGCTTACGATCAAAGTTGCCAACCCATTGATCGAAAACGCCGATCTTAAGCAAATCAAGTGGTTGATGAAACAGTTGCATTTGGGCCGGATGGTGTGGCCCTGCAAAGAAAACGTCAATCTCTACTTGACTGCTTACGACCCTCGAACCAAAAAATAGCCGATCCTCGAACGGACAGTTGCGATACCGTTCGGATAAACGGCCCCGTTGACGTTCGTAGGCATCAACCACCGGTTGGCTGATCTGCACTAACGAGAACGGTGGCACCGCTAATCCCCAACAACGAGCCAGATAACCACACAACACCTCGTTGATGACCTCCACGCAGGAATTGGCCCCGGTTGTTTTCGCTATGTATTCATTGCCATCGTTGGCCAATACACGCAACGGGCGGCTACCCTCCGTTGAGATTTCTTTGACAATTAATTCAGCCCGAACGGTGGTTAGCGGTGGTATCAGATCAACCATTCTACTCGTTTATACCAATAAGGAGAAATTTCCCCGCTCCAAGTTCCGAAAATTATTCCGAATCTGTTCGCGCTCGCGGCTGCCGACGGTGGGGAACTGATCGAGCACATAAAGCACCTCGGTTTCCGTCAAGCCGTAGGCCCGGAACACAAGTGCATCAATCTGGGCTTCGTAGGCGAGCGTATCGGCACTCATAGACTGAGTTTTTTTGAGAGCCAGCACCGTATCGACCAACTGCTCCAACTGCCGCTCTGTTTGGGCATCCGGCTCCGGCACAGGAAGCTGCTCGATTTTGTACTTTTTCCAACGGTTTGTTCCCATGCCCGATGTGGTGGTGATCTGCTCGAAATACCACTGGGCTGCTTTTGAATTCAGGACTGCCAATAGATACTTTAAGGAATCACCAATCATCATAAAAATGGTATCGTTGAAATAAGTTCCGGCATCGTCGTAAGTGAATTTTGCTTTATCTGCAAGCTCACCCCATATGATCTTAGGCTTATCAAAATCCTTTAGATATGCACAATTTCGCAAGTTTGTCCAGTGATTACCCTTATCGTAACGATTCTGAATTGCGGGCTGAAATTCGTTGGATTTGAAAAAGCTGTAAAGACTTGGGTAATCTTTAGGAATATCAACTCGCAACAAATTCTCTTCCCGTAAACCATTGTGCGAAACTATCATCCAAGAATCGCTATTGTTATAAAAATATCTCGTCAGGTCGCGTCCTCGTAACGATGGCTTGATAACATTGTGGTTATTGACATCCTCTTCTGTTAACCGTTTTCTGGTTTTTCCGTCAATTATAAATGCCTGGTTATAACCAGTTAGGATACCGCGATTAATCTCAACCTCCCACTCTCCCAACTTCTTCCCATTCCCTTCAATCTTCTTTTTCAGGGTGTTAGCCTGTTCGTCGCCTACGGACCAGCCTTCGGCGGGGAGGTCGGTGAGCCGGAAGGCGTGTTGGGCAATGTAGGCGGGGAGGGTATCGCGTTCCTTATCAAAATCGGCTCCTACGGTCGCTGCCTGTAGCTGATACGTGCATTTGTCCCGGCGGGTAATTAGGATATTGGTTTCGACCACGGCGGTCTCAAACAGCCGGGTGTCGGCAAAGTTAAGAAGCGTGAGCGGGTCGGTTTGCTCCACAAACAATTGGCGCAGGGGCTTGCCATACTGCGTTTGGAGCCAAGAGTTGGAGGTAATGTAGGTCAGGATGCCGCCGGGCCGCAGCAGCCGCACACCCTGCTCGTAGAACAGCCCGTAGATGTCGCCCGTTTTCTCAAATGTGCTGTATCCCTCTCGGCCATACTGCGCGGCTTCGGTCGGGATGCGCGACAGTTGCAGATAGGGCGGGTTGGCAATGCAGATATCAAAGCCGCCTTTTTCGAACACTTCGGGGAAGAACAGGTGCCAGAGAAAATAGCCTTTCTCGCCGTTTTGTTTAGAGCGGGCAAGGCGGGCTTCGCGGGCCTGTTCGTCGGTCAGCAGGTTCTGAAACCGTTCGAGTTCGGTTTCTTTTCGGGCAATTGCTTTCTCGTACTCACGCTGTTTGGCGGGGGTTTTTGCGTTTTTCTGGGCTTGGCGGGCCATAAAAAGCTGACCTAGGATCTCGTTCTTTTTGTCGGTCCATTTGGCCTGCTCGGCCTGAATACACTCATCGATGTGTTTATTGATTTCAGCATTGATCTGGTTCCGCAGGTCTTGCTTCTCATCCTTCGTACCCGCTTTGAAATAAGCCTGAATCAACCGGCGCAATTTGGCTTTGCGCCCGTCGGTCATGCTTGCTTTGGGGGCCGCAAAGGCGAAACCCAGGCCCAATTGAGCATCTTTCAGCGTACCGTCGAGCTTTAGTTGGCCGTCTCTCAAAACACCTCTAGTGGGGTCATGATTTGTTTCACCAGCCGTCACACGCAACGGAATCACACCCTCAAACGATTCCAGCAGGCTATCGCCCTGCATAATTTTGTAGTCGAGGTTGGGCAGGGGTTGGGGTTCGTCCTCATCCACGACGAGCGAGAGCCAGAACCGGAGTCGGGCAATATCCACCGCGCCGGGTTCCATATCCACGCCATAAATGGTTTCGCGGATAATGCGTTTTTTGACCTCAGCGCGGTTCAGCGTGAGGTCAAGGGTCATTTTGGCGGCAAAAATCTCCCCTAACATCCCGACCGGAAACGCGCCGGAGCCAATGGCCGGGTCGCAGATTTTCAGGTCGTCGAGCAGTTCTTCGATGCGGGGCGCGTGAATCGTGATAAGATTATGGCGGTTCTGTTCGTCGCCCCGGCTCCCCTGCCGGATGAGCGTGTCGAGGGCTTCGAGCAGAGCCGGGCGCATGGCTTCACCCAGTTCGGCGGTGAGCCGGTGCGCGAGGTGTTGAATCAGGCTCTCCTGACACATGTACTGCACAATTTCCTTCGGCGTGTAGAAAGCTCCCTTCTCGCGGTTTTCCTCAAGGAGGTTTTCAAAAATATGGCCGAGCATTTCGGGGTCGATACCCACCTCGTAATCGCCAGGGCTGTTTTCGTCAATCGTGAAATTATACTGATCGAAAAACTGGAGCAGGCTCGCGAAATAGTCAGCAGGCAGGTCGATGGCCTCCGTGAGTAATTGCCCGTCGGGGCGCGTGTCGCGGTCGAATAACCCCCCGTTCAGGTACGGCACACGGCAGGGTTCAATCCCGGCTGCCTCGAACCGAAAACCGGGGCGGTTAGGGTCATTGAGTGTATCGAAAAACAGTTTAGTAAGGCAACGGCTGTAAAACCGGTCAGGCTGACGGAACCGCTCAAACAGGGTCTGCACGAATCGGATATTGCCCCCGCTCCACCCTGACGACCTCACCCCCAACCCCTCTCCTTCATAAAGAGAGGGGAGTGGACAGCCCATCCACCCTTTTTTTTGCAGGAAATGCAGGAACACAATCCGGCCTAGCATTTTCTTGGCGAAGTCGCGGACGGGTTTAGCCAACCGGTCTTTCTCCTTTATGTCGGCAGGCGCCGTGCCCGTGGGCATGGGTACATCGCCCAGGAAATCGGGCCAATGGTGTTCGGCCAGATAGTGCCAGATTTTTTTAAAATGAACGTCTTTGAACTGCCGGAAAAACTCGCGGTTGAGCGGCTCCACGGCAAAAGTGTCGGTCAGGGCTTTGAGGTCAATGACGGGTTTGCCCACGAGTTCCATCAGCCGTCGGGCGGCTGTAGTGCAGGGTTCGTTGGGGCCAAGCACAAACGAGAATCGTTTGGGCGCGGTCTCGTTGCGTTCGAGTTCGAGGGTTTCGAGGTTAAAGGCCGAGTATCGGGCAATGAACGTGAGCCGATAATCGATTTGGTTTGGGCCGTGAACGAACACCAGTGCCCCGTGAATGATATTCTGGTCGATGTATTTGGCGGCCAAATCGCGCAGCCCTTTCCGGTTTCGGGCAATTTGTACGGCCTCGGTCACCGACACATCGAACAAGCCCAAACTGCGTCCGTCGGCCAGCTTCACGGAGCCAATCTGCTGGGCTAGATTAATGGTGTCGGCATCTTGCGCGAGGATTCGAGGCTGGGTAAACAGGTCTTTGGAGTTGCCAAACAAGTAGTCCAGCAAGGTTTGGCGGTTGGCCGTTGAGTAGCGTTGTTGGAGGAAGCTTTTTAAATCGGCGTTCGTCATAACGTGTGGGGTTGGTTTATTTACGCGCTGAAACTCTCCGAGATAATGATGGCTGGTTCGGTTGGGGCAACCACTACCGGAATGACCGGCGTAGCTGACCCGTCGTCGGCAGGTTGGTTCAACGGATAACTGTTCAGAATTTTCACCAGACTGTCCAGTAGCACAGCCGGTTGCACTTTCACCTTCGCCTGCGACTTTTGCAGCTTGTTGATATCGCGTTGCAGATTCTGAAAACGCCCGCGCCGGATGGCCTCTTTCGCTAAAGCAACCAGCGTTTTCTCGTCGTCCGAGATGATGGGCAAGCTCAGAAACGCATCCAAAAAGATCATAGCTTTTCGTTCGTTTGGCCCCTGCGCCACGTCTACTTTCTTGTCCTGTGCTTTCTCGGCTTCGACCTGCGCCTGAAACCGATTGACGGCCACCTGTACCTGCTCGTGGTGGAGGTCGTGCAGGCGAACGGCCCGTTCATGCACCATGCACCCGAATCGCTTGGCAGTTTCCAGAAACGTCAGTTCTTCAACTTTATAGTTTTCCATGCGCCCGTCGGAACCATCCGGTCCGGCGTGTACATACACGAACGCGTCGCGTTTCTGGTCACGGATAAACGCGATAGTAGCCTGATGCTGCATCCGGTCTTTGCGGCCTACCCGCGCTCTGAGCGGCATATTTTTGATGCGCTTGAACAGGTCGGGGTCTTTTTCTTTGATGTCCCGAATCTGCATCAGGTAATCCAGTTTCTCGTCGCGTTCCTCGTCTACGTCCTTGTCGAACAACCCGAACGATTCTGTCACCTCGTCGGGACTGTAGATTTGGCTGTCTTCGCCCAAAGCCGCATGGAATGCCTGAAGTTTCATCATGGCTTTCTTCTGCAATTCAATGTCGGAGTCGACCTGCGCCGTGGGGAAGAAATTGTAGATCAACACCTCGTTCGCTTTGGTGCCAATGCGGTTCACGCGGCCAATGCGTTGCATCAGACGGGTGGCATTCCAGGGCGTATCGTAATTAACAATCACGTTAGCCCGGTGCAGATTGACACCCTCAGCCAGCACTTCCGTTGACAGAACAATATCATACTCATTCTGCTGTAAGTCGGCAGACAGATTTGCATCAAAGTTGGCCCGAATGGTAGGCATCCGGTCTTTTCGGGTGTGGCTATCCACAGTCAGAATACGCTGACTGATAAGTGGTTTCAATCGGTGGGCCACATACTCGGTGGTTTCTTTGCTCTCCGAGAATACCACCAATTTCTTCTCCCGGTTCTCCGGCCCGAAAAGCTGTGTTTGAATGTATTGAACAAATGTGTCGAGTTTGGGGTCTTCGTCGCCGAGGTCATCCCACGCCTTCGATAGTTCACTCAGCACACGCTGATCGCGTTTGAGTCCCTCATAAAAACCCGGCTCAAAGTCGTCGGCGAGGCAAATGTCGATGGTGGGATCAGTGTCCATCAAACTGGTCACCAAGTCGAGCAGTTCGTCTTCTCGCCCGTCGTTAATCATGTCCGACACAGGCAGATTGGGCGCAATAAACACCCGGTTGCTATCGAACATTTTCACCATGGTATCGGTGGCTTCGCAAAACCGCCGGATCGACTGCCGAAACGCGTAAAAGCTGCTGTCGATGCGTTTAACGAGCATCGTTTTCATGATTTTAGCCAGTTGCGTGGCAATCATGTCGGCTTTTTTGTATTTCTGTTTTTTATATGGTTTCAGAAAGCCGATGGCCCGGTAGCGGTTATAGGTTAGTCCCTCGGTGGGGTGCGTCAGGCTACGAATCGTGTTATCGTAGAGTTCCTCCAGGTGGGGGTCCAACTGGTAAAAAATTTTCTCTGGCTTGCGCACGTCTGGAAACTGAATCTTCTGAGCCACCAGATCGTCTTTGTACTGATGATGTACTTTTAGATCTGTACGCGTTCGCCGAACGGTCAGTGGTTCAATCACCTTCACCCGAATCTGCTCATAAATCCGCCGAACGCCCTCATTTACCTTTTGCATATCCGGCTCGTGTTTGAGCTTGCGATAGGCGTCGATGTGCTGCCGGAAAAAGTGTTGCAAATTGCCAATTTCGAGCGTTGAGTCTTTGCTGTCCTGAAACAGGTAAACCAGATTGGCGATGTCTTCGGGGTAATTATTGAGGGGTGTAGCCGAAACGAGCATAACCCGTTTGGCGTAGCGTGAACCGTCTGCGTGCCGACGGCGAGTGGGCGTTTTGCAAATCTTTTGAAGGTCGTTATACGCTTCGGCAGTGTCGGAGCGGAACTTGTGGGCTTCATCGACAATCACCAAATCGTACCGCTCCGGGCTGCGCACTTTATGTAAACTGCCGTTCGTGACGATGTCGACCCCGTCGAGATTGAACTTATCAATGGTTTCTTCCCAGTTGGTTTTCAGGGCCGGTGGCACCACAATCAGCGTGCGCGACCGGTGTTCGGGGAAGCCATTTTTGAAGTAAAACTTTTTGGCAATACGCGTCGCAATGATGGTTTTACCCAAGCCGACCACGTCAGACAGAAAAAAGCCCCCATGCTTGGCCATTTTGTTGTAGCCGTCGTTCACTGCGTCGGCCTGATACACCAACGGCATAAATCCCTTCGGCAAATCAGTCTCTGAGTTGGGGTCGTAGTCGATGCTTTTTCCGAAATATTCAATCAAAAACTTCAGATAGACCTCGTAGGGCGTAAACTGATCGTTCAGGAAGGTTTCGGTTTTCAGCCGGGCAATGAATTCTTCAGCTACCGGCACCGATTCCAGCCAGAGCTTTTCAAACGTTTCGTTGGCAAACAGAATGTCGGCATCTTCGCGGAGTTCGACATTGAACTCGAAGTTGCGTTCTAAACCCGGTTCGGTCAGGTTACTCGACCCCGTAATAACGCCCCCATAGCCGTGGGGGTGGTAGGTCTGCTCCCGAAAAATATAGAGCTTAGCATGGATGTTCTGTTTCGGATGAACGCGAATCTGAAGTTTACCCGACACAATATCATCAATCATGCCTAGCATCCCTTCTTCTACGGTTTTGCTATATTTAGCTTGCTGAATGTTCTTCTTGGCAACTTCAAAGAAATCCTCCTGTGATTTCCAGGCGTCGGCTGTGAACAGAACGCCTTGCTGAGCGGCCTGATGCACCAGTTTGTCTACGTTAATGCCCACCAGAACCCGAACCTCAGCAGCTTCTTTGATAAATGGACGGACCCGGAAATAGCCTGAAGCATAGAAATAGCCCACCAGCGCATCAAAAAAATGGATGTTACGGTGTTTGAAAATGCCTTCTATCTTCTGAAGTAGGGTATTCTCTTCCTGATTGGTGAAAAATTTAGTAGCAGAATGCGTAGCGACCATTCACAAAGATAGTCCGCACAGACAACCCAACAATACCTTAACTAAAGAAGTAGAATAGACGCACCCCGAACGGTTGCGTCTATCAAATGGCAGGTTAGGTCTCAGGCTCGCTTATCACCATCGGCAGCGGCCACCACAACGAAGCAGATAATCAGTACGAAACTGTATTCCGTGCCGCCCGTACCATGCTCGCCCACAAACCACCCCAGCGACGCGTGGATGAGCACGATACCCACGAGCAAAATACCAATAAACCCCGCCGACACCCACCGGACGTACCGACCGGCCAAGAGCAGCAGGCTGCCTACGATCTCGAAAGCCGTTAGAACATACACCAGCATCACCCCGGCGGGCAACCCTTTGGTTTCCAGAAACTGCCCAAACCGGGGTATCGTTCCGTTGGCTAGGCGGACAAGAGCGTGAGCCAGAAACACAACGGCTAAGCCAATTCGGAGCAGGGTCAGCGCATTTTTTAGTGATAAAGAACGAGTCATAGGAGTACAGGAACAGAATGGTTACCAACACTAAAGTTAGCCGTAGACAGGCTGTTACTCACCTTATCCATGTTTACTGCTTCTCACGCCCCACTCGCGGGCTGGTCGCGCTGGGCGATGGCCGATTGTAATACCTCAATAATCTGTTCGGTAGGCAGATCTTCTCCGGGGTTGATGAACATGATTTTGATCTGGGTTCGATTGCCCTGAATCAAAGCGGGGTGATCCAGTTTATGCCCGTTCACGACGCCGATGTAGGGGGTATCCTGTTTCTTGTGCGTTGGTGAAAGGTAGAACAGGAATCGCCCTTTGTAATCGAAGAAAGGTAGGCTCCATTTCCACGACGGGGTCAGGTGCTCGCTTTGGGCCAGAATCAAGTCGCGCAGGGCGAGCAAACAGCTTTGGGTGGGTTCGGGCAGGATTGCGTAAAAATTGTCGAGGGTTTTCATCGTTTGTAGGGGCAGACCTACGTGTCTGCCCAATTCATGTCAAAAGAAATTGGGCAGACACGTGGGATTGGGCAGACACGTGGGTCTGCCCCTACAATTACAACCCCTCTACTGACCGGCGAACGAACGCGGTCAGGTCTGCGCCGGTGAGCATATTCTGCGAGAGCAGGGCCAGGTCGTACAACTGCTTCACCAGCGTTTTCTGGGCGTCGCCTTCGGCGGAAAGCACCTTGCCTGTAAGCGGGTGGTTGGCGTTGATGGCCAAATTGTACATCACGGGCATCGCTCCAAACATGTTTTGCTCCCCCGACAGGGCCGACATGTCCTTCATCCGGCGCATAAATTCGGGCATCGTGATCGTCACTGGCAACTCATCCGACGGCATCGACTCCACGTTGATCGTCAACGATTTGTTGTCTAAAGTCTGCTCAAACAGTTCTTTTAACTTGGTACGGTCGGCCTCCGACAATACGCTCTCGTTGTTCAGTCCCTTGTCAATCAGCTTGTCGAGCGTATCGGCATCGACGCGCTTGAACGAAGTCTTTTCGAGCTTGTATTCGAGGGCGTTGATGAAGTGCGAGTCGATGGGCGTGTCCATCAACAACACGTCATAGCCGCGCCGGGTTGCCGATTCGATAAAGCTGTGCTGTTGCTGCGCGTTGGTCGCGTAGAGCATCGTTACCGTCTCGCCCTTATCGGTTTGGTTGGCCTGCACGTGCTCGCGGTACTCGTTAAGCGTGAAGTGTTTGCCTGCCGTATTTTTGAGTAAGACAAACTCTTTGGCTTTTTCGTAGAATTTGTCGTCGCTCAGGATGCCGTATTTCACGAACAGCCCAATGTCGTCGAACTTAGCCTCGTAAGCTTCGCGGTCGGCTTTGAAGAGGTCGTTGAGCTTATCGGCCACCTTGCGGGTGATGTAGCTGTTGATCTTCTTCACGTTCGAGTCGGCCTGTAAAAACGAGCGCGACACGTTGAGCGGAATATCGGGCGAGTCGATTACACCGTGCAACAGCATCAGGAAATCGGGCACCACATCCTTCACCTCATCGGTGATAAACACCTGCCGACTGTAGAGCTGAATCTTTTCGCGATTTTGTGTGAACCGATCATTTTTGAGTTTCGGGAAGTACAGCACGCCCGTCAGGTTAAACGGATAATCGACGTTGAGGTGAATCCAGAAGAGCGGGTCTTCGCTCATCGGGTACAACTCGCGATAGAACGCCTTGTAATCGTCGTCGGTGAGGTCGGCGGGGGCTTTGGTCCAGATCGGGGCTGGGTTGTTAATCTGCTTCTCGTCGAAGAAAATCGGCACGGGCAAAAACTTGCCGTATTTGTCCAGAATGCCCCGCAAGCGGTATTGATCCAGAAACTCCTCGGAGTCTTCGGCGATGTGCAGAATCACGTCCGTGCCCCGCTCTTCGCGTTCGGCGGTGCTTATCTCGTACTCGGTCGAACCATCGCAAATCCAGCGGGTGGCGGGTTGGTCCTGGTATGACTTGGAGATAATTTCGACCTCGCGGGCCACCATAAAGGCCGAGTAAAAGCCCAGGCCAAAGTGGCCGATGATCGCGCCCTTGCCGTCGTCGGCTTTGTCCTTGTACTTCTCAACAAACTCGGTCGCGCCCGAAAACGCAATCTGGTTGATGTACTTTTTGATCTCCTCGGCGGTCATGCCAATGCCCTGATCGCTGATTGTGATCGTCTTGGCATCCTTATCGAACGAAACTGTCACCTTCAGATCGTCGCCGATTTCGGTGCTGACTTCGCCATAAGCGGCCAGTTTTTTCAGTTTCTGGGTGGCATCGACCGCGTTAGAGACCAGTTCGCGCAGGAAAATCTCGTGGTCAGAGTATAAGAACTTCTTGATAATCGGGAAGATGTTCTCAGTATGGATCGAGATATTTCCGCGTTCGTTTTGTATGGCTTCCATAAGCTAAAGAGTGAATAACTTGCTGGCAGAGTTCGTACCAAAAGTTGTTCCAGACGGAGCCGAGCTGACAGATTGTCATTTTGGTTAACTTTGCCTACATTCCGAACTATGACAAAATAATGGCAAAAACCCTGATACGTTTCGATTGGGCCATGAAACGGCTTCTCAGACAGAAAAGTAACTTTGGAATTCTGGAAGGATTTCTGTCGGAATTACTCCGTGAAGATATTAAGATTGAACAGATTCTGGAAAGTGAATCGAACCAGGAAACCGCCGAGCAGAAGTTCAATCGAGTGGATATGCTGGCCATAAACAGCAAAAAACAGCTCATTATCATTGAATTGCAAGCAGAAAGTGAGGTAGATTACTTCTATCGAATCATGTTTGCTACGTCAAAAGCTGTGGTCGAACATTTTCATTTAGGCGAAGCCTACAAGGATATCAAGAAAGTATATTCGGTCAACATTGCCTACTTTAACCTGGGGCAAGGAGAGGATTATGTCTATCATGGCAAAACGGAGTTTAGGGGCTTACACACGGGCGACGTGCTAGCTTTATCGACCCGGCAAAAAAACAGTCTTTCGTTGGAGCATGTCTATGAAATTTATCCAGAATATTATATTTTGAAAGTTACCAAGTTCAATAATCTGGCCAAAGACACATTGGATGAATGGATCTATTACCTGAAAAACAATGAAATAAAACCGGGTTCTCGGGCGAAGGGCTTGTCGCTGGTGCAACAAAAGCTGGAATTTGAGGGCCTGAGCGAGAAAGATCGGCGGATCTATATGAAAGCAATGGAAAACAAGGCCATCGAGCGAGATGTCTTTCAGGGAAAACTCGCTGATGCTGAAGAGAGAGGCCTAGAGAAGGGTATGGAGAAGGGTATGGAGAAGGGTATGGAGAAAGGCGAACAGATTGGCCTGGAGAAGGGTATGGAGAAAGGCGAACAGATTGGCCTGGAGAAGGGTATGGAGAAAGGCGAACAGATTGGCCTGGAGAAGGGTATGGAGTTGGTTACGCGGCAAGGAATTACAAGAGCCTTGCAACGTGGCAAACTAACACCCGAGGAGATTGCCGAGGACTTCGACGTACCCGTAGAGACAGTATTAGCGATTCAACAGGACATGCAGAAATAGGTGAGCGGGTAAAAAGCACGGACAAAATTGCTTTTGCGGGCATCCGAAAACCCGTTTACTGACCATGCGACTTGTACCATTTCTGCTAACGCTACTGTGCCTGTTTGGTGAAGGCGGAGGTTGCTTTGCCCAACAAATCTCCCGCGACGAACTCGTATTCCTGACGCCCGAATGGAAGGGCGAACGCTACGCCGATGGTCGCCCGAAGGTGCCCGACGCCCTGCTCAAACGCATGAAACTCGTTACGCAGGAAGAAGCCTGGGCCGTTCTCAAAAACGAAAACTATAAACACCAGTACGCCGAAGGTTGGCAGACGATCAACCCCGACTCAGTGCTGGTGGGTCGGGCCGTAACGGCCACGTTTATGCCCGGTCGGCCCGACGTGCATCGGGTGATCGACGAGAAGGGCCACTCGAAAGACGGGCGCATTAAGTCGCAGAACTCGTGGCCCATCGACCTGCTTGTAAAAGGCGACGTGTACGTGGTCGATCAGTTTGGGGCGCACGAAGATGGCCCCACCATCGGCGACAACCTCGGTAACTCGATCTACGCCAAAACTGGCAACGGCATCGTGTACGACGGGGCCATCCGCGACATTGCGGGCCTGCGAGAGTTGGGTAGGTTCACGTCGTTTTTTCGGTCGTACCACCCCTCGCACCACCTCAACAACCCGGCTGGCGAGCTGAACACCACGCTTGTGGCCATTAACCGCCCCACGCGCATTGGTGGGGCGATGGTGATGCCCGGCGATGTGGTACTGGGCCGCGACGGGGGTGTGATGTTCATTCCGCCCCACCTGGTCGAGCGAGTGGTGACCACCTCGGAGATTGTCCGGCTACGCGACATGTTCGGGCATCAGCGGCTCCGCGAGCAGAAATACACCCCCGGCCAAATTGACACCCGCTGGTCCGACGAGATCGAGAAGGATTTCTCGCAATGGCTCAACGCCCACATCAACGAGCTCCCCGTCCCGAAAGGACAGATTCAGGAGTATTTGAAAAAACGAACGTATTAGCAGTTTCAGGTTTCAATGCCTTCGGCGTTTCAAGTTTCATTAGCTGCGCTGTTTCAGGTTTCAATGCTGCGCTGTTCACTGCAAACCGTGAGACGTGAAACGGCGTAGCCAATGAAACAGCGCAGCGTTGAAACCCGAAACTATTTCCTTAAACCCCATGCATCGCCGATCCTTTTTCACCAAAGCCGCACTGACGTCGGCGTTGGCTACCTCGGCCCTGTCGTCGTTTGGCGCGGGTCTCGAAACCGCCCTCGACCGGACGCCCCGCTCGTCGGCCCCGTCGGATTTAAAAATCACCGACCTTAAGTGCGGCTACATCCGCAACGGCAACAGCCTGTTCGTCAAAATCTACACGAATCAGGGCATCTGGGGCTGTGGCGAGGGGGTCGACGCTACGGCGGGCACGTACCACCTTGTTAAGCAACTCGGCGAACGTATCAAAGGCCGCAGCCCATTGAACGTGCATCGGCTGTTTGAGGACCTGCGCCGGGGTGGGTTTTTCGGGGGCGCACAGGCGGGCATGTACATCGCGGTCTTGTCGGCTATCGAAACAGCCCTGTGGGATTTGGCCGGGAAAGCTCTGGGCCTGCCCGTGTACCAATTACTCGGCGGCAAATTCCGCGACCGAATCCGGGTCTACTGCGATACCGGGGCCTACCGCGACACCGACACCAGCCCCGGAGCCTTCGCCAAAAGTGCCAAACGCGCCGTCGATATGGGGTTCAACGCCGTGAAGTTCGACATTGATCAGCGCAACGACCCGGCCAAATACGACGCCTACAACTGGACGGCTAGCCAGGGCGAACTGGAGCGGATGTACAACCAAATCAACGCCGTGCGCAAGGCCGTTGGCCCGAAGGTCGACATTTGCGTGGACATGCACGGTCGCTACGACATGACCACAGGCCGACGCGTAGCCAAGATGATGGAACCGCTCAACCTGCTGTTCCTGGAAGAACCCATCCCCGCCGAAAACCCCGAAGCCTACCGCCAAATTCGCGAGGCCTCGAACACCCCCATCTGTGCGGGCGAGAACCATTATCTGGCTTATGGTTTCCGTCAACTGCTCGAAATCGGGGCCGTCGACATCATCATGCCCGACCTGCAAAAGGCCGGTGGTCTGGGCGAAGGGCAGCGCATTGCCAATCTGGCAAACCTCTACTACGTGCCGTTTGCCCCCCACATGGTGGCTTCGTATTTGGGCGCGATGGCCGCCAGCCACGTGTGTGCGTCGGTGCCGAATTTCCTCATTCTGGAGTGGCAAATTTACTTTCATGACGATCCGATGTTCAAAGAAATCGTCACGTTCGACGGGCCAATGGTTGATAAAGGGTTCATTCCGCTGTCGGAAAAGCCCGGTATTGGTGTTGAAATCAACGAGGAAGGCATGCGCAAGTACGCGCCCAAAGATGTTCCGTTTTTTGTTTGATTGGTACCTTCGTTTCCTGCACTGCCAGATTTGGTTGCCAAACACTAAACTTATGAAAATCGGCAGGTGATTTTTTGAGCATACATCCAGAGAGCCATGTATATTCGTACATCCTCTTTACTCTGTATGCTTAAACTACTCCTCCTTCTATCCATACCCATTCCGGCGGGTATCCTGCTCTGGCGTGCGTATCGCAACCGCCTGCGCATTCGAGTCGACCAACCTCCTCCGGCTGTTGGTCCGAAAACAGCGTTACCTGCCCCAACGAAATTGGCCCACCACTGGCCCACCCGAAATTTGGTCGCCGACGTGCGGCAATGGGTATCGGAAGACGAATCAACGGCCCAAACGGGGTCGATCAGCCTGACGCTCCACCAGAATCGGGACAGGTGGCTGGCCCATTACGATGCCCCCGCACTCCACGCTATTTTGTCGGACCTACTAACCAATGCGATTCGCTCCACGGCAGGCGGAGGGCAGATCTTGGTCGAGGTCACGTATGAACCGCTCGGGGTTACGTTCCGCGTCGACGATTCAGGCGTGGGTATCCCGACGGAGCAACTTACAACGCTCCTGAATTCGGCGCAGAATGCACCACCCGTTCATAAATCGGTCGAGCAACTAGCCCAAATCCGCGAACGGGTCACCCATCTCGACGGAACTCTGGGCGTAGCGAGTGTGGTTGGGGTTGGCACAACCTTCACAGTCTGGTTGCCTATTGAGCAAATTGATCTTCCCAAAGTCGACAGCGAAGAGTTCGGCTGGTCAATTGAGCCAGAACCGCTCGATGCCACCAAATTATCGAGTCGGAACTAATCAAGCGACGGCCAGATGCCGTAAAAACAGACTTATTTAACGGCGTTTCCGCGCCCGTGCTGCTTACGACTAATTGAGCGACCCGCTTCTTTAAACGAAGTTCACTCAATCACGTAATCAGTATGACAACTTTTGGAACACTCCAGATCAGTGTGTTTTCCGTCGAACACGAGCCGCTCAAAGGAGCGCGTGTCCGGGTGGAGGGTCGGTCGTCGGCCAACGAAACGGCTACGGGCGTTTTTGTTTTTCACGGCCTGCCGATTGGGCAGGTAACGGTGGTGGTGGAGGCCGAGGACCTGCAACCCGAACGACGCACCGTCACGATCAAGGCGGGGAAAAACCAGACCGAGTTTATCCTGGGCGAAGCGGGCCTACCGGCTTACAAACGCCGGGGTATCCGCGTCCCGTTTCGGCCCCGGCCCGGTTTGCTGGGTATTGCCACACGGGGCACCGAAGCCCCCAAACAGATAGCCGAACGCCTGAAAGGGCAAACCACCGAAAAACCGCGTTCCGTTGGGCCGGGGTTATTGGTGGTGCAGGCTAACGAAGCCGAGGCAACTGCCCTCACGAAGGAGTTGCGGGGCCAGAAAGGCGTCGTGGCCGTAGGGCCGCTAGTCAATGCATCGGGTGGGGGCATGGCGTTTTTTTCGGGCAATATCGTGGTCCGAACCAAACCCGACACCAAACCCGACGCCGTTACCGAGTTGGCCAAATCGCTCGGTCTAACGGTGAAACGGAAGCTGACGTTCAAGGACTTGTGGCTGCTACAATCGCCCGCTACGGACCTGAGCCTGCTGACCGACTGCGACAAACTGGAGGACTCCGCGCTGGTGCTGGGGGCCGAGGCCGAACTGACCTTTACGTTTGAGTTCGACGCCATTACCCCTACCGACGAACTCGCCGACGATCAGTGGCACCTGTCCCACATTGGCCTGCCCGATGCCTGGCAAACCCTGCGCGATGCCAACGCGGCTGGTGTAACGCCTGGTTCGGCCAACGACCGGACCTTCGGCGATGCTAACCTGATTATTGCCGTAATCGACGAAGGGCTTGAATCCCAGACCGTTGGCGGCAACGTAACGGCTACCCACGTGGAGTTTCAGGGGACGGTCTCGAACGGGCAACCCAAGATGGCCGGTTTCTTCGATATGGGGACGATGCAGGCCAACAACAACAGCCCGCTGGGTAATCACGGCATTCAGTGTGCAGGTGTTTCGGCGGCTCCGGCCAACAACGCATCGACCGTGGGGGGTGAGGAAGAAGGCGTTTCGGGAGCCGCGCCCAACTGCCGCGTTCTGAGCGTTCAGGTTCCCTCGGCCAGCACCGAAACCGAATTTTCGGACTTCTATCTCTGGATGTCGGGCCTCGACCCGGAGAGCGATGACCCCGATTTCCCGGCGCAATTAGCACAGGGAGCCGCCGTAGTCACGAACAGCGCGGGCGGCTGGAATCCGGCCATTTTTCCCGTGTCGGATTTGATGAACGAGACTTTCGAGCGCATCACCGACGAGGGACGCGGAGGCCTCGGTACGCTGCTGTTCTTTTCGGCGGGCAACGCCAATAGCCAATTTGCGTCGTTACGGCCCTGGGCACGGCACGAGCGCACCTTCGGCATTGCGGCCTCCCAGGAAAACGACCAACGGGCCAGCTACTCTAATTTCGGCGACGGTATCGACCTCTGCGCCCCCAGCAGCGACACAGATATGGGACTTCGTGGCATCACTACGGCAACCGGACCGGGCGACGGCAACCGGGCCGGACACACCGGTGGCCCCAACGACTATACTAATAACTTCGGCGGAACGTCGTCGGCCACGCCCCTAACGGCGGGCGTTGCGGCCCTGCTTCTGAGCATGGACCCCACGCTTACGTGGCAGGAGGTGCGCGAGATTTTTTACAACACGGCGGTCAAAATCGACTTTGCCAACACCGACGCCGAGGGCCGTTGGCGCGACCTGAACGGCGACGGCGTAAACGAATACAGCAACTGGTATGGCCGGGGGCGCATCGATGCCGCCAAAGCCGTTTGCGTGGCCCAGACCCAGATTACGCTCAATACGCCCAACGTGCAATTTTTGAACGTACCCGAAGGCGAACCCACCTTGCGGGCCATCTCGTTTACGGTCAAAAGCTCGCGAAATCACCGATTCCGCGTCGTCAGCGGCCCCACGACCACGTCGGGTCCGGCCAACTCGTTTGTGTTGCACAACGGCAACGAAGCCACGCACACGGGCAACCACACCTGCTCGCCCTCGACCCCGCGCATTTGGGTGCGCTTTGTGGGCACCTCGGCGGGCGACGTGGCGCAGGGTGAGGCCGTTGTGGAGTGCATCGAAACGGGGGTGCAGTACAACATCGTGTTTACGGCCAACGTAGTACCCCGCCCACGGGCCGCGCTCGTGCTGTCGATGGACCGGTCCGGCAGTATGGACGATCTGGCGGGCGACGGTCGGCGGAAGATTCAGGTGCTGCACGACAGCGCGGTGGTGGTGTCGGCACTGGCTCAGACCGATACGGGCCTGGGGGCGGTGTCGTGGGATACCGACGCCGATTTGGCCGGGGCCATGACTGTTCAGGATGCGGGCTTCGAGATCATTGGCGTGGGTCGGGCCGATCTGAACGCCCATATTTCGGGCCACAACACCAACCCGGCAGGGGCCACTGCCATTGGTGATGGGGTGCTGGCGGCTCAGTCGCTCCTGAACGGGGCCTCTGCCGACTATGCCGTGAAAGCAATGGTGGTGCTGACCGATGGCAAGGAAACCGCCAGTGCGTACATCGCCGATCTGCCCGCAGGCACCATCAACGGGCAGGTGTTTGCCATTGGCCTCGGCACTCCTGAGAATATTCAGCCCTCGGCCCTCGCCCAACTTACGGGCGGCAACAACGGCTACATCCTGATGACGGGCAACATCGGCACCGACGATTATTTCCTGCTCACGAAATACTACCAACAGATTCTGGCCGGGGTAACAAACATGCAGATCGTGGTCGATCCCGAAGGTTGGCTCCATCCTGGCGAGGAGGTGCGAATCCCGTTTCGGGTGAACGAAACCGACTGGCAACTCGACGCCGTGATGCACTCGCCCCTGCCCGACGCCCTCGATTTCGTTCTCGAAACCCCCGACGGGCAGATTATTGACCCATCGAGTTTGGCGGGCGAACCCGTTTCGCGCTACGTGGTCGATCAGAAGTCGGCGTTCTACCGGCTGTCATTGCCCGTAAGCAAAGTGGGCGAGCAAGACCCCAACGGCACCTGGTATGCCCGGCTCAAGCTCGACAAAGACAAATTCAAAAAACAACTGAGCAAACTCAGAAAAGACGATCAGCAGGAGTTCGCCTTGACTCAGACGCACGGGCTGCGGTATGCGTTTGTGGCGCAGGCCCGGTCGGTGCTGGATATGGCGGTGACGCTGAATCAGGCGAGTCTCGAACCGGGGGCTACGGTTCATCTGCGCACGGTGGTAACGGAGTTTGGGTACGCGGCCCCGCGTGGGGGCAAAATTACCGTTCGCGTTACGGCCCCCGATGGCACCCAAACCGTATTGACCCCCGCCGAAACAGGCGATGGTGTGTTTGAAACAGCCTGGACGGCGAGCCAAAGCGGGGTGTATCGGGTGCATGTGCTGGGCAAGGGCAAAACAACCCTCGGATCGGGCTGGACGCGTGAGGCTCTGCGGTCGGCGTTTACGTGGAAAGGCGGCAACAACCCACCCCCACGCCCCACCGACTACGAACGGTTCTGCGCGTTGCTCGGCTGTCTCCAGAAAAACAAAGCCATCGACGAAGGGCGGCTGAAAGAACTGGGTATCGACCTGTCGGGCCTGCGCAAGTGCGTTTGTTCGCGGCCCCGGCCCAAAGACGTGAAGCCACGCTAACGAGTCGCCTGCACGGTTAGGCTAATGGTGACGTCGTTGCTCATCAGCAGGCTTTTGCCACCCACCTTGTAGTCTAGCCGGTTGATCGTGAACTGCCCGCTAAAGGTGGCCGCGTTACCGGATTCGACCATCGTAAACGGAACCGTAACGGTGCGGGTGGTGCCTTTGAGGGTGAGCGCAAACGTCCCCTCGTAGGTGTTGCCGGTTTGTCGCGCCAGTTTGGCCGATTTGAGAGTGATGCGCGGGTGATTGGCGATGTCGAAATACTCGGCTTTGCGGAGGTGATTGTTGCGGAGTTTGATACCCGTATCAATCGTGCTGGCATCGACCGAGGCCGTGATTTGGCTCTTTTCGGGAGCTTTGGAGTCGAACAACAGCTCGCCCATGAAGCCCCCGAACGAGCCATCGACCGATAGGCCCGCGTTGCGAATCGTGAACGTAACCGAGGCTTTGGCGGGTTTCCAGGCCGTTTGCGCCTGTGCCAACGAGTGCGTCAGCAGCAATAGTGTGATGAAGTATTTCATTTGAAGACGGGGGTCAGAACTGGTAGGCAACGGCCAGTTGGACCCCCGCGTTTTTACTCCGAAAACGGTCATTATCGAGGGTTAGTTTGCGGGTCGTCGTGTATTCCGTGAATTGGAACCCAATGCCCCCGCGCAGGCTCAGTTTGGGCGAAACCCGGTAGCGCACATAGCCTTCGGAATTAAGGCTTCCAATGTCGCTGTCGCTGATGAGCAAGGCGTTGAGCGTGGTTGGCTTAGCGGTCTGTACGCTGTTGTGCAGCGACGAGCGCGTGGGGCCGTTGGCAATGAAGGTGCCGCTCTGTTCGGCCCCGAACGTAACGCCCACCGCGTCGATATTGAACCCAACGGCCAACCGACGCGTCAGGCCGTATTCGAGATGAATGCTCAGGTTGAGCGAGTTGGTTTGGGTCTTGCCCAGCCGGAGCGTATCGAGATTATCGTTGATATTTTCGGAGAACAGGGCCGCCAGACTCTGCTTGCCCGACGTGAGTTTGGCCGGGGCCGTGACGTAGTCGAGCTGACCCGCTGTGGTGGCCGTAAACCGCAGCCCGTAGCCCACCCGAAACCGGTGCGACCGTCCCAGGCCATGCAGTTGATTGACCGTGAGGGCCACACTGCTCAGATCGCCGTTGGTGGCCAGGCTGAGGTCGGCGGTGCGGATGCGGGGCGCAAACGCGTAGGGCGAGGTCGCCGGGGGGGTGCCCTGTGCCAGCAACAGCAGCGGGCAACTCATAAACAGGATCACAAATAAGGTTTTCATCGGGATTACGGCGTTTATTTCAGGGGGGCGTTACCGAACAACACACTGAACTGCTTGCACCAGATCAGCACGAAGCCGTGTTTGGCGGGTTCGTAACCAGACGGGATTTCGACAAAGAAATTGCCCGTTGCAGCCAGTTTGCCCACCTCTACAAACGAAGTGAACGTAGTGCCATCGGCCAGGTAAATGCGTAGGTCAGGGCCACCGTCGGTCTGGAAATCAGTGAGGACGAGGGTTCGCTTGCCTCCTTTCTCGTAAATTTTTGCCGTGCCTTTGGTCGGGTGAACGTTGCTCGCGAACGTGCCCGATGCCAGCACCGTTTGGCCCGCCAAATCGAACGTTTGGGTGGGATTATTGACGTTCACGGGGGCCGCAGCCGTGCCCACCGGCGCGGGGGCTTCGTCTTTGGCGCAGCCCGACAGGCTCAAAATCAGGGCTGCAAGGATGAGCCGGGGCAGGTAATGGCTCAGGAAGGGAATCTGCGCCCGGTTTACCCACAACACATACAGGCAGCACACCAAGATGATAACGGCGTAGGCAAACAACTGCCCGCCATCGCCCTGTACGGCAATACCCAACACGGTCAGGTGAGTCATCACGGCACCTCCCATCAGGCCCGCACCCAACAGCGCACCCGCCCAGCCGGTTCGGGGAACGAGCAGCAATACGGCGGCAATCAGTTCGAGAATACCCGTGCCGATGCGGCCAATGGGTTCGGCCCCGATGGTCGAGAAAATGTAGACGCTTTCGGGAGCGGCTGTAAATTTAAAGAACAGGGTTTGCGCCATCAGAATGGCCGCGACGAGCCGGGCAGCCCCCTGAGCGGAAAGCAGGGTGCGCCCAAATGATGAATTAGTGAAGTTGGACATGATCGAGGTGAATTAGGGCGGGCAGAACGCCACGCGGGGTTTGTACATGTTGTTGCTCGTGCTGAACGGTAGCATGGGCAAGGCCAAAGTGCGGGGGCAGCACCACACCCGAAAACGTTTGCTCCACCCCGATTCGGATAATCGCCGAATGATGGATGGCGTGTTCGATGTTGTAGTGCAGTTCACGGTAGTACGTCGTTGAAATCGACAGGTCGGGTGCGCCGTCGGGGCTGTACGAAGCCTCGAACGTAAGCAGCCGGTCGGTATCGTAATGGTCAACAAGCCAACTTGTCTGGTCCAAGGCGTCGATAGCGGCCTGCGGGCTGGTTTCGAGGGTGGTTTGCCGCACCCGCCGGTCGTAGTTGAGGTGGCCGGTTTGGTGCGCGGTAAGCATCATATTGTAGAACTCAATTACGTGGCGGAGGTGCTTACCAACCGAACTCCCCAACAAAACAGGCAACGGACGGGCATACTCGGCGGGAGTCAACTGGGCAATAACATGGGTCAATTGACCCAACAGCGTAACGGATACGTCCTGTAGTTTCATGAAAATTCTGAATGAGCAAAGAGTGATGGCGGTAAGATACCCCAAACACGTCATAAATACCCGTTGTGCAACCATTTAGCTCTTTACGAACCGTTGCCAGTTGGCGTCGGCTTTACGGTGCAAATTAGGTTCATCCTTTTGCCATTTGGGCAGCGTATTGTTGAACAGGCTGTGGTAAAACAGATACAGCCGCCCGTCGCGCACCTCGAAGGTGTCGGGATCGACCTCCACTTTCTCGCCGGTGGCCCCCATCGCATAGGCGCACCAGCCTCCGTAGGCAGGCTCGTAGACGGCTGGGTTTTTCAGGAACAGGTCGCGATTGGCTGCCGTAGCAAATCGGTAGGTCACGCCCTTGTAGGTCGTTGTGAGTTGGGGCGAACCTTTGAGGGCTTTTTGGGTGATCAGGTAGCCGACGGGGTCGTAGCCCGCCAAAGCCAGACCGTTTTGCAGGTTATATTGGCCTTTCCGAACGCCATCGGGAAGCGATTGGGCCGGGGCCTGCGTCAGTAGTATACAGAACCAACTGCTCAACCAAAGAAGGCGGGTGGCGGGCAGGTAAGTACGTTTTGTTGGTTCGATCATGGCCGTTTGTGTGTTTTGGTTCTCCATTTGTAGTATCCAAATGCCATGCCGCAGGAGCCGGAACCGCCAAAACGGGCTTCTGTGGCGTCAGAAAAGGCTTTTCAACACGATGCCAACCCAATTGCCAATCAGACGTTTAGTGATATTTCGGGATAGTCCCGATATTTCGGAAATCTCCCCGCCCGTCATGCGTATTCTTCTGCTGCTTTTCCTCACGTATTCGACGGGTATGGCCCAGCCAACGGGCCTGCCGTTTATTCAGCATTATGCCCCCAAAACCTACCGCGCCCACCCCGAAAACCGGGCCATCGCGCAAGACAGCCGGGGCGTGTTGTACGTGGGCAACGCACACGGCCTGCTCGAATTCGACGGTAGCAACTGGACGCTCATCCGGGTGCCGGGGCAGCGCGTACTCGCCGTTTGCACCGACTCGGCGGGTACGGTGTTCGTGGCTACCCAAACCCATTTTGGCTACCTCCGCACCGACGTGCAGGGCAGGCGGCACTTCGCGTCGATGAGCCAGCAGATTCCCGCCCCCCAACCCGCCCGGCTGACCCTTGTCGATCTACTCAGCACCTCAAAGGGCCTCTTTGCCTGCACCAACGAGCGCGTGTACCGATTCCGAACGGGGGAGAAAACCCTCTCGTGGGCCATTCCGAACGGGTTGCAACAGGTAAGTCGAGTGGGCGAGTACCTGTTTATTCAGTCAGCAACGAACCAACTCTATCGCCTGCCGCTCGACGGTTTCCGGGACAAGTGCCTGATGCCCCTGCCCGGCACCGCCCGCCTAACCACCGGCCCGTTGATCGCCACCCTGCCCTCGCCTACGGCCAACGAACTGGTGATGGTTACCCAAACCGGGGGGCTGTTCCGCTATAACACCGACCGGGCCACCCTCGCCCCGCTGTCCACGCAGGCCGACGACTGGATGCGCCAAAACCGCGTGAGCCGGGCCGTTTATGTATTCAACATGAAAACCGGAACACACAGCTACATCGTCGGGACGGAGCGCGGGGGCGTTCGAATTCTGGACGAAACGGGGCGCATTCGGCAGGCCATCGACGAAAGCAACGGCCTCCGGCGCAACACCGTACTGGATCTGTTTCAGGACCGCGAACAATCGCTCTGGATCAGCACGGGCAGCGGCCTCGACCGGGTGGAAACCAACCTGCCTGTGAGCCGGTTCGAGAGCAGTTTCAATATTCACTCGACGGTGTGGGCCATCCGGCGACACCTCGGCACGCTCTACGTGGGCACCGATTTGGGCCTGATGCGCTGGACCACAACGGCCAACCGGTTTGAGTTGGTGACGGGCACCACGGCCCCCGTGCGGGTCTTGCTGACCCTCGGCCCCGATCTGTTTGCCGGGAGCAACGCCGGACTCTGGCGCGTTCGGCAGGGTCGCCTGACGGAGCTTGTTTCGACCCAAAACGTGCCCGTCAACGCCCTGCTGTCGCCCCGCAACCAACCCAACCGGCTGCTCGTGGCCCGGCCCGACGGCCTGCGAACGTACGCCCGCACCCCCACCGGCACCTGGCGCGACACGGGGCCAACGGCGGGTATCCAGACCGAGTGCGTGTCGCTGGCCGAAGACGCCGACGGGCGCGTGTGGGTCGGGACGCGGGCCAACGGCGTGTACCGGCTCAATCCCGACGGAACCGCGCGGGTCGTGGCCGGGGGCCTCCCAACCAATACGGGCAGTTATGCCTTCGCCACCTCGCACGGGCTGCTGTTCGCGGCTGGCGGTTCGCTGTTTCGGCTTGACCCGAAAAAGGGCCAATTCGTGCCCGAAACGCGGTTTGGATCCGTGTTACGGGCCTCTGCCGCCGACGCACCCGCCCTCGCCGAAGGCCCCGACCGGCGGCTCTGGTTTGCCAATCCGGCAGTGGCCTTTCGACCCACCGACACGGGTGGCTGGACCTGCGACAGCCTGAGTCTGAAACCCGTTCGGCGGGGTGGCTACGTGGTGTATCCCGATCAGAACGGGCTGGTGTGGCTCGGCAACGACGAGGGGCTGTTTCGCTACGATGGGGCGCAGATGTTTATGCCCCCCGAATTTCCGGCCCTCATCCGCACGGTCCGGTCACTGGCTACCGACTCGCTCGTGTACGGCGGCAACGATACCCGCGCCCGGTCCGGCCTGCTCACCCTCCCCTACCGCGACCGCGATCTGTCGTTTGGGTTTGCCTCGACAAGCTTCGTGGGCGACGAACCCAACGAGTTTCAATACCGATTGATGGGCACCACCGACGCCGACACCCTTTGGTCGGGGTGGAGCCGCGAGACCCGGAAGGACTACACGAATTTGCCCGCCGGGGCGTATTCGTTTGCCGTTCGCGCCCGCGACGCCTACGGCCAACAGAGCCGCACGGGCACGTTTGGCTTTGTGATTGCCAAACCCTGGTTTCAGGCGTGGTGGGCCTACGCCCTGTTCGCGCTGGCAACGGGTGTGCTGATCTACGGCTTCACGCGGTACTACACCCGCCGACTCACCCGCGAAAAGCTAAAGCTCGAAACCCTGGTGCAGGAGCGCACGGCGCAGGTGGTGGCGCAGAAAGAAGAACTTGTGGCGCAATCGGGCCGGTTGCAGATGGCCAAAGAAACCGCCGAAGGGGCCAACCGCGCCAAGAGCGAGTTTCTGGCCAACATGAGCCACGAACTCCGCACGCCCCTCAACGGTATTCTGGGTTTCGCCCAATTGCTTCAGCGCGAGCCGAGCCTGTCGGCGGGGCAGCAACAGTGGGTTGGGGTGGTGCGGAGCAGTGGCGAACACCTGCTGAAACTCATCAACGAGGTGCTGGACATTGCCAAGATCGAGGCCCAGCGGTTCGAGTTTCAGCGGGCACCCCTGCCCCTCAAAGCCCTGTGCGACAACGTAGCCACGTTTTTTCGGTCGCAGGCCGAGGCCAAAAAACTGACCTTTACCTACCAGCCTGCCACCGACCTGCCGCCTGTGGTGCTGGGCGACGAAAAACGCCTGACGCAGGTACTCAACAACCTCCTGAGCAACGCCGTGAAGTTTACCGAACAGGGCAGCGTTGGTCTCACGGTGAGCAGTCAGGAGTTGCGACCGGGGCAATATCGGGTGGTGTTTCAGGTGAGCGACACGGGTATTGGCATCCCGCCCGAACGCCAAACCGAGATTTTTCAGCCGTTTATCCAGGTGCGCGACGCCCGAACGGTGGTGGAGGGCACGGGCCTGGGGCTGGCCATTTCCGATAAGCTCGTAGCCCTGATGGGCGGTCAGTTGAGCGTGACGAGTACCCCCGGCAAGGGTAGCACGTTTACGGTCAGTTTGCCTCTGTCGGCGGGCGACGATGTTCCGGCAGGGATGAGTTTACAAACCGGCTCACGGGGGCAGATTGTGGGCTACGATGGCCCCCGCAAGCGGATTCTGGTGGCCGACGACCACGCCGAAAATCGGCAACTCGTCACCTCGCTACTGAGCCAAACCGGGTTCGAGGTGATGGAAGCAACCGACGGTCAACAGGCGGTTTCCCTGGCCCGCGACACCCTGCCCGACCTGATTCTGATGGACCTGGTGATGCCCGTGATGAACGGTTTTGAGGCTCTGCAACACCTGAGCGAACACCCCGAACTAACCCGCACGAAGGTGATGGCGTTTTCGGCCAACGTGTTCGAGCAAAACCAGCAACGGTCGTTCCGGGAGGGGTTCGACGATTTCGTGGCCAAGCCCGTGGATGTCGATAGTTTGCTGGCGAAAATCGGGCGACTGCTCAACCTGACGTGGCACTACACCGAGCCGCCCCCGCAACCCATTACACGGGCTGAATCGACCACGCTTGTGGTGCCCCCGCGCCCCCTGCTCGACGCCCTGCTCAGCCTCGCCCGGCAAGGCGATCTACGCGGCCTGCTCCTGCAACTCGACGCTATCGACGTCCAAAACGCCGATTACCAGACTTTTACAAAACCTCTCCGCACCTGGGTCGCCACCTTTGAAACCCGCAAAATCAGGGAGTATTTAACGAATAGTGAGATATTGGATAGTTAGTTTTTGTCATTCCGACCGGGCCGCCGGAGCGGGAACGAGGAATCTAGCTCATTTTTAGTCAATTTGACTATTACAAGACTAGATTCCTCGTTCCCGCTCCGGCGGCCCGGTCGGAATGACAAAAACCACCCTAACTAACCAACCGTACAAAACCCCTTCAACCCGTGCTAACACCTCAGCAACCCAGCATTCTCGTTGTCGATGACACGCCCCATAACCTGAGCATTCTGTTCGACGCGCTCACGCACTACGGCTACCGGGTGTTGACCGAGCAGGACGGTAAATCGGCCCTCGAACAGGTGGCCTACGCCCAACCCGACCTGATTTTGCTCGACGTGATGATGCCCGGCATGAACGGTTTTGAAACCTGCCGTCGACTCAAAGCCGACCCCGTCACTGCCGGGGTTCCGGTGCTGTTCATGACGGCGTCGAGCGAGACCATCGACAAGGTCAACGGCTTCAATTTGGGGGCTGTCGATTATATTACGAAGCCGTTCCAACTGCCCGAAGTGCTGGCCCGTGTGCAAACCCACCTGGCCCTGCGGCAAACCCGTCACGAACTCCAACAGGCCAACGAGGCCCTGGAAGCCCGCGTGGCCGAGCGTACCGAAGCCCTCCGGCGGGCGTTGGCCGAGGTCGAAACCCTCAAAGATCAGCTACAGGCCGAAAACACCTACCTCCGCGACGAAATTCGCCAAACGACGGGCTTCGACGAGATTGTGAGTCAAAGCAAAACGTTCCGGGCGGTGCTGAAGAAGGTGGAGCAGGTGGCCCCCACCCACACGACGGTGCTGATTGGGGGTGAGTCGGGTACGGGTAAGGAGTTGCTGGCGCGGGCCATCCATCAGCACAGCCCCCGCCGACAGGGGCCGCTCATCAAGGTCAACTGCGCGGCCCTGCCCCACACGCTCATCGAGAGCGAGTTGTTCGGGCACGAAAAAGGGGCCTTTACGGGGGCTACGGGCCAGAAAATCGGGCGGTTCGAGCTGGCCAACAACGGGACCATTTTTCTGGATGAGATTGGCGAGATGCCGCTCGATTTACAGGCCAAACTCCTGCGGGTGTTGCAGGAGGGCGAGTTCGAGCGGGTGGGCGGCACCAAAACGGTTCGGGTGAATGTTCGGGTACTGGCGGCCACCAACCGCAACCTCGAAGCCGAAATTGGGGCGGGCCGGTTTCGGGAGGATTTGTATTACCGGCTGGCCGTATTCCCGATCAACAGCCTGCCCCTGCGCGAGCGAAAAGAAGACATCCCCCTGCTGGTGAGGCATTTCTGCGACAAACACGGCCCCGCCATGAACCGCCGAATCGACACCATCCCGCAACGGGTCATCGACACGCTCACGGCCTACAACTGGCCCGGCAACATCCGCGAGTTAGAAAACATCGTCGAACGGTCGCTTATTAGCTCCCCCGGTCGGCAACTCGATTTGGGCGACTGGTTCGGGGGTAACACCGCCCTCGCCCGGCGTGTAACACCCCAAACCCTCGAAGACATGGAACGCGCCCACATCACCGCCGTGCTCGAATCGGTGAACTGGAAAGTAAGCGGCAAACACGGGGCCGCCGAAATCCTCGACATCATCCCGACCACGCTCGAATCGCGCATGAAAAAGCTGGGAATCAACCGCCCACGATAAGCAAGTCCATTATTTTTATGTGTACAGTAACCTACATTCCCACGCCCGAAGAAGGCTTTATTCTGACCTCCAGCCGCGACGAATCGCTCACGCGCCCACCTGCATTGCCCCCCGCTCTCGAACAAATTGGCGGGCAATGGGTCGGGTTTCCGCGCGACCCGCAGGGACAGGGTAGCTGGCTCGTAGCCTCGTCAGCGTTGACGGTTTGCCTGCTCAACGGGGCATTTGAGGCCCACCAACCCACGCCCCCGTATGCCCATAGCCGGGGGTTGGTTCCACTGGCCGTTTTCGGGTATGAATCGACCGATTTGTTTATCGAACACTACGATTTCACGAACCTCGAACCCTTCACCCTGCTCCTCGCCGAAGCCACCCGCCTGACCGAACTCCGCTGGGATGGCCTGCGTCGGCACGTGGCCGAACTCGACCCGCGCAAGGCGCACATTTGGTCGTCGGCAACGCTCTACGCAGGTCCGGTGCGGGCCGAGCGCGAACGGTGGTTTGCGGAGTGGCCCCTTCACGAGCGCACTGGGGCGACTATCCGGCAATTCCATAAACAGGCAGGGCAACACGACCCCGCCAACGCCATTCAGATGCACCGACCGGGGCAGTACCGCACGGTGAGCCTCACAAGCGTATCGCATACCCCCACCGAAACCACCATCACCTACGAAGACCTTGTCAATCAGACCATTATTCACCTTTCACTGTCTGCACATGCTCTTATCTGACACCACAACTAGCCCGTCAACATCCGCGCCCGATGCACCCGCCAACTGGTGGCATCGGCAGAGCCGCAAAAGTCCGTTCCTGATCCGGCTGCGGTCGTGGGAATACTGGCCGTTTGCGGTCGTGTATCTGCCCGTGTTTGTGTATTACGCCTGGCTGTCGCTGCGGGCGCGGTCGTGGTTTTTTTTCTCGGCATCGAACCCCGGCATCGACACGGGCGGGATGCGGGGCGAGTCGAAACGGGCCGTGCTGGACCTGATCGACGACCAGTATAAGCCCAAAACACTGTTTTTCAGGCATCCCATCCAAACCACCGAAACTATTCTGAACGCGATGATTCTGAGTGACTTCTGGTTTCCGATCATCGCCAAACCCGACCGGGGCGAACGCGGCTTCCGGGTCGAGAAACTCACAACAGAGTCGGAACTGGCGGACTATCTGCGCACCAACCGGCAGGATTTGCTCGTGCAGGCATACGTCGATGAACCCCTCGAACTAGGCGTGTTTTACTACCGGTTTCCGGGCGAGGCCACCGGCACGGTGTCGTCGGTGGTAGTGAAGGAATTTCTAAACGTAACGGGCGACGGGCAGCACACCATAGCCCAACTAATCGACCAAAATGAACGCGCCCTACTCCAGGCGCCCGTACTTCACCAACGCTACGGCGATGCCCTGAACGAGGTGCTGCCACCGGGCGAGGTTCGGGTGCTGATGCCCATTGGCAATCACTGCCGGGGCACGACTTTCCTCAACGGCAACGCACTCATTTCAAGCCAGTTTACGGCGGTGTTCGACCGAATTTCGGCAGGCATCGACGGGTTTTATTACGGGCGGTTCGATTTACGGTGCCGGTCGGTGGAGCATTTGCTGCGGGGCGAAACGATCCGAATCATGGAGCTAAACGGAGCCGGGGCCGAACCCGCCCACATTTACCAACCCGGCTTCTCGATTTGGGAAGGCTGGCGGGTGTTGTTGGGCCATTGGCGGGTGCTGTTCGGGATTAGTCGCGCCAATCACCGGCGGGGCGTCCCGTACATGCGGTTTAGCGAAGCCTGGACCTATTACCAGCGCAGCCGCGCCGACAAGATGGTGTAAGCGTGTTTTTTGTCATCCCGAAGAATGAGGGATCTACTTCACCTATGGTCATCCCGAAGCATGAGGGCACTAGATCCCTCATGCTTCGGGATGACAAAACTCTAGCCATGAATGTACATGTTCTGAACCTTGCGCTGGGTCTGGTCGTAAGCCTGCTGGGCACGCTGCCCCTGGGTGTGCTGAACCTGACCGCCTTGCGACTGACGGTGCAGCAGGGGGTTCGGGCCGCTGTTCGCTTCGCGGTGTCCTGTGCGCTCATGGAATTTTTGTATGCCTACGTGGCCGTCTGGAGCGCGAAATGGGTGAGTCAGTCGGCCCTGCTCAAACCGCTCACCGGGTGGCTAACCGCTCTGGTTCTGTTCGGGTTGGGGGTTTATTACCTCCGCAAACCACCGGCCACCCCCACCGCGCCCGCGATGGATTCCGTCGGGCCGTTTCGGTTGGGGGTGCAACTGAGTCTGCTCAATGTGGCTGCGTTTCCGTTCTGGACCTTCTACACCACCCTACTCACACAGCAGGGCCTGGTTCGTCTGGATAATCAGCCTCAACTCCTGCTGTATGTCTTCGGGATCTCGGTCGGAACGCTGTTGGGGCTTGGTGTTTTCGTTTGGGGTGGGCACTGGCTGACGGGGCGATTTGCCCACCGGCTTCACCAAACCGACCGCCTGATGGGGTGGTTGCTGATCGGGCTGGGACTGGTGCAGGCCCTCTCAACTCTTCACCCGACGTTGCTCGCTGTCGGCACCGCCCGTTTGCCGCAATTGCCGATTTTGGCCTTTGCTGAACCGATACGAGAGCGAGGCCGTGACCACCCGGCTATCCAGATAACTGAGCCAACTCGCCGTTGAGTTGGCCAGGCTCCGAATGTCGCCCCCCGGTTGCTGGGTGTAAAACACATCGCTGATGTTCACTTTGAGGGTGCCTTTATCTTTCCAGATTTTGCGCGATGCTGCCACCCGCACGCTGCCTACCGGAATCAACACAAACTGCCCGTAGTAAACTCGCGTCTGGTAGTTGCCGGCCAGTTCGACGCTCCAGCGCGGGCCAAACTGAAACAAGTTTGTGGGGCCGATGTACCAAAACGTACCGGCATTGTCCAGTTGCTGATTGTACAGCGACGACCGGAATCGGTTGTAGGTCAGTTCCGTGTAAAGTTGCAGCGTCCACCATTTGGTCAGCGAACGGGTGCCATTCACCGAAATCCCGGCACTCTCCTGACGGCCCAGGTTGCCGGGTCGGCTGTAGAACACGTTGGTTCCCTGCTCAATCGTCTCTGTAATCACATCGCGCGACCGACTGAACTGCAACGTGGTCGTGATGGCGTTGTTGAACGTATGCGAGAGTTCGATATTGTCCGAGAACGTGGGGCGCAGAAACGGATTGCCGCCATAGAGCGAGAACCGATCCAGCGGATACGTGAACGGGTTCATGTCCTGATAATTAGGCCGGTTGATCCGCCGACCATACGAGAATCCGAGCCGATGTTTGCCCGCCGAGTCGATTTTATAGGTAACATAAGCCGTAGGAAACAGGCTGTTGTAGGCCCGCGTAAACGATGAGTCGCGCACCACCCGATTGCCTAACTGATACCCCCAGATAGCCGTATTCTCGAACCGCAACCCCGTTTGTACCGACAGGCGTTTACCCTCCCGGCTGTAGTTCAAATACGCGGCATTGATGGCCTCGCGATACGTAAAGTCGTTGGTAAACTGATAGTTATCGATCCGTTTACCATCCACTACATCAAAGAAATCGGCCACGTTACCCGTTCGGATGTCGCTCCGTTTCAGGCCCGACTCCCATTTGCCGCCCGCCCGTACGGGATGCACGTAGTCGAGCTTGGCCGTGCGGATGTCGAGGGTCGAGGGCAGGTCCGAGTCCAGCAGGCTTTGCCCCTGCAACACCCGACTTGGCGAGTACGTGAAGTTGCTGAGCGACTGGGTCAGGTCGGAGCTGTAGGTGATATAATCGACGTTGGCCGAGAGTTCTTTACCGGTGCTGTCGATTCGGTAGGCGTAGTTTAGGTTCACGCTGCCGTTGCGCCAGTATTTGCGGGCAAAGCTCTCGCCCTCGTTGAATACCGAGGTGTTGCCCCCGGCATCGAGCAGCCGGGCGCGGTTGGTGATGTCGGTTGAGGACGGAATAAACAAGCCAGTCAGCACGACGCCCAGGGTTGTTTTTTTGGAGGCATAATAGTCGACACCCAGTTTGAGATTCGCGCTGTTCTGACCGCGTTTCAGGTACGAGTTCTGCGAAAAACCCGACAACGGCACACCGGCGGGCGTAAAATAGTTACGCTTGATGGTCAAATCCTGGTAGCTGTTGTTGGTATTCAGGCTGACATTACTGAAA
Organism: Cytophagales bacterium; assembly: GCA_004292855.1. Classification (GTDB taxonomy): domain Bacteria; phylum Bacteroidota; class Bacteroidia; order Cytophagales; family Spirosomataceae; genus Rudanella. Next base: position 65,707 of record RDXN01000065.1, read on the forward strand.
ACGTTAAGTTTGTTGATCCGGTAGTTCAGGTTCGCGCTGTTGTTGCTGCGGGCATATCGGCCCTGCCCATAGCTCAGGTTTACCCCCCCGTTGAACCCCTTTACCCGGTTTTTCTTGAGCCGGATGTTGATCACGCCCGCGTTGCCAGCCGCGTCGTATTTGGCGGGCGGATTGGTCATAATCTCAATCGTTTCGACCGACCCCGCCGGAAGCGAACGCAGGTAATTAGCCAGATCCGTTGCCGACAAATACGACGGCTTATCATCGATAAACACCACAACCCCCGCCCGGCCTTTGAGACTGATGATGCCGTTGGGGTCGATTTGAATGCCCGGAGCTTTCTCCAACATTTCGAGCGAGGTAGCCCCGGCGTTGCTGATGAGCGCGTCGGGATTGACCACCACCCGGTCGATGCGCTGCTCCACGAACGGCTTTTTTGCCACCACATTCACTTCCTTCAGCGTCTTATCGGCAAGCAACAGGGTGATAGTCGGCAGGGTTTGCTGGCCCTCAACCCTAACGGCCTGGCTCACGTAGTTTTGATAGCCCACACAACTGATTATCAGTCGATAGTCTCCTAATTTCAGGGTAGCCAGCGCGAAACTCCCGTTTGCCTCGGTCAGGGCGGCCTTCACAAAAACAGAGTCGGCGGCACGGACAAGCGACACCACGGCCCCCTCGACCGGTTTCTGGTCGGAGGCCTGAATCGTTCCCGACAGCGACCCCATTTGCGCATGGATTTGGGTACTAATCGACAAACACAGTAGCAGGGCGACGTTACGTAGAATGGGGTTCATAGGCGTGTCTCGATTGAATTACCCCCGCTAGATAGCACGTAATAGCTGATTCAAAACGAACAAATACGAAGGCGGTCAAAATTGGCTATAAATGGACACGCGCCTTTGTCAATTTTTGCTAAATGGCACACGATTAGAATCAAGGGTTTGAGTAGTTTTACAGTCGATTACCCGCTTTCCTACCAGTCACATGAAGTATCGTATTGCCCTAAATTTCTGGCTGATTATCAGCCCCTTGCTAACGTTTGCTCAGGTTGTGTTGCAGGATTCCACCAAGCGTGTACAGGTGGGACTGCAAACCGAGATTCTCGAAGACAAAACAGCCCATTTGACTATAGAGCAAGTGCAGCAAAATTCCCACTTCAAACTGGGTACGTCCGAGGTTTTTCAATTTGGTTTCACCGAGAGTGCCATCTGGTTTCGGGTCCAGCTTCGCAACCAAAGTAAAAACCTGAAGTGGCATATCCAGTTGTTCGATGGCTTCAACATCGACTATGCCGACCTGTACTTACAGTACCCCGACGGGCACGTCGACCATCAGAAAAGGGGGCTTAAACGCCCCTATCCCAACCGGGGTATTGTGGAAATGACTCCACTTTTTCCGGTTCAAATCCCCACCGGAACCACGGTAACGGCCTATATACGAATTCAAAGCACGCTGAGTATGTGGGGCAGCTTAGTGGTTTGGGAAGAATATGACAACCTCACCACCGGACGAAGCATTACAGTAGCTCTCTGGTTATTTTTGGGTTTATTCATCCTGCGAACCATCAACACCTTCGTCTTGGTCGGCTTCATTCGTGACCGGCATTTCCGCTTCTATACGTTCTGTTCGTTTCTGATGTATTTAACCGTCTTTTCCAGAACGGGTGTTTATCCCATTCTGTTCGGTAGCCAACCCTGGCTTATGGAGTGGCTGCTATACGGCGTGCTTCGGTTATTTCCGGTCTCATTGCTGTTATGGGGGTATATTTTGCTCCATAATCGACCAAAATTCAGGCTATTGCAGTGGTTGTTGGCAGGGTTGATAGGCATAAACGTGGTGGGCGTATTTTTGCCTCTTTGGGTGCAAAATGCCACTATCACCCATGTCTATTCATTATTGTTTCTGCCCGCCTATATGCTGTTTATCGGTTCGGCCCTACTCGCCTACAAAGCCCGGTTGCGGCCTCCGCTGCACTTCCTGATACCAATGGTGGCCTGCTCGGTTTCAATGTTCTACGCCCAACTCAAGCATCTCAATCTGGTTAACTACACCCCAATTATTGGCCGAATCACCATCGCCATATTAGCCGTGGAGATTCTGTCGATTTCATTGGTTATGGGCTTCATTGTCCGAAACTACATCCGTAATCAGATTTTGGCAGCCAATGCCCTGATGCAAAACAAAGTAGAGGTCGATACGCTCCGCGAAGTGAACCTGCTCAAAACCCGCTTCTTCACCAATATCTCCCACGAGTTCCGCACACCCCTCACCCTGCTCATTGGCCCACTCACCGACCGAATCCGGCAGTTCCCCGGCGATGAGCTTTACCACCTGATGTACCGCAACGCCACCCGGCTCCAAACCCTCATCAACCAGATTCTCGACCTCGCCAAAGCCGAAGCCGGTCAACTCCCCCTCCAGGCCCAACCCGGCGATCTGGTGGCCGATGTCCGCCTTTGGGTATCGGCGTTCGAGTCGCTGGCCCAAAGCCGCCACATCCAACTGAGTCTGACCCAAAACCAAACCACCCAACCCGCCCACTACGACCCCGACAAACTCCAGTCGATCCTAACCAATCTGGTTTCCAACGCCCTCAAATTCACGCCCGGCGTGGATTCGCCCGGCGTGGATTCGCCCGGCGACGCTTCGCCCAACGGCGGGCAAGTGCGGGTAGAAGCTGATTATAGGAGTAACGTTTTCACCCTGACCGTCTCAGACTCCGGCATGGGTATCCCCCCCGATCAACTGCCCCATATCTTCGACCGTTTTTATCAAACCTCCGCCGAAACCGACAATTCCCACCAAACCGATCAGGTGGGCACGGGCATTGGACTGGCCCTTGTCAATGAATTGGTTAAGTTGCTCGGCGGTAGTATTAACGTTGAGAGTGTGGTGGGAACTGGAACCACGTTTACGGTGGTGTTGCCGATGGAACCCGCTCAACCCCACCGAAACGTCGGACCGACGGGTCAGGAGGGGCCGGGGCGGTCCGACGTTTTGGTGGGGTCGGGGCGGACGGAATCGCTCCGGCGAACCGGCCGCATCACCGACGTTTCGGTGGGGTTTTCAGCCCCTACCGTCCTCATCGTCGAAGACAACACCGATATGCGGGCGTATATCCGGCGGGTGCTGTCCGACCCGTCGGACCGTCCCACCTTCACCCTGCTCGAAGCCGCCGACGGCCAACAGGGACTCGATAT